>DATMPZ010000041.1:0-51044 GCA_035567335.1 Solirubrobacteraceae bacterium
TGGGCGACCGGGGACGCGCAGAGCGCGCCCAACAACGAATTCGACGCCGGCCCACCCGGCGGCCCCTACACGGTCGTCGCGACGGTCCCTCGCAAACAGGACACGCGGTGGGTCGCCGAGTCCGCGGACGCGAGCAAGCTGGTCCTCGCCTCCGAAGACCACACGCTCCTCGGCGCCCCGACCGGTACTACCGCGGGCAGCGACCTCTACGAATACACCGAAGGACAGCTCCACCAGGTCAACATCTCCCCGGCCGGCACACCGATCAGCACCTGCGGCGCCACCATCGCCAAGGGCAAAGAAGGCGTCGACCTAAGCGTCGGGCAAACAAACGTAGCCCCGAGTAGCCCTCACGCCGTGTCCGCCGACGGCTCGCGGGTGTTCTTCACCGACAGCTGCACCCACCACCTATACGTGCGTGTCAACGGCGCTGAAACCGTCGACATCGGCGAATACGGCTTTGTCGCGGCGAACCCGCAGGGCACCCGGGTGCTCCTGGAAAAGGCTAGCGGCGAAGCACGCGAATTCCTGCTCTACGACAACGAAACACACACGGCGACGGCGCTTCCCGGCTTCTCCACGCACAAGTCTCTCGGGCCGGCATCGATGATCGTATCTGACGGTTTGACCGCCGTCTACTTCTCATCGAAGGAGCGCCTCACCGCGGAAGCGCCGCCAACAGAAACGGGAGCCGACCTCTACCGTTACGACATCGCTGCGGAGAGGCTCAGCTTCGTCGTTCAGACGGCGTCCGATCCTCCGGGGCGTGAACTTTCGCTCAGCCGTGACGGGCGCTACTTCTACTTCGGCGGCGTGCAGGGCGGGCATGTCGGCGTTGCGGGGCTGCCCTCTTTGGAACAGGTGTATCGTTATGACAGCGTTGAAAACGTGGTGCAGTGTGTGTCGTGCGCCTCGTCGTACAAGCCGGAACCCAGCTCGGATCGTCGTCTTGCGGCGACGTTCCTCGGTGAACCCACGATCGCCTTTGGCGCGAACTACACGCCGGAGCAGGCGGTCGCCTCCGAAAACGGTGACTATGTGTTCTTCGACACCCCCGCGGCGCTCGTCCCCCAGGACATCAACGGGGAACGCCCGGTCGAAATAAATGCAGAGACCCAAGGTGGCGCTGTTTCTGAACTCATCAGCAATTCTTATTCGCTGTCGAGTGATGTGTATGAGTGGCGTAAGCCAGGTGTGAACGGGTGCGCGCACATCCAGGGTTGCTTGAGCCTGATCTCTTCCGGCACCCCCGGGTACCTCGTCGAATTGCTCGGTACGGCCCCGTCGGGCCGTGACGTTTTCTTCACGTCGCATGCCCAGCTGACCGGCAGCGACCGTGATAGCTCGAGCGACGTGTACGACGCGCGTATCGGCGGCGGCATCCAGCCGCCGCCTCCTGGCCCGGTTGAATGCGAAGGCGACGCGTGCTCCACCCCGGCGAGCGCCCCGAACGACCCGACACCGTCGCTGCTCCCGTTCACCGCCGCCCTGACGCCACCGCTTCAGACAGTGGCGCCGCCGCCGAAACCGAAAGCCAAGCCGTGCAAGAAGGGCATGGTGCGTCGTAAGGGTAGGTGCGTCCGCGTCAAGAAGCACCGGGGGCACAGGGCGGCGAGGCGGGCCGTCGCGAGCCACAAAAGCACGACCGGCGACCACCGACGGGCCGGACCATAAGGCGGCGGCGGGCGGTCCGGCTGGGTACGGCGCTTTCGCTCGCCCTGGCGTCGTCCTTGGTGTCGGCGTCGTCTGCGTCGGCGAGGACCGGCCCGCCGACGGTGAAGAGGCTCGAAGCGGTGGGAGTGCATTCCACGCGGGCGATCATCCAGTCCGACATGTGCGCGAACGGCTCTGCGGCGCATTACGCGATCGAATACGCGCTGGGCGGCGGTGAACTGTCGTGGAAGCCGGCGGGTGAAGGCACGATCGAACCCGCGAGCTCAGAACACGTCAATGGTTGCGGGGCGAGCGCGACGGCTCACCACCTGCTGCCCGGGTCGTCGTATGCGATACGGATCATCGGGCGCAACGCGTCTGGTAGCGCGATCGAAGAAGGGCACTTCTCGACGCCCGGCGTCGAACCCGCCGAAATCCTGTTCCTTGGGCTCGAAAAGCCGGGGGAGCTCGGCCCCGAATTCATCAACGTCGAACTGGAAGTCGAGGACAACGGTGCGCCGTCCACGACCTATGAAGTGAAGCTCCGCAAGGAAAACGGCCCGTTCGAAGCGGTCGCGGGTGGCAGCGGGTCTATCAGCCAGCCCGAAGACCTCGCACGGCGGGTGGTGAACATCGAAGCGTTGACGCCGAGCACCGAATACACGGTGCAGTTGACAGCCTCCAACGGCGTGGGGGCGACCACGACGAGCGAGTACGCGTTCACGACGAGGCCCGCCACGCCCCAGGTCGGCTGTTGCACGGTCAGCACGGTGCACTCCTCGAGCGTGCACCTCTCGGGCGTGGTGGTGCCGGACCGGTCGGCCACGACGTGGCGTCTGCAGGTCGCCTCATCCCCCGCCGCGCCCGAATCCGAATGGAAACCCGTCTCCGAAGGCCTGCTGACCGGCGGTGAAGCGGACGCGAACTTCCACGAGGTGCAGGGTGACGCAACCGGTCTGGCCGAAGGCAAAACGTACTATGCGCGGCTCCTCGCCGAAAACACCCACGGTTCGGTGACCTCGGAAGTCAAGGGGTTTGAAACGGCGGGTGCGCCGCTCGTCAGCACGTTCGCGACGCACGCGATCCACGGCGAATCCCTGCGTGCGCTCGGCGACGTCTTCCCGCACGGCACAGACACGCATTTCCATGTCGAGTACGTCACCCAGCAGCAGTTCGAAGAAAGCGGCTGGGCGGCGGCGTCGAGCACCCCGGAGGAAGACGCCGGCGCGGGCGAATTCGTCGGCGGCTTCCCGACGGTGCTGGTGGGCCAGGACCTCCCGGGACTGCAGCCCGGCGTGACCTACCACTACCGTCTGCAGGCCCGCAGCGGCGCGCCCGGGAGCCCCCTCGTCGACGGCAACGAACAGACCCTCACCGCCCCCGGTGTCCTCACGTCCGGTGAAGCGGCCCCGTGCGCCAACGAAAGCTTGCGTGGCGGACTCTCAGCCCAGCTGCCTGACTGTCGTGCCTATGAGCAGGTGACCCCTGTGGAAAAGGGCGGGGCCCAGGATTTCTCCCACTACGGTCTGGTCACGATGGGTGCGAACGTCGGCGAAGATGGCGAGCACCTCATGCTGCACGTGCCAGGCACCCAGTGGGGGACGGCCCCGGACCCGAAGACCGGCGAGTACTACTTCAAGCGCTCCCCCGAAGCCTGGCAGATGACGTCGACCCGGCCGGTGGGGGAAGCTGGCCCTGACAGCTTCCAGGCGCAGGTGTTCAACCCCGATCTGACGCGGGTGGCGGTCGAGGCGAACTGGGCGACCGGGAGCGGGAGCAGCGCCCTCAGCAACGAATTGGACACGGGCCCCCCCGGCGGCCCCTACACGACCGTCGCGAGCGTCCCCCGCAAACAGAGCACCCAGTGGGTCGCCTCCTCGGCGGACGCCGGGAAGCTGATCCTCGCCTCCGAGGACCACACGCTCCTCGGCACACCGACCGGGACGACCGCCGGAGAGGACCTCTACGAATACACAGAAGGACAGCTGCACCAGGTCAACCTGTCCCCCTCCGGCGGCCCGATCAGCACGTGCGGCGCCACGATCGCGAAGGGCCATGAAGGCGTGCTCGTCGGCCTCGGACAGCGAGACCACGCCCCGAGTAGCCCTCACGCCGTGTCCGCCGACGGCTCACGGGTGTTCTTCACCGACAACTGCACCCACCACCTCTACGTCCGCGTCAACGGTGCTGAGACCGTTGATGTCGGCGAATACGCGTTTGTCGCGGCGAACCCAGAGGGCACCCGGGTGCTGATGGAAAAGAGCGTTGGTGAAGGACGCGAATTCCTGATCTACGACACAGAAACCCGAACGGCCGCACCGCTCCCGGGCTTCTCCACACACAAACCACTCCCCTCAAGCGCCATGATCGTCTCCGACGAGCTGACCGCGGTCTACTTCTCCACCGACGAGCGGCTGACCGCCGAAGCACCCCCAACCGAAACCGAGACGAACCTCTACCGCTACGACATCGCCGCGCAGAAGCTCAGCTTCATCCTCCAGGGCGGCGGCTCCGGCATCGTCGGCTGCGAACTGTCCGTCAGCCCCGACGGACGCTACTTCTACTTCGCAGGCGCCGTATGCGTCCGCGTCAGGGTCGCGGGGCTCCCCTCTGAAAACCAGGTGTACCGCTACGACAGCCTCGAGAACGTCGTCCAGTGCATGTCGTGCTCCTCACCATACAAGCCGGAACCCAGCACCGACGCCCTGCTCGCACCCACGTTCCTCGGGGAACCCACGATCGCGATCGGAGCGAACTACACGCCGCAGTCCACGGTCGCCTCCGAAAACGGCGACTACGTGTTCTTCGACACCCCCGCCGCGCTCGTCCCCCAGGACATCAACGGCGAACGCAAGATCGAAGGAGCAACCGTCGAAGGCGGCGGAGTCGGCGAGCTCCCCAGCTCCAACTACACGCCCTCAAGCGACGTGTACGAGTGGCGCAAGCCCGGCGTCGACAGCTGCACCCACATCCAGGGGTGCCTGAGCCTGATCTCCTCGGGCACCCCCGGCTACCTCGTCGAACTGCTCGGCAGCACCCCTTCCGGTCGTGACGTGTTCTTCACGACACACGCCGAGCTGACCCGCACTGACCGCGATAGCTCGAGCGATGTCTACGACGCGCGCATCGGCGGCGGCATCCAGCCTCCCCCACCGGGGCCCGTGGAATGCGAAGGCGACGCCTGCTCCACCCCGGCGAGCGCCCCCAACGACCCGACCCCTTCGCTGTTGCCGTTCGCCGGCACGGGCGAATTGGCCGGTGCGCTCGCGCCCGCCAAACCACCCCGTAAGGCCGCGCCCAAGCACGCCAAGGCATGCAAGGCGAAAGCCAAGCGTATGTGCAAGGCCAAGCACAGGAAACGGAAGGCGACGAAGCGGGCCGCATCCAGGAGCGGGACGCCCAAAGCCAACCACCGTTAGGTGAGAGAGGTGCGTCTCTCAGGCTAGACGGTCGAGGTCACGGTGACCGCGCTGCTCCCTTCGACGGCGGTGCTGCTCGCGGTCGTGATTTGTGCGCGACCGCTGAGCCCCACACCGCAAAGCAGGTGCGGCCCACGGCTGACTTCAAGGCAGAGAGGTTCGGGTGCGCGAACAGCGCTGCCGCCTCGGGGTCCACACCCCAGGCGCCGGGAGGCGAACTCCCATCGGCGCTCACCGGGATCGACTTTTCTCTACCTCACCGGCCGTCTGATGCCCGCCGCCGCCTCCTGTATCACAGACAAAACCGGACAACGCTATTCGCCCCCGCGCAGCTGTGAACTGCCGAGGGCCGTGGCACGGAAAGGACAGAACCCTTCCCATGCACGCAGAACGTAGCGATTCCATGCCTCGCGTCGCGGCGAGCGATGTCGAGCGCTACCGCCAGATCGCCCGGCCATTCGAGTGGACGTTCACCCGTGGAGACCTCGACGCGCTGCTCGCCCGCATCGACACCGCCCAGGCAGAGTGGCAACGCGACCGGGCTCACCTTCGCCTTACGACCCGAACCGCACAGACAAGGCTCGGGGACCAGACCAGCTGGACCATCAAACGGGGGCCGCTCCTCGGCTCCAGTCCAGACGTGCCAAAACCGTGGATCCTCAGAGTGTGGTCGCTGTGAGGACGGCGGTTCGAATCCGCCCGCCCCGATAATTTAGACTTCGTGGAGAGCCCTTAACCCTCGCGATTTACGGGGGCTGTTCTGGTTACGGCGGGCTGGGATGTTTGGTCATGCTCCTTTATTGGGCTGACGTGCCTTTTTGCCTTCCGCGTTTCTTCGTGCTGAGTCCGGTTTCGCGGCATCGCCTGCATTCTGCGGCCTCGATCCGCCGTGGGGCGCGGCGTTGGCCGGCCAGCGCGGTCGCGACTCGGCTCCATACCGCCCACAGCTTGCGGTCGCCGCCTGGTAGGCGCTGGAGTGTGGGTGCTCGCTTCCATAGCACTGCGCACTCGCCGCCTTGGTGGGCGGCCTGGTAGCGGATGCCTTCGAGATGACTGTACTGCTCGTAGATGCGCCGTCCCCATCGTTGGGTGCGTCTGCGTGGCTCATCGCCCCATTGCAGGGTGCCCGTCGCTCCGATCGCAAGTGCGCCCTCGCCGGAGAGGTCGAGCAGCGCCACTGGCGCTGGCGGGCATACCCAGGCGGCGCGTGTGTGCGGGCAGATCGATACCTCAGGCCACTGCCCTGGATAGGACTCGGCAAGCGCGGTGGCAAGGTCGGCGGCGAGATACCGCACGCCGCGCCCCTGCGGGTCCTCGCGCGGGCGCTGATGGGCGTCGCGCACGTGCGGGTCAAAGCGCGCCAGAGGACCGAAGGTGCGCGACGCTATGCCGTCGTGTCCGGGCTGCTCGTGATAGACGCGCACCATCGGCTTCGATGCTGTCCACGACCACGTCGGGGGGTCCGCCGGCAGTGTGGCCGGCGGATCGCCGAGCTTGGCTACCACGCGCCCGGCGTGAGCGCTTCGGCGGCCTCGAGTACTCGTGCGACGCCGCCGCGGCGGGCCAAGATCTGCGCTGGCGTGGCGCCGTCGAGGTCCGGTGAGGGGGAGGTGGCCCAGTGCGTCAGCGACAGTGCGCCGCCGGGGTAGGCGGCGATCAGTTGCTTCAGGCCGGGCAACTCCCGATCTTCGTGGAACTGCCAGGCCGGCAGGCGGTTGACGCGTCCACGCCGCAGCGCAACCAAGCCGCCGGAAGTGATGCGCTTGGACACCGCCTGCGGTGTGACGCCAAGCCTTTGCGCCGCCTGCTCGCGCGTCAGGGCAGCAGACAGCGCCTCGCGCATCGCGTCCTGGAGCGCTGGATAGGTGGCGTGCCGAGCGTGCGCGAGCTCCTCGTCGGTAGGCGCCCGTCCCCACAGAGCCTCGTCGAGGCTGTCGGTCTCACCCGCGGCGGCGGTCCGTGACAGAGCGGCGTCGAACGCTCCGATCAGCGCTGGCGGCGTGTCCTGTCCGGCGAGCTCGACGGCGAGCTTCCTGGGCGACAGGGGACGCTCGCCCAGGCGCTTGACGAGCTCGTCAGCCAAGCGCTCAGCCTCTGGGGTAGCTGTCGATGCCATGACCACACGGTAGCACAATGACGCAACCTACGCAACTTACGCAACGCCGGTAAGCCTACAGATCGAATCCATGAACGCGACAGTAAGGTCGGGCGTCGATCGCTCCACCAGAGCGCTATGTGCTCGGGCCGCCTGCCAGCATAAATTCGTCGAGCCGGCGGGCGATGCTCGCGGTCAAGGCGACCTTTACTGCTCGCACGCGAGCCGGTAGGGCCCCGGCGGGCGGGGGGCGAACACGCCCCGGTTGCCGGGGGCGCCCGTGTCCGGCTTGGGTGCGAAGCGGAAGCCGCCCCGCCTTGGACGAGAGTGGCGGTGGTCAGCAGGGGATCCTGTGGGCCGGTCGGCAGGCCTTCCTGGATCTTTTGGGCTCTGTATTCGGTCAGGATCTCCCGCAGGAGGGGGAGCATGTCGATCTCGCGGACGCCGGCGTCGGTCTTGTCGCGCCCGATCTCGATTCGGCCGTTCGCGAGGTCTTGGTCGCGGCCGAGCAGCGCTCCGGCCGAGGAGGAATCGGCCTCAGCGCGGCTCCAGGGGAGGGTCGTACTCGACGCCGAGCGTCCGCTGCATCCACGCGACATCGTGCCACGCGCCGAGCTTCCAGCCGATCCGCCGGTAGACGCCGACCGGCTCGAAGCCCATCGCTCGGTGCAGGCCCGCGCTCGCCTCGTTCGGCAGCGTCATGCCCGCGACCGCCATCCGGTAGCCGCGCGCCGCGAGCCGCTCGAATAGCGCCTCATACAGTGCGCGCCCCGAGCCGGTGCGTCGCCGACCCCGCTCGACGTAGACGCTGACCTCGCACGAGAAGCGATAGGCCGCTCGCGTCTGGTGCGGCCCGCCGTAGGCGTAGCCGACGACGCGTCCGTCGTCTTCGAGCACGACCCATGCGTGCGTGCGCGTCGCCGCCGCGATGCGTTCGGCCATCTGCGCGGGTGTCGGCCGCTCGCCCTCGAAACTGACGGCCGTCTCACGCACGTATGGCGCGTAAATCGCCGCGCACGCCGGCGCGTCGTCCTCGCTCGCATCTCTCACCGTCGCACCGGACATTTTTCGGCCTCAGCATACGTGGGCGCGTGTGAGGGGGGACTTCCAGCACTATCCGACCTGGTCAGCGAGGTCATCGCCGTGGAGCCAGAGCGCTACCTACGCGAACGTGCAGAAAGCGCTGCTGCGAGGGTGCCCGTCTCGGTCGCTGTCGCCCAAGGTGGCTCCGATCGTCTTCCCGGCGAGGAAGTGTTCGCAGCCCAAGTCGCAGGTCGAGCGCGAATGCTCCCTTGAGCACCCAGCGCTGGGGAACGGCGAGCCTGGCGAGGAAGCGCTCGAACGCGACGCGCTTGCGCAGCCGCATCACGGTTACGCCGCTGGCGACTGCCTCGTTGCGGATGCGCTGATCCAGCGCGGCGCGGAACGCCTCGGGGGTGGCGCACTCATGCGGCTTCGGCTTCTTGGGTTGTGTGGCGCACGAGGGCGGCGACCTGGCCGCTGTGGGCGAGCAGTTGTGCGCTGTAGCCTCGCTTCTGAGCTTGCCGGGCTGTGAACATGCCGGTGATGGACTGCTCAAGTGGCTGGTTTGCGAACCGCTGTATCACGAGTGATACAATTGGTCGTATGGCTGAGGTCAGCATCCGAGACCTGCGCAATCACGGCGGCGATGTCGTGGACCGCGCCGCGCGCGGAGAGCAGATCACGATCACGCGTTCAGGCAAGGCCGTGGCTGAGCTACGGGCGATATCGCCTTGTGGGCTTTCGGCTGAGGCCCTGCTGAGTCGCTGGCGGCGGCTGCCGCCAGTAGACCCCGCAGTGTTTCGTGAAGATGTTGACCGCCTGCTGGACGCAAGCCTGTGAGTGACGGGGCGCCGCTCATCCGCGGAATCCTCGACACCTCGACGGTCATCCTCCTTGGGAAGCTCACTGACCTGACAGCGCTCCCGATGGAACCGCTCATCACGGCAGTGACGCTCGCTGAGCTTTCGGTCGGCCCGCTGGTGGCCAACGACGAGAGCGAACGTGTCGCCCGCCAAAGCCAGCTCCAGCAGGCCGAGGCCGACTTCGACCCGCTTCCCTTCGACGCGAGCGCTGCTCGTGCCCTCGGACGCGTGTCCGCCTCGCTGCGGCGCGCCGGGCGCAAGACCACAGCGCGTACCTACGACGCAATGATCGCCGCTACGGCCCTCGCCAACGACCTGCCCGTCTACACCTGCAACCCCACCGATTTCAGCGGCATCAACGGGCTCGACGTGATCGCCGTTCCTGTGCCCGACGTCCTGCAACACAGGCTGGGTCTGAGTAGAAGGCTCACGTAACCACCGACCTCTGAATAGACCGGATGCGAGGATCGATTCAACGAACGATGTCGCGCCCGGAGGCGCTGGCCGTCGCCGTCCTCAGCCTTACGCTTGCCGCTGGCTGCAGTTCTGTCGAAACGACGACACCAACGGGCACAGATCACGCGCCCGTCGCCTCTGCGGCGGCGGCGAGGACCCAGACATCAAGCAGCTCTGCATCGGGCGGCAGTACCGCGCCCGTCCCCAGCGCTCCAAGCGCTCCGCCCACCCCACCTGTCGTGGCCGTGCCCAAGCCACACATCATCTGGGACCCAATCCCATTTGGGCCCGAACGCAAGGCCCGGATGGTCGCGTACGCCCGTAGGCACTACGGCAGCTTCATGACACCGACGTACAAGCTCATCCACCCGCACGTCATCGTTATCCACTACACGGAGACGCCGACCTTCCAAGCGACGTACAACACATTCGCGCCGGACACTCCCGACCCCGAGATCCACGAGTTGCCGAACACATGCGCGCACTTCGTGATCGACAAGAACGGCGCCATCCATCAGCTCGTGTCTCTCAACATCATGTGTCGGCACACGGTCGGTCTCAACTGGACGGCGATCGGCATCGAGCACGTCGGTGACAGCGACCAGGAAGTCCTCGGTGACCCCGCGCAGATGACGGCGAGCTTGCGGCTGGTGCGGTGGCTACGCTGCCACTATCGCATCGCCGTCCACAACGTGATCGGACACAACGAGAGTCTGTCCAGTCCGTACCACCGCGAGGACGTGGCGTCGCTTCGCACGCAGACGCACTCCGACTTCAATAGCGCTGACATGCGGGTCTACCGACGCCGACTTGCGGCTGTCGGCGACTGCCCGTGATACCGCCAATTCAAGATGGCTTATATCGAGAGACGCCAGACCGCTCACGAAACCACTCCCGACCCCGAGAATCCCCGGCAGCCAGGCTAAACACCACCAATAACCCCGATTGGCTAGTGTTTTGCGAAGGCCAGCAAGCACGGGCGAAAGCCCCCGAAAGCGCGGGGATCGGCGTCAGCCGTTTTGCCTGTGTTTGCTGACTTTCGGTGGCGCGGCTCTGCAAAGAACACTTGCTTGTTTCGTGTCCGGATTTTCAGACATGCTCGGAGAAGGACTGCCGGTCGGCGGGATGCCCGGCTTGCCACGGATCGGGTGGCTCGGAGAGCGGAGCCGATCAGCTGCCAGGCCGCGCCGTCGAGGCCGAGGAGGTGGGCCGGGAGCAGGCACAGCGGCACGATGACGCCGGCTGGGGCACGATCCACGGCGAATCGGGCTTTTTCGCCTTGTAGAGCCAAGCGCAGCATACTGTCGGCCTGGTTCGTGCGGCATCCGCAGTTCGCTCTTGACAAGCCATACGGTTGGCGCTATGTTTCCGTGTGTTCATGACTTCCCGTTGTGGGGGGTCGGGCACGATAGATCGGGTTTGGGTTCGGTCCGCTGGATCGACATCAAGCGCTTTAGCAGGGGACAGTCGTCGGGGAGAGGTGCCGGATCGCATGAAGAGGGGTTGTGTTCGCGTGAGTCCGTTGGGGACAGATGTGATGGGAGTGGTTGCGCGCCCAGGTGCGCCCGTAGGTAGATGCGTCAGCAGCGCTGACACATCTCTCTCTCTCTCTCTCTCTCTCTTGCCCCAATCTTCTAGGGCCTGAGCCCGCTTGCGGCGTCCGTCGGGGCGCCCGTCGTCACCTTCCAGCTGACACCGGCCGTGCCTCCGGGCGCGGCATTCGTCGTTCCGGTTCCCGCCCACGGAAACGCGCTGGTTCTGTAAGCGGCGCTGAGCGCCGTAGCGGTCCTTACCCGAGGCCGCTGTGGCGCTCCCCGATCTGCGCGCGCGGATCCTCTGTGCGTATCGAACCGGAGGCCCGTGATGTCCGCTAGGCGCGCGCTCGCGCCCGTCCCGCCCGCCCGGTCCTCGCGCGCGCGGCGCGCGCAGGTGGGCGCCCGCCGTGATGCTTTGAAGCGGAACGCGCGCAGGGACGCCGTCTCTCCGCGGGTGCAGGTGGCCGGGATGCAGCGCTCGCGGTTGCTCAGCGCGGCTGTGGCGACGGTCGACGAGTTGGGGTATGCGCGCGCGTCGGTCGCGCACATCACTGCGCGTGCGCGGGTGTCGCGGCGCACGTTCTATGACCTGTTCGAGAATCGCGAGGATTGTCTTTCGGCGGTGTTGGAGGACGTCCTCGGGCGGGTCGAGGACGAGCTGTCCGGCGCGCGGCTGGACGGGCTGCCCTGGCGTGAGCGTGTTCGTACGGGCCTGCTGACGATCCTCGCGTTTTTCGATCGTGAGCCTGTGCTCGCGCGGGTGTGCGTGGTGCAGGCGTTGGGTGGTGGTCCGCGGGTATTGGCGGATCGTGAGGAGATCCTCGCGCGTGTGGCCAGGGTGCTGGATCAGGGTCGCAGGGAGGGCGTACGGGCGGGGGAGTGCCCGTCCCTGACCGCGGAGGGGTTGGTCGGCGCGGCGTTTGCGATCGTCTACGCGCGGTTGTTGCGCGGCGACCGTGAACCGCTCACGGGCTTGCTGGGGGACTTGATGGGCATGATCGTGCTGCCCTACCTGGGGCCCGCGGCGGCGCGTCGTGAGCAGGTGCGTGCCGTGCCCGCGCCGGCGATTGGGCAGACCGCGCGGGTTGTCCGCAAGACCGCGCGGGTGCAGAGCGATCCGCTGGAGGGCATCCCGATGCGCTTGACCTACAGGACCGCGCTGGTGCTGGAGAGGGTCGCGCAGAACCCCGGTGCCAGTAATCGTCTCATCGGCGAGCAGGCGGATGTTTATGACCAGGGTCAGATCTCAAAGCTCCTGGGGCGTCTCGAGCGCATCGGTCTGCTGGCGAACACGGGCGAGGGTCACGCCAAGGGTGAGCCCAACGCGTGGCGGCTGACCGAGAGGGGGCTGCGGGTAACAGAATCGTTCCGCGCTCACGCGCACAACAACAGGGAGGCCACGTCGTGATGCGCCCGCAGAGAGCAAATGCCACGGTGCGCGTGTGCGCGCTTGTGTCCTTCGTCGTACTGTCCGTCATGCTCCTCCCGTCCGCGTCGCTCGCCCTCAACCCCGAACGCCACTATGAGATGGTCAGCCCGCTCTTCAAGGGTGGGTACGGCGTTCAGCGTATCGATGGTGTGGCGGCTGACGGCGAAGCGCTGGCATTCTATGACCCCGGGGTGTTCGCGGGCGCACCCTCCTCGGGGCTGATTCTCAACGGAGTGAGCTATCTCGCGCGCCGGACCGCTTCAGGGTGGTCTACGGCCCCCATGATGGCGCCGGTGGTGCTCATAGCCGAACCGGCGGGCTCCGCGGGCGACATGACTCCATCGTTGAACCTCGTGCTTGAGATGGGCAGGCCGGGACCGAACACCGGGCACCCGCTTAACGAACAGGACCTGCTGGTTCATCAGACGACCGTGCCGGATACGAGTACTGGCTGGGAACCCAGCGCGATACTCAAGGAGCTCAACGAAACAGAAGGCGCATTCCGGCCTACCTACCGGGCGTCGAGCCTGGGGTTTTGTCACATGCTGTTGGGCACCAATGCATCCGAAACGCTCGTCCCGGAGGCGGTCGGAGGGGTCTATGAGCTTTATGACGTTGGTCGTGGCTGTGGCGGCGAACCGAAGTCGCTGGCGCTTGTGGGACTGAATAACCAGGGGAAGCTGATTAACCCGGCATGCTACACAACGGCAGGGGATGAAGCGTACGCTTTAGCTAGAAACAACACATTCAATGCTGTGAGTGCGGATGGTGGCGAGGTGTTCTTCACCGTATGTCCGAAGACGAGCGGTCAAGAATACGGACCCGAAGTGCCTCACCAGGTGTTCGTGCGTCTGGGTGGGTCGCGGACGCTTGAAGTGTCGAGGCCACTCGAAGCCGGCCAGCCATTTGGTGGTTGCGTCGGGGAAAGCGCGGGGAAAGTGCCTGGGGAAGTGCCGTGTGAAGGCGCGGCAGCACGGGCCAGCTCTGACTTCGCTGGTGCCTCGCAGGACGGCTCACGGGTGTATTTCACGACAAGCGCTCCGTTGACAGGGGAAGCTAATGACTCGAAGAACGACCTCTACCTCGCGACGATCGGCTGTCCGAGCGGCAAGCCCGGCTGTGGCGCAGCCGAACGGGAAGCGACATCCTTGAGGCAGGTCTCGCATGCCCCGAGCGTGGGTGAGGCGGCGGATGTCCAGGGTGTGGTGCGGCTCGCCCCTGACGGCTCGCGCGTGTATTTCGTCGCGCGCGGCGTGCTGACCAGCGAACCAGGCCCCGAAGGCCACACAGCGGTCAAGGGCGCCGAGAACCTCTATGTCTATGGCACGAGATCTGGCACGATCGCCTTCATAGGTGATCTCTGCTCGGGCGCATCGTTGTCGGGGACGGTCGAAGATGCTCGTTGCCCGAGCCCAACCGGTGTCGACACGAAACTCTGGGAAGACAACGAAGCGCAGGCGCAGACGGCAGGCTCCGACGGCAGGTTCTTTGTGTTCGCCAGCTTCGCACAACTGCTCACCACCGACTCGAACATGGCAAAGGATGTGTATCGCTATGACGCCCAGACAGGCCAGCTCGACCGCGTCTCCGGTGGTGAAAACGGATTTGACGACAATGGGAACCGTACAGTTATCAACACGACAGGTGAAACGCTCGGCGCGAGCATAGCTCCAGGGTATTACGGTGGCAGATCCAAAGAGCAGTATGAAATGGATAACCGTGCGATCAGCGAAGATGGCTCGCGGATCGTCTTCACGACTGCGGAGCCGTTGTCGCCGAACGCGACCAACGGTCTGGAAAACGCATATGAATGGCATGAAAGCGCCGGTGGCGCCGAAGGCAGCGTGTCGCTCGTCTCGAGCGGAAGCTCGGAAGATTCCATCGCCCGTAACCACGTGGTGATCTCCCCCTCGGGCAGCGACATCTTCTTCGTAACGACGCAGGGCCTGGTCGGGCAGGACACCGATGGCCTCGGTGACGTTTACGACGCGCGCTTGGGCGCTGGTTTCCCGGCTGTCGCGACGCCGCCCCAGCCGTGCTCGGGGGACGCATGCCAGGGGCCGTTGACGAACCCCGCGCCGCTGCTCGTGCCGGGAAGCGTCTCCCAAGCGCCTGGGGGCAACTTCGCGCCGGCTACGACGTCCACTGGGCCCAAGGCAAAGCCCGCGAGGTGCAGGAAGGGCTACATCAAGAAGCGGCGCCGCTGCGTCAGGTCGAGATCGACAAGAGCCAATAGGGCACATCGCGGGGGGCGCAAGTGACCATGCACGTGATCATGACTCGTCATACTCCGTTCCTGCGGTTCGCAAGTGTCCTAGCGATATCTGCTCTCCTGTCGCTTTTGGCTGCGCCGACGCCCGCCGTTGCCATGGAAGAGAAGCCGTTCGGGATCACGAAATTCACGATGCAGACGATCGAACGCACCGAAGAAATACAAGTCGAAAAATTTGGTGTGACAGGGTTCGAATTCACCAACAAGCCGTACGTGTTCACGCAGGCGGGCGGCCACCCGTGGGCTTTGACGACGACGGGCGAAATCACAAACGAACGATCTGGTCACTACGGTCCATTAGAAGAAGAGTTGATGCCTGGTGTCTTTCCGAAGGTGCCTACGCAGGACCCAAAGGACATTGTGGCCGGGTTGCCGGCGGGGTTGCTGGGCAATCCACAGGCCGTGCCGCGTTGCTCGCTGGCGGTAGTTACGAGTGGCACGGGCACATGCCCGGCCGACACGATCATCGGATGGTATTCACTTAATTATGGTGGCGAAAGTCCTTTTGAAGTTGGGCCGATTGTGAACGTGACGCCGTCGGCTGGCGAGTCGGCGGAGTTCGTGCTCGAGAACCCGTTCCCACTATTTCAGCAGCTGTTGACGGCCCATCTCGTGCGTACCGAGAACCCGGTGACACACACGCAGGAATATGGATTCATCGTTGCCAGCAACGAGATCCCGCTGATCGGTCTGTTCAAGTTCGAACTGACGTTTTGGGGTGTGCCGGCGGACTCGAGCCACAACGCGATGCGCGGGCGATTCTGCAAGAAACAGAACGTCCTGCATGCACTTGGGTGTCAAGGTGGTGGGGAAGTGTCGGGTGTGGCGCCGGTGTCGTTTTTGTCGTTGGGTTCGGATTGTGCTGGTGGTCCGTTGGCTGCGTATTTGCGTGCGGATTCGTGGCAGGCGCCGGGGAGTGTGCGGGAAGGCAAGTATTCGGGTTATGCGGAAGCGACGACGACGATGCCGGCGTTGACGGGCTGTAATTCGTTGTCGTTCGCGCCGACGATCGAAACGCTGCCGGATATGTTGGTGGCGGATGCGCCGGTGGGATTGGGCGTGAATCTTGGGGTGCCGCAGAGCGAGAAGCCGGGGTCAAAAGCGACGCCGCATCTGCGTGACGCGGTCGTGACGTTGCCGGAGGGTTTGTCTATCAGCCCGGGGATCGTCGACGGGATCCAGGCTTGTGATGAAACCGGCTCTTCGGGGATCAACTTCGACGGCCCGGAATCCGAAGAAGTTGGCTTGTCTGGGGAATTGCAGCTGGCGCCTGGTCATTGCCCGGATGCGTCGACGGTGGGGACGGCGGAAGCGATCACGCCGCTGTTGCCGGAACCCGTAAAGGGGCATGTGTACTTGGCGCGGCCGGGCTGTGGTGGCCCGGGACAGGCGGCGTGCACCGAACAGGATGCTTTGGATGGGAACCTGTATCAGCTGTATCTGGAACTTGGTGGGACGGGGGAGCTCGCGAATGAGGGGATCAATATCAAGGCGCGAGGCTTCGTCGAGGCGAACCCGGCGACCGGGCAGCTGACGACGAAGTTCTTGGAGAATCCGCAGACGCCGTTCAGCGAACTCAAGATCCGGTTGAACGGGGGTCCGCGGGCGCCGCTCGATAACCCCGCGGCGTGCGGGGTCGCGACGACCACGTCGGATTTGACGCCGTGGAGCGCCCCGGGCACGACCCCCGAAGGGCTGCTCGTGGCGGGTACGGCGGATGCGACGCCGTCGTCGTTCTTCGACGTCGACCTCGCCGGCGACGGCCTGGCGACACCGTGCCCCAGGCTGCCGCTGAACCCAGGGTTCGTCGCCGGAAACGTTTCGCCGCGGGCCGGCCGGTTCACGCCGTTCACGCTCGATTTGACGCGTGGGGATCGTGAACAGTTCGTGAAGGGTGTGCAGGTGCATACGCCGCCGGGTTTGTTGGGGATGCTCTCGAGCGTGCCTTTGTGCGAAGAACCACTCGCCGGCAACGGCCACTGTCCGGAATCCTCACGGATCGGCAGCACGACGGTGGCGTCTGGTGCTGGCTCGCACCCGTTTGAAATCTCCGGGAACGTGTATTTGACGAAGGGGTATGGGGGAGCCCCGTTCGGCCTTTCGATTGTGACGGATGCGGTGGCGGGCCCGTTCAACCTTGGCCTGGTGGTGGTCAGGGCGCGGATCGCGGTTGACCCGACGGATAGCAGCTTGACGATCACGACGGATGAAACGGGGCCGTTTGCGATCCCGCAGATCGTCTTCGGCGTGCCGCTGCGGTTGAAACGGATCACGGTCAACATCGACCGGCCCAACTTCATGTTCAACCCGACCAGCTGCAGGGAACAGAAGATCACCGCCGTCGTCTCGGGCTCTCAGAACGCGACGGCGAGCGTTGCCAGCCCGTTCGCTGCCGGGGGCTGCAGGAGTCTTGATTTCAAACCGCGGTTCACGGTCACGACGAGTGGTCGCACGAGCAAAGCGGGCGGGGCGAGCCTCGATGCGAAGGTCGCCTACCCGCCGTTTCAAGCGGGCAGCCAGGCGAACATCAGCTATGTCAAAGTCGAACTGCCCAAGCAGCTTCCGTCGCGTTTGACGACGTTGCAGAAGGCGTGCGTCGCCGCGACGTTCAATGCGAATCCCGCGAACTGCCCGGTCGCGTCGATCGTCGGGATCGCGCGGACCACGACTCCGCTTTTGCCGGTGGGGCTCGAGGGGCCCGTGTACTTCGTCTCTCACGGCGGGGAAGCGTTTCCCAGCCTGGTCGTGGTGCTGCAGGGTGACGGTGTGCGCGTCGATTTGACGGGCACGACGTTCATCGACAAGCACGGCATCACGAGTTCCACCTTCAAGACCGTCCCGGACGTCCCCGTCTCGAGTTTTGAGCTCTATCTTCCCGAGGGTCCCTACTCGGCGCTCGCCGCGAACACGAACCTCTGCGGGCTCACGAGTACCGCGACCGTCAAGCGCAAGGTCACGAAGCGCGTGCATGGGCGCACCGTCCATAAGACCCTCACCAGCAGGGTCACCAAGCCCGCGACCCTGAACATGCCCAGCGAATTCGTCGCCCAGAACGGCGCCGTCCTCAAGCAAACAACCAAGATCCTGGTCACCGGCTGCAACGCCGCGAAGGCCAAGAGCACACGACGACACCCCGACGCCCATGCCGGCAGGAAGGCAGGCAGCCGACGATGAAAACCCGATTGAGGACACTCTCGATCCGCCCATTCTTGCTGGGGGCCACGGTGGCCTGTGTGCTCGTGCCGCTCGCCGCGACGACGGCGCTCGCGGCGCCCATCCCGACCAGGCTCCTGCTCTCGAGCCATTTCGGTTGGGAAGTCAACAAGACCGGCGCGAACGTCTGCGCCGTCAAAGAAGAATGCCGGCCTGGGAAGGAAAACGCTGGGGCGGGAGGATTCTCGTTCCCCTTTGGTGTCGCGGTGAACAGCGATCCCGCGAGCCCGAGCTTCGAAGACGTGTATGTCGCTGACACGTTCAACCATCGCGTCCAGGAGCTCACCCCCGTCGGGGCGTTCGTGAGCATGTTCGGCTGGGATGTCAACAGGACGAAGGTCGAAGCGGCGGCGCCGCAGGCCGAACGTAACGTCTGCACCGCGGAATCCAAAGACGTCTGCCAGGCAGGCGTGGAAGGAGCCGCGCCCGAACAGTTCGCGACGTTCTCCCAGGCGATCGCGGTCGACCCCGCGACCGGCGACGTGTACGTCGCCGACACGGCGTTCGGTGAAGCCGGTGAAGGTGAGCGCGTGCAGAAGTTCACGTCCGCCGGCGCGTTCGTGCTGGAGATCGGCAAGGAAGTGAACGAAACCACCAAAGCCAACCTCTGCACCGCGGGCGAAGCCTGCAAGGGCGCTCTGATGCGGCCGTCCTCCGTCGCCGAAACCGACGGCGAAGCGGGCGCGTTCAACTTCGAAATCGCGTACGGCGACATGATCGCTGTCGGCGGCCCGAAAGATCGGTTGTATGTCGGCGACCACGCCCGCGTGCAGCAGTTCGAACCGTCGGGTGCCTCCGCCGGCGACCTCTCGCTCAGCGAAATCTCGGCAAGCGGCAGGGCGACCGGTGTGGCGGTCGACCCCGCGGGCAACGTGCTCGTAGCCGACAGCGCAGCGGCCGGGGTGCACGAGTTCGACGCGGCCGGTGTCCTGCAGCCAACGGTGATCGACGGCGCGAGCTCGGGCGTGAGCGCCCTCGCGCTGGACCCGTACGGACGCGTCGGCATCATCGAGGTCGCGGAAGGCCCCGTGCACGGCGTGCTCTACAGCGCCTCGGGGGTGAAGATCAGCGAGTTCGCCCCGCCGCCGGGCGAAATGCCCAGCGGGCCTAGGAACCTGGCGTTCGCCCCGTCGGGCGCGGCGTACGTGCTCGAGCCCGGCAACGAGGAACTCGAAGCGTACGCGGCGTTCGTCTTCCCCGAAGCGAAAACGTGCGCGGCCACGGAAGTCGCTGCGACGAGCGCGAAGCTGTGTGGGGAAATCAACCCCGACGGGGTGCCCGCCACCGGCTTCTTCCAGTACGGCACGAGCCCCGCGCTCGGCTCCCAGACCCCGGTGGCGTTCGAAGGCGCAGGTGAAGCGTTCGCGCCGGTCTCCTCCCAGCTCACCGGTCTCACCCCGAACCAGTCCTACCGGGCGAGGGTCGCCGTGGAAGCGGAAGCGGGCGGCGAAAAGCTGCGGGGTCACGGCGACGACGTCACGTTCCACACCCCGGTGATAGCGGCGCAGGTCCAGGGCGTCCCGAGCGCGTCGTTCATCACCGCCCAGTCCGCGGTCGTGAACGCCACCGTCAATCCGGAGCACACGAGCACGCGCTACCACTTCCAGTACGGGGCCTGCCCGTCGCTCGCGGGCTGCGCGGGCGTGCAGAGCACCCCCGATGAAACCTCAGCGGTCTACGGGGCGATCGGCGCGACCGCGGAACTCACCGGGCTCGCCCCCGCCACCACCTACAGCTACCGGCTCGTCGCCGACAACGAATTCGAAGAAGAACCAGGCAAGACAGTCGGCGGCAAAGCTACGGGCACCGAAGGCACCTTCACCGCCGCCGCCGCGCCGACCGTCACCGCCGCCACAGGCCCACCTAGCGCTGTCACATCGACGAGCGCGGTCATCTCCGGCATCGTCAACCCCGACGGGCAGCCGGCGACGTACAGCTTCGAACTCGGTGTGTACGCAGGCGCGGCGACCCGGTTCGGCGTCGTCGTCTCGGGACCCACCGGCGGCGGCGCCGCCCCCGTCACCGAGGCCCAGCAGCTCACGGGGCTTCAGCCGGGAGGCGCCTACGCCTATCGCATCGTGATCCGCGGCGGCTACGGCGAAGCCGTCGGCGCCCCCGCCACCTTCACCACCGCAGGACTCCCCAGCGTGCTCGCCTCGCCCCCGGCGCTCCCGCTGCTCGCGACCCCCGGCATCGCCTTCCCCGCCGAAACACCCCCCAAACCCACTGCCAAATGCAAGCGCGACAAGCACGGCAGGTGCGTCAAAGTCAAGAAGAAGACCAAAAGGCACCGGAGCCGGGCGCACAAGAAGAGCAGGAAATAATGAGGGCGCTGCTCGGACGAGCGGCTCAGCCTCGCAGACCGCGACGAGGTGCTCGGGGTCGTGGCCTGCGTAGGTTCGTGCTGCCCGCCCTGGTAGCCAGCCTCGCTGGCCCTCTGCTCCTGCCGCCCGCCACCCTCGCCCTCAACCCCGAACGCCACTACGAGATGGTCACCCCGCTGTTCAAGGGCGGGTACGGCGCCACCCTCATCAACGGGGTCGCGGCCGACGGCGAAAGCCTGGCGTTCTACTCCGAGGGCGCGTTCGAAGGCGCACCGGCGGGCTCCAACCTCGGCGGAGTGACATATCTCGCGCGGCGGGGCACTTCGCAATGGTCCACGGCCCCGATCATGGCGCCAGCGACGCTGATAGCCGAACCGCAGGCCAGCGACATCACCCCGTCCATGGACCTCGCCTTCTATATGGGTCATCCCGGCCCGAACACGTATCACTCGCTCAGTGAAGAGCAGGACCTGTTCGTGCACCCGACAGCCACGCCCGATACGAGCGCCGGCTGGGAACTCGGCGGGGTACTCAAGCCGCCAGCCATCATCAACGAACAGTTTCGCCCACTGTACAAGGCTGCAAGCCTGGCGTTTTGTCACGTGCTTCTGAGAGCCACTGGATCCGAGGCTCCTGTGCCGGAAGCGCTCCGGGCAGCCAATCAACTGTATGACATTGCGCGTGGTTGTGGCGACGGACCCAAGTCGCTGGCCCTCGTGGGAGTGAACAATCGGAATCCGGGCAAACTGATGAACCCCGCGTGCCGTACGACCATCGGGGGCGAAGAGTATATCGCCGGCGGGACGACTGCTTTCAACGCTGTGAGCGCGGATGGCGGCGAGGTTTTCTTCACCGTGTGCACGAAGACCAGCGGTCAGGAATTCGGGCCCGACGTGCCGCATCAGGTGTTTGTGCGGCTTGGTGGGTCGAGGACGCTTGAAGTGTCGCGACCGTTGGAAGCTGGCCAGCCGTTTGGTGGTTGTGTGGGGGAAGGGCCGGGGAAAGTGGCTGGGGAAGTGCCGTGTGAAGGCGCTACGGCGCGGGCGAGCTCGGACTTCCGGGGGGCGTCCCGGGATGGCTCGCGGGTGTTCTTCACGACCGCTGCTGCGTTGACGGGCGACGACGAAGACTCGAAGAGCGACTTGTATCTCGCTAGGATCGGCTGTCCTGGCACCAAGCCTGGATGTGCGGTGGCCGAACGGGAGGTGATGTCGCTGACGCTGGTCTCACACGATCCGAGCGTCGGGCAGGCGGCTGAGGTGCAGGGCGTGGTCCGTGTCGCGCCCGACGGCTCTCGTGTGTATTTCGTTGCGCGTGGGGTGTTGACGAGTGAACCCGGGCCCGAAGGCCATACGCCGGTCAATGCCGCGGACAACCTGTATGTCTATGACGCCGGCTCGGGAAAGGTCGGGTTCGTCGGCGACCTGTGCTCGGGCTCGTTGGTCTCGGGGTCTGTCGAAGATGCCCGCTGTCCGAGCCCAGCGGGAGTCGACACCAAACTGTGGACAGATGAGGAAAGTCACGCGCAGACAGCTGGCTTGGACGGCAGGTTCCTCGTGTTTGCGACGTTTGCGCAGCTGTTGAGCGGCGACTCGAACGTGGCGAAGGACGTGTACCGCTACGACGCGCAGACCGGCCGGCTCGATCGGGTTTCCGGTGGTGAAAACGGTTTTGACGATAACGGGAACCGCCTTGTCCTGGACGAACAGGGCGAAGCGCTCGGCGCGAGCATCGCCCCCGGCCACTACGGCGGAGCATTGATGACACAGTATGAAATGGACAATCGTGCGGTCAGTGAAGATGGATCGCGGGTCGTGTTCACGAGCGCGGAGCCGTTGTCGCCGAACGCGACGAATGGTCTTGAAAACGCCTATGAATGGCAGGAAGGCACGGGCCGGGGCGACGGCAGCGTGTCGTTGATCTCGACCGGGAGCTCGGAAGATCCCGTCAACTTCGAACACGTCACGATCTCCCCGTCGGGCAACGATATCTTCTTCGTGACGACGCAGGGTCTGGCTGGGCAGGACACCGACGGCCTCGCTGACGTCTACGACGCGCGTATCGGCGCCGGCTTCCCCGCCCCGCCCGTGCCGCCGCAGTCGTGTTCGGGCGACGCCTGCCAGGGCCCGCTGACGAACCCCGCGCCGCTCCTTGCAGTCGGCGGCAGCGCCGCCCAGGCACCCGGGGAGAACCTCCCGCCTCCTGGGCCGTCCGCGACGCACTCTCGTACCTTCACCAGAGCGGAGCAGCTCTCTCAGGCGCTCCGAGTCTGCCGGAAGAAACGTTCTCGTTCTCGCAGCTTGTGCGAACGGCAGGCACATAAACGCTTAGGTTCTCGTAGCTTCGCAAAGAAGGGGCCCCATCGATGACCTGGCGGCTTTCTCGGAGGAGGTCACTTCTTGCGCTTCTCCTGCCGTTCGTTCTCCTACCTTTGCTTTTGGCCGTCGCAAGACCGTCGGATGCGTACGCGATCGAAGAGAAGCCGTTCGGGATCACGAAGTTCACGATGCAGACGATCGAACGCACCGAAGAACGCGAAATCGAAGAAAATGGGAACGCCGGATTTGAATTCATCAACAAGCCGTACGTGTTCACGCAGGCGGGCGGGCATCCGTGGGCGTTGACGACGACGGGCGAACTCACGACCGAACAGGCCGGGAAATGGCCGAACGAATTTGAAGAAGTTCTGTGCGGCTGCGTTCCTATCGCGCCGACGCAGGACCCTAAGGATATCGTGGCTGGGTTGCCGGCGGGTCTGCTGGGTAACCCGCAGGCTGTGCCGCGTTGCTCGCTCGCGCTCGTCACGGGCGGCGGACGATGCCCGGCCGACACGCAGGTCGGGTGGTATCGGCTGGGCGCCGGCGGAGAAGACCCGCGGTATGTTGGTCCGATCGTGAATGTGGCGCCGTCGGCGGGCGAGTCGGCCGAGTTCGCCCTCGAGAACCCGGCAGCGATACAGCAGTTGTTGACTGCGCACCTGGTGCGCACCGAAAGCCCGGTCACTCATCAGCGTGAATATGGGTTCACCGTCGCGACCAACGAGATCCCGCTGGTCGGTCTGTTCAGGTTCGAACTGACGTTTTGGGGTGTGCCGGCGGACCCGAGCCACAACGCCATGCGCGGACGGACGTGTAAAACCACGAACCCCATCTTCCCCCTCGAATGTACGGGTGGTGGTGAAGTGTCTGGTGTGGCGCCGGTGTCGTTTCTGTCGTTGGGTTCGGATTGTTCTGGTGGTCCGTTGACGGGGACGTTGCGTGCGGATTCGTGGCAGCACCCGGGTACGGTTGAAGGAGGGCACTACTCAGGCTTTGCGGAAGCGACGACGACGATGCCTGCGTTGACGGGCTGCAACCTGTTGTCGTTTGATCCGACGATCGAAACGCTGCCGGATACGTTGCTGGCGGATGCGCCGGTGGGGTTGGGTGTGAACTTGAATGTGCCGCAGAGTGAGAAGCCGGGGTCGAAAGCGACGCCGCATTTGCGTGATGCGGTGGTGACGTTGCCGGAGGGGTTGTCGATCAGTCCGGGGATCGTGGATGGGATCCAGGCGTGTGATGAAACGGGTGCGCATGGAATCAACTTCGATGGCCGGGAATCCGAAGAAAAAGGGCCCTCGGGGGAATTGCAGTTGGCGCCTGGGCATTGTCCGGATGCGTCGACGGTGGGTACGGCGGAAGCGATCACGCCGCTGCTTCCGGAACCGGTGAAGGGGCACGTGTATCTCGCGCGGCCGGGGTGCGGCGGGCCGGGCCAGGCCGCGTGCACCGAACAGGATGCGTTGGATGGGAACCTGTATCAGCTGTATCTGGAACTGGGTGGGACCGGGGGGTTGGCGAACGAGGGGATCAACATCAAGGCGCGGGGGTTCGTCGAGGCTAACCCGGCGACGGGGCAGCTGACGACGAGGTTCTTGGAGAACCCGCAGACGCCGTTCAGCGAACTGAAGATCCGGTTGAACGGGGGTCCGCGGGCGCCGTTGGATAACCCTGCGGCGTGCGGGGTCGCGACGACCACGAGCGATTTGACGCCGTGGAGCGCGCCGGGCACGACCCCGGAAGGGCTGCTGGTGGCGGGCACCCCTGATGCGACGTCGTCGTCGTTCTTCAACGTCGATCTCGCCGGTGACGGCCTCGCCACACCCTGCCCGACGCTGCCACTGAACCCAGGCTTCCTCGCGGAGACGGTGTCACCGCGCGCTGGCCAATTCACGCCGTTCACGCTCGATTTGACTCGTCAGGATCGTGAACAGTTCGTGAAGGGTGTGCAGGTGCATACGCCGCCGGGTTTGTTGGGGATGCTCTCGAGCGTGCCGTTGTGCGAAGAACCACTCGCTGGCAACGGTCACTGTCCGGAATCCTCACGGATCGGCAGTACGACGGTGGCGTCGGGCGCGGGCTCGCACCCGTTTGAAATCTCGGGTAACGTGTATCTGACGAAGGGTTATGGGGGAGCGCCGTTCGGCCTGAGCGTTGTGACGGATGCGGTGGCGGGCCCGTTCAACCTGGGGTTGGTGGTGGTGCGGGCGCGGATCGCGGTTGACCCGGTGGATAGCTCGTTGACGATCACGACGGATGAAACGGGTCCGTATGCGATCCCGCAGATCGTCTTCGGCGTCCCCCTGCGCCTGAAACGGATCACGGTCAACATCGACCGGCCCGGGTTCATGTTCAACCCCACCAACTGCGCCGGCCGGCAGATCACGGCGAGGATCTCCGGGTCCCGGAACACGGTCGCGAGCGTGTCGAGCCCGTTCGCCGTGGGGGGCTGCAGGACCCTGGCCTTCCAGCCCCACTTCACGGTCTCGACGAGCGGCAGGACGAGCAAACGGCAGGGTGCGAGCCTCGACGCGAAGGTCGCCTACCCGCCGTTCCAAGCGGGTAGCCAGGCGAACATCAGCTACGTCAAAGTGGAGCTCCCCAGGCAGCTCCCTTCCAGGTTGACGACGTTGCAGAAGGCCTGCTTGGCGGCGGTGTTCGAAGCGAACCCCGCGAACTGCCCGCCCGCGTCGATGATCGGGATCGTGCGCTCCACCACGCCGCTGCTCCCGGTCCCGCTGACGGGCCCGGTGTATTTCGTCTCTCACGGCGGCGAAGCGTTCCCCAGCCTCGTCGCGGTGCTGCAGGGCGACGGTGTGCGCGTCGATTTGACGGGCACGACTTTCATCGACAAGCACGGCATCACCAGCTCGACCTTCAAGACCGTCCCCGACGTTCCTGTCTCGAGCTTCGAGCTCTACCTCCCCGAGGGCCCCTACAGCGCGCTGGCCGCCAACACCAACCTCTGTAACACCACCAGCACCGCAACCGTGACCCGCAAGGTCACGAGGCGAATCCACGGGCACACGATCCACCAGACGACCAAGACCAAGGTCACCAAGCCCGCCGGCCTCGACATGCCCACCGAATTCATCGCCCAGAACGGCGCGGTGATGAAGCAGATCACCCACATCCAAGTCACCGGCTGCAACGCCACGAAGGCCGAGAGCACCCGTGGACATTCCAGCGCCCATGCCTGATCAGTCCGGGTACTCGTCCTTGCGCCAGGCGCGAGGCTCGTCGGATCCGGCTCTGGGCGTTCGCTGGAGCAGGAACGAGTTGTACGGCGCGACGAACGGATCGGGCGCCATCACCGTGTAGGTGTGGTACACGCTGCCGTTCTCGCGCGCGAAGGCGATGAAGCCCGGCCCCTCGCGCAGGCCGTCCTCGAGCTTGGCTCCGACCTGCCGCCCCCAGTCCTCGAGCCAGCCGGGAGGGTTGTCGATCATCGCCTTGACCTCGGGGATCTTCTGCGCCTGCTCGGGGGTGAGGGCGAGCCCGAAGTCGAACGGAAAGTCCGTCTCATAGGTCGATACGTAGGGAAACTGCCAGCCCATCCGCGACCTGTAGGCGTCGAGCCGATCGATCGGCGCACGCGAGCAGCAGATCAGCGTCACGTCGCGGTGGTTCAGGTGCACGCGCGTGGCGTCGAGCTCATCCCCCAGGTTCGAACACCCGGGGCAGGCACCGAGCTCGTAATCGGGCCCGAACATGATGTTGTACGCCAGCAACTGCGAGCGCCCGTCGAAGAGCTCGGCGAGCGTCTTCTTGCCGTTCTCGGTGTCGAATTGGTATTCCTTCTCCACCGGAACCCACGGAAGCTGGCGTCGCTGCTCGGTCGCCTTCTGGCCGAGCTTGGCGTGCTCGGCCTCGAGCTTGGCGAGCTCATCGCGAGCCGCCTGCCATTCCTCGCGGGTTCCAATCTTATGGTCGGGCATCGTTGCCTCCTTTGGCGTTTGTCACGTCGGCGTGGGCGGCGGGCGTCAATCGTCGTCGGCCGCCTGTCGACCGCTCCGTAGATTAAGACAGGCGCGCCACGCCGAACTCATCGCGGCGCCGCGCGCTCGACTCGACGCGGCGCCGACGGACGCTTCCCTTGATCCGGAGAGTCGCGCGCCGCCGCGAGCACATCCCACGTGCTCGACGGTCTCGTTGAGGCTCTGCTGGTCGGGGTCGACCTGATCTGGTGGAGTGTACGGGCGCCGATCGCCGCCGGGCTCCTCAATCGGCGTCTCCAGAATCCATGATCCATTCTGGTGACGCGGGTTTGGATTACCGGCGTCGGGGAAAGGAGGAAACCATGGACAGAGCGACGCTCGGAACGACGGGCCTGGAGGTGACTCCGGTCGCGTTCGGCACCTGGCAGCTCGGCGGGGACTGGGGCGACTACGACGAACGCGAGGCGATCGCCGCGATCAGGCACGCGCGAGCGCTGGGCGTAAACCTGTTCGACACCGCCCAGGCGTACGGGTTCGGCGTCGCCGAGCGGTTGCTCGGCGAAGCGCTGCACGACGAGCTGCGCGCCCACCGCGAGGAGATCGTGCTCGCGACCAAGGGCGGCCTGCGCATGGACTCCGAGCATGGTCTCCTGCGCGACTGCAGCGCCGCGTGGCTGCGCCAGGGCGTGGAGGGCAGCCTGCGCAACCTGGGGGTCGAGCGGATCGACCTATATCAGGTGCACTGGCCCGACCCGAACACGCCGTTCGCGGAGACGGGGCTGGTGCTGGACGAACTGCGCGACGAGGGCAAGATCGCGCACGTGGGCGTGTCCAACTTCAGCGCCGAGCAGATGGCCGAGCTGGGGCGCGCGTGCCCGGTGGAGACGGTCCAGCCCCCGTATCACCTGTTTCGCCGCGAGATCGAGCGCGACGTGCTGCCCTACGCGCGCGAGCGGGACATCGGCGTGCTTGTGTATGGCCCGCTCGCGCACGGTCTGCTGACGGGCGCGATGGACGCGGACACGACCTTCGCGGCGGACGACTGGCGCCGTGGCAGCGATCTGTTCCAGGGCGAGGCGTTCGCGCGCAACCTGCAGACGGTCGCCGAGCTCGAGCGGTTCGCGCGCGAGCGCGAGTGCAGCGTCAGCCAGCTGGCGATCGCCTGGACGCTCGCCAACCCGGCGGTGGACGTCGCGATCGTGGGCGCTCGCAGCCCCGCCCACATCGAGGACAGCATGGGTGCGCTCGACATCCGGCTGAGCAGGGAGGACATGCGCGAGATCGACACCATCATGGCCGGGTCGGTGCCGGTCGCCGGGCCCACGCCCGAGGGGGTTTGATCGGCCCCCGACCCGACCCGACCCACCCGACCCCACCCACCCACCCACCCACCCACCCACCCGACTCGACTCGACTCGACCCGACCCGACCCGACCCGGCGCGGGGCCGGGAGCCCGAGGAGGTTTGATTCTGAGCGGGGGGACTGGGGGCGCCGCCGGAGGTCGACGGGCGCACTCGAGCCGGATCTGGTGGCGAGGTCGCCACGTGAGCTCGGACCGCCGCGTCGAAGCAGCCCACCGCAGTGGCTGGATGCCGGAGGAGCCCTGTTACGAGGGCCCCTCCAGCTCGGTCGCCAGATGCGGCGAGGGCGAGGGCTCGACCCGCAGCAGCCGCGCGGGCAGGCGCGGCAGCCACCAGTTCCAGCGCCCGAACAGCGACACGACCGCAGGCACGAACAGCGCGCGGATGATCGTCGCGTCGAGCAGGATGCCCGCCGCCAGGCCGGTGGCCAGCACTTTGATTTCGGTCTCGGGACCGGAGGCGAGCGAGACGAACGCCAGGAACAGAATCAGGGCGGCGCTGGTGACCAGGCGTCCGGTGCGCCCGATGCCCCGCACGACGGCGGTGTCGGTGGAGCCGGTCGCGTCGTACTCTTCGCGCATGCGCGCGAGGATGAACACCTCGTAGTCCATCGACAGGCCGAACAGGAACGCGAACACCATCAGCGGGATCCAGGCGGTGATCGAGCCGGTCGCGTCAATGCCCCAGATCTGGCTGGAGCCGTGACCCTGCTGCCAGACCAGCTGGAGCACGCCCCAGGCGGCCGCGACGCTGATCACGTTGAGGATCACGGCCTTCAGCGGCAGCAGCAGCGAGCGGAAGGCGCGGGCGAGCAATACGAACGTGATCAGCGCGATCAGCGCGATCATCAGCGGGAAGTTGCCGTAGACCGCGTCGATGAAGTCCGCGTTCTGGGCCGCCAACCCGCCGAGATGGACGTCCGGTCCGGTCGCATGGACCGTTGTGCGCACGCGATC
This sequence comes from Solirubrobacteraceae bacterium, assembly GCA_035567335.1. GTDB lineage: Bacteria > Actinomycetota > Thermoleophilia > Solirubrobacterales > Solirubrobacteraceae > Palsa-744. The sequence continues at coordinate 28,857 of DATMPZ010000041.1, forward strand.
GAGCGTTTCCCGTCCGCTCGCCGAGGAGGCGTCGGGGGTCGAATACGCATCGACCACGGCGGCTTGCGGGTGGCGCCACTGCGGTGAGGCCGGCGCGACGGCGCCGTGGACGCCGGGCACGGCGGCCAGCGCCCGGGCGACCTGCGCGGGGGTGCTCGATCCGTCCACGAGCACCTCGTTAGGCAGCAGCACGCCGGAGCCGATGCCCGAGCGCTCGAGCGCCAGCAGGCCCTGCTTGGCGTCGCCCTGCTTGGCGATCGTGTTGACGTTGGCGATGCCCAGCTGCAGGTTGCTCGCCGCGAGCACCAGCGCCGCGAGCACGAGCGCGCCTGCGAGCGCCGCGAGCCAGCGCCGGCGCACGATCAGGTTGGCCCAGCCCGTCCACGAGCTGCTGGCTTTGTCGTCGTCGCGCACGTGCGGCCAGTCCAGGCGCGGGCCGAGCTTGCTCAGCACGACCGGCAGCAGCGTCATCGCGACGATCACGCTGATCAGCGGGATCAGCATGCCGCCGTAGCCGACCGAGCGCAGGAAGGGCAGGGGCAGGGCGACGAGCGCGAGCAGGCCGATGGCGACGGTGGTGCCGCTGAATACGACCGCGCGGCCCGCTGTCTGCATCGCGCGCTCGATCGCCGCGTCGCCCGACAGCCCGTGCGCGCGCTCCTCGCGCCAGCGCACGACGACGATCAGGGAGTAATCGATCGACACGCCGAGTCCGATCAGCGCGATCAGGAACTGGACGATGGGGGAGACTTCGGTGACGGTCGTCAGGCCCCAGACGACCAGGAAGGTGGTCATGATCGAGACGATCGCCATCAGGATCGGGACGAGCGCCAGGAACGAGCCGAACACGAACGCGAGCACGAGCAGGGCGCCGAGCCCGCCGAGCATCGCCTCGACGAGCACGCCGGGGCCGTTGCCGCCGCCGCTCTGGGTGGAGAGCGCGTCGAACCCGGTCAGGTGGACGGGCGCGCCCGCGATCGTCGTGCCCGCGAGCGCGGCGCTCGCCGCTTTGGCCGCTTTGGGATTGTCTTCGAACGCCTGCGCGCGATCGGGCGGGGGGTAGGCGACGATGAAGGTCGTGTGGCGATCGGCCGACAGGAAGGCGAGCGACCCCGTGCGCGCATAGCCCGCCAGGCGGGCGCCAGGGAGCGCTCGCTGCAGGCGCGATTCGACGCTGCGCAGGCCGCTCTCGACGGCGGCCGAGCTCACCGATGCGCGGGCGGGCAGCGTCACGACGGCCAGCAGCGGCGCGCCGTTGCCGCCGGTGCCGAACTCGCGCTTGATCTGCTGGTTGGTCTCGTAGCCTTCGCGTCCTGGCACGGAGAACTTCTGTTTGAGCGCTTTCGTGGCCGATCCGGCGGAGGCCATGCCTACGAGCGTCAGCGCCACCCAGAAGATGACGACGGCGCGTTTGTGAGCCAGTACCCGGCGTGTCAGCGATGTCATCGGCTGAGAAGTCCCTTCGTCTTGTTTGCGACCATCACCCACTGAGACGGTGGGCCGGGCGGGAACTCATCGCTGCGAAGGGGTTTTGATCTAATACCCGCCCAAGCGCCCGCCGCGCGGCCCGGAGATGGTGCGGCGCAGACGCTGGACGCGACGCAGCTCCTGAACGTCCTCGTCCAGGGACGAGTGTAGCTGCGGGGCTGCGCTCGCGCCCAGCAGCTCGGGCTGCAGGCGGTGGCGCACGAGCTCGCCGGCGACCTGGTCGACGCGCTGGGCGCTCGCGCCGGGACGCGAGCTGACGACCCGGCGCAGGCGTGCGCCCGCGAACAGCAGGCCGACGCCGTCGTCCAGCGACCAGCCGCCGGGCAGGGCGCCGTCGCGGATGGCGGCGAGCCACACGGGCAGGCGCTCGGGCTCGCCGTCGGCGTGGACGGTGAGCGATCCTTCCAGCAGCCCGAGGCCCGCGAGCGGCTCGGGCGGCCCGCTGGAGCGGGTGATGCCGCCTGCAAACCAGCACATCGCCCCGGCCGAGATGCCGGCCAGGACGATGCCGCGTCGCCAGGCGCAGATCAGCAGACGGTCGAGGTCGTGGGCGCGCCAGATCGCCAGCAGGTTGCGCATCGAGCCGCCGCCGACGTACAGCACGTCTTGGGAGAGGACGATCTCCCCCAGGGGCCGGCGCAGCTCGTGCAGGCGAAACAGCGACAGGTGCTCGGCGACGCAGTGGCGGTCGGCGAAGCGCGCGTGAAACGCGGCGATCTGCGCGGCCGTGTCGCCGGAGGCGGTCGGCAGGAACAGGATGCGCGGCTCGCGCGCGCTCGCGGATGCGCGTGAGCCACCGGCCGTGGGCGCGGCGGGCGCGCCGTCGGGGATGGCGTCGGCCGCGTCGCTCGCGTCCGGGTGAGCGCGAGCGGACGCGAGCGACAGGACGAAGTCGTCGAGCAGCGGGTTGGACGGCTCCATCGTGAATCCGCCGCCGCCCATCGCGAAGATCAGACGCTGATCGGGGGGCGCCTCGGGCGGGCTCATGCCGCTGCGCCGAGGGGCTCGCGGGCGAGCGCACCGGGCGGGAGCGTCTCAGATGGCGAGGACCCGGCGGCGAGGGCCTCGGACGGGCTGCTCGCGGGGTGGCCGGCGCGCGCGAGCGCGAGGTCGGGGTCGGAGTCCAGGTGGGCGACCTCGAGCGGGACCTCGACGACGGAGTCGCGCGCTGGCTCGACGCGGTAGGCGCGGCCGTCGCGGCGCGAGCTGACGGCGCGCTCGAGCAGGGTGTTGCGAAAGTGCAGCGCGACGCCGTCCTCGGCGGCGAAGCCGGGGCGCATGCCGGCGGCGACGAAGCGGTGGTACTCGGCGCGGCGCGCGGGCTCGGCGTCGTAGTGGACGCAGTTGGAGTAGGGCAGCAGCCCGAGGCCGCGCACGCGCCGGGGAGCGCCGTGGAAGGCGGAGAGCGATTCGGCGAACCAGCACAGCGAGCCGGCGGAGGGGCCGCACAGGACGATGCCCCGCCGCCAGGCGCGGCGCAGGACGGAGTCAAGGCCATGGGCGCGCCAGGCGCCGAGCATCGACACGACGTTGCCGCCGCCGACGTAGATGAGGTCCTGGGCGAGCAGGTGGGTGGCGAGGTCGTCCTCGACGCCGCCGACGCCCTGGTCGCGGCGAAACAGCGACACGTGCGAAGCGTCGCAGTGGGCGGAGAAGCGCCGGTAGAAGCGCACGACGTAGTGGTCGGCGTCGCCGGAGGCGGTCGGCAGGAAGCACACGCGCGGGCGCGCGGCGGCGGTGAGCGAGAGGATGTAGTCGTCGAGCAGCGAGGAGTCTTTCTCCATCGAGAAGCCGCCGCCGCCGAGGGCCACGATCTGGGGGGTGCGGCGGGGGGATCGTCGGGAGGGTCGCATCGCTCCAGCTCGCGGTTGGGAGTGCGTCGTAGGGCCTATCCTATGTGCGCGACAGCTTGGCGCATGCGGGCTCGCGGCCGGTATGGACCGGCGTCGGAGATTCGGTGCAGCCCCGATGGACACGCGCCCATAAAGGGTGTTCAGCAAACAATTAGGTTGTTAACACGCTGTTCCTACGGCGGGCGGGGGTGCTGTCCGCCATGAGCACGCAATGACGATCGACGACCAGGACGACGACACCCGCCTCTAGCTCGGCCCGGCTCGGGCGGCGCATGCGCCGCCCGACCGATGGGCGCATGCGCCCATCGGCGACCCCGCGCATGCGCGGGGTCGTGACGCGCCGCATGCGGCGCGTCACCGCTGGCGCATGCGCCAGCGGCGGAGCCGCACATGTGCGGCTCCGAGCCGGGGCCGCATGCGGCCCCGGCGGCCTTGCCACATGTGGCAAGGCCTTGCCATCGGCTTTTTCAAGCAGGCGAGGAGTCCGTATGATCGCTGATGCCGATGACCTGAAGGACATCCGGGCTCGCATCGTGCGGCCGTTGCGGAGGAGGAACTGTGGACCTGACGTTCAGTGAGCCGGAGATCGCGTTCCGCGACGAGCTGCGCGCCTGGTTCGCCGCCAATCACGCCGGCGCAGAGCCCGACGGGGGCGAGGAACGCAGGCACGCCTGGCGGCGAGACTTCCAGCGCCGGCTCGCCGAGGGCGGCTGGGCTGCCGTGCACTGGCCGCGCGAGTATGGCGGCCGCGGCGCGACGCTGACCGAGTCGGCGATCTTCTTCGAGGAGCTCGGCCGCTGCGGCGCTCCGCTGCCGATCAACGTGCTCGGGCTGCTGCTCGCCGGTCCGACGATCATGACCTGGGGCAGCGATCGCCAGAAGCAGCGCTACCTCGCTCCGATCCTCACCGCCGATGAGATCTGGTGCCAGGGCTTCTCCGAGCCCGACGCCGGCTCGGATCTGGCGAGTCTGAAGACCCGCGCCGTGCGCGACGGCGACGATTGGGTCGTCACGGGTCAGAAGGTCTGGACGAGCGGCGCGCAGTTCTCGAAGTGGTGCATGCTCCTCGCCCGCACCGACCCCGACGCGCCCAAGCACAAGGGGCTCACCTACTTCCTGATGGACATGCAGCAGGACGGCGTGCAGATCCGTCCGCTGCGCCAGATCACCGGCGAGCCCGAGTTCAACGAGCTGTTCCTCGACGGCGCCCGCATCCCTGAGGAGAACGTGCTCGGGGGCGAGGGCAACGGCTGGAAGGTCGCGCTCACGACGCTCATGAACGAGCGCGCCGGCCTCGGCTTCTTCCTGCAGGTGCGCCTGCGCCAGCTGCTCGACCGCGCGATCGCACAGACCGCCCGCGCGGGCCTGCTCGAGGATCCGGTCGTCGCCGACCGTCTCGGTGAGCTGCACCTGCGCACCGAGATCGTGCGCCTCACCGCCTACCGCGGGCTGACCGCCACCGAGCGCTACGGCCAGCCCGGTCCCGAGGGCTCGCTGGTCAAGTGGATGTGGTCGGACACCAACCAGCGGCTCACCCAGCTCGCCGCCGACCTGCTCGGACCCAGCGCGCTGCGCGCCGGCGATCCGTGGGCGTATGAGCTGCTGCGCGCGCGCGGCAACTCGATCGAGGGGGGCACCACCGAGGTGCTCAAGAACATCGTCGCCGAGCGCGTGCTCGGCCTCCCCAAGTCGCGCTAGGCGCCACACACACAGCAGGCGAGGGAGGCATATAACAACCATGGACTTCGACCTCAGCCCCGAGCAGCGCGAGATCAAGGACGTCGCCCGCGAGCTGCTGTCCGCGCGCTCGCCCTTCGCCAAGGTGCGCGAGGCGGCGCAGGACGGCGCGTACGACGCCGCGCTGTGGAGCGAGCTCGTGGCGCTCGGCTGGCCCGGCATCGCCGTCGCGCAGGAGCACGGCGGGCAGGGGCTCGGCGCGGTCGAGCTGGCGGTGCTGCTCGAGGAGCTCGGCTACGCCTGCGCGGCCACGCCCTTCCTCTCCACCGCCACGGCCGCCGCGGTCATCCAGGCCGCGGGCACCGACGAGCAGCGGGCCCGCTGGCTGCCCGGCCTGGCCTCGGGGGAGCTCACCGCCGGCATCGGCACGCGTGAGCTGGCGGCAGACGCCGCCGGCGCGGCGGTCGTCGTCGTGCTCGACGGCGAGGAGGCCGAGCTGCTCGTCGCGCCCGAGTCCGATACGTTCGTCTCGATCGACCCCACCCGGCGCTTTGCGACCGTCGCCGGCGCGGGAGCGCCCCTCGGCCCCGGCGCCGCCGACCGCATCCGCGCGGCGCTCGCGGCCGAGGTCGTCGGCGTCTGCCAGCGCGCGCTCGAGATGACGCTGTCCTACGTCAAGGAGCGCAAGCAGTTCGGCGTCCCCGTCGGCTCCTTCCAGGCCGTCGCCCATCGCTGCGCGGAGATGCTGCTCGACACCGAGAGCGCCCGCTCCACCGCCTACTACGCGGCCTGGGCCGCCGACGCCAACCCGCAACTGCTCGGAGAGGCGGCGGCGCTCGCGGCCGCCGCCGCGGCCGAGGGCGGGCGGTCCGTCACCGCCGCCGCGATCCAGCTGCACGGCGGCATCGGCTTCACCTGGGAGGCCGACGTGCACTGGCTCTACAAGCGCGCCCAGCTCGACGCCGCGCTGCTCGGCGGCGCCACGCGCCATCGCGCGGCGCTCGCCCGCCAGGCCGCTGAGAAGGTCCGGCAGCTGACGTAGCTCAGCGGGGCTTCATTCGCCTCAGCCGGCCGTGCTCCGCGCTCCCGCCGCAGCATCCATAGCGACGAACTGGCCTTCATAGCCCTTGAAATCGGTGCGAATCGGCTCCGTGGCGGTAGTGTAGCGACGGCTTGGGATGCCGGATCAATCAAGGTCGAACGCGGCCCGGATCGCCTCGCTGAGAGCCCGCTCCTGACGGTCGAGCAATACGCCGATCTGCTCTCCCAAGGTGCTCGTGGGGATCGTGGTGATGTTGTCGCAGCTGACGACCGAAGGTCCCGCGAGGCCGTTGGCGGTGTCGACTGGCACCTCGGTCGAGAGCCCGCGGATGGTCGTCGTGATCGGTGCGACGGTCACGGTCGCGAGGTGTGGGCGCACCAGCTCGCGCGTGAGGATCAGCACGGGCCGGGTCTTGTCGAGCCGCGCGGCGTGGATCGGGCGCATCAGTCAAGCGCGGAGGGCAGGCCGGCGGCGTGCTCGGCCAGCCCGGCAAGCTCTGGGTCCGGACCGGTGCGGGCCAGGATCTCGGCGTCGCGGGCCGCGACCGCACGCCTATGCTCGCGTTCGAGCGCCACCGTGACGACGGCGGCTCGGCTGCGTCCGGCGCCGGAGCCGACGAGTTCGTCTACGAAGTCGACGAGCTCATCCGGGAGGCGGACGGCGATCTGCTTGCTCATCCCATTATGGTAGCAGTTTGGGAGCGCATACGGGTCGAACGCACGATTCTCTGTCAACTGCAGGCCGCCAAGTGACGCCGAGTTCTTCCCGCCCGCGTCAGGTCAGGCAAGACCAACGGGGATCGGCTCGTCCGGCGAAGGGGCCTCCCGTAGTTTCGTATTACAATTCCGTCGTGAAGATCCATCCGTCGGCATGCAAGCACGGTGTCGCCGACGAGGACATCTCAAGGTCGCCTGAGCTCAGGCGCGCCGGCGGCGTGCTCGGCAAGCTCCGGATCCGAGCCGGTGCGGACCAGGATCTCGGCGTCGCGCTCGCCCCAGTCCGCGAGCTCTCTTTCGGCGGTCCGTCGGTTGGGAAGACAGATCCCCTGCCACCGCCTGCAGCAGTCGTTCCTCATCAGCGCTGGCCACGCATTCGAGCATAGCGCGCTCGTCCGCTCCGTAGTCTCCCGCAGCAGCCCACGGGCGGGTACTGACGCATGGGTGCTTGATGGACGTGTAAGGTGGGGTTTGCAATGGAAGGTGCATGGGTCAGCGAGGGCTTGCTCTACAGTGGCGAGAGTGGGTGGGATTCGCTCAATAAGGATTCTCGAAGGGCCGCAACTTTCGGGATCGCGAAGGGTCAAGGGCCGGGTACAGGAACCCGGCAGGCAATTGGAGGTAGCTCATGAGGTCCCACGTCCGTGTCTCGCTCCTCGCGCTGGTCGTGAGCGTAGTCGCCGTCCTGGTGCCTGCGGTGGCGCAGGCCGCCGAAGAAGTGCCGTTGGTCGAAAAGCTCGTGGCGACCAACTGCCAGGTACCGACTTGCGGGCAGGAAAAAGTGGAACCGGGCTTCTTCGAGCCAAGGGCCAACATCACGGTCGAAGAAGCCGAAAAAGAAGGCTTCACCGCAGCCGGCGGCCGGGTGCCGTTCGGCGTCACCGACTTCAAGGTCCTGACCGTTCCCGGCGGCAAATATTCGACCGGCACCGTCGTGCCGACGCTGCGGGTCACGCACATCCGCACGGACGTCGCACCGGGGCTTGCGAGCAACCCGTTTGCGGTCCCGCGGTGCTCGCTGGCGGAACTCGGCAAAGAACTGGTCCCCGGAAGCGGATTCTTCACCGCGCCGGGACCCGAATGCAAAGAAAGCGCAATCGGCGAAAACAATGCGACGGTGTACGGCGGCGACCCCAAAGCAGGTGGAGCGGGCGATCTGCCGCTCTCCGGGACCGTCTACGACCTGGTGCCGGGCGAAGGCGAAAGCGTGGCCAACGGCTCCAAACTCTCCTCGCTGTACGGCGTCGCGCTTGGGCTCCCCATGCCGCTGACCGGAGCGCTGCTCAAAAAAGGCTTCGAAGAAGCCGAAGCCAAAGGCGCGAAACCCGGCGAAAACGGCTTCCCTTCGTTGGTCGAACAGGCATTCCTCGAGGCACAGCAGTACTTCGCCCACACGCTGATCAAGGGCAATGTCGAATGGGGCAGGGAAGCCAGGGGCACCGGTGAAGGCGACTACCACGACTACTTCGAAATCGACGTCTCGCCGAAGCTGCCGCTGATCCGCTCGCGCCTCACCTTCAAAGGCAACATCGGCACGGGCGACTTCATCACCAACCCAACGAGCTGCCCGGGCCACAACACCACGTCGCTGAAAGTCACGGACCTCGAAGGCAAGGCATCTCCTGCGAAGACGTTCACGACGCCGATCGGGCTGAGCGGCTGCGGGAGCCTGCTGTTCGAACCGGCCTTCGCGCTGGCCTCCGGATCGACGCTCTCCGATCAGCCCAACGAACTCACGACCGCAGCCTCGGTGCCGAACGAACCGAAAGCAAACGCCCAGTCCCAGGTCAAGACAGCGTCGGTCACGTTGCCCGAAGGCATGACGCTGAACCCGTCCGCCGCGAACGGGCTCCAAGCCTGCACGGTCGCGCAGGCTAGGATTCACAGCGAAGTGTTCGGCTCGGAATGCCCGGCGGGGTCGGAACTCGGAACCGTAAGCCTCGAAGTTCCGACGCTGCCCGCGGGGTCGTTGACCGGCAACATGTACCTCGGCGGTCCGGTCACCGGCTCCGAAACAGGTCCCATCACGGGTCCTCCGTACATCGTCTACGTCGTCGCCGGCTCGAAAAAGTACGGCATCTCGGTTCGCCTCAAAGGCGAAGTCGTGCCCAACGAAGCCACCGGTCGGGTCACGACGATCTTCCAGGAAAACCCCGAACAGCCGTTCACCAAGCTGAGCCTCCACTTCAACAGAGGAGTGCTCACCTCGATCGCCAACCCGCTCGTATGCGGAACGCCCACCGGTTCGGCGAGCTTCGTGCCGGTCACCGGCACGCCGGCTTCCAAGGAAGTCTCGTTCGGCGCCTCGGTTACGGGATGCGCCTCACCGCTGCCGTTCTCGCTTACCCAGGCGACCGCGAACCAGGCTCCGAGCGGAGGCGAAAAAACGTCCTACGCGCTCAACATCGAACGGGCTGACGGCCAGCAGTACCTGTCGCAGATCAGGACGGCGCTGCCGGCCGGCCTCGTCGGACTGCTGCCGACGGTGACCAAGTGCCCCGAAGCGCAGGCGAACAGCGGAGAATGCCCGGTCACCAGCAAAATCGGCGTGGTCGCGGTCAGGGCGGGCGCGGGTCCGACGCCATACGAATTCAACGGCAACGTCTACCTGACCGGTCCCTACCGCGGCGCGCCGTTCGGGATGTCCGTCGTGGTGCCGGCCGTGGCCGGGCCGTTCAACCTTGGCAATGTCGTCACTCGCGGGACGATCAACGTCGAACCGTATTCGGCCCGTGTGCTCGCGACGAGCACCCTGCCGACGATCGTCAAGGGCATACCGCTGCGCCTGAAGAGGGTCATCGTCAGCATCAACAAGCAGGGCTTCCTGCTCAACCCGACAAACTGCGGCGTGCTGGCGACCGAAACGACGCTCACCGGGTTTGTGCCCGGCGTCGCTGGAACCGCGACGCAGACCCTGTCCAGCCCGTTCCAGGTGAGCAACTGCAACAAGCTAGCGTTCAAGCCGAAGTTCAGCGCGGCGACGGGGGCGAAGACCTCCAAAGCCAACGGCGCGAGCCTGGAAACGACGATCAACATGCCGGTGGGCGACGCGAACGTCAAGTCGGTGCTCGTGCAGCTGCCCAAGCAGCTGCCTTCGCGGCTGAGCACGCTGCAGAAAGCGTGCCCTGAAAAGACGTTCGCGAACAACCCCTACGAATGCCCGTCCGGCTCGTTCGTCGGCGGCGTCAGGGCCAACACGCCCACGCTCGCCGTGAAACTGAAAGGACCAGCGATCCTCGTCTCGCACGGCGGGGAGGCGTTCCCGGATCTCGACCTGCTCCTCGAAGGCGAAGGGGTGCGCGTGATCCTGGTCGGCAACACGAAAATCAAAAACGGGATCACCACGACCAACTTCGCGAGCACCCCGGATGTCCCCGTGTCGAGCATCACGGTGAACCTGCCGGTCGGAGCGCACTCCGCGCTCACGGCCAACGGCAGCCTGTGCGCGAACAAGCTCGTGATGCCCACGACGATGGTCGGGCAGAACGGGAGCACGTTCAAGCAGAACACGACGATCAGGGTCAACAACTGCCCCGTGCGCATCGCCGGGCACAGGGTCATCGGCAACACCGTCTACCTGTCCGTGCAGACGTACTCGCCCGGACGGATCAGCGGCAAAGGCAATGGCCTGGCGACGGTCTTTCGCAGCCTCGGCCAAGCTCAGAGCTCGGCGTCGCTGAAGGTGCCGCTCTCGGGCGCCGGCCGGCGCAGGGGACGTCCGTTCAGCACGAAGGTGCGGGTAGGGTTCGTGCCCAAGAAGAAGGGCGCGCCGTCGTCGGTCGCCTATGTGACCGTCAGGTTCGGGTAGATGTGGAGGGGCGGGCTCGCCGGTTGGCGGGTTCGCCCCAACTCAAATGACTAGAAGCGCCGCGAGCTGGGTATATCAGCCCTGTGTTCGAGGAGGGGAGAAGATGAGGCACGCTGCCCAGAGAGCATTGCTCGTGGCGCTGGCGAGCGCTCTGGTCGCAGGGGCCTCGGCACCGGCCGCGCAAGCGGCGTTTGGCGTCGAAGAACACAACTTCGAAGCGACGACTTGCACGGCCCCATCGTGCACGTATGCGGGTATAGAAAAAAACCACGGCGAAGCTTATACCCAGGCTGCTGGGCATCCCCAGTGGGGAATCACCTCGTTCGAACTCAACTCAAAGAAAGTGCTGCTGGGAAGCGAACCCGAAGGAGTGCTCAAGAATGTCCGCGTCGACATCTCTCCGGGTCTCGCCGCCAATCCGGAGGCGCTGCCGAAGTGTTCGATCAAAGACTTCAACGCTGACAAATGCGCGACGGACACCGAAGTCGGCAAAGACGAACTGACAGTTTTCGTGTTCGCCGCGAACACGTCCGTTACGGGCACCGTCTACAACCTCGAACAACCGGTGGGCCTGCCTCTGGAGTTCGGCATCCACGTGGAAGTGCCGCTGGTGGCAAACGAACATGTCTTCCTCGAAGGCCACGTCAGCTGGAACACCGACTACCACGAGTATTTTGAAATCAAAAACATCTCCAAAGCGATTCCGGTTCTGAAGTCCAGGCTGCTCTTCAACGGTCGTGCGGGCAAAGGCGACTTCCTGACACTTCCGAGTATGTGCTCGAGCAGCGCGACGTCTCGTCTGGAAGTCGAATCGTATGAAGGAGCAATCTCGAGAACCGAAACCCATACCCCGGTGGGGGTCGAAGGTTGCAAGGAAGTGCCGTTCAAACCGACCGTTGAAGTCAAGCCCGAGACCGCTGAATCGGATCGCCCCGATGGCGGGACAACGGTAGTCAAGGCGCCGCAAAACGAAGGCGAAAACGAAATTAACACGGCCGATATCAGGGATGTTCAGGTGAAACTGCCCGGAGGACTGACGCTCAACCCCTCGGCTGCGCATGAACTGGAAGCCTGCACCGCGGCCCAGATCGGAATCGGCGCCACCAATCCAGTCACCTGTCCACCCGCCTCCAAAGTGGGGACGGTCACGATCGAAACCGATCTGCCCCCGGGCTCGCTTGCGGGCAACGTCTATATGGGCAGCCCGAACGGCGGACCCATCACAGGCCCTCCCTACACGATCTACCTCGACGCCGAGAGCGTCTACGGCGTTTCGGTCAGGCTCAAGGGCTTGGTCACCCCCAACCTGGAAACGGGCAGACTGGAAGCGAGCTTCACGGAAAACCCCCAGCTCCCGTTCAGCGAGTTGATCTTGAAGCTCGCCAGCGGCGCGCGCGCGCCGCTGGCAAATCCCCTGGCCTGTGGGACCACGCAAGTCCAAGCGCTCTTCACGCCATACACCGGCGGATCTCAGGCGCTGAGCGCGACGCCGTTCACAACGACCGGGTGTCCATCCCCGCTGCCGTTCTCGCTCAAGCAGAGCACGCAGAGCTCCTCGCCCAACGCCGGCGCCTACACCTCCTACACGTTCAACCTGAACCGAGCAGATGGCCAGCAGTACCTGGCGCACGTAACGACCGTCCTGCCTCCGGGCCTGGTCGGCGCGATTCCCTCGGTGCCGCTGTGCGGCGAACCGCAGGCGCAGGCTGGCACGTGCTCGGCGAGCAGTGAAATCGGCAAGGCGACGGTCAGCGTCGGCGCGGGCTCGGAACCGTACTCGTTCGCGGGCCCCGTGTATCTGACCGGTCCCTACGGCGGCGCCCCCTACGGGCTGTCGATCCCCGTGCCGGCCGTGGCCGGGCCGTTCGACCTCGGCAGCGGGGCCTGCGACTGCGTCCTCACGCGCGCGGCGATCGGCGTCGACCCCCACACCGCCCGCGTGATCGCCACGAGCTCCCTGCCGACGATCGTCGAGGGCGTGCCGCTGCGGCTGAAGAGTCTCAGCGTCGCCATCACACGGCCAAACTTCCTGTTCAACCCGACCAACTGCGCCCCGCTTGCGACCGACTCGACGCTGACCTCGACGTTCAACACGATGCAGATCGTGTCGAGTCCGTTTCAGGTGAGCAGCTGCGGCGCGCTCGCGTTCAAGCCGTCGTTCAGTGCCTCGACCTCCGCCAAAACCACCAAACGGGGTGGGGCGAGCCTGCAGGTCAGCCTCACCCAGCCGGCCCATCAGGCGAATATCTCCTCGGTGTTCGCGCAGCTACCGCTGGCGCTCCCGGCGCGGCTGAGCACGCTGCAGCAGGCCTGTCCGGAGGTCACGTTCGCGCAGAACCCCCGCACCTGCCCGATCGGCTCGCTGGTCGGCGGGGCGAGCGCGACCACGCCCGTGCTCCCGGGCAGGCTGTCCGGTCCGGCCTACCTCGTCTCCCACGGCGGTCTCGCGTTCCCCGACCTCGACGTGATCCTCGAAGGCGACAATGTGCGGGTGATCCTCACTGGAAACACGAACATCAAAAAAGGGATCACCAGCTCCACGTTCGCGTCGATACCCGACGTGCCGGTCTCGAGCTTCGCGCTGAGCCTGCCGGTCGGCCCGCACTCGGCGCTGGCGGCGAACGGCAACCTGTGTGCGCATAGGCTCGCGATGCCGACCACGATCGTCGCCCAGAACGGCAAGCAGGTCAAACAGAGCACGACGATCTCGGTGAGCGGCTGCCCCGTGCGGATCGTGCGGCGCCGGGTGATCGGCCATACCGTCTACCTGACCGTCCAGACCTATGCGTCGGGACGGCTCAGCGGCGGGGGCAAGCACCTGGTGAGCCTCTCTCGCAGCTTCAAGCAAGCGCAGAAAGCGGTGACGCTGAAGATCCCGCTTACGCGCGCGGCGCAGCGCCACAAGCGGCCGCTGAAGGTGCGCGTACGCGTCGGGTTCGTGCCGAAGAACAGAGGCGAACCGAGATCCGTCGCGTCCGTGACCGTGACATTCAAATAACAGTTCATGCCCCGAAAGCGCTACAGTCCGTCAGGTGGGCGGTGCGGGTACGGATACCTTCGAGCAGCCTGCGCGCACGGGTTCGGCGCGCACCGACCCGGTGCTCGCCGGCGTGCGACGCCTGGCGCTGCTGGCTGACGAGGCAGGCGACGGCGAGGAGATCTTCCGCGGGTTCGCCCGCGAGTTGCTGCTCGCGCCCGGGGCCGAGGAGGTGCACGTCCATCATCTCCGCAAACCTCCCGCCGAGGAGGAGCCGGTGGTCGTGTACCTGTTCGAGGGCGAGGGGCGGCTCAGCTACCTGGCGCCACGCTCCGAGCGCCCGGCGGGCGTCAGCTGGGTGGCGAACACCGCGCGCAGCTTCCTCGCCGCCGAGCACCGTGAGCTGCAGGCGTCGCTGCCCCGGCTCGTGGCTACGGGCAAGGCCAGCTGCGCGCTGCTGCTTCCAGTCGCGGTGAGCGGCGAGGTGCAGGCGGTCGTGGTGCTCGTGCGCCGCGAGCTCGCCGAGGCGTATGACGAGCGCTCGATCGAGCTCGCCACGACGCTCGCCGACCAGGCCGCCACCGCGCTCGCGCTCGTGCGCGCCCGCGCGGAGGCCGGCACCGACACCGTCACCGGCTGCATGAACCACCGCGGCATGCGCCGGCGCCTGCACGAGGAGATCGGCCGCGCGATGCGCACTGGAAGCCCGCTGTCGTGCATGCTGATCGACCTCGACAACTTCAAGCTCGTCAACGACCGCCACGGCCACCAGGCCGGCGACACGGTCCTGCGCGAGGTCGGCCAGGCGCTCGTCGGCGAGTTTCGCGCCTTCGATCGCGTCGCCCGCTACGGCGGCGACGAGTTCGTCGTGATCCTGCCCAACGCCGAGCTGGACAGCGCCGCCGCGGCGGCCTCGCGTGCGCTGGCGCGGTTGCAGAAGCTGCCCTCGCAGGAGATCACCCCCGGCATGGGCGCGTCGATCGGCGTGGCGCAATGGAACGCGCCGATGGGCACGGACGCGCTGCTGCAGGCCTGTGACACCGCGCTGCTGCGCTCCAAGCGCCAGGGCAAGGGCCGTGTCACACGCGCGACCGCTCCCACGCGCTGATCTTTTGGGTAAATCTCGATCGCACTGATCCATCGCGTGGCCGGCTGCGAATAGAAGTCAGTGAACATACCGGGCAAGTCGGCGCCGGGCACTTGAGGGGATAGCCGGCCACAGCGGCGGTGGGACTCTGGCGAGTCGTGCTTCGCACAGCGGAGCGAACACCTGATAAAGGAACAAAGATCTTGGCGGCGCTGCCGAGGAATGGCGTCGCCCAACTCGTGGCGGCCGCTGCGCGATTCCCTCCCCAGGGAATGAGAGCGACGACCCCGGAGTGAATCCGGGGTCGTCGTCGTGGGCGGTTATCCGACTCGAGCTCGAGACCGGGCTGCGTCGATCACCACGGTGAAGCCGTTGCCGACCTTGTCGTCTGGGTCCTGGTGATCGGTTACATGCAATCCCGTCGTGTTACACAACTCGATGAAGCTCTCGCATGTCCACACGCTCCAGTGCCGATCCACGTCCGAGGCGAAACCGCCACGGTGGCGCTCCACCAGCTCCGCCACGGGTGTGAGGGGATTTTCGATATCGAACGTGCGGTTACGGTGCGGCGCTATCACGACCACGTAGTGACGGGCGACACGCACCCACTCGAACAGCGCCTTGATCGGGTCGGGAAAATGCTCGATCACGTGCGAGGAGAACACAAAATCGTAAGAGTTCTCGTCAAACGGAAGCTCGTCTCCCGGCGCCACTACATCGACTTTCACCGCGTGCAAGACCAGGCGGCGCTCCTCGCGCTTGTATACCGTGTCGTCACCCTCGAAGCGATCCACGTTGATCGCGTCGAGATAGAAGCGGTTATGGCTGCTCGCCCCGATCTCGATCCCTTTCATACCTGCCAGATAGCCGGATACGAACGCCGAGCGCCGGCGGCGAATCAGGCGCCAGGACACCGTGGCGCGCAGCAGCCCGTCCAGGATGGCGCTCTTGACACGCGCCGGCAGCAGATCCGCCACGCGAGATTTGATCGTGCTCATCGACCCGGCATCATAGTCGCGGCTATTTGTCGAGCGCACTGCCTCAGACCGCGAGCACGCCGGTCACGACGTCGTGGTCGAGCCCTGCGCAGACGGTCGGCGAGACGTCTCGCCGGCGCGGATTTGCGCATCGGCGAGGCGCGCGTGACTCTGCGAGACTGCGGGTAGACCCCGGTAGATCGACCCAGGAGACACATGTCGGACAACAGCTTTGGCGCGCGAGGCACGCTCGATGTCGGCGGGCGCACGTATGAGATATTTCGCCTCGAGGCGCTGCAGCAGCATTACGACGTCGCGCGACTGCCGTTCTCGCTGAAGATCCTCCTGGAGAATCTCCTGCGCACGGAGGGCGCCAACGGTTCGGTCACGGCGGCCGACGTGCAAGCGCTCGCCGGTTGGGATGCGCAGGCGCAGCCGAGCAAGGAGATCGCGTTCACGCCCGCGCGCGTGCTGATGCAGGACTTCACCGGCGTGCCCGCCGTCGTCGATCTCGCCGCGATGCGCGACGCGATCGCGCAGATGGGCGGCGACCCGGCGAAGATCAACCCGCTCGTGCCGGCCGAGCTCGTGATCGACCACTCGGTGCAGGTCGACGCGTTCGGTACCCGCGACGCGTTCAGGATCAACGCTGAGCGCGAGTTCGAGCGCAACCGGGAGCGCTACGCGTTCTTGCGCTGGGGCCAGGGGGCGTTCGAGCGCTTCGCGGTCGTGCCGCCCGACACAGGCATCGTGCACCAGGTCAACCTCGAGTACCTCGCGCGCGTCGTCTTTGCGGACACGTCTCCCGGAGGGGGTCAGGCCTACCCGGACACGCTCGTCGGCACCGACTCGCACACCACGATGGTGAACGGCCTCGGCGTGCTCGGCTGGGGCGTGGGCGGAATCGAGGCCGAGGCGGCGATGCTCGGACAGCCGATGTCGATGCTGATCCCGCAGGTGCTCGGCTTCCGCCTGCACGGCGAGCTGCCCGCGGGCGCGACCGCGACCGACCTCGTGCTGACCGTCACCGAGATGCTGCGCGAGCGCGGGGTGGTGGGGAAGTTCGTGGAGTTCTACGGCGCCGGCCTCGCCGGGCTGCCGATCGCCGACCGCGCGACGATCGGCAACATGTCGCCCGAGTTCGGCTCCACCTGCGCGATCTTCCCGATCGACGCAGAGACGCTGTCATACCTGGAGCTCACCGGTCGCCCGGCCGAGCAGATCGCGCTGGTCGAGGCCTACGCCCGCGAGCAGGGTCTGTGGCACGACGAGCGCTCGGAGAAGCCGACGTTCTCCGAGGAGATCGCGCTCGACCTCGCCACCGTCGAGCCGAGCCTCGCCGGGCCCAAGCGTCCGCAGGATCGCGTCGCGCTGAGCTCCTCGCAAGCCGTGTTCCTGCAGGCGCTGCGCGACTACGCGCCGAGCGACGGCGACCAGGTCGACGCCCAGGACGAGGCGGTCGCCGAGTCCTACCCCGCCTCCGATCCGCCGGCCAACCAGCCGGGACACAAGCCGCTGCCCAGCCTCTCCCAACCGCAGCTGCCCGCGGGCGCCGCGGCGGGCACGCTGCCGCACAACGGCACCGCGACGAGCGTCACCGTCGACGGCGAGACGTTCGAGCTCGACCACGGACACGTCGTGATCGCGGCGATCACGAGCTGCACCAACACCTCCAACCCGTCGGTGATGATCGGCGCGGGGATTCTCGCGCGCAACGCGCTCGCGCGGGGGCTGAGAAGCAAGCCGTGGGTCAAGACCTCGCTCGCGCCCGGCTCGAAGGTCGTCACCGAATACCTCGACCGCGCCGGGCTGACCGAGCCCCTGGAGCGGCTCGGCTTCAACCTCGTCGGCTACGGCTGCACGACGTGCATCGGCAACTCCGGCCCGCTCGCCCGGGAGATCTCCGATGCCGTCGACGACGCCGACCTCGCCGTCGTCTCGGTGCTCTCGGGCAATCGCAACTTCGAGGGGCGGATCAATCCCGACGTGAAGATGAACTACCTCGCCTCCCCGCCGCTGTGCGTCGCCTATGCGCTGGTCGGCACGATGGACATCGACCTCGTACACGATCCGCTCGGTCGGGACGAGCGCGGGGAGGACGTCTACCTGCGCGACATCTGGCCCTCCGAGCAGGAGATCGCGCGGACGATCGCTGAGGCCGTGCGCGCGGACATGTTCCGCAAGAGCTATGCCGAGGTGTTCGCGGGCGACGAGCGCTGGAACGGGCTGGAGGTGCCCCAGGGCGAGCGCTTTGAGTGGGACGAGCGCTCGACGTACGTGCGATTGCCCCCCTACTTCCAGGGTATGCCCGCCGAGCCCGAGCTCCTCGCCGACGTGCGGGGCGCGCGCGTGCTCGCGCTGCTCGGCGACAGCGTCACGACCGACCACATCTCCCCGGCCGGCGCGATCAAGCGCGATGGGCCCGCCGGGGCCTACCTGCAAGAGCAGGGCGTCGCCCCGCGCGACTTCAACTCCTACGGCGCCCGCCGCGGCAACCACGAGGTGATGGTGCGCGGCACGTTCGCCAACATCCGCCTGCGCAACCAGCTCGGGGGCGGGCGTGATCGTCTTCCGGAGGGCGGCGTCACTCGCTACCTGGGGGCTCCCGCCGGCGCCGCAGCCGACGCGCCCGACGAGGGGCCGGGACCCTCGAGCGGCGAGGAGATGTCGATCTACGACGCCGCCATGCGCTACGCCGAGGAGGGCGTGCCGCTGGTCGTGCTCGCCGGCGGGGAGTACGGCTCGGGCTCCTCGCGCGACTGGGCCGCGAAGGGGACGAAGCTGCTCGGTGTGCGCGCCGTGATCGCGCGGTCCTTCGAGCGTATCCATCGCTCCAACCTCGTCGGGATGGGCGTGCTGCCGCTGCAGTTCCCCGACGGGCAGAGCGCACAGTCACTGGGGCTCACCGGCGAGGAGGCGTTCGCGATCGAGGGGCTCGCGGATGCGCTGAACGCGGGCGGCCCACCCCCGCGCGAGGTGCGGGTCACGGCTCAGCCGGCCGCGGGCGAGCCGATCTCCTTCGACGCTCGCGTACGCATCGACACGCCGCGCGAGGCCGACTACTACCGGCACGGCGGCATCTTGCGGTACGTTCTGCGACAGTTGCTGGCCGCATGAGCGACGCAGACGACGCCGGCGCAACCGAGCAGAGCGCCGCTCCCCAGCTGCTGCTCGACCTGCTTCGCGCGCACGGGCCCTCCGGGTACGAGACCGACCCGGCGGCGATCTGGCTGCAGGCGGCCGGCGCGTTCGCGGATGTGAGCACCGATGTGGTGGGCACGCCGCTGGCCCGCGTGCCGGCCCGGCACGGTGCCTCCCAGCCGCCGCGACGACTGCTCGTGATGGGCCACATCGACGAGATCGGGTTGATCGTCACCCACATCGACGACGAGGGCTACCTGTGGTTTGCGCCCGTCGGCGGCTGGGACGCTCAGATCCTCGTCGGCCAGCGCGTGGCGCTGGCCACCCGCGAGGGGGTGCTCAGTGGCGTCGTCGGCAAGAAGCCGATCCATCTGCTGCGCGAGGAGGACCGCAAGAAGGTCGTCGAGCTCCGCGAGCTGCACATCGACATCGGCGCTCACGACGGCGAGCAGGCGCGCGAGCACGTGCGCATCGGCGACGTCGCCGTGATCGACGCCGATCCCGTCGACCTGCTCGGCGGGCGGCTCGTCTCGCGCGCGCTGGACAACCGCATCGGCTCGTTCGTCGCGCTGCAAGCCGCGCGGCTGGTGGCGGAGGCGGGGGGCGCCGCCTGGGAGACCGCCGCCGTCGCCGTCGCTCAGGAGGAGATCACGTTCGGCGGCTCGCGCACGACCACGTTCTCCCAGCGTCCCGACGCGGCGATCGTGATCGACGTCACCCACGCCACCGACGCGCCCGGCATCGAGATCAAGGAGCTCGGCAAGCACCCGCTCGGCTCGGGCCCGGTCATCACCCGCGGCTCCACCATCCACCCGCGGCTGTTCGAGCTGCTGTACGACACCGCCACCGAGGAGCAGATCCCGTTCACCGTCGAGGCCTCCGCCCGCGCGACCGGCACCGACGCCGACGCAGTCCACCTCGCGCGCGACGGCGTGCCCACCGCGCTCGTGTCGATCCCCCTGCGCTACATGCACTCCCCG
The DNA here is from genome assembly GCA_035567335.1 of Solirubrobacteraceae bacterium. GTDB lineage: Bacteria > Actinomycetota > Thermoleophilia > Solirubrobacterales > Solirubrobacteraceae > Palsa-744. Next base: position 48,603 of record DATMPZ010000041.1, read on the forward strand.
GTCGAGCTCGTCCAACTCGACGACGTCCACGCCGCCGCCCGCCTGATCGCCGCCACCGCGCTGCGGTTGAACGACGATCAGGCGTTTACGCGCTGAACTCAGATAGGGCAGCTACGCCCCCTAGGGTGCCGCTGGGCAAGCGAGGCCAGGACGCAGGGAGCGTGGCGTGCTTCGCACGCGTGCTGGCCGATCGGAGATCCCATCGGATCTCCGATCGGTAAGGACGCCGCGTCGCGCCGCTCAGCGGTGCCCTAGGCGCTGGCGAGTTCGGTGAACTCCGCCGCCTCGTATGCCGCGCCGGGCGTTCCACCCAACGCCAGCAGGCGCAGTCCCTCCGGGCCGGAGTAGATCTTGCGCTTCGTGGCGGGTCCGACGCGTACGAGGATATCGGGGGTGAGCGGGATGCGCTCGCCTTCGACGTCGATCTCGCCGGAGCCGCGCATGACCGAGTAGACCTCCTCCTGGCCGTCGCCTTCGTGGTCGTGCTCGGGGTAGTCGGTGTAGTTCGGCGGCAGGTCCACCACCTGCATGCCGAATGACTCCACGCCGAGTTCGGCGCGGGCCTTCTTCAGGCCGCCGCCGAACGCGCCCTCCATCTCATCGATCTGCTTTGTCGTGTAGTCAGCCATCGCCAATCTCCTTCATTCCAAGGGTTTGATGAGTTGCGTCGTCATCGCGCAACGTGAGCTTACCCGCATCGCGTCATCGCCCCCGGGCTACGCCCAGCCCCGGGCGACCTCAGCCGTTGGCGAGCGCCGTGGCGGGGTGTCCAGCGGGCGGGTGGGGCGTCCGTCATCCGCGCACGAGCCGCTTGTAGGTGATCCGGTGCGGCCGCTCCGCCGCCGCGCCGAGGCGCTCGCGGCGGTGTTCCTCATAGGCGTCGAAGTTTCCCTCGAACCACACCACCCGCGAGTCGCCCTCGAACGCCAGCACGTGCGTCGCCACCCGGTCCAGGAACCAGCGGTCGTGGGAGATGATCACCGCGCACCCCGGGAACCCCAGCAGCGCCTCCTCCAGCGCGCGCAGCGTGTCCACGTCGAGATCGTTCGTGGGCTCGTCCAGCAGCAGCAGGTTGCCGCCGGTGCGCAGCAGCTTGGCCAGGTGCACGCGGTTGCGCTCGCCGCCCGACAGCTTGGCGATCTTCGCCTGCTGGTCTGAGCCCTTGAAGTTGAACCCGGCGACGTACTGGCGCGAGTTGACCACCCGCTCCCCGACCGTCAGCTGGTCCAGGCCCTCGGAGATCTCCTCCCACACGCTCTTACTCGGATCCAGCGCGTCGCGCGACTGGTCGACGTAGGCCAGCTGGACGCTCTCGCCCAGCTCCAGCGTGCCCGCATCGGGTGACTCCTCGCCGGTGATCATGCGAAACAGCGTCGTCTTGCCCGCGCCGTTGGCGCCGATCACGCCGACGATCCCGGCGCGCGGCAGCTCGAAGGAGAGCGACTCGATCAGCAGCCGATCGTCGAACCCCTTGCGCAGCTCGCTCGCGCTCAGCACCTTCTCGCCCAGCCGCGGCCCCGGCGGGATGTGGATCTGGACGTCCTCGAGCTTGACGTTGCGCTCTTCCGCGATCATCTCCTCGTAGCGGGCCAGCCGCGCCTTGGACTTCGTCCGTTTCCCCTTCGGGTTCGTCCGCACCCACTCGAGCTCCGCGGCGATCGTGCGCCGCCGGCCCTTCTCCGCGCGCTCCTGGAGGTCAAGCCGCGCCTGCTTCTGCTCCAGCCAGCTGGAGTAGTTGCCCTCGTAGGGGATTCCCTTGCCGCGGTCGAGCTCGAGGATCCAGCCCGCGACGTTGTCAAGGAAGTAGCGGTCGTGCGTGACCGCCACGACCGTGCCGCGGTACTCGGCCAGGTGCTGCTCCAGCCACGCGACCGACTCGGCGTCGAGGTGGTTGGTGGGCTCGTCCAGCAGCAGCAGATCCGGTGCGCTCAGCAGCAGCCGGCACAGCGCCACCCGCCGGCGCTCGCCCCCGGACAGCGGGCCGATCTCCGCGTCGGGCGGGGGCAGCCGCAGCGCATCCATCGCATATTCGAGCTTGGTGTCGAGGCTCCACGCATCCGCCGCGTCGATGCGCGCCTGGATCTCCCCGAACTCCTCGGCCGTCTCCTCGGAGTAGTCGGCCGCGAGCTCGTTGAACCGGTCCAGCAGCGCCTGCGTCTCGGCCACGCCCTCCAGCACGTTGCCCCTGACGTCCTTGCCCTCGTCCAGCTGCGGCTCCTGGGCGAGCATGCCCACGCTCGCCCCCGGCGCGAGCGCCGCCTCGCCCCGATACTCCTCGTCCTGTCCCGCCATGATCCGCAGCAGCGTCGACTTGCCCGCGCCGTTGTAGCCGAGCACGCCGATCTTCGCGCCCGGATAGAACGCGAGCGTGAGGTTGTCGAGCACCGTCTTGTCGGGCGGGTGCACCTTCGACAGGCGATACATCGTGAACACGTGCTGAGC
>DATMPZ010000042.1:0-29266 GCA_035567335.1 Solirubrobacteraceae bacterium
ACGCTCCACGCGATTGGCAGCGAGCTTGTCTCCGACAGCCTCGTCTATCGCTACGACCCCGCAACGGCCCCAGACGGACTGGAGGGCGCGGAGGGGACGTTCTCGATGTGCAGTTTCTGGTACGTCGAGTGCCTCGCCCGGGCTGGATACGTCGAAGAGGCCCAGCTGGTATTCGAGAAGATGCTCACCTACGCCAACCACCTCGGGCTCTACGCGGAGCAGATCGGCTCAAGCGGCGAGCTGCTCGGCAACTTTCCCCAGGCGTTCACGCACCTGGGGCTGATCAGCGCCGCGATCAGGCTCGACCAAGAACTCCAGAGGGAACGCCCCTCCAGACCCAAACCGCGTACGACCTAGCGCGGGCTGCGGGGGTGGCGCATGACAGCGAGCGTTCTTCCAGACGATCTGCGGGTTCCCGCGGAGCTGAGCCGTCGCAAGGTGCGCAAGCAGTTGCTGTTCTTGACCGGGGTCGTCCTCGCCGTCGTTGCGGTCGTGACGCTGCTTCCGGGCCTCGAGGGGTTGCGTACGCGGCTCTCGCACGCCGACCCGGTGTGGCTCGTGCTTGGAGCGGGCCTGAAGGTGCTTTCGGGCCTGGGGTATGTGGCGATCTTTCGGATGGTGTTCTGCAGGCGCATGAGCTGGCGCGTCAGCTACCAGATCGGGATGTCGGAGCTGGGCGCGAACGCGCTCCTGCCGACCGGTGGCGCCGGTGGCCTGGCGCTTGGCGCCTGGGCGCTCAAACGGGGCGGGATGCCGACGGCCGAGATCGCGCGGCGCACCGCCGCCTTCTTCATGCTGACCAGCGTCGCGAACGTCGCCGGCGTGGCTCTCATCGGAGTCGGTCTCGCCGTGCGGGTGCTGCCGGGGGAGACGAACCTGGCGCTGACGCTCCTGCCCGCCGCGATCGCCGCCGCCGCGATCGTCGGGTCGCTGCTCGCCGGACGCTCCTCCGCGGGCCTGCACCGGCGACTGGATCGCAACGAAGCAAACGGGTCCTCGCGCCACTCCACACTGGCGCTGAAGACGCTGGTGGCCATCGCTGACGGCGTCAACGAGGCGGTCGCGCTGCTGCGCGAAGGCAATGCTTGGCTGATCGGCGGGATCCTCGCCTACCTCATTTTCGACGTGATGATCCTGTGGGCGACGTTTCGCGCCTTCGGCGCCTCCCCGCCGCTGGCGATCCTGGGGATGGCCTACCTGATCGGCGAGCTGGGTGGACTGATCCCCGTCCCCGGGGGGATCGGCGGCGTCGATGCCGGCCTCGTGGGAACGTTCGTGCTCTACAACGTGCCGATCACCGCCGCGGCCTCCGCGGTGCTCGCCTATCGCGCGATCGCGCTATGGGTCCCCGCGATCCTCGGCTCCGCCGCCTTCGTCTCGCTACGGCGAACGTTGCGCCGCGAGTCCGCCGCGATCGCCGTCTGCGCCCCCCAGACAGAGATGGAGGTCATCGGGCTCGGGCGCGTCGTGGTCGGACCGGCGCCGACGGTCCCATAGCTTTAGGACGATCTGGGAGCATGCTGAACAAGAGGTACACGAGCGCAGGCCATGACACCCCTGAAGCGGGCAATCGCGCTGCGAGAACGCCGCCTCGCAACCGACCTTAGCTTCGCGGTGGCACTCTATGATTTGCGCGCGAGGCGCTGCAGGGCTCTGCGCCGCGCTGGGTCCAGGCTTGCGACCTGTCTCGCGAAGTGCGTGAGCGCGACCTCGCCGTACTGCTCGACGAGCTCGTCGACCTGGTCGCGTGCGCGTGAAGCCATGTATTCCTCGCGACTGAGCTTCGGTGTGTAGAAGTCGGTCTTGCCCTCGCGACGGCGGTCGAGCACGCCCTTCTTGTACAGGCGCGCCATGATCGTCATGTAGGTCGTGTATGCGCGCTGAGGTCGTGCGCGCTTGTTGAGGGCCTCCATGACTGTGCGCACCGACGCCTCGCCCTCGGACCAGAGCTGCTCCATGATCTCGCTCTCCAGTTCGTGAAGCGGTGGCGTTGGGGGTGTGCGGCGAGAGCGACGTGGCATCTACGACGCAGTGTAGCAACTGGTTGGGATGACTGCTATTATCTACGACACTATGTCGTAGTCAGCGGGCAGGATCACCTGTTCACAGCATCTACCTAGGCAGAACCATTCCTCAGCCAAGCAAGCAATCCCAGTCGCCTCCCGAGAAGCACAGGCGGCGACCGGAATGCGGAAAGGACAGTCATGTCTCCCTCAAAAACCCGTGCAATCTCGATAGCAGTCGGTACCTTCGTGCTCGCCGCGATCGTCGTGAGCGTGGTCGCGCTCTCGGGCGGCAGCAGCGCTCATCGCGGCGCGAGCCACCCCGCGCCCTCTGTGGTTGCCGCTGGCGGTGGCGCGAACGCGCAGGCACACGCGGCGCACACGACACCGGCGCAGCCGGCTCCTGTGCAGACGGCACCCGCTCAGACGGAAACCGTGCCGCCCGCCGCGGCCGTCAACAAGCCACCAGCCGGGACGCCTCAGGGCAACGGTGGCGACAGCGACCCCGACAACAACGGCGGATCGGATGACGGCGACGGCGCCATCTGAGGCCGCCCAACGAGACGTCAAGTGTGCGACCACCACCACCTCGGAAGGAGTACCGATGAGTTTCCTCAGATCACCGCACGCGCGCTTCGCGCTGCGCATCCTCGGTGCGGCGCTGCTGCTGTTCGTTGGCGCCGACCACTACTACGAGTACGCCGCTCGCGACTATTCCGTGATTCCGACCATAGGCACACTATTCCTGTTGAACTTCGTCTCGGCGACGATCGTGGGGCTCGCTCTCCTCACTCCCCTCGAGCGCGTGTCTCGACGCTTCGGCTCCGCCTTGCTTGCGGTCACGGCTGCGAGCGGCGCTGGGATCGCCGCGACCTCGCTGCTGGCATTGCTCGTGAGCGAGCAGACGAAGCTGTTCGGGTTCATGGAGTACAACTACCGGCCGGAAGTACTCGTGGCGATCGCATCCGAGGCGGCGGCGATGCTCGTTCTCGCGGCACTCGCCTTGCTCGCCGCGAGCGCTGCGCGGTCTGTCGCCTATCAAGCGACCCGCCCGAGGAACCGACCTCCGGCGGCGTGCGTTCCACATGAGCAAACGCTTGGCGCCGCACTTCGTACGGGCGGCACCGGGAGGCGCCGCGCCGAAGCAGGCTCGCCGATCGATCATATGTACGACTCTGTGTAGTAGAATGTTTGCCGTGTTGAGCACCTTGAGCTCTGTATCGCGATCCCAGCCGGCGAGGACCGCGTGCTTCGGACATGCGGGTGCCGTCGGGGACGCCGTTCTTCGGGGGCTGGCAGCGAGCCTTGCTGCTTCCGGGCAAGGGGATCGCCCGTGAGCGCCTCTGCGACAAGCTCACATGGGCCTGCCTCGGCGCGCGATAGTTTCGACGCCTACAATCTGCGCAGGCACACGATGCGTTCGACCTCGATCTCTGGGCTCGTCGACTCGACGCGCATGCGCCGGCGCGGCCACCCGGTAGCGGCTGGGACCCAGATGCCCGGGCAGAGGGAGGTGGCGCGGTTGTTCACCGTCAACCTCGCATTGGGGGCGCTGGCGTTCGCCTCGGTGGTGGTCGTCCTCAGCCGTGTCGCGGAGAGCTGGCGGATCGGCGCTGGCCGCGCGCCGCATGCGGTTTCGATCTTTGGGCAGCGGCTGAGCTATCCCGTCGCCAACGCAGGCGCGATCGCGGTCCTAGTGCTCGCAGGGGCCGGACTGATTGTGCTCATCGCTGGGGCTCGCGCGACGGCGCGCGAGTTGCGCGCGGATGCTCGATTCCGCCGCGCGATGGCGCGTCAGGCGCCATCAACGGTTCAGGGTGCACGGATCATCGACGACGACCGTCCGCACGCTTTCTGCGCGGGGCTGCTCCATCCGCGCGTCTACGTCTCTCGTGGCACCCTTGAGATGCTCGGCGAGGAGGAGCTCTCGGCGGTGCTCGCGCACGAGCGCCACCATGCTCTCTGCCACGATCCGTTGCGGCTAGCTTCCGCTCGCGTGCTCGCCGATGCGTTGTTCTTCGTCCCGCCTCTGCATGACCTCATACGGCGAGAGCACTCACTCGCCGAGATCGGCGCCGACGAGGCGGCCGTGGCCGCCGCCGGCGGCGACCGAGCACCGCTCGCAAGCGCGATGCTCAGCTTCTCAGAGGCGAGCGGGGCCGAGGCGGCTGGGCTCGCATCGGAGCGGATCGACTACCTCATCGGCGAGGGTCCTAGCTGGCGCTTCCCGCTCGCGCTCCTGCTCGTGGTGTGCTTCTGTCTCGCGTCGCTCGTCACGCTGGCCGTGCTCGTGTCCGAAGCGGCTCGCGGCTCGGCGACACTCGCGCTGCCGCTCGTCTCCGCGCAGCCCTGCATCGTGATGCTCGCGCTGATCCCTGCCGGCGTGGCGGCTGCGGGCCTCCTCTGTGTCCGCAGGCGGACGAGGCCAAGTCGCGTCGCGATGCGGCCAAGCGCCGCGCGGAGCTAGGGAGCCGGCGGATGAGCTCCCGCATCCCGTGCGCCCCTAATCTACTATCATCTGTAGTAGATATCGGATAGCGATACCTACAGGCGCATGACCAGCTCTCAAGTTCACGATGAGGGACCCGTGGCCACGGCGCCCTGTGCACCGATCCGCGCAGCCGACGCCGAGCTCGCGAAGCGCGTGACGCTGCTCACCGGCGCCTCGGGCTACGTCGGTGGACAGCTCCTGCGCCAGCTGGGGCGCTCGGGCAGGCGGGTGCGTTGCATGTCGCGAAGGCCCGAGACGCTGCAGCAGCTTGTCGGAGCGCGCACCAAGGTAGTCGAGGGCGACGTTCTTGACCGCCCCTCGCTGCGCCGGGTGCTATGCGGCGTGCACACGGCTTGCTACCTCGTGCACTCGATGGCGCACGGGCCGGAGTTCGAGGAGCTCGATTACCGGGCCGCGACCAACTTCGGCGTCGCAGCGAGGGCAGCGGGCGTGTCGCAGATCGTCTACCTCGGCGGCCTCGGTGACGCTCGAGACCTCTCGCCACACCTCGCGAGCCGGCATGAGGTGGGGGAGCTGCTGCGCGAGCAAGGGGTACCCACGGTGGAGCTTCGCGCGTCGATCGTGATCGGCTCGGGCAGCGCGTCATTTGAGACCGTACGCGCCCTGGTCGAGCGCTTGCCGGCGATCGTGGCGCCGCCCTGGACCGAGACGCTGGCCCAGCCGATCGCCATTGACGACGTGATCGCATTGTTGGTCGCCGCGCTCAGCTTCGCTCATCCCGTCGACGCCACGTACGAGATCGGAGGAACCGACCGCCTCACGTACGCGGAGCTCATGCGAGAGTACGCACGCCAGCGGGGACTGCGCCGAGGCGTCCTGCGTCCTGCGCTCGTCACGCCTCGCATCGCACGCTCGCTGCTCCCGGTGCTCGTTCCTGGCCACGGTCGGATCGCGGCTGCGATGGTGGACAGCCTTCGCAACGAGACGGTTGTGCATAAGCAGGCACCCATTGGCCCTTCACCCCAGCAGAGCAGTGGCGTCTCGGTCGCGATCGCACACACGCTCGCTGACGAGGATCGCGAGTTCGCGCGGCGGCGCTGGTCACAGGCGCTCGGCCAGGAACAGCTGCAGCGCTTCGGCGGCCTTGCGTACGGGCGGCGCTTGGTCGCCTCGCGCGTAGTGCCCGTGAGGCGCCGAAACGAGGACGCGTTCAGGCCGATCGAGCGAATCGGCGGCGAGACCGGATGGTATTCGGACAACTGGTTCTGGTCGCTGCGAGGCTTCCTCGACACATTGCGCGGCGGTGTCGGCCGGCGGCGTGGCCGGCGCGATCCCGGACGGCTGAGGGTCGGCGACGCGGTCGACTTCTGGCGCGTCGAGAGCGTCGAATCGGGACGCTTCCTGCGCCTGTCCGCGGAGATGAAGATGCCCGGTCGGCTGTGGCTGCAGTTCGAGGTCAATGCAACCGAGCAGGGCATCCTGCTGCGCCAGACCACCATCTTCGACCCCGCCGGATACGTCGGGCGAGCTTACTGGTACCTGCTCTATCCAGTGCACCGCTGGGTCTTTGGGCGGATGCTCCGCGGGATCTCACGAGCCGTGCACCGTGAGTTGCCGGCCGTCTCCACAACATGAGCCCCAATCCGACAGCCGGGTCAGGTCAGACGCGAAAGCAGCGGCGTGAACGGGCGCGAGCTGCGCGCCGTGTGAAAGAAGCCGCGCAGCGGCGCTCGGCCGTGGCCAGGCGTCGCCTCAAGCTCATCGGCGGCCTGACGGTTGCGCTCCTGGCCGTGGTCTCCCTGGCGCTGCTGGGGTTGCGTGGGGAACGAGCCCCTATGGGCGCGACGCTCACGAAGGCGCAGCTCAGGCTTGCGTCGCTCGCCTCACTCGGCGCGCTTCACCCACCCGGCGAAGCGGGCCCGCTTGGGCCCGAGGAGGTGCCGATCCCCGAGGCACCACCGGCAGCGACCACGGCGTCCAAGGCGGCGGGCGAGCCCGTTGACGGGATCGAATGCTCGAGCAGCGAGCAAACGCTTTTTCACATCCATGCGCACCTGACGATCTTCGTCAACGGCGTGGCCAAGCGCGTGCCGTACGGGATCGGCATCCCGGATGCTCATGCCGAAAACACGCCCGCCGGACCCTTCGTGGGCTCTGGCAGTTGCTTCTACTGGCTGCACACCCACGCCGCGGACGGGATCATCCACATCGAGTCGCCCATCCAGCGCATATACACCCTCGGCAACTTCTTCGACGTCTGGGGGCAACCACTCAGCCCCAGCCAGGTTGGACCCGCAAGTGGCCCGGTGACCGCGATCTACAACGGGCAGCGCTATCTGGGAGACCCGCGCCAGATCCCGCTCACAGCACATGCGCAGATCCAGCTCGACGTCGGCCGCCCCCTGGTGGCACCCGACGTGATCAAGTTCCCGCACGGCCTCTGAGCAAGCGTTTTGCGCCCTCTGCAGGCGGCGCCGTCCGCGCAAAATCGGTGGCGCTTTCTATCGCGCGAAAGCGCCCCGAGCGCAGCGCTCGGGGTCCTCGGGGTCCGGTCCATGCCTACTGGACCGATCGGTTGTGGATGATGATGAGGTTGGCGATCTTGCCCGTGTCCTCAGCGACCGTGATGTAGTTAGTCAGGACCAGCGGATCGGGCAAGCCGGTCTTGTCGTACTCGCCGTCGTACACGCCCTCGACGATCGTCAGTCCGTCGTGCTGGATCGCATCAGCGACCTCGACTGTCACCTTGTCGCCGACGATCTCGCGTTCGACCCAGCGGCGGATGTCGCCCTTGCCCCAGAACTCGCGCTGGACGTCGTTGACCAGCGCGTCGTCGGCAAACGTGCCCATGATCGCGTCGGTGTCGAACGCATTGATCGCCGCGAACAGCTCAGCGACGACGCCGTCGAGGGCGATGGTTTGCTTGCTCATTGCAAACGCCTCCTGTTTGTGGGTTTCGCCGGCCCGCGACTTGCGGTGGCGATGATAGGTTCAGGCCTCCGCTCCGGGGAGAGTCAAGAGTGAACGTGGCGCTTGACTCTCCCCCTAGGGAAGAGTCGATACTCAGCCAAGCATGCAGACACGTGTCCCAATCGGCGACTTCTCGCAGACGTCCCCACATGACCGCACACGGAAGGGGTGCCTTTCGAGCTATCGAGCCAAAAACTGCTCTAGCTCGCGGTTTTCCTCCCCCTCCCGACGAGCGCTTACGAGAGTGGTGCTCTACCAGCTGAGCTACGTCGGCGCGGACACCGATGCTATCGCCGTCGCCGCGCTGGACGGCGTCCCCCACAGCTCGCCGAGCTCGGCCAGCAGGGAGTCGCCGTGGCGCTCGCAGAACGTGGGGCCGATGCCGTGGACGGCGCGCAGGTCATCCATGGTGGCGGGGCGTCCTCGTAGGATCCCTTCGAGCGCCGCGTTCGCGGCGACCGTATACGCGGGCTTGCCTTCGGCGCGCGCGAAGCGCCACCGGCGCAGGCGCTCGAACTCGCGCTCGTCCACGGGCGCGAGGGGCTCGGCGGGCGGCTCGGGGTCGGCGCAGGCGCGGCCGTTGGGTCGGCTGCGGCGCGCGGAGATGGGATCTTGTGCGCCGGCGCCCGCGGATGTGGATCGCCGGCGCGCGGAGGGCGCGACGGGGGCTGTCGTCGTCGCGAGCAGCTCCTGGGCGAGGGCGGGGTCGGGGTCGCAGACGTCGCAGCAGCGCCCGGAGGGCGCGCCGGGGGTGGGGTCGCCGAAATGGTCGAGGATCTGGCGGCGGCGGCAGAGGGAGGCGCCGGACATGTAGCGCTCGATCGAGCGGTAGGACTCCCAGCCGCGGTTCTTGGCGGCCTGGATCGCGGCGTGGGCCAGGCGCGGGCTGCCCTGACCGGTGGGGCGGGCGAGCAGGCCGCGGGCGCCGCCGGGCCGCAGTTCGACGGCGCCGGCGCGCTCGGCGATCGAGAGCAGCACGCGGTCGCGGTCGTCGAGCTCTGCGTGGCCGATCGTGGCGACGCCGTCCTGCGCGCCGGCGCGGCGGCGCAGCGCGGCGACGTGGGCGCGTACGTCGGCGACGGTGGTGGTGCGCTGGGTGTTGAAGCGGATCAGCCGGCCGAGGTCCATGCGAGCGGCGAGCAGGAGGGCGCGCGCGGACAGTCCGTCGCGCCCGCCGCGGCCGGCCTCCTGGTAGTAGGCCTCGAGGCTCGTGGGCAGCGCCCAGTGGGCGACGGTGCGCACGTCGGCCTTGTCGACGCCCATGCCGAAGGCGTTGGTGGCGACGACGACCTCGGCGGCGTCGGTCATGAACGCTTCCTGGCTTGCGCGCCGCGCGTCGGGGGACATGCCGGCGTGGTAGGCGACGGCGCGGATGCCTGCGCCGGAGATCAGCTCGGCGACGGAGTCGGTGTCGCGGCGCGTGCCGCAGTAGACGATCGCCGGGCGCGCGGCGGGGTCTGAGAGGACGTGCAGCAGGGCGGCGCGCTTGCGCGCGACGGCGCCGGCGCCCTCCAGCGAGACAACGTCGAAGGCGAGGTTGGGGCGGTCGAAGCCGGCGCGGACGGACACCGGCTCGCGCAGGCCGAGGCGCGCGGCGATCTCCTGCGCGACGCGCGGGGTGGCGGTGGCGGTGGCGGCCATCACGGGGGGGCGGTGAAGCGCGGCGATGGCGCCGTGCAGGCGCAGGTAGTCGGGGCGGAAGTCGTGGCCCCACTCGGTGACGCAGTGGGCCTCGTCGACGACGAACAGGGAGACGGAGCGCTGTGCGAGGGCGTCGCGGAAGGCGGTGGAGGCGAAGCGCTCGGGGGCGGCGAGCACGAGTCGGGCCTCGCCGGAGGCGACCCCGCGCAGCGCGGCGGCGTTGTGCCCGTCGGCCATGCCGGAGGCGAGCATCGCGGCGGGGACGCCGGCGTCGCGCAGGCGGCGCAGCTGGTCGGCCATCAGCGCGATCAGCGGGCTGATGACGAGGACGAGGCCGTCGCCGGCGAGCGCGGGCAGCTGATAGCAGAGCGACTTGCCGCCGCCGGTGGGCATCACGACGAGCGAGTCGCGTCCCGCGAGCGCGGCCGCGACGGCCTCGCGCTGCCCGGGGCGGAAGGCGGAGAGCCCGAAACGGCGCAGCAGTGTCTCCGGAGAGTCCGTCATCCCGAGGAAGTTACTCACCGCTTCGGAGGGGATCCTCGGGGCCGGTGAGAGGGGTTTCGAGCCCAGGCGGCGCGGCGAGTCGATCGGCCGATGTCCGCGGTCGATCGCGTGCGCCAAAGACAGCGCTTTCAACACCGATCTCATCCCCACTGACAAACGCAGCCCGGACCGTCGACGCGTAGGCCCGCTCCCGTTTGCCGCTCATCAATCCGGCCGGTCGCAGACAGGCGACAAACATCGTCAAGACCTCTACTCAGAAGAACGAATCGCCGGCAAGCCACGAGCCGCGTGTCGCCATGCGAAGCGGTTGCGTAGCAGGACCGCCATCCACTGCGATAATCGCCACCCACCGCGGTCATGCCGCCGAACCGAAACCAGCTGTCGTCAGCCGCGGCGCGTCCACACCACGCGCGCGCCGGCCGCGGGCACGAGCGTGATCGCGCGCCTGCGGTTCCACTCGCCCCGGCGCCAGACGCTGCGCCTGGGCACGCTGGGGTGCAGCTCGCGCAGCATCGTGCGCAGCATGACGCGCATCTCGAGCAGCGCGAAGGAGGCGCCGATGCAGCGGCGGATGCCGCCGCCGAAGGGGATCCAGGCGAATGTGTCGGGGGGCGTGTGCAGGAAGCGCTCGGGCTGGAACTCGTTCGGGTCGGGGTAGATGCGCGGGTTGCGGTTGGTGAGGTAGATCGAGCACATCACGCGCGTGCCCGCGGGCAGCTCGTGCTCGCCGACGGTGAGCGGCTCGGTCAGGAGGCGCACGACGCCGGGGACGACGGGGCGGGTGCGCAGGGTCTCGTGGATGACGGCCTGCGTGTAGTCCTCGCCGTCGCCGGAGTCGATCTCGGCGACGAGTCGCGTAAGGGCGTGGGGGTTGCGCACGAGGCGCTCGATCGCCCAGGCGGTCGCGGTGGACGTGGTCTCGTGGCCGGCGAGCAGGAGCGAGACGAGCTCGTCGCGCAGCTCGCCGTCGGTCATCGTCTGGCCGTCCTCGTCGCGCGCCTGCAGGAGCAGGGAAAGGATGTCGGTGCGCTCACCGAGGTCGGATTGGGCGCGCCGGCGGGCGATCTCCGCGTAGATCGAGGCGTCGAGGCGGTCCAGGGCCTTGCCTAGATCTCCCGGCGGGCGGTCGCTGGAGGGGCGGCTGAGGGCGAAGCGGAGCATCGCGAACGTGCGGACGGGTTCGATCAGCTCGCCGATCGCGCGCGCGAGCCCGCTCATGCGCTCGGCCTCGACGCCGAAGACCGCGCGCAGGATCACCTCGAGCGTGATGTTGCGGGTATGCCGGCTGAGGCGCATCGGCTGATCCAGGGTCCAGGTCGCCATGTCGCGCGCGGTCGCCTGCGCGATCGTGTGCTCGTAGGCGCGCATGCGCTCGCCGTGGAAGGGCGGCAGCAGGAGCTTGCGCTGGCGCATGTGCTCGGGACCGGTGAGCGTGATCACCGAGCGCGGCCCGAGGACGGAGGCGATCGGCGTGTCGCCCGCGGCCGAGGGCGCGAGCTCGGGCGGGGCGGTGAGGACGGTCTTGACGGCGGCGGGGTCGCTGATCATCACGAGCCGGCGCCCGCTCGGTGAGAACGTCAGCGTGAAAGCCTCGCCGCGACGGGCGAAGCAGTGGTCCAGCAGAGCGGTCGGCGCGAGCGTCCAGACGAGCGTCTGCAGGACCGGCCCCATTCGCGGCGGCCCGGGCGGCAACGATCGCCGCGGGGAGGGCTCCTCGCCGAGGCCGACGGGCCCGGGGTGTGTGATCGCGCTGGCCATGCTCTCAGAGCATGGTCGCAGATCGGGGGACCCTCGCCGGAATGCCCCTAGGGCGCGGCGGCGGTCGTCCCGAGCGGGTAGGGGAGCGGGGCGAGCTGGCCCATCTTCCAGGCGCCGCCTTCGTCGACCAGCGGCATCACATACTTGCTGTTGTGCGGGCCGTGAAAGAGGGCAAAGGCGCTTGTGCCCTTGATCCGCAGGGCCGCCACGCCCCCCGTGAGGGTGTCGGCGCGGGACGCGGCGGGACCGGTGGAGAGCGCCGCGAGGACCGGCCCGCAGCCCTTGGCGTTGCCTTTGGAGGCCCTGGTGAAGGTTTCCAGCTGCTTGCGCGTGGTGGCCGAGAGTTGGGAGCAGGCCGTCGACCAGTCGCCGGACGCGCGGGCGCGCAGGAACGCGGCGAGCGCCGCCGTCGCGCGGGCGCGTTCGGAGGCGGGAGCTTCGGCGCCGAAGTCGGGGATGCTGTTGTCTCCGCGCGGCGCGCGGAAGCTCGCGGCGCCGCCGCCCGAGCCGGTGGAGGCGGAGCCGGAGGGCGATCCGGGCCGAGGCGTGGTGGGGGGCGTCGTCGTACTCGTCGGCGTGGTCGTGGCGGTGGTGGTGGGCGTGGTCGCGGTCGGCGTGCTCGCCGCGGGAGCGCTCGTCGTGGCGGGGGTCGATGCGACGCTCGGGGTCGCAGTCGAAGCGGTCGAGCCGCTGCCTTCGCCGCACGCGAGCAGGCCGCCCGCCGATACAGCGGCGGCGAGCAGCAGAAGGGCGTGCTTGGAAGATGACGCGACGACGCGTCTTATACGGCTCGGAAGCCAGCTTGACCTCACGACGCGATCCTATCTTCTTCTCCGCCTTCAGCGGACCCATTGCTGCGCGCTTACTCCTTCTTCCCTCTCTTCTGGAGCAGGCCGTACTGCTTGCGCGCGGCGCGTTCGCAGGAGGCCGCGCCTGGCCTTGGGCTCCAGGCCTCCCGGGAGAAGCTCAGGGCAGCAGCTCGAACGCCTCACGGTGGCGGGGGCGTACGGCCGCGAAGTGGCGGCGGTCCAGCGTGACGATGACGGGCGCTCCCAGGCGCTCGGCGAGCGCGATCACCGAGGCGTCGGTTCCTCCGAGCGGGAAGTCCTCATAGCGCTCGACGAGCTCCGCCATCCGCGCGAGGTCCTCGCCGCTGGGTCCCTCGATGTCGAGATCGGCGAGACCGTCGAGGAAGGCCCGCTCGGCCGCGGGGCCGAGGCGTCGTCCGACGAAGTAGGTCGCCTCGGCGATGACGAGGGTCGCTATCACGAGCCGCAGGTCCGGTCGCGAGAGCGTGGCAAGGCAGGCGGCGTGGTCACGGTCGTCGGAGTCGGCCGCCGCGTAGAGCGGTCCGGCGTCAACGATCGCGAGCCGGCTCATCCCACTCGCGCGCGAGCAGATCCTCCATGTCCCGGGCCGTGCTCCGATGGCCGCTGCGCCCCACGGCGGCGAACGGCAGCGGGCGCGCCTCGGTCGGGACGAGGTGCAGGTGCCGGGCCAGCGCGTCGCGGGCGATCGCGGACGCCGACGTGGAGCGACGACGAGCCTCGCGCGTGAGCGCGTCGGCCAGATCGTCCGGCAGGGACAGTGTTGTGCGCCTCATACACGCATACTAGCACCGCGCCGAACCCCACCGTCTACTTGCCCGCCTTCTGCAGCGGCCGTATCTCTTGCGCGTGGGCGGCGGTTCGCGGCTCGCGCCTACCGGTGATGCCTGGATCGCTTCTTTGCTTTCGTCGCCATCTTGACGATCTTGGGGCAGCCGGTGACGCCGACCGGAGTGTTCTGATGGAGCGTCATCCCGTTCTGGGCGACGAATTCGGTGGGCATCGACAGTGAGGCGGGTAGCGTCTGCTTGACCCTGCGCGTGATCGTGCGCTTGCGACCCCTGGTACTGACCGTGACCCTCTTCTTGACCAGCACGGTGCGGGTGAGGGCACACAGGTTGCCGTTGGCGGTCAGTGCGGAGTAGGGGCCTTGGGGGAGGGTCAGTTCGAAGCTCGTGACGGGCTGGTCGGGGACGGTCTTGAAGGTGCTCGAGGTGATGCCCTGTTTGCTGATGAACGTGTCGCCGACGAGGTCGATCGTGACGCCGTAGCCCTGCAGGACGATGATGAGGTTCGGGAACGCTTCGCCGCCGTTTGAGACGAAGTACGCGGGTCCTTCGAGGGGGACGGGCAGGATCGGCGTGATTGCACGGGCGTGACCGACGACCGAGGCGGCGGGACAGCCCGCGGGGTTGGTGCGGAACTGCGCGGCGGTGCACGCCTTCTGCAGCGTGGTGAGGCGTGAGGGGAGCTGGATCGGGAGTTCGACTTTGACGGCGTGGATGTTCGCCTCGGTGCCTTGCGGGGTGTTGGGGTAGGCGATGTTGACTTTCAGCCCGGCGCCGTTCTGTTTGGTGGCTCTGCCGGTGACCTGGGCTTTGAAGCTGGGTTTGAACGCGAGGCTCTGGCAGTCGGCGGCCTGGAACGGGCTTGTGAGGCTCGCGGTGGCGCCGTTTGCGCCGGCGACCTGGTTCTGGATCTGGAGGCGTTCGCAGCTGGTGGGGTTCTTGATGAACGCCGGCCGGTCGATGTAGGCACGGATGTCACGCACGTGGGTGACGATCCCTTTGATTATGTGCGGGATCGGGTCTGAGCCTGTGGCGTCGACTTCGACCTGGGCGGTGAGTGGGTTGATCCGCAGCGCGAAGCGGATCACGACGGTGCCGAGGTCGAACGGGCCGACGACGGCGCTCGTGACGGACACGAGCGAGAGCGGCGCGCCGTGGTAGGGGCCCGCGAGGTAGAGGGTGCCGGGGGTCTGCGCGAGCACGCTCCCGACGCCGGCTTCCACGACGGTGTGCCCGATCTTGCTGGCCGCGGGGCAGGAGGGGGCGGCGAGCTCTTCACCGCCGCCGTGGGTGCCGGTGCGTTCCTTGGCGGTCTGGATCGCGGCGTCGGGGCAGAACGGGATTCCCGTCAGGTTGCCGGTCAGGCCGGGGGGCATCGTGGTCGAGAACCGCGTCAGCTCCTGTTCACCGTCGCGGCGCAGCAGGTGCAGGTAGAACGGGCTGTAGCTGCCGGCCGCGTTGTTCTGCGTGCCCGTGATCGCCTGCGGGTGAAACGGCGGGGTCCCACCGGAGGGGCAGGGGCCGCCCCCGACTCCGTGTTCGATCTGCGAGGTTTCGGTCAGCTGCCGCGGTTCGCTCGGCGCGGACCATGGGGTCAGCGCGGCGTGCGTGAGGAACGGCCCGCAGGTCGGGGGGCTCACCAGCGGCGAGGTCGCGCCTTGGGAGAACTCGAGCGTGAAGCGCGTGAACGGCTGCTGCGGCGTTTCCTTGAACGTCGTCACGAGCTGGCCGGTGAGCGGGTCGAGTTCGACCTTGCCCGCGGACTTCACGACGATCCCGCGATCCGGGGCCTTCGCCACGACATACAAAGCGAGCAGCGAGCCGCCGGGGTGCGATTCATCATCGAACGACGCGACGTTTTCATAAGGGGTCGCGAGGAACACGCTGCCCTTGATGTGCTCGGTGAGCAGCGGCGTTTCGATATCGACCTTGCCGAGTTTCGATTCGGGCGGGCAGCCCGCGCCGGGCGCCGAGGACGCCGTCTCCGCCGCGTACTGCGCGGGCGTGCAGCCCGCGAGGCCGTTCCCCGCCGACGGGTTGATCGTGTAGCCCACCGGCAGAGCGACCGTCGTGTCCTTCAGGTTCGCGGTCGCGAGCACGTTCGGGATATCCCACGTCTGCGGCACTTCCAGCGTCACATCGAGGCCGCTCGAGGATTCCGCGAAGCCGGTCGTCGGCGTGACCTGGATCGACGGTTCGAAATGCAACCGTTCGCATTCGACGAACGGCCCCACTTCGGCGGCCGCGAACGACGGCGCCGCGAACGGTTCCTCCCACGAGCTCGCTTCCATGCTCTCCGCGCGCATACCGCAACCCGTCGGGTTACCGATGAACGGCTTTTCCGGGATCCCGGCCTGGGTGTTACCACCCTCACACTGGGCTTCGTTCACTTTGCTGAATTCTTCGCACACCAGGTCGCGCTGCGCGTCATGTTCATGCGCCGCCGGAAC
Source organism: Solirubrobacteraceae bacterium (assembly GCA_035567335.1). Classification (GTDB taxonomy): domain Bacteria; phylum Actinomycetota; class Thermoleophilia; order Solirubrobacterales; family Solirubrobacteraceae; genus Palsa-744. Next base: position 15,394 of record DATMPZ010000042.1, read on the forward strand.
ACCCCACAGCGTCAGCTTGACGTTGCGCGGTTCGGCGAGCTCCTTCACGTTCGGGCTCGCACCCGTCAATCCCGATTCAGCGGGACGGACCGTGACCGCCAGGAGCTGCGTCAGGATCGCCGTCTTGAAACCAAGCTGCGCCGCGATCCCGAACGTCGTGACTTCCATGTTGTACACCGGAAACGTCTCCCGCACTGGTTTGGTGTGAATCGTCAAATCGAGGCTGATCACCCCAACCTGGCTACCCTGCGGGCACAGCGTCCCCGACGCCTGCGGCGGACCCTGCGCCAACAGCTGCGTGATCGAACACGTCGGCACAGCCAGGTTGTTCCCCACAAACCCCGCGGGATAGTTCACCGTCGTGGAACGCAAATCATTGTAGGTATGACCCTGCGCGTCATGCGCGAGATCGAACGTCAACGTCCAATCCGCATGCGCACCCGCCTGCAACGTCGACGGTTCCAGATGAAAGCTACCCGGCACGATCTGAAACGGTTCAGGAGGTTCCGGCCTCGCCCACGCCGAACCAGCCGACACCAAAACCAGCACCATACCCACCACGGCCAGCGAGGCAACACGCGCGAGAAACATCGAGCGGCTCGTCATCGGTGAAGACCCCCACGACGCGCACGCCGGGCATGCGAGCCGGTGTGCGCGCGTCGAGCACGCACGCACCGGCCGTGGCGCCCGACAGTCCCCCGCCGGCAGCGCTTCACCAACGGCTTCGATCCGCCCAGCGGCAGCGGGGTGAACGGCGAGACCACGAGGTTCCCGGGGCCGGAGTAGGAGAGCGAGCCCGGGGTCGTGTCGTTCGGTGGGGGCGCCGGGGCGCGGCACGCGTCACCCTGGCATTCCACCGGACCCGGGGCGGGCGGCGCGAACCCCCCGCCGATGCGGGCGTCATACACATCACCGGCAGTGTCAGTATCCCCCCGCACGAGCGCTTCATGCGTCGCGAAGAACGCGTCACGGCCCGAGGCCGAAACACCCAAGAACACCGTCATATAACCCCCCGCGCCACCACTGATCAACGCCAAACACCCCTGCACATGCGCACAACCGCCAACACCATTCGCACGCCACTCATACACATCACTCGACGGCGAATACGCGGAGCTCGGATGCACACCACCAACATTTTCGACCTGAAGTTCGCCGTTGCCGTCTTCGCCGACGAGCGCGGAGGGAGTGTCGAAGAACACGTAGTTGCCGTTCTCTGACGCGTCCCGCAAGCCCGGCAGCCCGCCGTTGGCGTGCGTAGCACCGGGTTCCACGAACGTCGCCGAGAGCTTCGGGGTGCCGTTGAACGGCGACGCGCAAGACACGCACTGCACGACGTGCGCCGCGTTGTCATAACGGTAGGTCTGGTTGCTTTCACCGGCGCCGCCGGGGACATCCGGGACCCTGCTCGAGATCCAGTAGAAGAAGCGACCGTCGCCGCTGGTCGAATGACCCGTAAAGAAAGCGCCTGTGTTTCCTCCGCTCTGGGCGACGAACTCGAGCCGGCCCGCCGCGACGTCGAAGCGGTAGATATTCAACGGTTCCGGGCCGATCGCGCGGTCAAGCGGCGGCGCGTCAGACGTCAACCGCTCGCTCGAGAAGAAGTAGAGGGCACTGAGGTCCGCGGAGACGACCGGCAGTTGACCTTCCCCCTGACCAGGATGGGTGATCGGTTCGCTAGTGGTGAGCAGCGCAGTGAAGGACAATGTGCTCGTGTCATAAAGAGCGAGTTCGTGACGTGCACCACTGGGCTTTTCGACGATAAGTTTCTTGCCTTCGGGGTCGGCGGCGATGAACGTGGCCTGGCCGAGGTCGGTCGTTTCGCTGCCATCCACGCGCATGTAGAGGTGGCGGGCGCTGCTGCAGTCGCTACCCGGGATGGCTTCGAAGAAGACACGGGAGCCGTCGCCTGAGATGGCGTGCGGGCTGCTCTGACTGCGGGCGTTGCCTTCGTAGCCTTCGAAGCCTCTGGCGATGCTGGCGCCGCACTTGCCGATCCCGGCGTTCAGGAGACGCAGTTCGCCGCCCGCGGCTTCATACAGATCTTCGCCGCTGAGCGTGCCGGTCGGGGACCCCAGCAGCGTACGGTCGGAGGTCTGAAAGACGAGCTTGCCGTGATCCGCGGACATCGCGACCCACGCCTTCTCGCTGCTCAGCCGGGCGCGGGGGAGCGAGGCGATCGTGCTGTAAGGGCCACCCGGCGGGCCGCTCTCCAGTTCGACGTTTTCAGAGAGGCTCCCCTCCGACGTTTCCCATTCGGCTTCCACCCCGACCCGCGAGAGGTCGGCGCTGAACAGGTAGGGCTGGTAGCTCAAAGGGCCCGTTTCGCCTTCCGGGCGCGCCGAAACCATCTGCCACCCCGACACGGTACGCGTAAAGAAATAGTTCTGGAGGCGACTGTCCGGGCTCGACCCCCACGAGACGCCCGGGGCGTGCAACATGAACCTTTCACCATCTTCTGAAACCAGCGACCCTTCCCCCCGCACCCCATACTTAAACACGTCCTGCGCACCGTACTTTTCGCTCGGGGTGACCTGCTCATACGCCCGGCAGTCCGGCAAACGCGACCCCGCGAGCGCACGCACCGCTTCGTTCGCACACGGCGGCTGCGGGCCTTCTTCACCACCCGCTTCGGTCTTCCCCGCGACGGGCACCACGAGCGTCCGTTCGGCGCTATCCACCGTCGGGGACCCCGGCGCCGCACTCGAAGCCACCAGCCGGTACCGGTAAGCCACACCGGGCGTCAGCCCCGGCAGATCCACACCCACAAACTGGGTCGGGAACTCCCCGTTCGTCAACTGGCCGCTACCAGCATCGACCGGCGCGGTACTCGCCGCCGCCGCCCACCCTTCCGATTCCCACGCTCCCTGCGCGACATACTCCACGTGATAGTGGGTGTCATACCCGTGCGGCTTGACCGAACCCAACACCCGCAACGCTTCACCCGCGAACGCGTGCACCGCAAAAGCCTCCGCCACAGGCCCACCCGCCGTCTCAAAACTGACCGGCGCAGACACCGCCGTCCCGAATTCGTTTTCCGCGACATACCGCGCGAAATACACCGTTTCCGGGCTCAAACCCGACACTTCAGCTGTGATTTTATGGAACGCTTCATCCGCTTCCGCCTGCAAGATCACCCCAGCAGGACCAACCGTCCCTTTACCTTCTTCCACGACCGCCCGGCTCGTCGCGTACTCCACACGCCAATGCGTTTCAAAATTGTTCGGCGCGATATCTTCGCTGAGCCTCGCCGACGTCGCGAGGCTTTCGTCCACCCCCCTCAATTCCCCCATCAGCGGATGACGCGGACCCGTCGTCACCGGCTCAACAAGCGAACCGCCCCCGGCTGCATTTTTGAGCACGAAGCGCACGTAGTACGTCGTTTCCGGAGTCAACCCCGTCACAAACGTTTCGCAGTTGACCTTTAATTTGTTTGGGCTGGCTTCGACTTCGGCCTGCGAGACTGTGCCGCTGCAGCCCGCGACCAGCGCACCTTTTTCTTCTTCGACGGCCTGCCTGCTCGCCGACCATTCAAAGCGCCAGTCAGTCGCCAGCCCACCCCCTTCGATAGTCCCGCCCTCAGGTGAAAACGCTGTTAGGTGGGCCATCGGCAGAGAAATGCTGTCGACTCTCGGGGCGGAGGTGGCCTGGGCGGGCACCGCACCAGCCAACAACAAGCCCAGCAGGACGCCCGCGAGCAGCAACCCCCGAAACGCCATGCGGCACCGGGAAGCGGTAGAGCGCGATCTCATCAAGCCACCCGCCGAGTCCCGTGCCGCTATTCCGCGGTGACGGCCCAGGTGCCGCTGACGGTAATTTCTTCGGCTTTGGCGGCCCAGGTGTCGATGCCAAAACCGAACAAAGTAACCCTGCCTTGAAAGCAATTCGGGAAACCTTCCGTGGTCCTGCAGAGCACCGGTACGAGGAACTGCGGGGCGCCGAAGCTGCCGAGGTTCTTAAGGGTGTTTTCTTCGCGTGCGTCATAGACGCACAGGTTTCCCGGCGTGGCAGCCGGTTCTACAGCTAGGCCAGGACACGCTGGCTGGGTGCGCTCTTCTTCTTCTTTCGTGACGGTGTTGTAGAAGCTTTCCTTTCCGTCTGCTCTGATGAAATGGGGCGCCGGTTCCGCCGCCAGCGGGATCACGAAGCTCGCGCTCGTACCGAAATGCTGGTTTGCGGTGGCCGCGGTGCCGTAGATGTTCCACACGCCCTTCTCGGTCTTCCCGGACGGAAGGGTGCCGCCGGCGGTCCACGGACTGCCTTCTTTACCGTCTTTGCCGTTTTTGCCCGGAGGGCCTTCTTTGCCCGCGGGGCCTTCGTTGCCCGCGGCGCCTTCTTTACCGCTGCCGCCCGGGCCGGCCGGACCCTGCGGACCGGCCGGCCCCTGGGCGCCCGCAGCGCCGTTTGTTCCGGCGTTGCCCTTGAGCGCCTTAAGCACCTACGGGCTGATCTGCTTCGTCGAGGTGATCACATACCTACTCGCCGCATACGCGCCACCCGTCATCGCCAAGACCAACGCGAGCGTCGCGATCATCGTCGTCGGACTCACACGCATCCGCTTACGCATCGCTGAGAACATCGTCATCATGGGTATCTCTCCTCCTTGAGGGAGTCGAGCGTGTGAGCGCTCGGCGCTACGCACGCGTTGTGGGTTGAAGTGGCGAAGATCGGGGGGCAGCACGGGTGGCAGCCGGTTGGGTTGAATCGCCTTTGCGGCGTTCCAAATACGGGGACAAGAGCGCAAACGCGCCAACTTTCCGACGAGACGCCCCGAAAACATGAGCGATCCAGCGCTCGCCCGAGAGTTCCCTCCCAAGCCCCTCGTACGGTGCCTGGCATGTCCGGCCCGGCCGTCATCCACATCCTCTGCGAGGCCAGCCCCTCGCTGGGGACGTCCGTTGTCAACGGCCTGCTCGCCTGGGCGACTGTCCTGGGCGGCGTCACGGCCTTCTGCTCGGGACTGCCCGCGGCGCTGTTTGCGCTGGACGCCACCCCTGCCCACGTGCGCGCCGACCTGATCAATCGGGGTATGGGCATCGGCTTCACCATCGGGATGCCCCTCGGCCTGTTGACGTTCTTTGTCTTCGTCGCTAGGATCGTGTCATGACCGAGCTCGACCGCTACGACCACGCCATATCCTGGCTGATGGCCATCGTCGCGGTGGGCGCCCTGATCCTGGGCGCCCCCCTGTGGGCGATCGTGCTCATCTGCGCGACCTGCTGCACCGTCGTGCTGTACCGCCACCTCCCTCTCCCCCCACGCAGAAGGTAGATGGCCACCGTCGAGCACGCAATCGGAGAAGTCGACGTCGTCGCCTTCGAACGGCCGATCAAGAAGGTCGACGGAGTCGGCAACTGGCCCACCGGTACAACCGGCACCGTCGTCAGCGACTACGGCGACGTGAAGGAAGTCGAGATCGTGGGCGACGCCGGCGAAACCCTGGACTTGGTCACCGTCCCGGTCGAGCACCTGAAGCTCATCGAGAAGCACAGCTGAACTCGGCTGATGGCGGGAAGCGGTCCCTGCGGTCTTCACCGCTGCTGGTTGGCGCATCACGAGTTCGCCTCGTTGTGGTGGGTATTCGTGCCCAGGCGCCGCGTGACCTGGTGGCCCAGGGGTGTGAGTGTCCACGCGTTGGGTTCGCCCTTAGCGTGCCCTTCGCCGGTGTTCTGAGTCAGCCCGAGGCGTTCCAGGCGCGAGAGGAGCTTTGAGATCTGGCCCTGGTCGGCGATCCCCGCGAGGTCCGCGACCGTGCGGTTGCTCACCCCGGGGCGCGTGGCGATCGCCTCGAGCACGAGCGTCGTGCGGTATGTGAGGCGCATCGGCACGCCCGCGAGCGGATCACTCACGCCGCGGGCGGAGCGCCCGTTACTTTCCGGGTCCTCCTCTCCTATGGTCGTCCCGTGAGCGTGGCGTGCGGTCTCGCCCCGGATCGCCGCGGGTGCGGGGCGGGCCTGCTCGCGGCGCGCGGCCGCGGGACCGTGGTAGGGCAGCACGATCAGTCCCATCAATTCCCCATACAGGTCCGTGAGCGGCCTGCGCTCGCCCCGGACCAGCCGTCCGTACACGATCGAGAACGCCGCGCCGACCAAACCCTCGGCGGTCACCGACGGACACTCGATGCTGCGCGGGGAGCCCTCGCTTCGCCCCTGATCGACGACCCTCGCCAGCTCCGCCAGGATCCGCTCGCGGCGCTCCAGCACCTTCGGGCCGCCGCGCAATCCCTGCACGACGACCACGCGCGCGAGCGCCGGCTCGCGCTCCAAGAACGACAGGATGCTCCACAACCCAGTGCGCACCCGCTCGCGCCAGGCCAGCCCGTCGAGCTCGGCCGCGAGGAGCTCGTCGCGGATCATCGCGGCGACGCTCTGAAGCGCCGCGAGCAGACAGTCCTCGCGACTGTCGAACAGGTCATAGAACGTGCGCCGCGACACCCGCGCACGCGCGGCGATGTGCGCGACCGTCACGCGCGCATACCCGAGCTCATCGATCGCGCCCAACGCCGCCACCAGCAACCGCGTGCGCTGGATCTCCACCACGCGCTCACGCGAGGACGACTTCTCGCCCGGCGCCTTACGCGAGCGCACCGCGTCCGCGCGACCACGCACACGGGGACGACGAGCGGGTACACGCGTGGTTGGTGCGCGCGTGGGCATCAGGCGCCCCCTCCCCCTACGGGGGATCCCGGGCGGCGCGTCAGCGCCGAACGGAGGCGGTTACGGCCATACCTTCCCCCTCCCCCTACGGGGGATCCCGGGCGGCGCGTCAGCGCCGAACGGAGGGGGCCGGCCCTACGGGCCGAGAGAGAGAGAGAGAGAGAGAGAGATGAGTCAGCAGCGCTGACGCATCTACAGACGGGCCCCACCGGGCGCGCGGCGATCTCTGGCACGTATGTTCCCAACGAACTCACGCGAAAACAGCTCCCTCACCGAAGCGATTCAGGTCCCTCTCCGAAGAAACCCTCTATAAGCGCTGCAAGGTCGACCACAAGGGAAGACCCAAACCCGATCCTATGTTTACCGCATCCCATGACAGGACGCAAACAACTGACATAACATAGCTCAAGCCTGAACATTTGTCAAGCCCCCAACCAAAGGGGCCTGAGCTTCAGGGGGCTCGGTGGCGCTGACGACCGCCTGCGCGGTGCTCGCGCAGCGCCCTCGCGACCTGCTCGCGCGCGCTTCGGACCTGCTCGGGCGACAGCGTCGCCCGACGGCGGTCCAGATACCCCGCCAGCATCCGCGCGGGCAGCACCCGCACCCCCTTGCGCCGCGCCAGCGGGCGGTCGATCCAGGCGCGGCTGTAGACGATCAGCGGCTCCACCTCCATGCCCGTCACGCGCGCGATCGCCTTTCGCTGAGCCTGCGCCTGGGTGATCGTCGCGCCGTGGATGCGCGCCACGCGCACGGGCCCGGGGTGGCTCTTGGTCTCGACCGTGAACACCCCCGCCGGGCCGATCAGGATGTGGTCGACGTTGCCGTTGCCGAGGCTCGCATCGTGGATCGCGTGCCAGCCCCCGCCCTCCAACCCCTCCAGCAGGCTGCCGACCTGCTCCTCGCCCGTGGCGCCGCGGTCGTGGCGATCGACGAGCGGCATCACGTAGCGCAGCACGACGAACATCGCCACCAGCAGCCCCACCTCCGAGCCGAGGAACCGCACGTCGCGCAGGCCGAATGTCCGCCCCAGCAGCGCGCTCGCCACGGCGAGCACCCCGAGCGCGACGAGCGTGCGCAGCCGCAGCCGCCTGACGATCGCGCGCGTGCGCTGGCCCGGCGCGCGGGCGCTCGGGTCGTGGATGGCGTGGATGATCTGCATCTCGTCGCTCTGTCGCTCCCTCCGCTTCTATCGGCCCTACCCGGTTCGTTCCTTGAGCACTCGCCTGGGTCGATCGTCCGAGACTCCGACGACGACGACGATCGCTTTCTTTCGCAAATACCGCAACGACGCTGCATGGGCAGGCTGGAGAGACGTGGAGACTGGCTCCTACTCCTAAAGCCCCCGCCCGCTGCGGTCGAAGCCCTGAGCAGACGCGCTTCCCGAGAGCACGGATGCCTCATGTCCCACGATCGCGACCAATCCCCCCCTCCCGACGTATGCCTGCTGCTGCGCGCCTACGCCGAGCAGCGCTGGCTGAGCCGCGAAGTCGTCCCCGTCCTGCGCCAGCTGCAGACCCCCGACGCGCTCCCCGAGGAGCAGCTCGGCGCCGCCCTGGCCTATCTGGAAGTCACCTGGCTGGAGGCCTCCCGGCTCGCCGCCGAGACCGACGCGGCCTTCGCCGCGCTGGACGACGCGACCCCCGGCGCGGAGGAGGCGCTGCCCTCCAAGGCCCGCCGCTATCACGCGTCCGTGCGCTTCCTGCGCGAGGCCACCGGCCGGCACGTCTCCAGGCTGCTCGCCACACCCGACTACGACAGCCTCGCCTGCTTACACGAGGACGCCAACGGAGCCCCGCTCAGCTGATCGCCTCGATCGCGCAGGCTTCGCAGCCCCCGGTGGCGCGCGCGGGGACGGACCGTTTGCAGTCGGCCGGCAACCCGCCTCGTCAGGCCGGCCAGCCTGAGGTCAGCCCCCGCAGCTGATTTTGGGATCGCCTAGGCTTCGCCGCCCGTGGCCCCCGCCTTCGACCTGCAATCCCACTCCACCCACTCCGACGGCGCGCTTGGAGCCGCCGAGGTCGTGGCCCGCGCCGCCGCCGCCGGCGTCGAGCTCCTGGCGCTCTCCGACCACGACACCGTCTCCGGAGTCTCCGAGGCAATGGCGGCCGGCGAGCGCCTCGGCGTTCGTATCGTCCCCGCCGTCGAGATCTCCTCGATCGACGACCCCGCCTCGCAGGGCGCCCCCGGCGCCGCGCGCGAACTGCACATCCTCGGCTACCTGCTCGACCACTCAGACCCCGCCTTCGCCGCCACCCTCGCCCACTTCCTGGCCGACCGCGAGCGCCGCACCCTGCGCATGGCCGACGCCCTGCGCGAGCAGGGCCTCGCCCTCGACGACGCCGCGATCTGCGCGCGCGTCGCCGCCGGACAGCCGATCGGGCGCCCCCACCTGGCGCAGGCCGTCCTCTCCGCGCCCGCCAACGCATCGCGCCTGCGCGCAGAGCAGATCGACGACATCGGCTCTCTGATCCGCGCCTACCTCGTCGAGGGCCGCCCCGCCTTCCGCCTGCGCGAGACCCCCACCGTCTCCGCGGCGATCGCCGCGATCCACGCCGCCGGCGGCGTGGCCGTCTGGGCACACCCCTTCTGGGACGTGTCGGACTCCGACGAATCCCTGGCGATGCTCGACCGCTTCCACGCGCTGGGAATCGACGGCCTCGAGGCCTTCTACATAACCCACACCCGTCCCCAGACCGAGCTCCTCGCCGCCCGCTGCGCCGAGCTCGACCTGCTCAGCACCGGCTCCTCGGACTTCCACGGCCCCGACAACCGCCTCTTCTCGCGCTTCCTCGCCTTCGAGACCTACGGGTTGGAGCCCAATCTAGGACCACTCGCCGACTGAACGCCGCCCGAATCAGGTGGGCGTCCCCCGCATTCGTTGGGCCGCTCAGCCCCCTCGCCCCAAAGCTCCACCTCTCAGCCTTCCGCGAGCGCCTGCAGCCTGTACGCCAGCGCTTCGAGCGCCAGCTCCTCGCCCACGTTCGACGCGATCCGCGCTCGCGTCTCGCGCACCAGCTCCACCCCCGCGCGCGCCACGCTCCCGCGCGCCCGCGCGTCGGCTTCCAGCTCGCCCATCCTGTCCACCGCATACGCCAGCTCCCGCGCCCCCTCCCGCACGCACATCACGTCGCGCAGCCACAGCTCCACCAGCGCAAGCCCCCGATCCAGCGCCCGCGCGCGCGCCCTGCGCTGCACCCGCCTGCGCGCATCCTGCGCCTCCCGCTCCAGTTTCCTGCGCTCCCTGCTCAGCGCCAGCTCGAGCTCCCGCGCCAGCCGCTCCTCCACCTGCTCGCCCGCGCTCGCCCCCGCCGCCGTGGCGGCCGCCAGCAACTCCGCCCACCTGCGCTCTCCCGTCTCGCCCTCAAGCGCCGAGCGCACATATCCCTCCGACGCCCGCCGCAATGCCCGGCCCTCCTCGCCGGCGAGCATCCGCGCCCGCCCCGCATCCCCCAGCGCCAACCGCGCGCACGCCCGCGCCCGCGCCTCATCCGCGCACCCCTGCGCGCGCAGCTCCCGCGCGATCGCCTCCGCCGACCGCGCGTCGAACCGCACGTGCACGCAGCGCGAGGCGATCGTCGCCATCACTTCCTCCCTGCGATCGCTCACCAGCACCAGATGCGCATACGCCGGCGGCTCCTCCAGCGTCTTCAGCAGACGGTTCGCCGCCTGCTCGTTCAGCGTCTCCGCCGCCTCGATCACGAACACCCTCCGCTGCGCCTCAAACGGCGTCCGCGTGGCGGCGGCCACGACCGGCTCGTCGATGTCGCTCACGAGCATTTCCGCCGCCCCGCTCGGGCGCACCCACGTCAGATCCGGATGGGCCCCCCGTTGCACCCGCGCGGCGACCGCGCGCGCCATCTCCTCGTCGCCGGCCCCGTCGGCCAGCAGCGCGGCCGCCAGCGCCCTCGCGATCCTGCGCTTGCCCGCGCCCGCCGGCCCGTGCAGCAGATACGCGTGCGAGGGCCTGCCCCGCGGCCCCAGCCCGGCTCCCAGGACGGCGCGGGCGTGAGGATGCCCCGCGATCCCGGGCAGCGCCGCGTCCACGTCGGAGATGCTCGCCACCGCCATCGCCACCCCACTCACTCACCTATCGTAGGCCACCCTCGCGTCGCCATCCGCCCGACCGGCTGGGCGACGTGCGCAACCGCTACCGTCCACGCTCGTGGCCGACGGCCGTTTGATCACGATCGAGGGCCTCGACGGCGCCGGCAAGTCGACGCTCGCCCGCGGCCTGCACGCCGCCCTCGGCGAGCGCGGCGTCCGCGTCGAGCTCCTGCGCGAGCCCGGCGGCGTGCCCCTCTCCGAGCGCATCCGCGCGCTCGTCATGGACCCCGCCTTCGCGGTCGACCCGCGCGCGGAGACCCTGCTCTACGCGGCCGCCCGCGCCCAGCTCGTGCGCGAGCGCCTGCGCCCCGCCCTCGACGCCGGCGTCCTCGTCCTGCTCGACCGCTTCGTCGACTCCTCCCTCGCCTACCAGGGCGCGGGCCGCGAGCTGGGCGTCGAGCCCGTCCGCGCGATCAACCTCTTCGCCACTGACTCGCTCGCCCCCGACCGCACGCTGCTGCTGCGCATCGCCCCCGCCGACGGCCGCGCCCGCCAGGACGCCCGCGCCGCCGGCGCCGACCGCTTGGAGCGCGAGGACGGCCCCTTCTTCGCGCGCATCGCCGCCGCCTATGACGAGCTCGCCCGCGCCGAGCCAGAGCGCTTCCGCGTCCTCGACGCCTCCCTGCCGCCCACCCGCCTCCTCGCCGGCGCGCTGCTCGCGATCGAGGATCTACTATGAGCCTCGCAGTGTTCTTCGTCCGCCTGCCCCTCGCCGCCCTCGCCCTTGCGCTCGCCCTTCCAGCGCCCGCCCCGGCGGCGACGCCGGCGAGCACGCCGACCTTCCCGACGCCCGCCTCGGCCAGAGTCCATCCGGCGAGCACGACCTCCACGCCCGCCGCCACCACGCCGACCTTCCCGATACCCGCCTCGGCCAGAGTCCATCCGGCGAGCACGGCCCCCACGCCCGCCGCCACCACGGCCTCCAAACCCGCCGCCGCCGCGACGCGCACGGCGCCCTCGACGAGGCTTGCCGCCCCGAGCTCCCCGGCGGTGAACCACCTCGGCCGAACGGCCGCTCCAAGCCCGCGCGTACGCCCACGTGCGCGCGGCTCGGCGCGCGTGTCGACGGAGGCCCTCGTCCTCGCCGCCATCGCCGCGCTGCTGCTGCTCGCGTGCGCCGCCTGGGCGTTCGCGCGCTCGCGCGCATACGAACCGCGCTGGCTCGTCTCCATGCGCCACGCGATGGCCGAGGCGGGCTTTCGCACCTCGGCCACGTGGGCCGAATTCACCGACTGGGCCAGGCTCGGCCGATAGCCCGCGCGGCCTCCGGACCTTCTAAAATGAGAGGTCCCTCTGCGGTTTTTCCGTCCGGCTCGGGAGGGATGATGCTCGGCCCCAGCAAACAAGGAGCAAGGCCGATGGACACCACCACGCACCCCACCGCAACCGAGCAGTCGGCCCCCGGCGCCGCGCTGTCGATCGAGCGCTACTTCACCTCGCCGGACACGCATCCCTTCGACACGGTCCAGTGGGAGCGCCGCGACGCGCGCATCGGCCACGGCGACCGCGTCGCGTTCGAGCAGACCGACGTCGAGTTCCCCACGACCTGGTCGCAGAACGCGACGAACATCGTCGCCCAGAAGTACTTCCGCGGCCAGCTCGGACACCCCGCCCGGGAGCGCTCCGTCAAGCAGATGATCGGCCGCGTCGCCGGCACGATCGCCGGCTGGGGGCGCGAGCGGGGCTACTTCGCGACCGACGCCGACGGCGACGCCTTCGAGGCCGAGCTGACCCACATCCTGCTGCACCAGATGGCCGCATTCAACTCGCCCGTGTGGTTCAACGTCGGCTTCGAGGAGTCCCCGCAGTGCTCGGCCTGCTTCATCCTCTCCGTCAAGGACACGATGGAGTCGATCCTCGACTGGAACACCAAGGAGGGGATGATCTTCCGCGGCGGCTCGGGCTCGGGCATCAACCTGTCGAACATCCGCGGCTCGATGGAGCACCTCGCCAAGGGCGGCACCGCCTCCGGGCCGGTGTCGTTCATGCGCGGCGCCGACTCCTGGGCGGGCACGATCAAGTCCGGCGGCAAGACCCGCCGCGCCGCCAAGATGGTCGTGCTCGACGTCGACCACCCCGACATCCGCGAGTTCATCTGGTGCAAGGCCCGCGAGGAGGACAAGGCGCAGGCGCTGCGCGACGCCGGCTTTGACATGTCGATCGACGGCGACGGCTTCAAGTCGATCCAGTACCAGAACGCCAACAACTCGGTGCGCGTCACCGACGAGTTCATGCAGGCCGTCGAGCACGATCGCGAGTGGCGCCTCACGTCCCGCCTCACCGGCGAGCCCGTGGGCGAGCCCGTGTCCGCCCGCGAGCTGATGCGCGAGATCGCGCAGGCCGCCTGGCGCTGCGCGGACCCGGGCGTGCAGTACGACACGACGATCAACCGCTGGCACACCTGCCCCGTCTCGGGCCGCATCAACGCGTCGAATCCGTGCAGCGAGTACATGCACGTCGACGACTCCGCCTGCAACCTCGCCTCGCTGAACCTGATGAAGTTCCGCCGCGCCGACGGCACGCTCGACGTCGCGTCCTTCGAGCACACCGTGGATGTCGTGCTGCTCGCGCAGGAGATCGTCGTCTCGCCCTCCAGCTACCCGACCGAGGAGATCGGCGCAAACGCCCGCGCGTTCCGCCAGCTCGGCCTCGGCTACGCCAACCTCGGCGCGTACCTGATGAGCAACGGCACGCCCTATGACTCCGACTCGGGGCGCGGCGTCGCGGCGGCGATCACCGCGCTGATGACCGGTCGCGCCTACCGCGAGTCCGCGCGCATCGCGGGCGCGCTCGGACCCTACGAGCGCTACGCCGAAAACCGGGTCGAGCACAACCACGTCATGGCGATGCACCGCGACGCCGCCCACGCGATCGACGACGAGATCTGCGCGGACGCCGAGCTGCTCGCGGCCGCGCGGCGCTCGTGGGACGAGGCCGTGGAGCTTGGCGAGCTGGGCGGCTACCGCAACGCGCAGGCGACCGTGCTCGCGCCGACCGGGACGATCAGCTTCCTGATGGACTGCGACACGACCGGCGTCGAGCCCGACTTCTCGCTCGTGAAGTTCAAGGAGCTCGTCGGCGGCGGGCAGATGACGATCGTCAACCGCACCGTC
>DATMPZ010000043.1:0-119797 GCA_035567335.1 Solirubrobacteraceae bacterium
ACACCACCGCCAACCCCCAATACGCCAACCCCAACACCGGCGACTACCGCATCAACAACACAAGCCCCTGCGCCAACCAACTCACCAACACCAACACACCCACCCAACCACTCACCACCACCAGCACCACCACCTACACAAGGACCGTCATCAGGCAGCGCCCTCGTCATCGTGCGCTCGCCGCAGGAGCGCGGTTCCACGGGAAGCTCCATCGCCGACTTGCGCGCTTCGGGCACGGCCATCACCACACCTCGCACCGGCACGCCAGGCACCATTCAGCCCCGCGCCATCCAGGCTGGCGCCGCCTAGCCCGACGCCATTCAGCCCCGCGCCATCCAGGCTGGCGCCACCTAGCCCGACGCCATTCAGTCCAGCGCCATCCCGCCGGGCGCCACCCGGCCAAGCACCACGGTTGACCGAACGCCTCAGGCGAGCCTGACGATCGCGATGACCATGCCGATCAGCACGAACACGACGATCGCCACTTGCATCCAGATCCACGTTGGGGACATGTTTCGTGTTCCAGCGTACGCTACCGGGTCGTCGGTCTAGAAGCGCGGTGCGCGCGTCCTCAGTCGGCGCGGTGAAACAGCGCGAGGATCGTGAGCAGCACGATCTTCACGTCCAACCCGAGCGACCAATAGGCGATGTAATAGTTGTCCGATTCGATGCGCTCCTCCAGCGAGGTCTGGCCGCGCAGCCCGTGCACCTGAGCCCAGCCGGTGATCCCCGACTTGACGCGGTGGCGGTCGCCATAGCGATAGACGATGGGCTCGAACCGTTTGACATAGCTCACCCGCTCCGGACGTGGTCCGATCAGCGACATGTCGCCGTTGAACACGTTCCAGAACTGGGGCAGCTCATCCAAGGACATGCGGCGCAGCAGACGCCCGACGCCCGTCCTGCGATCGTCCGACTCGCCCGCTCCGCCGGAGGCCGCAGACATGGTCTCGTCGTAGCCGCCGACGATCCGTTCGGCCCAGTCGGCATCGCTCTCGCCGTGCTCGTCGGGCGAGCCGCGCATCGTGCGGAACTTGAGCATCTCGAATTCGTGTCCGTCGAGACCGACGCGCGGCTGGCGAAACAGCACAGGGCCCCCGGTCGAGAGCTTGACCGCGAGGCCGATCGCGGCGAGCAGCGGCGACAGCGCCAGCAGCACCACGCCGGCGAGGATCCGGTCGATCGCGTACTTGATCGCGAACTGGAAGCCTTTGGGATTGACCCGGCTGAAGGACAGCAGCGGCAGGCCGCCCACCGTGTCGTAGCCGACGCGGTCGTTGATCGTGTCGAACATGCGCGGCACGACCGACACCTCGATGCCGAGCTCCTGGCAGCGCTGGATCAAGCGGCTGACGCGAGCGTCGGCGACGGATGAGAACGCGACGATCAGGTTGCGGACCCCTCCGCGTCGCACGGCCTCGTCGAGATCCTCGATCGTGCCGATGACTGGCACGTCGCGACCGCCGACCTCGGCCGTGGTGCGGGGATCGTCGTCGAGGAAGCCGACCGGCAGCAGCCCGTACTCGGGGTGGCTCTCCAGCCGTCGCGCGACCTGCGAGCCGACCAGCCCGGCGCCCATGATCAGCACCGGCTTGCCGATCAGCCGGCGCGAGCGCGCCCAGCGCTGGGTGAGCGACAGGGTGATGCGCCCGAACCCGACCGCGAGCAGCGCGAACAGCCAGACCCGCACGCCGTCGGACTGGCTCGGCGCCTGGCCGTTGGCGAACAGGCCGATCATCGCAGCCGCCATCGCGGCCACCGACACACCGCTGACGACGGGCACCACTCCGTCGAGAATCAAAGCGCGCAGGCGCGTGCGGTAGAGCCCGCGCAGGTAGAACAGGAGCAGCACCAGCGGCGGCAGCGCCAGCAGCGGCGCCAGCTCGGCGGAGACGTTAAAGGTGGCGTTCACGCCGCCGAGCGCGGCCACAACCGCGACGCACAGCAGCACGAAGTCGACAGTCGGGCGCAGCACGCCCCAGCCCTGGCCTTCCAGCAGCAGCTGCAGCGGGCCGGCGAACCTTCCCGTGTGGCCCGACAGCGGGCGTGGCGCGTCCCGCGCGAGCCTGCCGGTCAGCGGCAGCGAGGTGGTGCTCTGGCGCGATACGCCTGGCTGGTTGGACTTGTCGGACGGTGGGGTCATTGCTGTTGCTATCGGCTCGAGCGTCGCTCCGGATGAGCGGGACGCGACCCGGGCGCCACGACGGCGGCGGTCGACGCAGGATGGGTCGAGCGGACGAGGAGATGCGCGCTCCGCGTCGCATCGAAACACCGACGAAGGACCATGGGTGCGGCAGGCGAGGCGATGATTCGATGACGTCCTATGGGTTCCTACCTTGGGCTTTCTCCTGGCTTTGAGCGCGCCATCCCGGCTCGCTCTCCATGCCGTACAGTCCCCTTGCGAGCCGCTGACCTAGCGGCGCCTCAGGGTCGACACGCGCCGTGGCGTGTCTGCATAGCGACTTCATCAAGTTGTCCACACACGCTAGCAATTCCTACCCGCCCGACCCGCCGGTCAACCCATCTGGAGGTGAGCCATAATCGCGCGGTGGACGCCCAGGCCCAGCTCGTTCGCTTCTACGACGATGCGTACGCACAGCGAGACCCGGCGGATGCCGTGTTATACGCGCGCTGGCGGGCGCTGGGGGCGGTCGGCAAGGCCGACCACGTGCTCGCGCTGTGCGCCCGCTCGGACCTGCGCCCGACGAGCACGCTGGAGATCGGATGCGGGGATGGGGCGCTGCTGTGCGAGCTGCGTGCGCGCGAGTTCGGCGGGCGTCTTCAGGGTGTGGAGATCACCGAGGCGGCCGTGGAGATAGCACGCGGGCGAGCCGAGATCGACGCGGTCGAGTGCTACGACGGCATCCACCTGCCCGCGAGGGACGGCGACTACGACCTGGGGATTCTCTCCCACGTGCTGGAGCACGTGCCCGATCCGCCCGCGCTGCTGGCCGAGGCGGCGCGCGCGTGCGGCGCGGTGGCGATGGAGGTGCCGCTGGAGGCCAACGTGTCGGCGCGGCGGACCGCAAAGCGCGCGCACGCGCGGGAGGTGGGACACCTGCAGCGCCTGGATCGCGCCGGCGCGCGGGCGATCGTCGCGCGCGCCGGCCTGCGGATCGCGTGCGAGCTGGAGGATCCGCTGCCGTTGGCGGTACACGCGTTCTTCGCAACGACCCGGTCGGCGCGGGCGCGCGCCAGGGCGAAGTGGGCGCTGCGCGCCGGCCTGCACCGTCTGGCGCCGGGCCTGGCCCCGCGGCTGTTCACGGTGCACTATGCGTGCCTGTGCGTGCCGGGCGCGTAGTGCCAGCCCGGGGAAGGTCCGCCGTTGCACTACTGGAGCCAGTGGATGAAGCTGGGGTTGCGGGCGATGGAAGACGCGGTGGTGTGAAGGAACAGGTCGAGAGCCACGACGAGCTTGCCGGTGGTCGCCGGCTGGCCGCGTGGGAAGCGCCGGTTGGTCGTCAAGAGCAGGCCCTTGTGGTCATGGCCGCTTGCGATGCGGCGATGATGGATCGGGATGAAGTCACGCTGGTTGTCGGTGACGAGAGCGCGATCCTCAGCTTGCGCCCAGGAGAGGAGATCCTCGTCGAGGGTGCCGCGCAGGTCGGCGCGCTCTGCAACGGCGATGACATCGTGATCGCGCTCGCGGAGTTGCTCAGCAACCGCCGCCGTATACATCTCGTCGAGCAGCAGCTTCAAGCAAGCGCTGCCTGTTCACGACGCCACACGGCCTCCGCGGCCTCGGCTTCCTCGTCGTTGCGAGCGATCCACTCATCGATCTCGGCTGGGTAGGTGGCGTAGTAGCTGACGGCAGAGCGCACCTGAGAGGGCGTGAGATTCAGGTAGTCGGCCGTGTAGAGGATTGCCGTCTCGCCGCGCTCGGGAGCCCCCTTGAGCACACCAATGACCTCCCAGACATCCGGGCCGACCGCGAGTCCGGGGCGACGACCAGCGGGGCCGTCGCGGAACACGATCCCCGGGTGATCCTCGATGCGGATCCCCTCGTCGATGTAGCGCTCCGCAAGACGAGACTTGTTCAGGCCCGCGCGCGCGCCGCGACGCTCCAGCCGATCGAGCACCGACGCATCCAAACGAGCCGAGAATTGACGGGCTCCGGCCATGTAAGACACTGTAACATACAGCGAGGTCATGACGCTGCGCATCCGGCCGATGCGAGCGGACTCCTCCGCCATTACTGCAAGGCCCTTGTAGTACAAAGCCTTTGTAGTACAAAGACCTTGTGGTGCAAGGGCTTTGTGGCGCGAGCCCCTCTGGCCCTAACCCCCTGCCGGCCGCGTGACCGCGGCGAACAGCAGCGAGAGCACGCGGCCCATCAGATCGTCGGGCACGGCGTCGGGGTCGGTGAGCTTCTGCCGGGCGATGCCGTCGGCGAGCGCGTCGATCGTGAGCGCGAGCTGCTCGGCGGGCAGCGCCAGCTCGAGCTCGAACTCGCGCATCCCGTCGGCGATCAGCC
Organism: Solirubrobacteraceae bacterium; assembly: GCA_035567335.1. Taxonomy (GTDB): domain Bacteria; phylum Actinomycetota; class Thermoleophilia; order Solirubrobacterales; family Solirubrobacteraceae; genus Palsa-744. The sequence continues at coordinate 4,475 of DATMPZ010000043.1, forward strand.
GCGTGAGCAGCTCGCGCATCTGCGCAAATCTTGCCGCGACCTTGGGACGCACGGTGGGGTCACGCACGCCGTAGGCCCAGAACTCCATGAACAGCAGCAGCAGCTCGGGCTCGCGCTCGATCATCGTCATCCACTGGCGCGCGCCGCCGGTGGCGCGCTCGGCGACCGAGTGACGGTTCTCGACGGCCGCCGCAATCTCGCGCGCGTGGGCGTCGATCTCGCGCTCCATCAAAGCGAGGAACAGATCCTCCTTGCCGTCGAAGTTCGAGTACAGCGCGCCCGTCGAGAACCCCGCCTCGGAGGCGACCTGCTCGACGGTGGCGCCGTGATAGCCGCCCCGCGCGAACACGGTCCGCGCCGCGTCCAGCAGCCGCGAGCGGGTGTGGGCCTTGCTCTGCTCGCGCGTCAGCCGCGCGCGCGATGATGACGATGATGCCTGTGCATCCTGCTCGACGGGTGCGACCGGGGCCGTCTCCATACTCCACATCCTACTTGACAGAGCGTCTGCTATTGCGATAACGTTCGTTATCCGTCGCGTCGCGGCCGCTTGGTCGTGGGCACGGATCGGCGACCACGCCCTACCCAGGAGCAGCCAATGGCGAGCGCAGCGACCACGACTACGAGCCCCATCCCCACCGACTCCTTCAACCCGGACTCCTCCAACCCGGCGAGCCTGCCGGCGGATGCGATCTCCTACAAAGACCTGTATGCGCGCTGGGAGCGCGGTAACTGGCGGGCGACCGAGCTCGACTTCACCGAGGACGCGCGCCAGTGGCGGGAGGACTTCACCGAGTTCGAGCGCACGGCGGCGCTGTGGAACTACTCGCTGTTCTTTTGGGGCGAGGACGCGGTCGCGGACAACCTGTCGCCATACATCGATGCGGCGCCCAAAGAGGAGCAGAAGTATTTTCTCGCCACCCAGCAGGTCGACGAGGCCAGGCACGCGGTGTTCTTCAAGCGCTTCATGCACGAGGTGTGCGGTATCGGCGACGGCTCGATGGACAGCGGGCTGCGCGCGATCAAGCCGCAGCTGACGCCCGGGTTCAGGAAGATATTCGACCGCCTCGACCGCATGGCCGACGAGCTGCGCGCCGACCGCTCCCCCGCCCAGCTGGCGGCGGCGGTGGCGCTGTATCACATCGTGATCGAGGCGGTGCTCGCCCAGCCCGGGCAGCACTTCATCTGCAGCTACCTCGAGCGGCGCGACCAGCTGCCGGCGTTCCGGGAGGGGATGCAGAACATCGCCGCCGACGAGCAGCGCCACATCGGGTTCGGCGTGAAGCTGCTGGCCGACCTCAAGCGCGAAGACCCCGTGCGGGTGCCGAAGGCGGTCGCACGCATCCTGCGCGACGTGACGCGCTACACCGCCCAGGTGCTGATGCCGCCGGGGTGGGACGAACGCTACATCACAGTGTTCGGCGCGACCTACGACGAGGTCGGCGTGGAGGGACTGACGTCGATGACGACCAAGCTGCGCTCCGCCGGCCTGGCCGCCGAGACGCTGCCCGGACCGGCGCTGCTGCCGCCCGGACTGACCCCGCTGGAGGTCTCCCAGCGCGGGCGCGCGCTGGCGCAGGCGGGCGTGATCGGCGTGCGCGAAGGGCCGTCCAAGCGCGACCCCGAGACGCTCGCGACGCTGTTCGACATGATCCGCCGCCAGGTCAACCCACAGCACGGGCTCAAGCGGGCGACGACCTTCCAATGGGAGTTCACCGACCCCGACGTCCCCACCTGGCATCTGACCGTCGAGAACGGCTCGAGCACGGTCGCCGAGGGCGAGGCGCCGCACCCGGACCTGCGCCTGCGCCTGGCCTATCAGGACTGGATCGACATCGTCGGCGAGCGCCTGGACCCGCGCCGCGCGATCGTCACCGGGAGGCTGCGACCGCGCGGGAATCCGCTGGCGTTGGGGCGGCTGATGAAGGTGTTCCCGCAGAGCTGAGTCATCGGGCGTCCGCATGCGGCTAAATCTGCTGGCCGCATGCTTTGAGAAAGCTGATTGGTAGGTCGTCCCGCATGCGGCGAAAGCGGGTGGAGCAGCCATACCGCATGCAAAACCAGCGGGTCCGCATGCTTTAAGAAAAAGCTGATTCGGTCGGTCGTCCCGCGAGCGGGACGACCCTGGATCGCGCATGCGCGATCCAGCCGTTGGCGCATGCGCCAACGGATGACGAGCCGCATGCGGCTCGTCACGGAGCCGCACATGTGCGGCTTCGCCGGGCGGCGCTTGCGCCGCCCGGGACAACATCAGCCTTATAAGCACAATGTGCGGATCTCCGCTTATGGCGGCGCATGCGCCGCCAGGAACAAACATCAACCAAGCCCGAACTCGCGCGTGGCCGATGACGGACCGCCGCTTTCGTGACCTGCCCCTCCCCCGCCCGATGGGCCGCCCGCCGAGCTCGTGGTCGAGGCGGCGGTCGATCCCGCCGGTTCACCACCCGCCGCGGACGCGACGCGCGCAGTGTGTGAGACGCTTGGCTGCGACGCCGTCACGTGGCGGGCGGGCTGCTCCGGGCCGAACTCGCGACTGGCCCTCGCGGCGGGGGCGGGCGCGGACGACGCGGTGGCGGCCGAGATCGGCTTGGATGCGCCGGCCGGCGTGGAGAAGCCGGCGTCTGGTAGGGGTGGGGCGACGGCCGGCGCGGCGCTCAGCGCCTCATAGCCACCGCGCGGGCCGGCCACATGAACGGCATGATGGCGATGGACAGAATGGCGCGGCGCGAGCGGGGCGATGGTCAGCGCGACGCAGCCCGCGCCCACGCTGACCGCGACCAGGCAGCCGACGGCGAGCTTCGCTCCCACTCCCCCGCCCGCCAGCAGCCAACCACCGCCGGCGGCGCCCCCGGCTCCCACGGCCCCGCCCGCCCCCACGCCGGTTCCCGCGCTCGCGCCCGTGCCGACCCCGGTCGTGACCCCCGCCCCGGCGGCCGCGCCCGCGCCGAGCACGAGCGGCAGTGGCAGCGGCGGCAGCACCGCGGCGAGGCCGCGCAGCGAGAGCACATGCGCGCGGCAGGCCGGACACGCGCGCTGGTGGGCCATCGCGAGGGCGTAGCGCTCGCCGGCGGGGTCGAGGATGCCGAAGGCGAACCCGCGCATGAGCGAGGACTGCTCGGCGCAGTAGGAGCCGGCGCGGATCGCCTCCAGCAGCTCGCCGACCTTGGCCGCGACGCCCGGCGAGCCGGGACGCCCGTCCATCAGCTTGCGCATGCGCGCCTCGCTGACACCCATGCGCGCGGCGGCGTCCGCGCGCGAGCAGCCCTGCAGGTAGCACAGCGCGGCCGCCTGGCGCTCGCGCGGGGTCAGCCGGCCGCGCAACCCCTCCATCAGCTGGCGCAGCCGCGCGCGATCGTCCAGCTCGCCCGCGAGATCGCGCTCGGGCGCTCCCGGGCCCCGGTCGGGGTCTGACGCTCGCTCGCCTGCCGCAGGGGCGGCGGCGTATGCCCCGGTTCGCACGCGCGAGCGGTGCTCGTCGATCGCACGGCGATACGTCACCAGCGCCAGCCATCCCTCCGGGTTGGCGACCTCGGCGTCGCCGGCGAGCATCGTGGTGTACAGCCCGTGCCAGGCCTGGGAGTAGCAGGCTTCCAGGTCGGCGCGGTCGAGACCGACACCGTTCGCGCGCAGGCGCGCGCGAACGCCCATAAGGACGCGGCCGCGCATCGCGTCGAACTCCCGGCGCAGCAGCCGGTCGGCTCGATAGCGGCGTATATGCAAGGGGCTCATCCATGGAAGATGACGAGCCAGACGAATTGCGGCTCAGCGGAATGCCGCTATTTGCTCAAAATACCATCGAGAACCGCGGCTCGCCTCGGCCGCCGCTATCGTCACCGAATCGTGGCCTCCGGCACATCGACACCCGCCACCGCCACCCTGCCTCCCCGCGCGGAGATCCTCGGCATCCCGCTGGCGGTGAGCGACTACGAGCGGGTGATGGACTGGATGGACGCGATGGTGGCGACGGGGGAGCGCGGGTATATGACGGCGGCGGCGGTCAACCTCGTGATGAACGCCCAGGAGAACCCGGCGACGATGGAGGCCGTGATGGCGGCGACGCTGGCGGTGCCGGACGGGATGCCGCTCGTGTGGGCGTTGCGCGCGCTCGGGCACACCGACGCCACGCGCGTGTACGGACCGGACCTGATGGCGTACTACTGCGCGCGCGCAGCGCGCATGGGCACGCGGATGTATCTGTACGGCGGACGTGGGGACGCCGAGCGCGAACTGCTGGCGCGGCGCCTGCGCGAGCGCTATCCGGGCCTCGAGATCGTCGGCGGCGCAAGCCCCCCGTTCAGGCCGCTGACGATTCCGGAGGACGAACGGCTGCTGGCGGACATCGACGCATCGGGAGCGCAGGTCGTGTGGGTCGGCACGGGCCAGCCCCGGCAGGAGCAGTGGATGCATCGCATGCGCCCGCGCCTGGATGCGCCGCTGCTGGTGGGAGTGGGCGCGGCGTTCGACTTCCACGCGGGTCTGGTCCGCCAGGCGCCGCGGTGGATGGGGCGCAACGGGCTGGAGTGGGCCTTCCGGCTGAGCCGCGAGCCCAGGCGGCTGTGGCGACGATACGCCCGCTACAACCCGCGATTCGTCGTGGGGTTCGCGCGCCAGTACGCCCGCCATCGGCGCGGATCCGGCGCGCGGCGTCGCGAGCTCGGCTCCCGCGGCGAGTCCGGCTGACACCGCCGCGGGTCCTGCGGACATGGCCGCGAGTCCGACCGGTAGGGTTGCCGCCATGACGGCCAGGCGCTCGGCGCTCATAACGGGGATCACCGGTCAGGACGGCTCGTACTTGGCCGAACTGCTGCTGGAGAAGGGGTATGACGTGCACGGGATGGTGCGACGCGCCTCGACGGAGAAGTTCGATCGGATTGAGCACCTGCGCGAGGAGCTCACGCTGCACCAGGGCGACCTGCTCGACCAGCGCTCGCTCGTCGATGCGCTGCGCGCGGCGCAGCCGCAGGAGGTGTACAACCTCGCGGCGATGTCCTTTGTGGCGGTGTCGTGGATCCAGCCGACGCTGACCGCGGAGTTCACGGGCGTGGGTGTCACGCGCATGCTCGAGGCGATGCGCGAAGTGTGCCCGCAGGCCCGCTTCTATCAAGCCAGCTCCAGCGAGATGTTTGGCAAGGTGCTCGAGGCGCCGCAGACCGAGACGACCCCGTTCTACCCCCGTTCGCCCTACGGCGTGGCGAAGGCGTATGGACACTTCATTACCGTTAATTATCGCGAGTCTTACAACCTGCATGCTACGAGTGGAATACTTTTCAACCACGAGAGTCCCCGCCGCGGGCGCGAATTCGTAACCCGCAAGATCACCTGGCACGCGGCGGCCATCAAGCACGGGCTGGAGACCGAGTTGCGCCTCGGCAACCTCGACGCCGAACGCGACTGGGGCTATGCGAAGGACTACGTGGAAGCGATGTGGCTGATGTTGCAGAGGGATACGCCCGAGGATTATGTGATCGCCACGAACAGATCGCACTCGGTGAGAGAATGCTGCGAAGTCGCGTTCGACGAGGCGGGACTGGGCGAATTCACCAAATACGTGACGATCGACCCGGCGTTCGCGCGCCCGGCCGAGGTCGATCACCTGATCGGCGACCCGGCCAAGGCCGAGCGCGATCTCGAGTGGAGGCCGCAGACGTCGTTCGAGGAGCTGATCCGGCTGATGACGCGCGCGGACCTCGAGCTGCTCAGGCCGCGTTAATAGAGAGCGGGCTTTGGTGAGACCCGGAAGCCGGCAGTTTCATAGACACCCACCGGCTCCGGTCACCACACCCGTGGCGTCTGTGGACAGATGACACATGACCGTTGAGCTGTTTGACACGCGCACTCCGCTGGAACCGCTGCGCGATGAGGTGATGGCGGCGATCGCGCGCGTGGTCGCCTCCGGCAAGTACATCCTCGGGCCCGAGGTGAGCGCGTTCGAGCAAGAGTTCGCCGCCTACTGCGGCGCGCGGCACGGCGTGGGCGTGGCGAACGGCACGGACGCGCTGACGATCGCGCTGCGCGCGATGGGCGTCGGCGAGGGCGACGAGGTGGTGGTGCCGTCGTTCACCTTCTACGCCTCCGCCGAGGCGATCCCGCCGACGGGCGCGACGCCGGTGTTCTGCGACGTCGATCCGGAGACCTACTGCGTGACGGCCGAGACGGTGCGCGCGGCGCTGACGCCGCGCACGAAGGCGGTGATCGCGGTGCATCTGTTCGGCAACGTGGCGCCGGTCGCCGAGATCGAGGCGCTGGGCGTGCCGGTGCTGGAGGACGCCGCGCAGGCCGCGGGCTCGCGCTCGCCGGCTGGGCGCCCGGGCGCGCTGGGCACGGCGGCGACGTGGTCGTTCTTTCCCTCCAAGAACTTGGGCTGCTTCGGCGACGGCGGCATGATCACGACCTCTGACGAGCAGATCGCGCAGCGCGCGCTGACGCTGCGCTTTCACGGCTCGCGCGACAAGATCAGCTACGAGCAGCTCGGCTATAACTCGCGCTTGGACGAGCTGCAGGCGGCGATCCTGCGCGTGCAGTTGCCGCATTTGGACGCCTGGTCGGACGGCCGCCGCGCGGCGGAGGACCACTACCGCGCGGCGGGTCTGGGCGAGCTGGTGCGGCTGCCGCGCCCGACGGAGGGCGGCGAGCCGGCGTGGCACCTGTATGTGGTGGCCCACCCCGAGCCCGCGCGCCTGGAAGGTGCGCTCGCCGGCGCGGAGATCGGGTGCAAGGCCTACTACCGCACGCCGATTCACCGCCAGCCGGCGATGCGGGAGTGGAGCGGCGCGGGCGCCGAGCTGCCAGGGACCGAAAAGGCGGCGCGCACGCACCTGGCGATCCCGATGAGCCCGGTGCTGAGCCGCGCGCAGGCCGATGAGGTGGTCGCAGCAACGCGCGCCGGTCTTCGAGCAGTCTTCTAGGCGGCGGTGCTCGCGACCGCGCCCTCGGCTTCCCGTCGAGGAACGCCCGTGTCGTGCAACCGTTCGGCGGTACCAGGGCCACCCGCAGCGTCGATGGCCTCGTCCGATGCCCCCGACTCCGCGAGTCGGATGGCCAGTGCCTCGGAGAAGTCCGGTGAACCGAGCTGGATCTCCCTTGCTCCGTAGGGGAGCGCCTGGCTTGTCTTGACGTTGGCTTTGTCAGTCATGGTCGCTCCTCATGAATTTAGCAGCACTCAGGCGGCGCGCGCAGGCACCGGCGGTTGTGTACACCTCAGGATGGTCCATCGCTGTTGCCAGGCAGTCCCACTGATCGTCTCCCGTATAGTCGATCACCAGCATGCCCAGCAGTGTGTCTCCAGCCTCGTGATTGTAGAGTCGCACCGCAATGATGCCGGTATAAGCGGACGACTGGGTCTGGGCGTAGGTCATTCCATAGCCGGCACCATTGGGGAGCCCCTCGAACTCGGTGAGAGTCAGCTCCTTGAGCGCCTTGATTGAGACAGCGAGATCGCGGTCCTGTGCCCATGCCGTCCCGGCAATGCCCACCCCCTTTCGCCAGACGATGCCACTGGCGAGACGGTCGAACGGCAGAAAGAACTTCCATCGTCGGTCGAACTGTCCCGATGCCTCGTCGCAAAGCCAGACCTGAACGGCGACCTTGTCGAGACTCAGGCCTTGGCATACCCGTGCGAGCGCCGCGGCCATCTCCTGACATAGACGTGCCATGTCGGCGTCCAGTTGACTTTCCTCCGTGGTCTTCTCCGCCGCCTGCTTGTCGAGCTTCTCCTGCCTGGCGTCGAAATACTTGAGCAGCGCGAAGAACGGCACGACGACAGCAGAGAGGAGAAGCGCGACGAACCAGCCGGTCCACGGTTGCCAGGCGTGTTCGTTCGGCCACTTGCCTGCTCGCAAAACGCTCGCCCCAGCGAGATATGTCGCCAGCACGAACGCAATCCAGTTTACGAGAGTCTCGACGCCGCGATAGGTGTGCACGACCCGCTTCATCGCCGCACACTCTGATCGGTCCCGTCCATCGGACAAACACTAACGCCGAGGATCGACGGCATACGCGCCCGCGACATGTCGGCGAAGCCATCTCGGCCGGCGGACGGCGCTCGGCGGGAGTCGGCAATGCGGGCATGGAGTTGCTGCATTGCAGCGGATCGCGGAAGCGAGCGAGCAGTCCCAGCCGGATCTCATGGCCGACGCGGGAGTGGCGCAGGATGAGCTGCTGCGGCCATAAGCGGGCGGCGGCGAGCGGCGCGCTGCGGCGGCGGGATGGAAACACGACGCGACATCTGGCGGCGTCACGAACCGCGCCGGTCGCCCCGCGCGAGCGGCCGACATGCGCGTGCGCTACCTCGGTGTGCGACCGGTGCGAGTGCGCGGCGCGGCGAGCGGACGGACGTATGTCGCCTCCCCGAGCGACCCATGCTCACGATCGACGCGCGCGACGCGGCCGCGCTGATCCGCACCGGTCTCTTTCGCACTGCGGCAGGCGCGCCCTGACCGCCATCCGGGCGGGCGAGCTTTGGCCGGACGCCCGAGCGGGCCCCCACTCGGTCACAACTTAAGACCACAGAATGTGATATCCAGAAAGAAACCGATAACCGGCCAGTCCTTGGAGTGGCTGGCATCGTCATGACCCAGCCGTTGCGCGCACGTCGGCGCAGCGGGAACAACCGTAAGGCAACAGGAGGCAGTCGATGACCCTCGTACGCAAGATTCAAGGTTATGGCTGGCGCCCGGACCTGCCCGACCACCGCGACCGGATCTTCAACCTGGAGCGCAAGGTCTGTCGCGCGGTGGAACTGCCCGAGGTGTTCTCGCTGCGCTCGCAGATGCCGCCCGTCTACGACCAGGGCCAGCTCGGCTCGTGCACCGGCAACGGCGTGGCGGCGGTGCTCGAGCGCACGGAGATCAAACAGGGCGATGCGCCGGTCACGCCGTCGCGCCTGTTCATCTACTACAACGAGCGGGTCATCGAGGGAACCGTGGGCCAGGACTCCGGCGCGCAGATCCGCGACGGGATCAAGGTGGTGGCCTCCGAAGGTGCGCCGCCCGAGCCCATCTGGCCCTACGACATCGCCAGGTTCGCCGAAAAACCGTCCGCCGAAGCCTACGAACGCGCCAGGAGCTACGAGGCGATCCAGTATCTGCGCGTGCTCCCGGGCGAAGCCGGCTCGCCGATCCGCTCGCCGATCAACGAAGGGCTGCCGGTCGTCTTCGGCTTCTCAGTGCCCGCGCTGTTCGAGAGCGCCACGTGGCGGCCCGCGACGCAGTACCTGCCGCTGCCCGCTGCGGGCGAAGAAAGCATCGGCGGTCACTGCGTGGTGGTCGTCGGCTGGGACTTCTCGCTGAAGAAGTTCCCGGTCAACGTGTTCGAGATCCGCAACTCCTGGGGTCCGGGCTGGGGCGATGAAGGGCACTTCTGGATGGACGCGCGCTGGCTGTCTGAACCGACCCGCGGGCTGAGCTCGGACTTCTGGGTCATCGACCGGGTGTCCTGATGGCGCGCCGCTTCGGGATCGAGCCCGCGTCGGCGATCGAGCAGGCGCAGCGCGACCAGACGACGGGTGCGCCCGAACCGTTCCAGCCGCTGCCCAAACCCACCGGCCCCTCGCCCTACCACCTTGCGCTGTCCACGGTCATACCGAGCCTCAACGCGACGCGGCGCACCTTCCACGTGATCGGCGATCACGGCGGGATCAAGGATCCCAACCCGCAGGCGGAGGTCGCCAAGGCGCTGATCGAAGACCTGAGGACGCAGGGCACGCCCGTGGAGTTCTGCTACTCGGTCGGCGACGTCGTGTACTTCAACGGCGCCAAAGCCGAATATCCGCCGCAGTTCTTCGAGGCCTACGCGCACTACAACCGCCCGATCCTGGCGATCCCCGGCAACCACGACGGCGACCCTGAAGAAACGGGCGAAGCCAGCCTGCAGGCGTTCGTGCGCTACTTCTGTGCCGAAAAGCCCGAACTGCTGCCGGAGGTCGCGGAGTACAACCGCGACACGCTGGACCAGCCGAACGTGTTCTGGACGCTGCAGGACGCGCTCGTGACGATCGTCGGCCTGTACTCCAACGTGCCGAGCGGCGGTGTGATCCATCCCGACCAGCGGGAATGGCTCGTCGGGGAGCTGAAGGCGGCGCCCGCGGGGCGCGCGCTGATCGTGGCGCTGCATCATCCGCCCTACTCCTCCGACGCGCACCACGGCGGCTCCGAACAGATGGGCGGACTGCTCGACGAAGCGTTCGCCGCGGCCGGGCGCCATCCCGATCTGGTGCTCAGCGGACACGTCCACAACTACCAGCGCTTCACCCGCACGATCGGAGATCGCACGCTGCCCTACGTCGTGTGTGGCGCGGGCGGCTACCACAACCTGCATGCGATGGCCGGCGAAGCGGTTCCGGGGCTCAAAGTCAAGCCAGACTGCGTGCTCGAGCAATTCGAAGCCAAGCAGTGGGGTTTCCTGCGCCTGGCGGTGACGGCGTCGCAGATCGCCGGCGAATACACCGGCGTGGACAAGACGGGCAAGGTCACCCCGAGCGTGGACGCCTTCAGCGTCCCCGTCGCCGCCTGAGCCCCTGGTCGGCGGTCGACTCCCGCGCCCCCGCGCATCGGGCTGGAGCAACCCGGCCTCCCCGACATCGCGTGGCTCAGCGCCAGCGCTCGAGCAGGTCCTCGGCGGGGACCTCACGCACGACGCGCGCCGGTACCCCCATGGCGACCGCGCGCGCGGGGACGTCGCGTGTCACGACGGCGCCCGCGGCCACGAACGCCTCCTCGCCGACCTCCACGCCCGGAGTGAGCACGGCGGCGCCGCCGATGCGGCAGGCGCGCCGCAGGGTGGTGCCGCGCAACGCGTACTCCGAACCGTGGCGAGCCATCGTGTCGTCGTTGGTGCTCATCGCGCAGGGGCCGACGAACACGTCGTCCTCGACGACGGAATAGGCGGTGATGTAGACGTTGGTCTGGATGCGCACGCGCGCGCCGATCGTGACGTCGTTGTCGAGGACGCTGCCGCGCCCCACGACCGAACCGGGACCGACCGTGGAGCGCTCGCGCAGGTAGGACTGATCGCCGAGGATCACGCCATCGCCGACGCTCGCGCCAGCGAAGGCGATCGCGCCCGCGCAGACGATGACGCGCTCACCCAGGGTCAGGCGGCCGACGTCCCCGCGCGCGGTGGAGCGCCCGGCCAGGCGCGGACGCTTGCCGAGGATCGCGTGATCCTCGATCACGCAGCCGTCGCCGAGGACGACGTCGTCGTGCACGACGACGTGAGCGCCGAACGTGACGTCCTCGCCGACGAGGACGTTCTCGCCGAGCACCAACCCAGGCGCACGGGGATCGGGGCTCAGCATGGCGACCGCTTCCGCGGTCCGGCGCACGACGCGCGTACGGACCTCGCGGGCGCTCCGGCGGACGCCGTGGCGGGAGCGGATGGGCGCGCGGCGCTCACAGCCGCACGACGTTGCCGGCTCCGCTGAACGAGCGGGTGACGCCGCGCAGGTCCACGACCAGGCGCGCACGCCGGGACACCAGCTCGTGATCGACGCTCGGATGGGCGGTGACGATCAGCGCCAGGTCGGCGTCCGCGAGCGCCTCCTCCAGCGGGAGGCTGCGCAGGTCGAGCTCCTGAAGGGCGGGCACGTGGGGGTCGTGGTAGCGCAACTCGGCGCCGAGGTCTCCCAGCAGCTCGAGGATCTTCAGCGCGGGCGACTCGCGGGTGTCGCCGACGCCGGGCTTGTAGCTGACGCCGAGCACCGCGATGCGCGCGCCGTGGACGGGCAGGCCGGCGTCGTTCAGCGCGCGCTGGACCTTGGCGACACAGTGATAGGGCATCTGCTGATTGACCTTGCCCGCCAGCTCGATGAACTCCGTGGACATGTCGAACTCGCGCGCGCGCCAGCTCAGATAGAACGGGTCGACCGGCAGGCAATGCCCCCCCATCCCCGGGCCGGGCGCAAACGGCATGAAGCCGTACGGCTTGGTGGCGGCGGCCTCGACGACCTCCCAGACGTCGATGCCCATGCGATCGGTGAGCATCGCCAGCTCGTTGACGAGCGCGATATTGACCGAGCGAAAGATGTTCTCCAGCAGCTTGGTCAGCTCGGCGGCCTCGGGAGTGGAGACGCGCACGAGCGTGTCGCAGACCAGCGCATACAGCTCGTGCGCGCGATCGGCGCAGGCGTCGGTCAGCCCGCCGATGACCTTGGGGGTGGTGCGCAGCGTGAAGTCGGTGCGGCCGGGATCGACGCGCTCGGGCGAGAACGCCAGGTGAAAGTCGCGGCCGGCGGCCAGCCCGGACTCCTCCAGCAGCGGCGCCACGCGCTCGCGGGTGGTGCCGGGGTAGGTGGTCGACTCGAGGACGACGAGCTGATCCTGCTGCAGAACCTCGGTGAGCGCGCGCGTGGAGTCGATCAGCGGACCGAGGTCGGGCTCGCGGTTACGCGTCAATGGGGTCGGCACGCAGATGAGGACGGCGTCTGCCTTGGCCAGACGGGAGTAGCGAGTCGAGGTGTGGATGCGCGCGGCGACGCCGCGCAGTTGCTCGGAGGGGACGTCCTCGATGTAGGAGTCGCCCGCCGCGATCGCTTCGACCTTGCGGGGGTCGACGTCGACCGCGACCACGTCGCAGCCCGCGTCGGCGAACGCCACCGCGAGCGGCAGGCCCACATAGCCCAGTCCGATGACGCCGACGGTGGTCACCGCGGGGCAGTCTAAGGGATGGCCGGGGCGCCCTGCAGCGCGCGCAGATCGGCCATAACCATGCGCTCCACAAGCTGCTGGAAGTCCACTCGGGGCGTCCAGCCCAGCCGTTCGCGGGCGCGGGAGGGGTCGCCGGCGCTGGGGGTGGCCTCGGTCGGGCGCACGAGCGCGGGATCGACGCGCAGGTGGCGCTCGGCGTCGAGATTCACGCAGGCGAAAGCGGCGCCCGCAAAATCGGCGACGGTGTGCGGTACGCCGCTGCAGAGCACGTAGTCCTCGGGGCGCTCCTGCTGGAGCATCAGCCAGGCGCCGCGGACGATGTCGCCCGCGAACGACCAGTCGCGCACGGCGGACAGGTCGCCCAACGTCAGCTCCCGCTGGCGCCCGAGCGAGATCGCCGCCGCGGCGCGGGTGATCCGGCGCGTGACGAACCGCTCGGGGCGACGCTCGGACTCGTGGTTGAAGACGATGCCCGAGCTGGCGTGCAGCCCGTCGCGCGCGCGCAGCAACCCCACGAGCTGGTGCGCCGCGAGCTTGGCGACGGCGTAGGGGGTGGCCGGGCGGCAGCGCGTGTCCTCGTTCTGGGGAGACTCTCTCGCGTCGCCGAAGATCGCGCCGGAGGCCGACAGGAACACGCGCGCGGCCGGAGCCGCCCCACGAACCGTCTCGAGAATCGTGGCGGCTGAGCCGGCGATCGCGCGGAACGTCTCCTCCGGGCGATCCCACGAGACGGGCACGAACGAGGGTGCGGCGAGATGGTAGATCTCGTGCGGGAGCACACCCTCGATCGCCTCGCGCAACGTGGTCGGCGCCAGCAGATCGCCGGGTAGGAGGTCGATCTGCGCGCGCAGGTGCTCGGAGCAGCCGAGCGAGCTGCGCGCCGGGTCGCGCACGACGCCCGTGACCGCGTAGCCGTGCTCGAGCAGCAGCTCGGCCAGGAACGAGCCGTCCTGGCCGGTGACGCCCGTGATCAGGGCGCGGCGGGTCTCGCCGCTCGCCGGAGGCCGCCTGTCCGGGTCGCCTCCCGTCGGGGTCCGTGGGTGCGCAGGCACAGTGCCGCAGCTTATGTCTCGGCGCGCGCCGTGGCGACGCCGCCGTACACTTCCGCCAGCCCGCGCGCGACGACGTCCGGGGCACAGACCGCGGCGACGCGTTCCCGGCTGCGCCGTCCGATGTCGGGGTCGGCGAGCACGCGAGCGATGGCGCCGGCGAGCGCGGACGCATCGCCGGGCGGCGCCAGCGAAGCGTCCTCGAGCAGCTCGGGAAGCGCCCCGACGCGACTGGCGGCGACCGGCAACCCGGCGGCCATCGCCTCGGCCGCGGCCATGCCGAACGTCTCGGCCGAGCGCGAGGGCACGAGCGCGACCGACGCGCCCGCGCGCAGCCGGGCCAGCTCGAGGTCGTCGACACGCCCGGCGAAGCGCACGTCGCCGTCGCCTGCCAGCTCGCGCAGGGCTGGCAGCTCGGGTCCGTCGCCGGCCACCGCGAGCGCGATGCCGGCGAGGCGGCAGGCGGCGATCGCCGTGCCCACGCCCTTCTCTGGAGAGAGTCGCGCGACGACGAGCGCGTATGGCCGTCGCGGGGACCGTGCCGTCTCCGGCCCCGGCGCCGGCTCCGACTCGGTCGCCTCGGCGCGCGACGGCAACGCGGCACCCGACAGCGCGCGCACGGGCGGCGCCAGGACATGGACGCGCTCCCACGGCAGCGGCGCGCCGAGCGCGCGCAGCCGCTCGCGGGCGAACCCGCTCGGCACGATCAGCGCGTCGGCCTGCTCGAGCAGGCGCCGCTGCCACAGCGCCAGCGCCGCCCCGTAGGTCGCGGCCTCGGGCAGGGCGCCGCGACAGCGCAAGCGCACGCCGGGGAGCGTGTTGCGGCCGTGACAGCGCGTGCACTCCGCACCGCGGGTGTAACACACGCCGATCGCGCAGACCAGGCGGTACTGGTGCAGATGCAGCACGACGCGCGCGCCCGCTCCCCGCGCGGCCGCGAGCGCGCGCCAGCCGAGCGTCGGGTGGAGGTTGTGGGCGTGCACGACCCGCGCGCGGCTGAGACGGACCGCCCGCGCCACGTCGCCGGGCTGCAGTCCTCCGCGGAGCAGTCCGGCCGCTGCCCGGGCGCGGTGAAGCGAGGCCGAGTCTCTGCTCAGCAGCTCGGCGGGCTCGTGCAGGTGCTCACGCACGAGCCACTGAAGGTCCTCGACGGTGCGCTCCTCGCCGCCGGTCGTGCGGTAGCGGTTGTGCAGGAACAGGACCATGACGGCATCAAACCTAGACTCTCTGAACCCTATGCCCCCCTCTCGACCGATACCCGCCTCGATCGTGATCCCCACGCGCGGGCGCGCGGCATACCTGGAGGTGGCGCTCACCTCGATCGTCCCGCAGGCGCGCGCGGTGGGAGCGGAGGTGCTGGTGATCGACGACGCCGGCGGCTCGCCCGAGGGTCGCGAGCAGGCACGGCGATTGGGCGTGCGGTATGAGCCGCACGAGCGCGAGCTGGGACTGAACGCGGCGCGCAACACGGGCGTCGAGCGCTCGGGCGGCGAGCTGGTGGTGTTCGTGGACGACGACATCGAAGCGAGCCCCGGATGGCTTCAGGCGCTGCTCATCGCGGCGCGCGAACATCCGGACGTGGAGGTGCTCGCCGGACGGATCAGACCGCGCCTGGAGGGCCGCCCGCCGCGCGCGTGCGGAGGCGAGGGGGCACCGATCACGACGCTCGATCTCGGGGAGCACGACACCGAAACGCGGTACGCATGGGGCGCGAACATGACGATTCGGCGCTCCGCGCTGGAACGGGTGGGCGCGTTCGACGTCTCACTCGAGCATGGCGGTGACGAGCAGGAGTGGCAGGAACGGTTGCGTGCGCGCGAGCCTGGAGCGCGGACGATGTATGTGGCGGGCGCGGCGGTCGATCACCGCCGCAGCGGTCCGGACGCGCGGCTGCGCGCGCTCGCGCGCGGGCAGTACGCGCGGGGCAGGGCCGCGCGGCTCCTCGACGCCCGCCGCGGGCAGGCGCCCTCGCCGGCACGCGAGCTGCGGACGCTGATCGGCTGTGCGTGGCACGTCGTGCGCCACGGGTGCCCGGCGGGGTTGACGATGGTCGCGCACAGCGCCGGGCGCGTGCGCGAATGCATGCGACGCGAGCCCGCCTCAGCGCCGGTGGGGGCGGACGATTTCCTGTCCGGGCAGAGCGGGACGGTCGGTGGCGTCGACGGGGTCGTGCGCCGTCTGCGCGACGAGGCCACGGACGCGTGGGAGATCGCCAGCGCCAGGCGGCTGCGCCTGGACCTCGCCGCCCGTCACGAGCCGCCGCTGCGCAGGGTGCTCGCGATCGGCGTCGTTCGCCCCGAGCGCGCCACGCTCGCCGCCGGCGTCCGCGCGGAGCTCGAGCGCTCCAGGCACGCGGTCGAGCTGCATACGCGCCCGCCGGGCGAGCTGGGCAAGTTCGAGAACCTCAACCGACTGCTGGCGGAGCATCCGGCGTCCGGGCACGATTGGCTGCTGGTGCTCGACGACGACATCGAGCTGCCGCGCGGGTTCCTCGACAGGCTGCTGTTCCTGTGCGAGCGGTTTCAGCTGCAGCTGGCCCAGCCGGCGCATCGCTCGCGCTCGCACGCGGCGTGGCCGGTGACCCGACGGCGGTCGGGGAGCGTCGTGCGCGAGACGCGGTTCGTCGAGATCGGCCCCGTGACGGCGTTTGCGCGCACCACGTTCGACACATTGCTGCCGTGGCCCGAGCTGCGCATGGGCTGGGGACTTGACGCGCATTGGGCGGCGCTCGCGTGCGAGCACGGATGGCGTTGTGGCGTGGTGGACGCGGTGGCGATCGCCCATCTGGCGGCACCCGTTGCCGGCGCGTACTCGCACGAGGCGGCGGTGGGCGAGGCGCGTGAGTTCCTCGCGCGCCGGCCGTACCTGAATGCGATCGAGTCGCAGCGAACCCTGACGACACACCGCCGCTGGTGAGATCCCGCGGCGGACACCAGCGCCCAAGGGCGATGGCAGCACCGGGAGCGGCCACGCTCGCCATCGCGCCGCGGGGAACCACGTGAGGGTCGCGGTCGTAGCCGAGTTCTATCCGAGCCGCCGCGATCCGGTGCTCGGCGTGTGGGCGCACCGCCAGGCGCTGGCCGCCCGCGATGCGGGTGCGGAGGTACGGGTGCTCGTGCTGCACCGTCTCGTCCCGCCGCGGGCCGCGCTGCGCGAGGGACCGGACGCCTTCGCGCGCGAGCTGCGCGCGCGCGTGCGCGAGCCGCGCTCACAGACGCTCGACGGACTGGAGGTCTCCTATGTCTCCTACGTCTCTCCGCCGCGCCCGCGCACGTACCCGAGCTGGGGCGCGTGGGCGGCGCCCGCGCTGGGGCTGGCGCTGCGCCGGCTGAGGCGCACGTTCGCATACGAGCTCGTGCACGCCCACAACGCGGTTCCCGCCGGCGACGCCGTGTGCCGGGCGCGCGTGGGCGTGCCGCTGGTGGTGTCGGTGCACGGCGGCGACGTGCTGCACACGGCGGCGGCGCCACCGCGGGGGAGCACCGCGGGCGTGGCGGCGGTCGCGCGCGGGTTGGACGCGGCGCAGCTGACGCTGGCCAACAGCCAGGGCATCGCCGAGCTGTGCCGCGCGCACGGCGCGCGCGAGGTACGGGTCGTGCACCTCGGCGCCGATCTGCTCGACGCGCCGCGTCCGGCGCGGCGCGAGGGATCCTCGCCGACGCTCGTGACCGTCGGACACCTGGTGGCGCGCAAGCGCCACGCCGACGTGCTGCGCGCGCTGGCGGTGCTCGGGCGCAGACATCCCACGCTGCGTTATGAGATCGTCGGCGACGGTCCCGAGCGGGTCGCGCTCGAAGGGTTGGCGGCACGGCTGGGCGTCAGCGATCGGGTCGCCATGCTCGGAGCGCTGCCGCCGGCGCGGGCGCTGGAACGGGCGCGGCAGGGCACGCTGTTCGTGATGCCCTCGACCGAGGAGGCGTTCGGCGTCGCCTACATCGAGGCGATGGCCGGCGGCGTGCCCGCGATCGGCTGCCGGGGCGAGCCCGGTCCGGAGGAGATCGCCGCGGCGGGCGACGGTTTCGTGCTCGTGCCTCCGGGCGACATCGAGCGCTTGACCCAGCGCATCGACGAGCTGCTGTCGGACCCCCACCGGCTGCGCGAGGCCGGCCAGCGAGCCCGGGAGAGCGTCGCCGCGGGGTTCACGTGGGAGCGCTGCGGCCACCAGACGCTGATCGCCTACGAGCACGCGCTGCACGCTGCGCGATGAAGCCCGTTCTGTTTGTCACCGGCCACGCCCCGCCCGACCGGGTGGGCGCGTTCGCGACGCTGCACGAGCGCGAGACGATCGAGGTCGCGCTGTTCGGGGGGCGTTCCCTGCACGGCCCGGGCGTGCCCGGCGCACGCGGCGGTACCGCCGCGTGCGCGACGGCGATGCCGCGCGCGGAGCTTCCGTTTCCGCACCGCTATGTGCGCCAGCACGAGACGACCCGACTGGCGTGCAGCGGCGAGTACCGCGCGGTCGTGTGCTCCCTCGGCGGACGCGTTGCGCTGCCGTCCACGTGGGCGGGCGCGCGCCGCGGCGGCGTGCCGCTGATCCTGTGGGCGTCGCTGTGGGCGCACCCGCGCAGCGCCGCGCACATGCTCAGCTACCCCGTGCTGCGCCGGCTGTACAGCTCGGCTGAGGCGATTGTGACCTACGGGCCACACGTCAGCGCCTACGTGCGGGCGCGGGGGGCGCGCAACGTGCACGTCGCTCCGCAGTCGGTCGACAACGCCTTCTGGAGCGCTCCCGTCAGCGCGCGTCCAACCGATCCCGCGTGGCCCGGCGAGGCGAAGCTGAAATTCATGTTTGCGGGGCGGCCTGATCGGGAAAAGGGAGTGGGAACGCTGATCAGGGCCTGGCAGCGGTCGGGCCTGCACGCGTCATCCGCCGCGCTCGTCCTCGTCGGTGTGGGATCCAGCCCCCCTTGGATCCCACCCGGCGGCGCGGTGGAGCCACCACGCGACAATGCGGTGCGTCAGCGCATGGGCCTTCTGGCACGAGCGAGCAGAGCAAAGACGGCGGGCAGAGCGGAGACGACGGGGGCGCCGGCGGGCGTGAGCTGCGTCCAGCCCGTGCCGGCGGAGCGACTGCGCGAGATGTATGCGGACGCCGATGTCCTCGTGGTCCCCTCGATCTGGACGCGCACGTTCCGCGAGCCGTGGGGACTGGTCGTCAACGAGGCGATGAACCGCGGCTTGGCTACGATCGCAAGCGACGCCGTCGGGGCGGTCGCGGGCGGGCTGGTGCGCGACGGGCACAACGGCCTGGTCGTGCCGGCCGGCGACGGCGAGGCGCTCGCGCAGGCGATGGTGCGCCTGGCCGGCGACCCCGATCTGTGCGCCCGCCTGGGCGCCGCCGGAGCGGCAGATGTGGGCGCCTACACCCATGAGGCGTGGGCCGCCGGGTTCTCCGCTGCCCTGGCAACCGTCGGGCTCTCCCGGACGCGTTGCTAGGTTTTGGGTTCGCGCGGCGCACGCCGCGCGGGCTCAGCCATGCGACCAATCCGCCTGTCAAAGCGCGCGCTCGTCCTGCCCGCCATCGCGGTGGCGCTGGCATCGATCGTCGCGCCCGCACAAGGAGACGTGGGCGAAGAAATCATCCGGCGCTGCACCCACGCCGAATCGCTGCGCGGCTTCAGCCAGGCGGCGTACCGGCAGGCGCTGAAAGAGTTGAGCGCGGGAACCGAAGAGTATTCGAACTGCGCCCAGCTGATTCGCCAGGCCCAGCTGGCGGCAGCAGGCGCGGGGCGTGGGGGCGGCTCGGGCGGCGGGACGGCGACGCCGGCGGCGAGCGGCGCTGCGCTGACCCCATCCGAGCAGCGGGCGATCGCGCACGCGTCCAGAGCCGGCGCGGTGCCGCTGCAGGTCGGCGCCCAGACGATCCATCCGGGCGTCGTCCACGCCGATATCGCCTCGGCGCTCAGCTCGCTGCCGACGCCTCTGCTCGCGACCGTCGCGTTCCTGGCGATCTGCCTGCTGGCGGCGGCCGGCGCGGGCATCCGCAACCGTATTCGCGCCCGGTGAGAGCCCTGCCAACCGTGCCGGCCTTTGCGAGCACCCGCCGATCGGCGGCGATGTCAGTCCTGACCGTCATCCTCAACGCGACCGCCGACTCCGGCAATTGGCATGTCCGCCATCCCCGCTGAGCAACGACCTGCGCTGGATTCCACTCCCCCGTTGGCGCGAACGTCCGCGCCAACGCCCCGGCCCAGCCGCGCGCGCGGCATGCAGAGGCGCATGTTGCGCGCGGGCGCGATGTGGTGGCCGATGCTGCTCACCGCCGCAGCGGCGTGCCTCGTCACGTTCCTGGCAAAAGGCGGGCTCAATCTCGAATCGATGACGACCACGGAGATCGTGCTGACGCTTGCCTCCGGCGCGGCGGTGGCGGTGGCGGTCGTGCTGACGCCCGTCGCGCGATCGCTGCTTGCAGGACCGAAGTACGGACTGTGGCCGGTCGCGCTGCTGATTGCGTTCACGGCGCTGAGCGGACTGTCGGTCGTGTGGTCGGTGCAGCCGGACGCCGGCTGGCAGGACGCCGGGCGGCTGCTCGCCTACAGCGGAGTGTTCGGCGCGGCGGTCGCGCTCGTGCGGCTCGCCCCCGAGCGCTGGCCGGCGATTCTCGGTGGGCTGGCGCTGGCGGCGACGGTCGTGTGCGGATACGCGCTGGCGACGAAGGTGTTTCCGGGCAGGCTCACGCCGGCGGTCACGTATGCGCGGCTACAGGAACCCTACGGCTACTGGAACGCGATCGGCCTGACCGCCGCGATGGGCGTGATCTGCTGCATGTGGCTGGGCGCGCGCCGCGCCGGGCACGCGCTGCTCAGCGCGCTGGCATATCCCGCGATGGGCATCATGGGGGTGACGCTGATGCTCGCCTACTCGCGCGGCGCGCTCGTGGCGCTTTTGATCGGGGTGGCGCTGTGGCTGTGCATCGTGCCGCTGCGCCTGCGCGGCGCGGCCGTGCTGATCGTCGGCGGGCTGGGCGCCGCGGCGGTCGTCGGCTGGGACTTTTCGCGTCATGCGCTGACGACCGACAACATCCCGCTGGCCCAGCGCGCCACCGCCGGCCACCAGCTGGGAGTGCTGCTGCTCGCGATGGTTCTGCTGCTGAGCATCGCGGGGATCGCGATCGGGTTTCTCACCAGCAGGCGTCCCCTATCGCGCACGACGCGCACCCGCGCCGGGGCGATCCTGCTGGCGCTGATCGCGCTCGCGCTGGTCGGGTTCGCGGGCGCGCTCGCGCACAGCCATCGCGGCTTGGACGGCAGCATCTCCCACGCGGTCGAGACCCTGACGAATCCCAACGCCAGGGTGCCCCCGAACTCCCCGGGCCGATTGACCGCGGTGGCGAGCGTGCGCGCGCGCTATTGGAAGCAGGCGCTGCAGGTATTCGACGCCAACCCCGTCGTGGGGGTGGGCGCCGCCGGGTATGAAACGGCGAGCCTGCGCTATCGCACGGTGCTGCTGGAAGTCAAACACGCGCACGGGTTCGTCGTGCAGACGCTCGCCGACCTGGGGGCGATCGGGCTCGCGCTCGCGCTCGCGCTGCTGCTCGCGTGGATGGCCGCCGCCGGACGGGCGACGCATCCGTTCAACCGCCGCTGGACGAGTTGGCGCGCATGGTTGGATATCAGTGCCGGCGCGCACCCTGGTTGGCGGCGCGCCCCTCAGCCATACAGCCCCGAGCGCATCGGCATGCTCAGCATGCTGTGCCTGGTGGTCGTGTTCGGCGTGCACTCGCTGGTGGACTGGACCTGGTACGTGCCCGGTGACGCGTTCGTGGCGCTGCTGTGCGCCGGCTGGCTCGCCGGACGCGGCCCGCTGGACGCGCACGGGAGCGACTCGTCACCCACCCGCGAATGGTCGGCCGTGCCCGTGAGGACAACCGCGGCGAGCCTCGGCCCGGCTGGGGCAGGGGCGCCCACGGCGGCGTCCCCGGGAGCGCCCACGGCAGGCGAATCGAGTGAGAGCTCGGGGGTAAGTCGGCCTCGGTCGCTGAATGAGATCGGACCGATGCGTGTGGGCGTGGCCGCGGCTGCGGTCATCGCCGCGCTGCTCGCGGCCTGGTCGCAGTGGCAGCCCCAGCGCTCGGTCGACGCTTCGCAGGAAGCGCTCGCGCTGCTTACCGCCAACCCTCACAACGCCCTGGCCAAGGCGCAGACGGGCGTCGCGCGCGATCCGCTGTCGGCGCAGGCGCTGATCGTGCTCGCGGCGGTGCAGCAGGCCGCGGGCGAGCCCGCGCCGGCGAAGGCGACGCTGCAGCGCGCGGTGCGCCTGCAACCGTCGAACCCGCAGACGTGGCTGGCATTGGCCCGACACGACCTCTCGAGCGAACCGGCAGTCGCGCTGAAAGAGCTGCAGGCGGCGATCTATCTGAACCCCGAGTCGATCGCCCCCGAAGCGATCGCGCCACCCTACGCCAACCCCGAATCGGTCGAAATCTACGACGACTACGTTCAGGCGTTACGGGCCACAGGCACGGCAAGGGTCTCGGGAGGCACACCCGCCCGCGCACGCGGCAACCACGATGGCGCGTCTACCAGCGCGAGCGCACCGCGCGCGCCAGCAGCAGCCGCCGCGCTCCCGGGAGTCCGGCGGCGGCGCGCACTGAGACGTCTTGGAATCCGAACTCCCCGAGCAGCCGGGTGAGACCGGAGCGGGTGTAGAAGCGCAGGTGGTCGGCGAGGGGGTCGAAGTGCGCGTCGAACGCGCGCCGCGACAGCGCCAGCCACAGCAGCGTGAGCCGTCCGTGGGCGGGCGTGCTCAGCAGCAGGCGGCCACCCGGCGCCAGTACACGACGAGCCTCAGATAGCCAGCCGGCGGTGTCGGCGACGTGCTCGATCGTCTCCCCCGCCCATATCGCCTCGCAGCTCGCGTCCTGCACCGGCCACTGTCCGTCGGCCCGCGTGAGCCGCAGATCCAAACCGGGGTCACGCGCACGCGCACGCCGCAGGGGCTCGGATGCGACGTCGATCCCAATGACGCGCACACCGGCGCGGACGAGCTCTGACGCAAACCACCCCTCGCCGCAGCCGACGTCCAGCACGCGCTCTCCCGCGCAGACGCGCTCCAGCAGGAAGCGCCTGCGCAGCGCGAGCTCAGGCGGTGGCACACCGGCGGGCACGCCCTCCCAGAGCGCCTCGTGGTAGGAGCGCGAGGGCATTAACCGGAAAGGCTAACTCGGTGCAGCAGCACTGGCATATGTGCACAAACTGGTGCGAACCGACTATGGTGCCCGGATGCACGTTCGGGGGACGATGTGATCGCACCCACCGACTGGGCGGGATGGCGGTTTCACGAGACGGAACCCGCATGAGGGTCGCGTTCGACAGCCGCCCCTCGGCGGACCCGCGCGGCGTCGGACGGTATGCGCGCTGTCTGCTGCGCGCGCTGCGCGACACAGCGGACGCACACGGTGAGATCGTCGAGACCCACCGTCCGCGCCAGGCCGACGTATATCACGCGCCCTGGATGCAGGGCGCGATGCTGCGCAGCCCCTGTCCGATGGTCGTGACGCTGCACGATCTCGCTCCGCTGAAGCGGCGCTCGGAGCACCTGCGCGCGGGGATGCGCTCGCGCTTGCGCCACCTGGCGGTGCAGCGCGCGATGGGCGTGATCGTGCCGACTGAGACGGTCGCCCATGACGCGGTCGTGCGCTTGGGCGTCGAGCGTGAGCGGCTGGTGGTGATCGCCGAGGCGCCCGATCCCGCGATGTATCCACGCACCGACGCGGAGATCGCGCGTGTGCGCGAGCGCTATGGGCTGCCGGAGCGATACCTGGTGTGGGTCGGCTGCCTGCGCCATCCCGACCCCCGCAAGCACGTCGCCCAGCTCGCGTCCACCCCGCGCGAGCTGCCGCTCGTGCTCGTCGGCCCGACGCGCCCGTGGGCGCACGAGCTGCCGGACGTGATCCTCACCGGACACGTCCCCGACGAGCACCTGGCCGCGATCTACGCCGGCGCACACGCACTGGTGCTGCCCTCCCAGGACGAGGGGTTCGGCCTGCCCGCGGTCGAGGCGCTCGCCTGCGGCACGCCGGTCGTGACCTGCGACATTCCCGCGCTGCGCGAGGTGTTGCACGAACGCGCCACGTTCGTCGAGCCGGGCGACCTGCGCGCGCTGATCCTCGCCGCCGAGACCGTGCGGGGTCCCGCGCCCGCGCCGCCGTCGTGGACCTGGGAGGATGCCGGACGCGCGACGTGGGGCGTGTACGAGCGGGCGATGGCCGCCTGTCGGTAGCCTTGCTGCCGAGCGACGCTCCGCGCGACCGATACGGGTATGGATGGGTAAGCCACAGCCGGTCGTTTCATCGATTGCCGGCGGCGCCGCTTACGACACTTGCCGGCATATCGGGAGCACTGTCGGCCGGGGCCTCAGTGGACGCTGCGCCGGGACCCGCGGGGAACCATGAGCGGGAGGGGCCTGCCCTCTCCCGATCTCCCCCGGCGAGGAACAGATGAGTCAGTAAGCGCCACGTCGCGAGATGACCGCGGGGATGGTCTTCAGCAGGATCGTCAAATCGAGCGCCAGCGACCAGCGCTCGAGGTAGATGAAGTCGAGGTGCACGAGGTCGTCGAAGTCGAGCTCCGAGCGGCCCGAGACCTGCCACAGGCCGGTGATGCCGGGCAGCACGAGATAGCGCTTGCGGTGCCACTCCTCGAGCATCTCGTAGTCGCGCTCGGGCAGCGGGCGCGGCCCCACGAGCGACATCTCGCCGCGGATCACGTTCACCAACTGCGGCAGCTCGTCCAGCGAGAATCGCCGCAGCACGCGTCCCACCGGCGTCAGGCGGGGATCGTCGCGGATCTTGAACAGCGCCCCGGAGGCCTCGTTCAGCTCGTCGAGGTCGGCCTGGTGCTGCTCGGCGTCGGTGTGCATCGTGCGGAACTTCAGGCATGCAAACGGCCGCTGGCCGATGCCCCGGCGCGTGGAACGGAACAGCGCCGGTCCGCGCGAGGTGCTGCGCACGGCGAGCACGATCAGCGCCAGCAGCGGGCTGAGCACGATCAGCAGCAGGCTCGCGCCGACCAGGTCGAACGTTCGCTTCATGGCAAAGTCGACGCCCTCGAACACGGGCGATCCCAGCTCGAACAGCGGCACCCGCTGGCCGGGCACGAACTCGGCGCGGTGGATCAGGATCTCCATCGTCGAGGGCGCGATCCGCACGCGCACGCCCCGCCGGTGGCACTGGTCGACCAGCTCGACCGCCTCGACTTGGGGAAAGTCGGAGTCGGCGATGATCACCTCGTCGATCCGCTCGCTCCCCAGCACGTCGGCCAGATCGGTGAGTGCGCCCAACGATCGCAGCCCCGGCTCGTCGAGGGGTCGCAGCGAGATGTAGCCGACGACCTCCAGCGCCGCGGGGTGCGCGCCCCCGCCGAGCGCGTGGGCGACGTCGCGGATATGTGTGCCCGTGCCGACGAGCATCGCCCGGCGCCGGTAGCCGGCGGCGCGCAGCAGCGCGCCCGTCACCGCCTCGTAGACCGCCCGCAGGCTGGACACGTACAGCAGCGCAAACGCCAGCGAGCCGTAGAAGATGTAAAAGCTAGAGAACCGTTCGCCGCTCACCACCGCGAATATCAGCGCGACGAACGCGACCTGGAACAGCGCCGCCACGATGCGCGAGAGCCCCGGCCGCTGCGAGCGCGCCGCGTACAGCCCCGAGCGGGCGAACAGCAGCGCCGTCAGCAGGTAGGCGAACGGGAGGAAGTGCCGAGTCTCTTCATACACGCGGGTCGCGTTCAGGCTGCCCAGCACCACTTCCTTGAGCACCAGCGCGGTGTAGATCGCCAGCGCGACGCCGACGAAGTCGAGCGCCAGCAGCGAGAGCACGCGCGCGGCGCGGCGCGCGGTGTCCATGCGCAATAGCAGCGACATCGCGGGCGGGCGCTTGCTGCGCATGTCGCGGTCGGAGTGCGCTCGGCGCGCCGTCGCCTCCGACATCACCGTCTGCGGCGCCGGCGAGCCGGCGGCCGGCGGGCGCGGGCGCACGAACCTGGGCGGCCGATCACGCGCCGGCGCGGTGCCGGCGCGGGGGGTGGGCGTAGTCGGAGCGGACGTTCTCGCGGAACGTGGTCCCATCTCTCTGCTCACAACGCCTCAGACTCGCAGATGTAGCGGTCGGTTGGCGATTCGGCGCGCTTGGAACGTGTTTTGAAAAGATCGGCACGTCCGGATGCGCCCCCGGATACGGCGCTGACCGATAGAAGATCGCTGGGATCTTCGCGATCGGCCAGCACCGCCTGTTTCAAAACGCGTTCTCAGTGCGGGCCGTGGCCAAGAAGCACCGCGGCGCCGGACTGCTCGATCGTGCGCTGCAGGCCCTCACGCAACGACACCTCGGGCGACCAGCCGAGCAGCTCGCGCGCAAGCGTGATGTCAGGCCGGCGTTGCTTGGGATCGTCGACCGGCAGCGCCTCGTGCACGATCTCCGAGCTCGACCCCGTCAGCTCTCTGACGGTCTCAGCCAGTTCGAGCAGCGTGAACTCGTCGGGATTGCCGATGTTCACGGGGTGGTGATGCTCAGACTCGGACAGCGCGATGATTCCGCGGATCAGATCGCTCACGTAGCAGAACGAGCGCGTCTGGCTGCCGTCGCCGAACACCGTTATCGGCCTGTGCGCGAGCGCCTGGCGCAGGAACGTCGGGATCGCGCGCCCGTCATGCGGGCGCATGCGCGAGCCGTAGGTGTTGAAGATCCGCACGATCGCCGTATCCACGCCCTGCTGGCGGTGGTAGGCCATCGTCAGCGCCTCGGCGTAGCGCTTGGCCTCGTCGTAGACGCCGCGCGGGCCGATCGGGTTGACGTGCCCCCAGTAGCTCTCGGTCTGCGGGTGCTCCTGCGGGTCGCCGTACACCTCGCTGGTCGAGGCGATCAAAAAGCGTGCGCGGTGGGCCTTCGCCAGGCCGAGCGTGTGGTGGGTGCCGTAAGAGCCGACCTTCAGCGTGTGCAGCGGCAGCCGCAGGTAGTCGATCGGCGAGGCCGGCGAGGCGAGGTGGTAGACGTAGTCGATCGGCTCCTCGATGTGATAGGGCTCGATGATGTCCACGCCCACGTGCAGGAACCGCTCGGGGTCGCGGATGTGCTCGATGTTCTGAAGCGTGCCCGTCTCGAAGTTGTCCACGCAGATCACCCGCTGCCCGCGCGCGAGCAGCTCGTCGCACAGGTGCGAGCCCAGGAAGCCGGCGCCGCCGGTGACAAGACATGTCGCCATCGCGGAGAAGCTTAGTGATTTCCACGACTATCCTTCTGCCATGGCCGCCACCGAGGAGCACCTGACCGTCGCGCCGATCGTCGGGCCCGACGACCCGCGCCGGTTCACCGACTCGGGCATCGAGATCGCCGAGCTCTACACCGACGCCGACCTGCCGGCCGAGCTCGACCTGGGCGAGCCGGGCGAGTATCCGTACACACGCGGCGTACATCGCGAGATGTACCGCAAGCAGACGTGGACGATGCGCCAGTACGCGGGCTACGCATCGGCGAAGGAGTCGAACGAGCGCTACCGCTACCTGCTGTCCAAGGGCTCCACCGGCCTGTCGATGGCCTTCGACCTGCCCACCCAGCTCGGGTTGGATTCCGACGATCCGCGCTGCCTCGGCGAGGTCGGCCGCACGGGCGTGGCGATCGACACGATCGAGGATATGCGCACGGCGTTCGACGGCATTCCGCTGGATCGGGTCTCAACGTCGATGACGATCAACGCGCCGGCCGCGTGCCTGCTGCTGCTGTATGAGCTCGTCGGCGAGGAGCAGGGCGTGCCGAGCGAGGTCCTGCGCGGCACGACCCAGAACGATGTGCTCAAGGAGTACATCGCGCGCGGCAACTACATCTACCCGCCCGGCCCCACGATGCGCCTGACGACCGACCTGTTCGAGTACTGCCACGAGCACGTGCCCCGCTGGAACACGATCTCGATCTCCGGGTATCACTTCCGCGAGAAGGGCTGCTCGGCGGTGCAGGAGGTCGCGTTCACGCTGTGCTCTGGCATCGCCTACGTCGCGGCGGCCGTCGAGAAGGGGCTCGACGTCGACGAGTTCGCTCCGCGGCTGGCGTTTTTCTTCAACGGCCACAACAACGTGTTTCAGGAGGTCGCGAAGTTCCGCGCCGCGCGGCGGATGTGGGCGCACATCATGCGCGAGCGGTTCGGAGCCACCAATCCGAAGGCGACGATGCTGCGCTTCCACACCCAGACCGGCGGCGTCACGCTGACGGCGCAGCAGCCGGAGAACAACATCGTGCGCGTCGCCCTGCAGGGGTTCGCCGCGGTGTGCGGCGGCACACAGTCGCTGCACACCAACGGCTTCGACGAGGCGCTCGCGCTGCCGACCGAGCGCGCCGCCAAGATCGCGCTGCGCACCCAGCAGATCCTCGCCGCCGAGTCGGGCGCCGCCGACACCGTCGATCCGTTCGCCGGCTCCTACTACGTGGAGTCGCTGACCGACGAGATCGCACTGCGCGCGCGCGAGCTGATCGACAAGGTCGACTCGCTCGGAGGGTCGGTCAACGCGATCGAGTTCATCACCGGCGAGATCGACGAGTCCGCGTGGGGCTATCAGGAGCGATATCGCATCGGCCAGGACGTCGTGGTCGGCGTGAACGAGTACGTCGAAGACGCCGCCGAGGTGCCAGACCTGCTGCGCGTCGATCCCGAGTCAGAGCACGAACAGGTCGCGCGGCTGACCGCGTTCAAGGCCGACCGCGACCAGGAGCTGGCGCAGCGGCGCCTGGAGGAGCTGCGCGTCCTGGCGCGCGGAACGGAGAACCTGCTGCCGGCGATCCGCCAGGCGCTGAAGGACCGCTGCTCGCTGGGTGAGGTCTGCGGGGCGATGCGGGACGTGTTCGGGCGGTATACGCCGACGTTCTGAGGTGCGCCCCGCGGGCACGCGGCGGGAGTCTCGACACATGTGTGCTCAGAAAAAAGCTGATGTGGTGGGCCATGCCGCAAGCGGCATGGCCGGGAGCGCGCATGCGCGCTCCCACGATCGGCGCATGCGCCGCCGGTTTGACGCGCCGCATGCGGCGCGTCACGGAGCCGCGCATGCGCGGCTCCGCCTGAGCATGCGCCGCCAGGACCATTAGGATGCGCACGTGCTGGCGATCGCCTTGTGGGAAATCGTGCTGCCCTTGCACATCCTCGCGGTGGTGTTCGCGTTCGGGGCGACGTTCGCCTACCCGGTGATGCTGACAGCGGTCACGCGAGCCAACCCGCGGTCGCTGCCGGAGCTATACAGGGCGATGCACGAGATCAGCCGACGGGTGATCATGCCGGGGCTGGGCGCGGTGATCGTGTTCGGCGTCTATCTGGCCTCGGACCTGCACGACTGGGGGGAGTTCTTCGTGCAGTGGGGGCTGATCGTGGCGATCGTGATCGGGGCGATCGAGGGCGTCTACATGAGCCCCCGCGAGCAGCGCTTGATTGAGGTGGCAGACCGGGACGTCGCGCAGGCGGGCAACGATGGCGAGGTGACGTTCAGCGCCGAGCACGACGCGCTCGTGCGGCGCGTGGGCGGCATGGGCGCGCTGCTGGACCTGCTGGTGGTGGTGACGATCTTCCTGATGGCCATCCAGGCCTGATCTCGACGGCCACCCGGTCCTGACGACCCGCTGTACCCTGGCCTGTATGAGCCAGGGCTACCGAGTCGCCGTCGTCGGCGCCACCGGCCAGGTGGGCACGCTGATGCTGACACTGTTGTGTGAGCGGGAGTTTCCGGCGCGCGAGATCGTCCCGTTCGCCTCCGAGCGTTCGGTCGGAAGCGAGCTCGAGGGCGGCGGGCTCGTCGTACAGGGTCTCGACACCGAGTCGATCCAGGGGTTCGACCTCGCGCTGTTCTCCGCCGGCGGGTCGATCTCGGGCGAGTGGGCGCCGCGGTTCGCCGACGCGGGCGCGGTCGTGATCGACAACTCCTCGCGCTGGCGCATGCACGAGGACGTGCCGCTCGTCGTCAGCGAGGTCAACCCCGAGGCGCTCGCCGGTCATCGTGGGATCGTCGCCAACCCGAACTGCTCGACGATGCAGATGGTCGTCGCACTGGCGCCGCTGCACCGCGAGGCCGGGATCGAGCGGCTCGTGATCTCCACCTACCAGGCCGTGTCGGGAACGGGCAAGCGGGCGGTGGAAGAGTTGCTCGACCAGTCCCACGCGCTCCTGCACAAGCGAGACATAGCCCCACCGAACGCCTACGCCCACCAGATCGCATTCAACGCGCTGCCCCACGCCGGCTCGTTCGCCGTCGGCGACGACCATACCGACGAGGAGCGCAAGCTGATCGACGAGACTCGCCGCATCCTCGGCGATCAGGCGATCCGAGTGTCGGCCACATGCGTGCGCGTGCCGGTGCTCAACGGCCACTCCGAGGCCGTCAACGTGCAGACACGTCGCGACCTCTCGCCCGAGCGCGCGCGCGAGCTGCTCGCCGGAGCGCCCGGCGTGCGCGTGCTCGACGATCCCGCGGCGGCGCTGTACCCGCTGGCGATCGACGCGTCCGGCCGGGACGAGGTGTTCGTGGGGCGCATCCGCCGCGACCCCGGCCACGAGCGCGCGCTGGACCTGTGGATCGTCGCCGACAACCTGCGCAAGGGAGCGGCGCTGAATGCGGTGCAGCTGGGGGAGCTGCTGCACGAGCGCGGACTCGTCCGCCCGCGCGCGGCGCACACGACAGCGTAGGCCCAACCAGGCCCAGCAAACTTCAATTCCCCACTTTTTGTAGTTTCGTCCTCGACCCCAAGATCGCATCTCGTCATGCGGCGATCACTCAAGCAGGAGTCCCGAGCGCTCGCGCGAACACCGTGGGCGATGAGCGTCTCATCGGAGGTGCGACGCACCCTCGTCAAGTCCCCGCCCGAGCTGTGGGCGGAGTTGAGCGACCCCGCCTCGCTGGCCCGCCACCTCGGCGAGCTGGGCGAGATCCACATTGTGCGCACAGAGCCCGACCGGGCCGTCGACTGGGAGGCGGCAGCCGCGGACGGCGCGCACGCCAGCGGCAGGGTCGCGATCGAGCCCTCGGGCTGGGGCACACGGGTGACGCTCTCGGCGAGTCGGACGATCGTCGCGCCCGAGCGCGAGCCGGAGCCAGAGCCAGCGCCAGTCGAGGTCGCGGTCGCGGTCGAGCCGGAGCCAGAGCCGGAGGTCATCGAGCCCGAGCCACGTCCTGGATTCTTTGCTCGATTCTTCCGACGTCGTAGACAGCCCGTGCCTGTGCCCGAGCTGACTATCGAGCCTGAGCCTGAGCCGATCGCAGAGGTCGAGATCGCCGAGCCCGAGATCGCCGAGCCCGCGCCCCAAGAGGCCGCCCCCGAGCCCGACATCTCCGCGGAGCTGGCGGAGCTCGAACAGCAGACCACGGCCATGCTGACCGGCGTGCTCGACCGCCTCGGCGCCGCACACCACCGGCCGTTCTCGCGCGCCTGAACGCCCGTCTGAGGCTCCTCGTGGGTCACAAGCACGACGTCAAGCAGTTCCGGCAAGCCTGCAAGCAGGCCGGCCTGACCGTCAGCGAGCGCTATCAAGCCAGCGACGCATTGCATACCGAGAAGACATCTGGCGACATACAAGCCGACCTGAGCTATGGAGAGCTGCTTGCTTGGCTGCGACAATGGAAGAACTCATGGCGACCGTCGTAGCCCTAGATGCATCACCGACGAGCGTCCTGCGCTCGATGCGTGGGGCGATTGTCGATGCGCGTATCGCTTATCCGGAGGTGCTTCACGTCGAAGTGCGCGATTCGCGCGGAGACCTCTGGCGTCTCGCCACGCAGGATGCTCGCTGGTCACCGGCAGATCCCGCTCAGCTGGTCGGGCGCAACATAGACGATGCCGATATCGACGAGGAGACGGGCGAGCTGCGCTGCAAGCTTTCGGACGGCTCGGCGCTCGACATCAAGCCGTCGGCGACCGAGGCGGAGGACGACCCCCCAAGCTGGGAGCTGATCAGCCCCGCCGGAGTCGTGCTCGAGTTTGGCCCCGGAGTTCGCTGGCAGATCAGCAGCGCCGACCTGCCCGCCTCATCACGCCGCTGAGCGCGCGAGGTCACAGTCAGGTGTCTCGATCCCGCCCCGGATAACATCCGGCGCCCGATGGCCACGAGCTCCCACGACCGCCAGACCGACGCCGCGCTGCTCGCCGCCTCGCGCTCCGGGCACAAGCGCCCGCCGCGCCAGAAGGCGCCTGAAACCTACGAGGAGAAGCTCGCCCAGTTGCGCGAGCTGCGGCAGGCCGCGATCCACTCCTCGCCGGAGGCGGAGGAGAAGCAGCACGCGCGCGGCAAGTACACGGCACGCGAGCGCGTCGAGAAGCTGCTCGATCCGGGCAGCTTTCAGGAGCTCGACACGTTCGTGCGCCACCGCACCTACGAGTTCGACATGCAGAAGAACCGACCCTGGGGCGACGCGGTCGTGACCGGGCACGGCACGATCGACGGGCGCACCGTGTGTGTGTTCAGCCAGGACTTCACCGTCTTCGGCGGCTCGCTCGGCGAGGTGATGGGCGAGAAGATGTGCAAGCTGATGGACCTCGCCGCCAAGATCGGCTGTCCGGTGGTCGGCATCAATGACTCCGGCGGCGCGCGCATCCAGGAGGGTGTCGTCTCGCTCGGCGCTTACGGCGACGTGTTCGTGCGCAACGTGCGCTGCTCGGGCGTCATCCCTCAGATCAGCCTGATCATGGGCCCCTGCGCGGGCGGCGCCGTCTACTCGCCGGCGATTACCGACTTCATCTTCATGGTGAAGGAGACCTCGCACATGTTCATCACCGGCCCCGACGTGATCAAGACGGTCACCGGCGAGGAGGTCGGCTTCGAGGAGCTCGGCGGGGCGATGTCGCACAACACCAAGTCGGGCGTCGCCCACTTCGCCTCCGAGGATGAGGACGCGTGTCTGGAGGACTGCCGCTACCTGCTGAGCTTCTTGCCGCAAAACAACCTGCAGATGACTCCCCGCGTAGCGCCGTCCGATGACCCCCGGCGGATGGACCCCGAGCTCGACCACGTCGTCCCGGACAACCCCAACAAGCCATACGACATGCGCGATGTCGTGCGACGGATCGTCGACGACGAGGAGTTCTTCGAGGTGCACGAGCACCACGCCAAGAACATCATCTGCGGGTTCTCGCGCCTGGACGGGTTCGCGGTGGGAATCGTCGGCAATCAGCCGGCGCAGCTCGCGGGCGTACTCGACATCGACGCCTCCGCTAAGGCGGCGCGGTTCGTGCGCACCTGCGACGCCTTCAACATCCCGATCCTCACTTTCGTCGACGTGCCCGGCTTCCTGCCCGGCACGAGCCAGGAGTGGGGCGGCATCATCCGCCACGGCGCCAAGCTCCTGTACGCGTTCACGGAGGCGACCGTGCCGAAGATCACCGTGATCACGCGCAAGGCCTACGGCGGCGCGTACGACGTGATGGCCTCCAAGCACATGCTCGCGGACTTCAACTTCGCCTGGCCAACGGCCGAGGTCGCCGTGATGGGCCCCGAGGGCGCGGTCAACATCATCTACCGGCGCGACCTCGCTCAGAGCCCCACGCCCGAGGAGCGGCGCAAGAAGCTGATGGAGGACTACAAGGCACGCTTCGCCAACCCCTACACCGCCGCGGAGCGCGGGTACATCGACGACGTGATCGTCCCCCACGAGACGCGCCCGCGGCTGATCGCGGCGCTGCACACGCTGCAGTCAAAGCGCGAACCCGGACCGCAGCGCAAGCACGGCAACATCCCGCTCTGAAGTGCTCGGGCCGGCATCCAGCCGGCCCGCTGACAGCGACGCTCGCCCTCCGGGCGATCGTGACCGGGCCTTCGGCCTCTTACCTCGGCTCTGAGTGGCGTAAAGCCATCGACGACGCCCTTAACGACGTGATGACACGCGCCGGCCCTGCCGTTCGCCGAGCAGCAGCCACCACGGGTAGGTCATGAACAACAGCGCCGAGATCAGGTGGGTCCGGCGCGAGGCGCGCTCTGGGTCGAAGCGAAACACACCCGAGTTGAGCATCCAGTCGCGTCCGCTGCGCGCGCGGCAGGCCTTCCAGATCGGGCGCGTCCAGGCGCGGTCGAGATACAGCGAGATGCTCGTCGCCAGAAACGCGCCGGCTGTCGCCGTGTGCACGACCCGCGCGACGGGTGTGCGCTCGTCGGGCAGCAGCCGCCCGTAGGCGCGGCCGGTCGCATAAAGCCAGGGAGGATCGATCAGGAAGGACATGGGCGCTCGAGCAGATGGTAGGCCAGGCGCGTGGCCAGCGCCATGATCGTCATCTGCGGGTTGACGCCGAGCGCGCTGGGCACGACCGAGCCGTCGGCGACGTGCACGCCCTGCACGCCGTGCAAGCGCAACCGGCCGTCGACGACGCCGTGACTCGGGCGGGCGTCCGCCCGCGCCGTGCCGAGCGGATGGAACGCCATCAGCTTCAGATCCCGCACGCGGGCGCGCTCGGGCGCAACGCCGTGGGGCAGCGGCAGGTAGACCTCGCGCGCGCCGGCCGCTTCGAACAGCTCTTGCATCCGCGCGAGCCCGGTGCGAAAACGCGCGAGATCGGCCTCGACGAGGTCGTAGCGGATCAGCGGCCGGCCGGCGAACGAGCGCACCGACCCGCGCGAGGAGTCGCTGACCATCAGACCGAACTGCGCCAGCCGACGGTAGTCGGCCATCGCCTCGGCGTGACGCGCGCCGATCAGCGGCAGCGACATCGCGACGTAGGAGGGCGGTCCGGCGACGCCCTCGAACATGATTCCCTGCGCGGAGAACTCGTCTATGTAGAAGCTCTGGGGAACGCCCCGAGCCATGTCGACGATCTCCTCCATGCGCGCGAACGCCCCCGTCGCCGGGTGCAGCGCCAGGTTCTGCCCGAGCTGGCCCGAGGCGCCTCCCAATCCGCTGCGCTCCAGCAGCAGGGGCGTATGGATCGTGCCCGCCGCGACGATCACCTCGGGGGCGTGCACGTGCAGGCGCACACCTCTGTCCAGGCCGGCCTGCACGCCCCGCGCGCGCCCGTCGCGCACCAGCACGCGCTGCACGTTGGCGCCGGTGAGTATCTCCGCGCCCGCCGCCTGCGCACGCGGCACGTAGGTGATCCCGGTGTGCTGCTTGGCCGAGGTCGGACAGCCGAACGCGCACACGCCCGAGCCGACGCAGCCGCGCGCGTTGCGGCGCAGGTAACCGTGCGACCAGCCCAGCGCCTCGGCGCCGCGGCGCGCGACCGCGGCGTTGGCGCCGGCCAGCTCGGGGGTCACCTCGGCGACCGACAGGGCGCGCTCGACGCGCTCAAAACAAGGGTCGAGCTCCTCCACGGTCAGCTCGTGCAGACCGTACTCGCGCTGCCAGCGCTCGAGCACGGCTGCGGGCGTGCGAAAGCAGGTGCCGGAGTTCACGAGCGTGGTGCCGCCGAGCCCTCGTCCGAGCGGCAGCAGGATCGGCGGCGTGCCGAGCGTCGCTCCCTGACCACCGTCGCGATACAGGGCGGTCATCATCTCCACGGGTCGCGCCGAGAAGCGATCGGCGTCGTGGTGGGGCCCCTGCTCCAACACCACCACCTTTGCGCCGCCCTCGGCCAGCTCCGCGGCCGCGACCGCTCCCCCGGCGCCCGCTCCGACGATGCAGACGTCCGCGTCGATCCTGTCGCTCGCGGTCACGGCCGCCCCTCCTCGCGGCGCAGCGCGCGTCCGCGGACGGCGACGGCGTCCGCGTCCCAGCCCAGCCCCCGCGCGACCGTCGGGTCTTCGTAGCGCTCCATTGCCAGCAGGCCGCCGGCGAGCTGGTCAAGGGGCTCAAGCCGCGCCAGCAGCCGGCTCCCGCGCGAGCGCCGGGCGAGCGCGACGAGCAGGCGCATGCCCGTACGCTCGGGCCACGGCCCCGCGGCGATGAAGCGATCGAGAGCCCTGGACACAATTCAGAGCGTATCCGGCAGCTGCGCTCGCACATCCGTCAGACTGTGACCGTGACCGGCTTCGACCCTGCGACGGCGCACACCGCGCCCCCTGCCACCGCCGAGGAGGCCGCGGCGATCGCCGCGGCGATCGCGCGCTTCACCGACGACACGGCGCCTGCGGTGACGGGCGGCGGCGAGGTCCCGGACCCGTGGACGCGCGCGGCTATGCTCGAAGGCGTCATGCGCGAGGGACACGCCGATGTTCCTCACCCCTGGATAAACACCTGAAAATCGCTAGGCTTTAGCCTCAATCCACTTTCCCGCCGGCACTCTCTCTGCGAAAGCAGCCCGGGCGCCACCCGGATCAGGAGGTTTCGTGATGGAGCCAGCTTCCGTACCCACCGCACCGCGCGGCACGCTCGAGGACCCGGAGGTCCTGCAGAACGTGCCCGGGCACATCATTCCGATCCTGCGGCGCGAGTACGACGACTTCAAGACGGAGGCGACCAGGTTCCTCGGCGGCGAGCTCGAGGAAGACGAGTTCATCAAGTTCCGCCTCAAGCAGGGTGTGTACGGCCAGCGCCAGGCCGACGTGCAGATGATCCGCGTGAAGCTTCCCTTCGGCGGGGTCACGCCGGCGCAGATGGAGGCGTTCGCCGACGTGGTCGAGAAGCACGTGCCGCTGCGCAAGGGACACATCACGACGCGCCAGAACATCCAGATGCACCACGTCCCGCTGCTGGACGCCGAGAAGCTGATCCGCGAGATCGGTGAGTCGGGGCTCTCCAGCCGCGAGGGCTGCGGCAACACGATGCGCAACGTCACCGGCGATCCTTGGGCCGGCGTGGCCAAGGACGAGCTGTTTGACCTGACGCCTTACGTGGGCGCCTACGTGCGCTACTTCGTGCGCCACCCGACCACCCAGGCGATGCCGCGCAAGGTCAAGACGTCCTTCGACGGCGGCCCGCGCGACCGCGCGATCAGCGGCATCCACGACGTCGCGTTCCGGGCGCGCGTGCGCGAGATCGAGGACCGCGGTGAGGTGCGCGGCGTCGAGATGCTGGTCGGCGGCGGCACCTCGATCATGCCGCGCAAGGCACAGGTGCTGTACGACTTCCTCGAGCTCGACAACGGCGAATATCTGAAGGTCACCGAGGCGGTGATGCGGATCTTCGACCGCCAGGAGTGGCTGCGTGTGAACCGCGCCCGCGCACGGATCAAGGTGTTCGTGGACAAGTACGGCATCGAGGAGCTGCGCAAGCAAGCCGAGGAGGAGATGCAGGGCGAGTGGGTCGCAGAACGCGACTTCTCGATCGAGCATCGCCTGTTCGCGGACGATGAGCGCGAGGGCGCCCCGGCGGCGCCACAGAGCTACGGCAGTCCGAACGGTGACGTCTCCGAGTTCGAGCGCTTCCGCGCTGCCAACGTGCGCGAGCAGAAGCAGGAAGGTTTCGTGACCGTCGAGGTGAAGGTCACACGCGGCGACCTCACGCCCGAGCAGTTCCGGGGCCTGGCGGCAATCATGCGTGCCTACTCCGGCGGTTACGCGCGCACGACCGTCCAGCAGAACTTCGTGCTGCGCTGGGTGCGCGAGGAGTGCGTGTACGACCTGTGGCGGGCGCTGTCGGAGCTCGGGCTCGGCGACGCAGGCTCGCGCGAAATCAATGACGTCGTCTCGTGCCCGGGGACCGACTCGTGCAAGCTCGGGATCACCAGCTCGATGGGCCTCAACGAGGCGGTGCAGGAGCGCATCGAGGCACTGAACGTCACCGATGAGCTCACACGCAAGCTGAACATCAAGATCAGCGGCTGCCCGAACGGTTGCGGCCAGCATCATGTCGCGAGCATCGGGTTCACCGGCGCGTCGATCAAAGTCGGCGAGCACACGATCCCCGCCTACATCCCCCATGTGGGCGGCGTGTTCGAAGGCGGCGAGGTGAAGTTCGGCGCGCGCCTGAAGCTGCGCCTGCCCTCCAAGCGGGTTCCCGATGCGATCGAGCGCTGGATCGGCCACTACGAGGCCAACCGCAAGGCGGGTGAGGAGTGGAACGACTTCGCCGAGCGCGTCGGCACGAGCGAGCTCGAGGGCCTCGTCAAGGATCTGTCGATGCCCGTGGACTTCGGGCTTCAGACGATGAACACGTTCATCGACTGGAACCGCAACGTCCCGTTCGAAGTCGTTCGCGGCGAGGGCGAGTGCGCGGTATAGATCAACGGACATCGTGGGGCGAGGCCGGTAACCGGACAGCGATCGGAGCGCGGGCAAGATGAGCGCAGCACAGAGCGACATAGCGAGACATGCGTCCGGACTCGATCCGGCGGTTGGCCTGAGCGAGACGCTGCACGAGGCGGTCACACGCCACGGCGCGCGCGCCGTGCTGCTGTGCTCGTTTCAGAAGGAGGAGTCGGTTCTGCTCGACGAGCTGCTGCGCGCGAGCGACGGTGTGACCGCTGCCGTCAGGATCGTGACGATCGACACGGGGGTGCTGTTCGCAGAGACCCTGCAGACCTGGCGCGAGTTCGAGCGACGGTTCGGCGTGAGCATCGAGGTGCAGGACGCCTCTGGCCCCGACGGACCATGGACGGGCCCCGATAACTGCTGCTCGACCGCAAAGGTGCAGGCGCTCGAGCGCGCCTTGGACGGAGCCGAGGGGTGGATCACGGGCATCAGACGCGAGCAGGGTCGGACGCGAGCCGCGACCGAGTTGATCGAACGAGATCAGAGCCGGGGCCTGTGGAAGTACAACCCGCTGGCCCATTGGACCGACCGGGACCTGTGGCGTCGCATCCACGAGCGCGACCTCCCCTACAACCCCTTGCATGACCAGGGCTATGAGTCGATCGGCTGCGCCCCGTGCACCCAGCCCGGCGTCGGGCGCGAGGGCCGCTGGGCGGGCATGGACAAGACCGAGTGCGGCTTGCACGTGAACGCAACGCCATAGCCCGCACACGAAAGCAACAAGACCAGTCAGGCGAGCCGATAACATTTTCGTCATGAATCCGACAATGTCCATCCATTCACTAGACAACCTCGCGCGCTAGATGCTGGGCCTGCACCCCGAGATCATCCTGTTCGGGCTCGGCGTGGGCGTTTTGATCGGCCTGACGGGCATCGGCGGCGGTTCGCTGATGACGCCGCTCTTGATCATCGTGCTCGGCGTCCAGCCCGTCGTCGCGGTCGGCACCGATCTGGCCTACGGCGCGCTCACCAAGACGCTCGGCGGCTACCGGCACCTGCGCAAAGGCACGGTCGACCTCGGCGTGTCGAAGTGGCTGGCCTTCGGCGGCGTTCCCGGCACGCTGCTGGGCGTGCTGATCGTCGACCGCCTGCACCACACCTACGGCAAGGGCTTCGACAAGGTGCTGATCGGATGCGTCGCGGGGGCGCTGCTGATCGTGGCGAGCGTGCTGCTCGTGCGCACGCTGCTGCTGGGCCATCTGGCCAAGCACGAGCGCGAGACCTTTCGCTTCACCACCCGCACCGGCGTCGCCGCGATCGTGCTGGGCTTCGTGCTGGGGCTGATTCTCGGCCTCACCTCGGTCGGCAGCGGCGCGCTGATCGGCGTGGCGATGATCCTCATCTTCCGCCTGACGCCCCAGCGGGTCGTCGGCTCCAGCGTGTTCGTCGCGGCGCTCTTGCTGTGGATCGGAGGTCTGGCGCACGCGATCAGCGGCAACGTCGACTATTCGCTGATGGCCAACATCCTGATCGGCTCGATCCCCGGCGTTTGGATCGGCGCTCACTTCGTCGACCGCGTGCCCGATCAGGCGCTGCGAGTGACGCTCGCCGCGGTCCTGCTCGGCTCCGCGCTGGCGATGGTCAACACCGCCGGCGGGCACATACCGGTGGCGGTCATCTTCGGCGCGCCGGTGGCCGTCGGTGCGCTCGGCTTCCTGCTGCGAGGACGCTCACTGCCGGACACGCCGCCCCCCGCCGCCGCGGCCGCGCCCATGAGCGGAACGCTCCCGCCGCGCGGGCCTGCGCCGCTCGCCGCCGCCAAGGCCGGCCTGACCGCGCCGGAGGGCTCGTGAGCGTCCTGGCGGCCGGCGCACAGCTGAGCCACCTGCGGGCGCTCGAGAGCGAGGCGATCCACGTGATGCGCGAGGTCGCCGCCGAATTCGAGCGCCCCGTGCTGCTGTTCAGCGGCGGCAAGGACTCGATCGTGCTGTTGCGGCTGGCCGAGAAGGCGTTTCGGCCCGGGCCGTTCCCGTTTCCGCTGATGCACGTCGACACCGGCCACAACTTTCCCGAGGTGATCGAGTTCCGCGACCGGCGCGTGGCCGAACTCTCAGAGCGGCTGATCGTCGCCAGCGTACAGGAGTCAATCGACAGCGGCC
Source organism: Solirubrobacteraceae bacterium (assembly GCA_035567335.1). Taxonomy (GTDB): domain Bacteria; phylum Actinomycetota; class Thermoleophilia; order Solirubrobacterales; family Solirubrobacteraceae; genus Palsa-744. The sequence goes on from DATMPZ010000043.1 coordinate 44,332, forward strand.
GCGCCGTCGAGGAGACCGGCCCGCGCGCCTCGCGCAACCGCCTGCAGACGGTCACCCTGCTGGACGCCATCGCCGAGCACGGCTTCGACGCCGCCTTTGGCGGCGCCCGCCGCGACGAGGAGCGCGCCCGCGCCAAGGAGCGCGTGTTCTCCTTCCGCGACGACTTCGGCGGCTGGGACCCCAAGAGCCAGCGCCCGGAGCTGTGGAACCTCTACAACGGGCGCATCCGCCGCGGCGAGCACGTGCGGGTGTTCCCGATCTCCAACTGGACCGAGCTCGACGTGTGGGAGTACATCGACCAGGAGACGCTGGAGGTCCCCTCGATCTACTTCGCACACGAGCGCCGGGTGTTCCAGCGCGACGGGATGCTCTACGCCTGGCGCGAGGGCACTGAGCTGATCGACGGCGAGACGGTCTTCTCCGAGACGGTCCGCTACCGCACGGTCGGCGACATGAGCTGCACCGGCGGCGTGCGCTCGCAGGCGAGCACGCTCGTGGAGGTCGTCACCGAGATCGCCGCCACCCGCATCACCGAGCGCGGCGAGACGCGCGCGGATGATCGCGTCACAGAGGCGGCGATGGAGGATAGAAAGAAGGCGGGTTATTTCTAAGCGGGCTATATCTGGAGTGCTCCGGTCGGCGTCCCGCCTCCCGGTTATGGAAACGGACGCCCTCCTGGCGTCCGTAGTCGGGCCTTCGGCCCTTGTTTTGACACTCCTTGGAAGGCATTGATGGGATGACACTCGACCTCTTGAGATTCACCACAGCGGGCTCCGTCGACGACGGCAAGAGCACGCTGATCGGCAGGCTGCTGTATGACACCAAGCAGGTGTTCGAGGACCAACTCGAACACGTCGCGCAGGCGAGCGAGCGGCGCGGCGGCGAGGGCGCGCTGGACCTCGCGCTGCTGACCGACGGGCTGCGCGCCGAGCGCGAGCAGGGCATCACGATCGACGTGGCCTACCGCTATTTCGCGACGGCCAAGCGACGGTTCATCATCGCCGACTGTCCCGGCCATCAGCAGTACACGCGCAACATGGTCACGGGCGCCTCCACGGCCGACCTGTCGGTGATCCTGCTGGACGCGCGCAAGGGCGTGCTGGAGCAGTCCAAGCGCCATGCGTTCATCAGCGCGCTGCTGGGCATCCCCCACCTCGTGGTCGCCGTCAACAAGATGGACCTGGTCGAGCACTCCCAGGCGCGCTTCGACGAGCTCGTGCGGGAATTCGACGGCTTCGCCCACCGGCTCGCCGAGCACGGCGGCGCCGACGCGAACGACGGGGCCGACGCGAACGACGCGAACGGGGCCTCGCGCCGGCGCGACATCGCATACATGCCGATGTCCGCGCTCAACGGGGACAACGTCGTCGAGCGCTCGCAGCGAATGGGGTGGTACGAGGGTCCCACGCTGCTGGAGCTGCTGGAGAACGTCGAGGTCGCCTACGATCACCCCGACGAGACGCCCGCGCGGTTCCCGGTACAGTGGGTGATTCGCCCCTCCGGCACATCCGGGGAGGGGCGCGACTATCGTGGCTACGCCGGCCAGCTCGCGAGCGGGGCGCTGCGCCGGGGCGAAGAGGTGACGGTGCTGCCCGGCGGCGGGCGCACTCGCATCGCCGCGATCGACACCCTCGACGGCGAGCTCGAGGAGGCGCTCGCGCCGATGTCGGTCACGCTGCTGCTGGCGGACGAGCTCGATGTCTCTCGCGGGGAGCTGATCTGCCGGCCCGACCGTGCGCCCACGGTCGCGCGCGAGCTGGACGCCGATGTCTGCTGGATGAGCGAACAGCCGCTGCGCACAGGCGGGCGCTACCTGATCAAGCACACCACGCGCCACGCCGATGCGGTCGTGGACAGCCTGCACGACATCGTCGACGTGCACACGCTGGAGCGCTCCACCGAGCCGCCCTCAGAGCTCGCGCTCAACGACATCGGGCGCATCCGCCTGCGCACGCGCACCCCGCTCGTATTCGACCCCTATACGGACAACCGCCGCACCGGCAGCTTCATCCTCATCGACGAGTCCACCAACGAGACCGTCGGCGCGGGGATGATCGCGGCGACCGCGTAGTCATCCTCGCGGGTGTCTGCGCCGCCGCACACGCCGCGAGAGATCGCCGGCGATCGATAACCTTCCGCGCTCGATGTTCGCAAAGGTCCTCATAGCCAACCGGGGCGAGATCGCCGTGCGGATCGCGCGCGCGCTGGAGGAGCTGGGGGTGGCCTCGGTCGCGGTGTACTCCGAGCTCGACCGGGGCGCTCCGCACGTGGCGCACGCCGGCGAGGCCTACAACCTCGGCGACGGCCCCGCGGCCGACAACTATCTGAACGTCCAGAAGATCCTCGACGTGGCCAGGCGGGCGGGGGCGGAGGCGATCCACCCCGGGTACGGGTTCCTGGCGGAGAACGCCCCGTTCGCGCAGGCGTGCGCGGACGCGGGGGTCGTGTTCATCGGCCCACCCGCGAGCGCGATCGAGGCGATGGGCTCGAAGACGCGCGCGCGCGAGCTGATGCAGGCCGCCGGGGTGCCGATCGTGCCCGGCACGACCGAGCCGGTCGCGACCGTCGCCGACGCGCTCGAGATCGCCAAGGCGCAGATCGGCTTTCCGGTCGCCGTGAAGGCGGCGGGCGGCGGCGGCGGCAAGGGCTTTCGGGTGGCGCTCAGCGAGGACGAGCTGGAGGGCGCGTTCGAGGGATCCAGCCGCGAAGGCGAGAAGTTCTTCTCCGACCCGACCGTCTACCTGGAGCGCTATCTGCCCGACCCACGCCACGTCGAGATCCAGGTGCTGGCCGACCGGCACGGCAACGTGATCCATCTCGGCGAGCGCGACTGCTCGATCCAGCGCCGCCACCAGAAGGTGATCGAGGAGTCCCCGGCGCCGGAATGGGTGGTCGATCCGCAGCTGCGCGAGCGCATCGGGCGGATCGGCGTGAACGCCGCGAGGGCGGTGGACTACGTGGGCGCGGGCACGATCGAGGGCCTGTTCGCAGCCGGCCGGGATGGCGAGCCCGAGTACTTCTTCCTGGAGATGAACACCCGCGTTCAGGTCGAGCACTGCGTCACGGAGATGACCACGGGGATCGATATCGTCAGGGAGGGCATTCGCGCCGCGGCGGGCGAAGAACTATCCTATGCGCAGGCGGACGTCGAGCTGCGCGGGCACGCGATCGAGTGCCGCATCAACGCCGAGGACGCCTCCAAGAACTTCGCTCCGGCGCCCGGCAGGATCGGTCGCTACGTCGAGCCGGCGGGCCCGGGCGTACGCGTGGACTCGGGCGTGCGGGAAGGTGGGGAAGTCTCGCCGATGTACGACCCGATGATCGCCAAGCTGATCGTCTGGGACGCCGACCGCGAGCAGGCGACGCGGCGGATGCTGCGCGCGCTCTCCGAATACGAGATCGAAGGCCTGAAGACGCTGATCCCGTTTCATCAGGCGCTGCTGGCGAGCGAGCAGTGGGCCAGGGGCGAGACCTGCCGGGACCTGCTGGAGGACAGGCAGTGGCTGAAGACGCTCGCGTTTCCAGCCGCAGGGCCCGCCGCGACGAGCCCCGGAGATGAGGCCGAGGAGAAGGTGCAGCGCACCTACGAGGTCGAGGTCTCGGGCAAGCGCTTCGACGTGCGCGTGCTCGGCGCCCCATTCGCCGCGGGAGCGTCCGCGCAGACCAACGGCGCGACCGGGACGAGCGCCCGTCAGGCGCCCAAGCGCGGAGCCGATCGAAGATCGGCCGGCAAGTCCTCGGCCGGCGGCGCGGGGCCGGACACGCTGCCCTCGCCGCTGCAGGGAAACATGTGGAAGGTGCTGGTCAAGCGGGGAGACACCGTCGCCGAGGGCCAGCTGCTGTGCATCATCGAGGCGATGAAGATGGAGAACGAGATCGCCGCCCACAAGGCGGGAACGATCTCAGAGCTGCCGATCAGCGAGGGCGCGCCGATCGCGGCGGGCGCGCCGATCGCGACGATCGTCTCAGCCGAGTCGAGCTAGACGGCCCCACGTCCCGCACGTAGGCGAGATCCTTCGATCCTAGGAAACGCCCAACAGCTTGGCGGCCTCGCGCAGGTTGGGTACTTCGACGGTGGGCTTGCGCTGGGAGGAGTCGAGCGTCTCTTTGTTGCGATTGACCCAGATGACGGGCACCCGCGCTTTGACGCACGGCGCTACGTCGTGGTAGTGGCTGGCGGCGACGTGGACCCAGCCGCGCTTGCCGCCCATGCGCCGCGCGCACTCGGTGAAGTGGGCCGGGTCGGGCTTATAGGAGCGGACCTGCTGGGCGGTGACGACGAGATCGAAGTCGGTCGGGATGTGACGGCGGGTCTGGCCGAGGAGCTTGTCGTCGACGTTGGAGAGCAGCCCCAGTTTGTATTTTTTGGCGAGCTTGGCGAGCTGGACGTTGGTCTCCTTGAACGGCTTCCAGCGCTGGACGGAGTCGGGCAGAAAGCCCGAGCGGGACGGCTCGAGCGCCCAGCCCAAGCGTTTTGCCACCTCGATTGCGGTGCGCCGCAGGACCTCGGCGTAGAGCTCGTATGAGCCGCCCTCGATTTCGCGCGTGATCTCCCGGACAAGCGCTAGCAGCTCGGTGCGGTCGAGCTCGACGCCGTCGCGGGCGGCCTCCGCGGCGAACGCCTCATAGACTCCCGTGTCCCGGTCGATCAGCGTTCCGTAGACGTCGAAGGTGACGAATGTAACGTTCTTGGGTATCGGCATCGCGCGGCATTATGCCTTGCTGGGACCCCTGCACGCGCTCACCTGTCTTGCGCTAGAGTCCCGCGCCGCAAATGGACCTGCTCGAGTACCAAGGCAAGCAGTTGTTCGCCCGCCACGGCCTGAAGGTCTCCGATGGCGAGGCGGTCACCACCGTCGAGGAGGCCGTCGCCGCAGCGAACAAGGTCGGCTATCCGGTCGTCGTCAAGGCGCAGGTGCTGATCGGCGGGCGGGGCAAGGCCGGCGGCGTGAAGCTGGCGGACGACGAGTCGCAGGCGCGCGAGCACGCCGAGAACATCCTCGGGATGGACATCAAGGGCCACACCGTGCGGACGCTGTGGATCGAGCACGCCAGCGACATCGCGACCGAGTACTACGCGTCGGTGCTGCTGGACCGCTCGGCCAAGCAGCCGCTGGTGATCTTCAGCGTGCAGGGCGGCGTGGAGATCGAGCAGGTGGCGCAGGAAAGCCCGGAGAAGCTGATCCGCCGCCACGTGGATGCGCTGCAGGGGCTGTCCCGCCGGCAGGCGGTGGAGATCGCCACCGAAGGCGGCGCCGAGGAGGATGTGATCGAGGGGGTCGCCGACGCGCTCACGGCACTGTATGAGGTGTGGAGCGAGGAGGACGCGCTGCTGGCCGAGATCAACCCCTTGATCGTTACGCCGGGCACCGCCGGCGCAGCCGGTGGTCGCGAGGTCAAGGCGCTGGACGCGAAGGTGACGCTGGACGGCAACGCGCTGTACCGCCACCCCGAGAACCAGGGGTTGTCCGACGGCGAGAACGAAGATCCGATCGAGCGCCGCGCCAAGCAGCAGGGCGTGCAGTACGTCGCGCTGGACGGCGACATCGGCATCCTCGGCAATGGCGCCGGACTCGTGATGTCCACGCTCGACGTGGTCGCGGGCGCGGGCGGGCGCCCGGCCAACTTCCTGGACGCGGGCGGGGGCTCGGACGCCGGCAAGATCAAGCAGGCCGTCGAGTTGATCCTCGCGAACGACGCGGTGAAGGCGGTGCTGTTCAACATCTTCGGGGGCATCACCCGCTGCGACGAGGTCGCACGGGGGCTGATCGCGGCGTTCGCGGAGATCGAGCCGACGGTGCCGTTCGTCGTGCGCCTGGACGGCACCAACGACGTGCAGGGACGCGAGCTGCTGGGACAGGCGTCGCTGCCGAACGTATATCCCGCCAAGACGATGGACGAGGCGGCGGAGAAGGTTGTCGCGTTGGCGGCGGGACGCAGCGTGGAGAGCGCGGGAGCCGGCGTCTGATGTCGGTGCTCGTCGACCAGAACACGCGGCTCGCGGTCGCGGGGATCACGGGCAAAGAGGGCGCGTTTCACACGCTGAACAACAGGCGGTACGGCACGAACGTCGTCGGCGGAGTGACGCCGGGCAAGGGCGGGCAGGACGTGGAGGGCATCCCCGTGTTCGACGGCTGGGGAGAGCTCGCACGGGCGACCCAGCCGAACACGGCGATGATCTTCGTCCCGCCGCGGTTCGCCGCCGATTCGATCCTCGAGGCGGCCGCGGCGGGGGTCGAGCTCGTCATCGCGATCACCGAGGGAATACCCGCGCACGACGAGCTGCGCGTCTACAACACGCTGAAGCGCGATCACCCTGGCACGCGGCTGATCGGCCCGAACTGCCCCGGGATCCTGTCGCCGGGCAAGGCGAACGTGGGAATCATCCCGGCGTCGTTCTTCAAGCAAGGCAACGTCGGCGTGGTCTCGCGCTCGGGCACGCTGACCTACCAGATCGGCAACGAGATCGCCCGGGCCGGGTTCGGCTGCAGCTCGATCGTGGGGATCGGCGGCGACCCCGTGCCGGGGAGCTCGTTCGTGGACGTGATCGAGCTGTTCGAGGCTGACCCCGAGACCGAGCTGATCGTGCTCTCAGGCGAGATCGGCGGCGCGGCCGAGGAGGAGGCGGCGGAGCACATCGCCGCCGCCGTGACCAAGCCTGTGATCGCCTACATCGCCGGGTTCACAGCGCCCGCCGGCAAGCAGATGGGGCACGCCGGCGCGATCGTGTCGGGCTCGGCGGGAACGGCCAAGGCGAAGGCCGACGCGCTGGAAGCGAGGGGTGTGCGCGTCGGACGCACCCCCACCGAAGTCGCCGAGCTCGCCGTGGATGTATTGCTCAGCGGGGCATCCAGCCCCGCTTCCTGAATCGACGGCCGACATCCCGTCGTCCGTAACCGGCAGGCCACGCCCGCCTTCGGGGCATCCAGCCCCGCCACCTGACCCAATGACCACCTCATCTGGGCAACTGACCGGCGGGTCGCGGACGCCGCCCCGGTGACGAGCGCCGCGACAGCCTGGCGCTCAGCTCCACCGTCCGGATCGCTAGGCTTGGCCCAGTGGACCGGGAGACGGCACAGACGCTGGGAGAGCTGGAGCGCAAGCTCGGCGAGCTCGAGCGCCAGCTGGCGGCTGTCGGCGGGGGCGGTAACAGCGGCAGGCTGATCGACGAGGCCGTCGAGCCTGCGCCCCATGATGATGCCTCTCCCTCACTCGCGGCTCCACCCCCTCCACCTGCCGCGGCCCCACCCCCTCAACCTGCCTCTCCACCACTGGCGCCACGGCCATCCGCCCCGATGCCGGCTGCGCGAGCAACGCCGATGCCGAGCGCTCCTCGGCCGGGCGCCGAGGAGCTGCTGCGGTTCAGGGAGCGGCTGGAGCAGACCGCGGCCGAGCTGGCCCGCGACTACGACGAGCTGCTCGGGCGCCTAAGCTTGAGGGTCGTGCCGAGCGCGACAGCCACCACCGTGGGACCCACGATCTCGTTCGCGCGCGGCGCGCCGTCGTTGGACATCGTCGACGTGGACGGGCTGCGCGAGGCCGCGTCGCGCGCGCTGGAGAGCGACCCGGGCGCGGCGACCGCGTACGGGACGTCGGTCGGGTATCTGAAGCTGCGGGCGTGGATCGCCGAGAAACACGGCGTCGCTCCGGAGAACGTGATCGTGACGAATGGGTCGATGCAGGCCGACGCGTTCCTGTTCGAGCAGCTCGTGGGCGCGGGCGACGAGGTGGTGGTCGAGCGCCCGACGTACGACCGCACGCTGCTGTCGCTGCGCAAGCGCGGCGCGCGCATACACGCCGTGGAACTGCAGCCGGACGGGATCGACACCGACGCGCTCGGGCGCCTGCTGGAGGGCCCCACCGGCGCGCGGCCGAAGCTCGCGCACGTGATCCCCAATTTCCAGAACCCCGCCGGCTACACGCTGTCGGCCGCCAAGCGCCGGGCGCTGCTGTGGCTGGCAGCCGAGCACGGCTTCGTCGTGTTCGAGGACGACCCCTACGTCGAATTGCGGTTTCAGGGCGAGCCGCTTGAGACGATGCTGTCGATGGATCCTGAGCGGGTGGTGTACGCGTCGTCGTTCTCGAAGACCGTCTGCCCGGGCATCAGGGTCGGGTACCTGGTCGGTCCGCGCGAGCTGATCGCGAGCGTGGCGGAGCTGGCGACGAACACGTACATCTCGCCGAGCATGGTGGCGCAGGCGATCGTGTACGAGTTCTGCGCCTCGGGCGCGATCGAGCGCTCGATCGCGACGGTCAAGGCCGCGCTGGCCCAGCGCGCCGACGCGCTGGCGCAGGCGCTGCGGCGGGAGCTGCCCGAGGCCGAGTTCGTGGCGCCCCAGGGCGGGTACTTCATGTGGGTGACGCTCCCGCCGGGCGCCGACGCGGCGAGCCTGTTCGAGGTCGCGGCCGAGCGGGGGGTGGCGTTCGTGAAGGGCACGGACTTCCTGCTGGAGGGCGGCGAGAACACGCTGCGCCTCGCCTACTCGGGCGTGACGCCCGCGCAGATCGAGATTGGGGTGGCTCGGTTGGCTGAGGCTTACAGGGCGCTGTAGACGCAGCCGGCAGCGGCTAGCTTCGGCGATTGAGCCCCAAGCCGGCGACCTGCTTGCTGCGCACACGAGTCATATACCAGCCGGCCGCGTAGAGTGCCATCGAGCCGAAGAAGATGTCTCCAACCACCCAGTGCCACGCGCCCCGGTTCACGCCCAGGAACACCGTCAGGCCGACAAGGCGAACCGGCCAGAGCCCAACTCGCTCGTTCACCCACCGCAGCCGCTCCACGGCCTATCTCCCGTAGCGCTGTCCCAGCACCAGCTGCTCCGGCAGCGCCGTGCGCGGCGGCGGCGAGGGGTCGGCTATCACAGAGACGGTCTCGGCCACCGACGGCGTCACCGCGCAGCGGCGTAGGCCGTCGGGTGTCTCGAGCACGACCTCGGCATCATCGCTCGCCGCGAGCGTGCCCTCGAGGCCCGGGTAAAGACCAGAGGCCATCAGGTAGTGGAGCAGATCCTCGGCCTCGTTCTCGAACCGCAGCACGCGCACGGACGCGCCTACGGCGACGTCGGCCAGCGGCACGCCCGCGAGGCGCTCGCCGGCGACGATCGGGTGGCCGTGAGGGCAGGTCGTCGCGTCGCCGATCGCCGCGAGCATGCGCTGCTCGAGCACGGGCGACATGGCGTGCTCCAGGCGCTCGGCCTCCTCGTGGACCTCGTCCCAGGGCACGCCGAGCACGTCGGTGAGGAAGCGCTCGATCAGGCGGTGGCGGCGGACGATGCCCTCGGCGTGGGCGGAGCCGTCGGCGGTGAACGCGATCACGCGGTCCTGGCCGCGGGTGATGTAGCCGTCGCGTTCCAGGCGGCCGACCATCTCGTGGACGGTCGGCGCGGAGAGCTGCATCGCGCGGGCGACGTTGGCGCCGGTCATCGGCAGGCGGGCCTCCTGCAGCCAGAACAGGATCTGCAGGTACTCCTCCTCGGCGACGGTGGCGGTGTCGGTGGTCATGCTCGGGCCTCCGAGGACCGGCTTCGCCGGCGGTAGGCCCGTCGGCCCCTTTTGCTGGAGTCGGGCGAGCGCTCCTCGCCGCGGTCACGTTTCCCGAAGGGGATGCTCATAGCTGCAACTGATCATAGGTGCACTCGTGCGGGGGCTTGTCATCGCGCCAGCGGCGCAGCCGGGCGCCGTGACGGATGCGCCCGGCGGAGACGTGGTCGAAGTCGATCTCGATCACGAGCTCGGGGCGCAGCCCGACCCACTCGAGGTCCTTGCCGGAGCTCCAGCGACTGGGATCGGCCGTTCCGCGCTCGCCGGACTCGTACGGGGCGAGGAAGCCGATCAGACGGCGCTTGTCGGCGGCGGTCAGTCCGGAGCAGTGTCCGACGACGCGCAGATCGGGCCCGTCGTAGAGCCCGAGGATCAGCGCGCCGACGGTGCCCTGCTCCTTGCCGGGGCGCCAGCCGACGAGGACCGTGTCGATCGTGCGCACGCGCTTAACCTTGAACGTGCCCTTGCGCTCGCCGGGACGGTAGGACGCCGAGAGCTCCTTGGCGATCGCGCCCTCGGCGTGCTCGAGCCAGGGCTGGGCCTCACGCGCGGTGGCGACGGTCCGCATCAGCTCGACCGGCGCGCCGGCGAAGCGCTCGCCCGCGAGCAGGCGCTGCAGCGCGGCGCGGCGCTGGACAAGCGGGCGCTCCAGCAGCGACTCGTCCTCGCGGGCGAGCAGGTCGAACACGACATACACGGCGGGCGTCTCGCGCGACAGACGCTCGATCCGGGAGGCGGCCGGGTGGATGCGCTGGCCGAGCGCGTCGAAGTCCTCGTGGCCGTCGGCGTCGCGGACGACGATCTCGCCGTCGAGCACATAGCGGCCGGAGGGAAGCATGAGCTCAGGGAAGTAGCGCCCGAGCGGCTTGGCCGAGCGCGACTGCAGGAATACCTCCTCGCCGTCGACGAACGCCAGGCAGCGGAAGCCGTCGAGCTTGACCTCGTAGACGTAGTCCTCGCCGACTGGCAGTTGCCTGCGCGAGAGCGCGAGCTGGGGCTTGATCGGCGGGGTGAGCGCCAGTGGGCTCATCGCCGCGCGCGGCTGGGCTGGACACGGCGGGGCTCATTGCGCTGCTTGCGAAAGTGCGGCGGCCAGGGCGCGTCGCCGAGACCCTCGCGCTCGTCGCGCGCGGCCAGCTCCAGCAGCGAGTGAAGCGACGCCGGAGCGTCGTCGATCGTGGCCGACGGGTCGCCGTGCTCACGCAGCCGCGCGGGAACGGTGTCCAGGCGCAGCTCGGCCGGGTCGACGTCGGCGACCTCGTTCCACTCAAGCGGACAGGACACGCGCGCGTCGGGGACGGCGCGGACCGAGTAGGCCGAGGCGATGGTGCGGTCGCGGGCGTTCTGGTTGTAGTCGATGAACACGCCCTCGCGCTCCTCCTTCCACCAGCGGCTCGTCGCGCGGCGCGGCATGTTCCGCTCGACGGCCCGTGCCAGCGCGAGCGCGGCGCGGCGCACCTCGGTGAAGTCGTGCTCGGGGACGATGCGCACGTACACGTGCATGCCGCGCGAGCCGGAGGTCTTGGGAAAGCCGCGCAGACCATGCTCGGAGAGCACCTCGCGCACGCCGAGGGTCACCTCGCGCACCTGCGCGAACGGCACCTCGGGCCCGGGGTCGAGGTCGATGCGCAGCTCGTCGGGATGGTCGAGATCGGAGCGGCGTACCGGCCACGGGTTCCAGTCGATCACCCCGAGGTTCACGCCCCAGACGAGGTGGGCGGCATCATTGGGCACCAGCTCGCGGGCGGAGCGGCCGCTGGGGAAGGTGACGGTCGCGGTCTCGATCCACTCCGGCGCCGAGCTGGGTACGCGCTTTTGGAAGAACGGCTCGCCCTGCACCCCGTCGACCCAGCGCTTCATCACGGTCGGGCGCTCGCGCAGGTGACGGATGACCTCGGGGGCGCACTCGATGTAGTAGTTGACGAGGTCGAGCTTGGACAGGCCGCGCTCGGGGAAGAACGGCTTGGAGGGGCTGCTGACACGCAGCTCGCGTCCCTGCACCTCCAGCACGACGTGCTCCTTGTCGGCGGCCATGGGTGAAAGGATGCCCGATCGTGACGCCGTGCACGCGCTCCCACCATCCCGCGGTTCCCGCCAGGCGCGGCGCGATGGCATGCTGATTCCAAACACGTTGCTGCTCGCGGTGTGCGCGTTTGGCGCCGATGTGTCCGCGGAGCGCGTGGCGGAGACGATCGCGCAGGGGGTGTGCGCGGCCGGGATGCCCGCGCCGGATCTGTGTCCGATCGAGGATGGGCCGCCGGCGGGCTTCGACGCGCGGATGCGCCGGGCGCGGGCGGTGGTCCTCGGCGCCGGGCGCCTGCAGCGCGCGACGCCGGCGACCGGTCGGGGATCGGCCGGCGACGTGTTCGAGATCGCCACGCGCGCGCGTCAGGCGGGCGTGCCTGCGTATGCGGTCACCGGCGCGAACGAGCTGGATGCGTTCGACGCGCGAATGTTCGACCTGCAGGTCATCCTCGAGGTCCGCTCCGCGCGCGGGCTCGTGGCGGCCGGCACAAAGCTGGCGAGGTTGGCCTGACTACGCGGGCTCGGAGGCGAGCGAGCGCGCGACCTCGTACACCAACCGCGTGGCGTCGGCGACGGTCGCATAGTCGAGGTTCGCGGGAATGTCGCTCGGCAGGTGGTAGTTGGCCGGGGCGAGCCAGTCGGTCATCGAGACGAGCGTGGCGGTGGGGTAGCCGGCGCGGCTGGGGATGACGCCGTCGGTCGAGGCGCGGGCGCGGTAGCCGCGGTGGAGCGGTATCCCCAGCGAGTCCGCGCGCAGAGCGAACAGGTCGCGCAGCCATGGCCCGGCGTAGTACTCCATGCGCACCGGACCCTCGGCCTCCAGCAGCACGAGGTGGGGCGAGCCGACCGTGTCGAGGTTGACGAATCGCGTCGTGGCCGTGTCGAGCTCGTGGCGGTGGCGCGAAACGAACGCGCGGATGCCGTCCTGGAGGGTCTCCTCGGCGCCGCAGGAGACGAGCAGCACGCGCAGGCCGGGGAGCGGGCGCTCGCGCAGGAGCTCGGCGAGCGCGACCAGGCAGGCGACGCCGGAGAGGTTGTCGTTGGCGCCCTGCACGGTCTCGCTGCGCCAGACGTCTGCGACGAGCAGCGTGCCGAGCACACCGACGGCAAGCCCCACGCGCGCGCCGAGCCGGGGGCGACCGGGGGCGCGCAACGCACCCAGCAGCGTGGCAAGCGGACCTGCGAGTCCGAGCCACCACTGCGGCAGAGGAGTCTTGAAGCGTTCCAGCACCTGCGGCGCGCGTTCGTGGAGGGTGCGCTGCAGAGTCTGATCGAAGATGACTCCAGTCTGAGGGGCGTCGTGGTGGGCGATCACGACGAGCGTCATCGACGCGTTGGGGTCGCCCGCGCGGGCGATCAGGTTGACGGTACTGCGGCGACGGCGGACGAGGCGGCGCAGGACACGCGGGCCGTTGTGGGCCTCATCGACGATTCCGGCGAATGTCGCGGCGGCGAGCAGCGCACCGAGCAGACGACGGCCGCGCAGGCTCAGCAGAGCCGCGAGGATGCCGGCGAGACCGCCGCCGGTGGCGGTCGGCGGGAACGTGCCCCAGGAGGGCTCGTCCTCGAGCTGGACCTCGACGCCGGCGACCGCACTCAGACGCTCGTGCAGCCACTCGGCCGCCGCGCGCTCCCCGGGCGAGCACGGCGGACGCTCCAGCGGGGCGAGCGTCTCGACGACCTCGCGCAGGGTCGTCTCGATCTCGGGGACTCCCCCCGCTTGGGGCACCGCGGACTGAGAAGCAGCGTTCATCGCACGGGCGTCCCGCGGCGAGGGCGCGTTTGGGCGCAGATCCCATTGTGGACGAACGTCCGGCGGCCTCCGCACACCCCCTTGCGGGCGCGCACCACGCAGTCACGTATCGGGGACAAGGAGTCGATCACAGAAAGCATTGTCCCTCACCGCGGTAGGTGGGAACCTGCTCGACGATGCGATCGCCCACGAGCAGGTGCAGAGAGACGAAGCGCTCGCACAGCTCACCGGCCTTGGCGTGGCGAAACCAGACGCGATCGCCGGCGGCGAGATCGTCGGCGGCGTCTCCGAGCAGGGGCGTCTGCACCTCGCCGGCTCCCTCGCGGGAGTCAAGGCGCAGCCCGGGGGGCAGGTGCGGCACGGGCAGACGCGCGGCGTCGGCGGGGCCGGAGGCGAGGTAGCCGCCGCCGAGGACGGTCGCGACGCCGGGGCTGGGACGGCGCACGACGGGCAGCGCGAACAGCGCGGCGGGACGTGGTGTAAAGGCGCTGTAGGAGTCGAACAGCGCCGGGCCGTAGAGCCCGGAGCCTGCGGTCAGCTCGGTGACGGCGGGCTCGCGGGCGGTGAGGTGCAGGCTGCCGGTGCCGCCCGCGTTGACGAACTGAAGCGGGGTCAGCTCGCGCACGGCGGCGACCGCCTGCGCGCGACGGGCGGCCAGCTCGCGGGCGGAGCGCGACTGGATCGCGCGTATCGCGAGCGCGCGCAGCGGACGGCCCGGAGGGGCGTCGCCGAGGCCGGCGATGTGCGCCTCGTAGGACATGATCCCGACGAGCTGGAGCGCGTCGCGGGCGAGGATCGCGCGGGCCAGCGCGAGCGCCTGCGCGGGCGTGTGGATGGGCGAGCGCTTGGCGCCGATCACGATGCGCCCGCCGAGAGCGCGATAGCCGGCGTCGAGGTCGATGCACACGCGGATCGGCGCTGCCGGGCGAGCGCCCTCGCCCGCGCCGATGGCAGCGTCGATCAGATCGAGCTGGGCGACGTCGTCGACCATGACCGTGACACGGGCGTGTGGAAGCTCGGCCGGAAGCCGGGCCAGTTCGCTCAGCGCAACGCGATCGGCCGTGGGGTAGGCGACGACGATGTCCTCGAATCCATGCCGCGCGAGCCACAGAGCCTCGGGCAGCGTGAACGCGAGCGTGCCGGCGAAGCCATCGCGCGCGAGCGCCTGCGTCTGCAGCTGGCGGCAACGCAACGACTTGCTCGCGAGCCGGATCGGCCGGTGAGCGGCGCGGTGTTCCAGGTCGGAGGCGTTCGCCCAGAGGGCGTCGAGATCGACGAGCGCGAAGGGCGGCTGCAGATCGGCCGTGGCCTGTTCCAGGCGTTTGAGATCCGGTTGGGGGTCAGGGTGGGTCGCATCCGCGCAGGTAAGTTGGGCATCGGGCGGGTGGGTGCTGGCCGATCGGAGATCCCTTCGATCTCCGATCGGTATCCTGCCCCGCTCCGGCGCGCGCGGCTGGGACGGAGGCGCGCTCACCGGTCGCCCTCGGACTCGAGTGCGACCCGATTCGCCGCGTGACCGTCCGGCCTCGTGCCGCCGCTCGCAACGTCATGCGAGGCGCCGGCGCCCGATACGGCGCTCGCCGGGGCGACGGGTCCGAGCACGCGATCGGTGTAGTCGTTGGCGAAGCGGCCGTGGGGGTCCAGACGCGCGCGGACGGCCTGGTAGCGCTCCCAGTCGGGGTAGCGCGGGCGCAGCGCGGCGGCGGTCTGGTAATGGCGCTTGCCCCAGTGGGGGCGCCCGCCGAGCGCGTCCATGATCGCCTCCACCGCGCGGAAGTAGGGCTCATAGGCCATGCCCTCATACATGTGCACGGCGATGAACCCGGACTCGCGCGCGGAGGCGGTGCTGAGGAACGCGTCGTCGGCGGCGACCGTGCGGACCTCGATCGGGAACGGCACCGCGAACCCGCGCGCGGGCACCAGCGCCATGACGCGACGGACGGCCTCGGGCGTGCGGGCGCGCGGGAGGGCATACTCCATCTCGGTGAAGCGCACGAGGCGGGGGCTGGCGAAGATGCGGTCGGAGCGATCCACGCGCGTGGAGGAGCCCGCGAGGCGGGTGACGAGGCGGTTGATCCGGGGGATGCGCTCCGGCAGTCGCCGGCCGGCGCGGCAGACAAGGCCGAAGGCGTGGTTGGTGAGGAGGATGTCGTTGGCGTAGGCCGACACACGCCCGCGCGGCCGGGGCGGCTCGTCGGTGCGGTTGTTCGTGCGTGTGAGCGCGGTATCGGTGTGGGGGAACACGAAGAACTCGAAGTGGCCGTTGGCGAGCGCCAGCTCCTCGAAGCGCTCGAGCGTGTCGGCAAGCGGCTTGGGCGAGTCGTGTCCGCGCAGGGTGAACGCGGGCACGCAGCGCAACGTGACCTCGGCGATGACCCCGAGCGCCCCGAGCGATACGCGCGCGGCGCGATACGCCTCGGCGTCCCCGTCGGGCGCGCAGCGCAGGACCGAGCCGTCGGCGAGCACGAGCGTGAGCTCGGCCACCTGAGCGGAGATGTTGGGAAGGCGCGCGCCGGTGCCGTGCGTGGCGGTGGCGATCGCGCCGGCGAGCGTCTGCGCGTCGACGTCGCCGAGGTTCTCCAGCGCGAGCCCGTGCTCGGCCAGGCGCGCGGACAGCTCGCGGATGGTGATGCCGGCCTGGACGCGCACGAGCCCCGAGGAGCGGTCGAGGTCGAGCACGCGCGTGAGCCGATCCAGGCGCAGCTGCAGGCCGTCGGTGAGAGCGATGTCGCTGAACGAGTGGCCCGAGCCGACGACCCGTACGCGATGGCCGTCGGCGTCGGCGCGCGCGAGCGCTGTGGCGATCTCCTCGATCGAGCCGGGAGTGGCGACGGCGGCGGGACGGCAGCGCTGGTCGCCGGCCCAGTTGCGCCAGGCTCGTTGCCGCGGCGCCTGCCGGCTCCCATGCCCGGTCTCGTGGGCGCCCGTGCCCGCGGCGCCATCCCGATCTCCCCGGGACGCGGGCGGGCTCGCCACGGTGCAGGTGTCGCTAGGCTCGCTCATCGGATGACCGAGTCCGAGCCTACTCCGAGTCGGGCCGCGCGTGCCGGTCGGGCCGCGCGTGCCGATCGCCGATCGACGGGATCTCCGATCGGGGGCACACAGCCCGGAGGACTTCCGCGCGCGCGGGCGCTGCCGACGCCCGGCGCGCGACGGGCGAGCGTGATCGGGGCGGGCTCGTTCGGGACCGCGCTCGCGGTGCTGCTGGCGCGCGGCGGGTTGCGTACGACGTTGCAGGCGCGCACGGCCGAGCAGGCGGCGCTGCTCGCACAGGAGCGCGAGAACCGGGCCTACCTGCCGGGCGTGGAGCTGCCGGTGGGACTGCGCGTGGAGCCGTCCTCGGAGGGGGTCGCGCGTGCGGACTATGTGTTTCTGGCCGTGCCCTCGCGCGGGCTGGGTGAGGTGATCGAGGCGCTCGGCGCCGGCGGCCTGAGTCGGCGCGCGGCGGTCGTGTCGGTCGCGAAGGGGCTCGTCCCGCCTGAGGGGGCGCCGCCGACGAGCGTGCTGAGCGCCCGGTTCGGCGCCCATCGCGTCGCCTGTCTGGGGGGTCCGGCGCACGCGCAGGAGATGGTGCACGCGGGCGCGGCGCTGGTCGTGGCGTCAGTCGAGGAGGAGCTGGCGCGGGCGCTCGCGCAGATGTTCACACGCGCGGGAGTCGTGTGCGAGCAGTCCAACGACCCGATCGGCGTGGAGCTGGCGGGAGCGGCGAAGAATGCGGCCGCGCTCGCGGCGGGCGCGACCGAGGCGCAGGGGCTGAACGCGGCCGGCGCGGCCGCGGGGCACATATTCGCGGAGGTGTGGCGTTATGCGGAGGGACTGGGCGCGCGCCCGGAGTCGATGATCGGGCTGGCGGGCGCCGGCGACCTGGTGGCGACGGCGCTGGCGCGCGAGAGCCGCAACCGGCGCGCGGGCGAGCTGCTGGCGGCGGGCGTGCCCGCGGTGGAGATCCCGGCGCGAATCGGCCAGGCCGTGGAGGCGCTGGAGTCGGTCCCGCTGCTCGGCTGGGCGCTCGAGCGCGCGGGCGTGAACGCGCCGGTCACGAGCGCGCTGGGGCGGCTGATCTCGGGCGAGCTGCCGCTGAGCGAGTGGGTCGCGCTGGTGCGCGCGACGGTGCCGCCCCCGGCGCTGTGGCGCCGGCGCCCGCAGCCGGGGTTCTGGCGGCGGGTGTGGCGGCGTCTGAACCGCCCGCGCTGAAGCGGAGCCGTACAGCCCCGTGGCGCCTCGCCCGCGCGGGCCGGATGGCCTGCCCGCGTCACCCGCCCGTGAGGCGGGGCCGGATGGCCTGCCTGTGCCGCTCGCCGTGGAGGCGGGGCCGGATGGCCTGCCCGTGCCGCTCGCCGTGGAGGCGGGGCCGGACACCGATCGGAGATCGAAGGTATCTCCGATCGGCCAGCGCGCGCGCGCGCGGCCGGAGGACTCGCCTGCGCGGATGCGACCCACCCCTCAACCCACCGTGCGCCGCGCCGCCACCCCGTCGTCGGTGCCGGGGGTGTGTCTTAATTTCCCCCCAGCTGGTGCACTATGGTAGTCGTGTAGAGACCATAGAACACTCAAATCCATCTTTAGGTTTACGCGTGTATAATATAAGTATATACTATATTACTATAGCGAACATTCGGCGCCCAAAAAGTTAATACCCCACACACCCCCATTGCGGAGCAAAGAGAGGACATCGATGCCACGCCCCCCCGACGTCGACACGACCAAAGGCCTGTCGCTCGACCCCGACGAGTTCTTCCAGGCGAACGAACGACGCGAAAAGGCGCTGCGCATGCAGGACGTCATCCGTCCGAGCCGCACGACGCCGATCGCGATCCGCTTCGACCAGTTCACGCTCATGCGGCTGAAGTCACTCGCCGCCGCGCGCAACACCGGCTATCAGACGCTGCTCAAGGAGTTCGTCGTCGAGCGGCTGTACGAGGAGGAGAAGCGGGCGGGCATCATCTAGAACGCCGTAAGGCGGCGCTGACCGATCGGCGATCCCGCTGATCGTCGATCGGTGGCGTCCTCGGTCGCTCGCGTACCGAAGCCGGGAGACACTCGCTCCGCTCGCATCCCCGTTTCGGCCAGCGCGCCACGCTCCCTGCGTCCTGGCCTCGCTTGCCTTCCGACGTCCTAGACCCGAAACTCCCAGAAAACGTTCTCTCAGCTAGAGCCCATCAGCGCGCTCACGACCGCCTCATACACCCCCGCCCCATGAGGAGACTCGGCGATCCGCACGTTCTCGTGCGCGGCCATCGCCGCGCGGATCGAGGGATCGCGCTCCACCGCGTTGGCCACCAGCCAGAACGCGCCGACGTGCCGCGCGCACGCCAAGTCCTCGCGTGAGTCTCCCACCGCGAGCGTCTCCCCGCGCGCGTACCCCCGCGCGCGCATGTGCAGCGCCACCGCCGCCGCCTTCGACGCGGCCGCCGGCACGAGGTGATAGCCGCGCACGTGCTCGAGCTCGGCCAGCGCGGGGGAACGCCGGTTGACGACGCCGTTGTCTACCAGTCGCAGGTTCTCGTGGCCGTGCTCGGCCAGCAGCAGGTCGACCTCCGCGGCATCCACCAGCCCCCGAAACAGATGTGAGACTTCGCGCGCCACATGCCACGGCTCGTGATACTCCAGCCGTCCCGCATACCGTTCGAGCAGCAGGGCGGGCGCGCCCGAGCGCTCGATCTGCTCGGCGATCGTCAACTCCCCCGGCATCAGCTCGCCCGTCAGCCAGTGCTCCTCGCCGCCGAACTGCGGCCCTCCGCCCAGCACCACGCATGCACCCGCCTCGTAGATGAACGAGTCCTGCCCCAGCAGCCTGGCGTCCTCGTGCACCTGCGCGCGCCGGCGGCCCGACATCAGCACGACCTCCACGTCCGCGCGCAGACACGCCTGGACCGCGCGCACCCCGTCGATCGACACGCGGCCCTCGCCGTCGTGCAACAGCGACGCTCCCCGCCCCAGCAGCGTGCCGTCGAGATCGATGTAGGCGCAGCGCACGCTCATCCTCGAACCGGCGCTCGCAGGGGCGAGGACCCGTCATCGTCGGCTGCGCGCGCAAACCCGCCACCGGACCGCGTCGCTCCCTGAAGCGGCGGACGTTCGAGCACGGGCTCGGCGATCTCCACGCCCGTCAGCCACCCCTCCGCCTGCACCCGGCGGGCGATCGTGGCGAGCACCGTACGGGCCATCGGCTCAAGCGCAGCGAGCGGCTGGTGGCGGTTGCGATGCTCGTCCAGGTCCACCTGCGCGATGCCCCCCAGCCCGACCTCGCGCCACGCGTCGATCAGCATGCCGATCTCCACGCCATATCCGCTCGCGAACGGGACGCGTTCCAGCAGCTCGCGGCGGGCCGCCACCTCGCCCGCGAGCGGCTGGGAAACGGCGGCCAGCTCGGGGTAGAACAGCTCCAACGCCGGTCGAGCCAGCAGGTGGTTGACGCGCCCACCCCCCTCCGGCAGCGACACGCCACCGTGCTCGAACGGACGGCGGTAGAAGGCCTTGACGAACTCGATGCCCTGCTCGCATACCAGCGGCCCGAGCAGGCCCGTGGCGTAGTGCGCTGACGCGCCCGCCGTGTCGGCGTCCAGGTAGCACACGATCTCGCCGCGCAATACCGCCAGCGCGCGATACATCGCATCGCCCTTGCCCAGCACAGGGCCGAGCTCGGGCATCAGCTCGGACTCCTGATGGACGACCGCCCCGGCGCGCGCGGCCACCGCCGCGGTTCCATCGGCCGAGCCGGCGTCGATCACGACGACCTCGTCGATCGCGCCCGCCTCGCGCAGGCCCATCAGCGCGCGCACATGGCCCTCCACCGTCTGCGCGCACTCGCGCGCGGGCAGGCACACCGACACGCCCAGCCCGCGCTGCGCCCGCGCGGCGGCAATCAGGGCGGGCGAGTACAGCGAATGATGGAACGTGCGCGTTTGCGCCCAGCGCTCGGCGACGGAGACTGTCATCGCATCTACTATCGCAAGCCGTGGCCCGCAAACAGTCCCTTGTACCCGCTCAGCCCTCACCACCGCCGGCACATGCGCGTCAGACGTCGAGCGCTCGACCGCGCACGGCCGGCAAAGAACGCAAGACCGAGCCGTGGACGGCGCTTCTGGACGAGGGGCGCGCGGACGAGCGGCTCGTGCGCGAAGCACGCGAAGGCCCCGGCAAAGCTCGGCTCGTGGACATCCCATCCGAGCTGCACCCCGACGTGCGGGCGGCGCTCCGACGGATCGGGATCGAGCGGCTGTACTCCCACCAGGCGCAGGCCATTCACGCGGCAACCGCAAGCCCGACGATCGTCACGACCGGAACGGCGTCGGGCAAGTCGCTGTGCTTTCAGCTGCCCACGCTCAACATGCTCAGCGGCGTGCCGTTCGCGCGCGCCCTGTACATATACCCAACGAAGGCGCTCGCCCAAGACCAGGCGCGCGCGCTGAACGCGTTTGGGCTGACCAAGCAGGTGCGCCCGGCGATCTACGACGGAGACACCCCCCGCGAGGCGCGCGCGGACATCCGCCGTCAGGCGAATGTCGTGCTCACCAACCCCGACATGCTGCACATGGGCATCCTCCCCAACGACGATGCCTGGGGAGACTTCTTCCGCAATCTGAAGCTGGTCGTCATCGACGAGGCCCACGTCTACCGCGGGGTGTTCGGCTCACATGTATCCAATGTGCTGCGCCGCCTGCGCCGGATCGCAGAGATGAGCCACGGCGCGCAACTGCGGTTCCTGCTCACCTCCGCGACGATCGCCAACCCGGTCGAATTGGCCGAGCGTTTGACCGGCCTGGAGGGCGTTCGTCTGATCGACGCCGACGGCTCCCCCGCGCCGAGGCGAAGAATCGCGATGTGGAATCCACCGCTGACCGACGCGACGCAGGGCACGCGCCGCTCCGCGCTGGCCGAGGCGGCCGAGCTGCTCGCGCGACTCGTGCGTGAGGGTGCGAGGGCGATCTGCTTTATGAGCTCACGCAAGGGAGTCGAGCTGCTGAGTCGTCTGGTGAAGGACGAGCTGGACACGGCGGGGCGCCACGATCTCGCCGAGCTGGTCGAGCCCTACCGCGCCGGCTACACCCCCCAGCAGCGCCGCGAGCTGGAGGGCCGTCTCACGCGCGGCGAGCTGCGCGCGATCGTCACGACAAACGCGCTGGAGCTGGGCATCGACATCGGCGAGCTCGACGCGTCCGTCGTCGTCACGTTCCCCGGCACGGTGGCATCGCTGCGGCAGATGTGGGGCCGCGCCGGACGCCGCGGGCGGGGCCTGGCCGTATACGTCGCGGGCGAGGACGCGCTCGATCAGTTCTTCTGCCGTCACCCCGACGAGTTCCTCGACCGGCCCGTCGAGGCGGCGATCCTCGACCACGAGAGCCCGCTCATCTTCGCCGCGCACCTGCTGTGCGCCGCGCAGGAGCGGCCGCTCGACCCTGACGACATGGAGTTCTTCGGCCCGCGCCTGCAGGTTCACGCCGAGCGGCTCGTCAGCGCAAAGCGCCTGCGTATGCGCCATGAGCGGAGGCAGGCCAGCGGCATCGGGCGAGAGACATACGTGCCGCGCAACCCGGGCGGATACCCCGCCGGGGAGCTGTCGCTGCGCTCGGCATCCCCGGAGCACTTTGCGATCGTCGATGTGTCATCGGGCGAGCTGCTCGGCCAGACCGAGGCGGCGCGCGCCCACTCGACCGTGCACGACGGCGCGATCTACCTGCACCAGGGGCGTTCGTATGAGGTGCGCGACCTCGACCTGCGCCACCGGCGCGCGCTGGTCGCGCCGTTTGACGGCGACTGGTACACCCAGCCCAAGCGCGAGACGATGACGGCGATCGAGCGGCTGCTCGATCGCCGCGACGCGCTCGGGGTCACGCTCAGCTTCGGCGAGGTATCGGTCACCGAGACGGTCCTCGCCTACCAGCGCCGCCGAATCTCAGACCACGCGCAGATCGACCTCGTCGCGCTCGAGTTGCCCGAGACGAGCTTCTCCACGCAGGCGCTGTGGTTCGAGCTGGACGCGGAGCAGCCGGCGGACGCGCCCGCGAGGTCCGGCGCGACGGTGGCCAATGGCGGCCAGGCGCTCGACGGCGCAGCGGCTCCCGCGGCAGGCATGGCGGCCGCTGCGCTCGTGGGGCTGGAGTCACTGCTGGGCGCGCTGCACGCGACCGAGCACGCCCAGATCGCGGTGCTGCCGCTGATCGCGATGTGCGATCGCTGGGACATCGGCGGGCTGTCCACCAACCTGCACCCTCAGACGGGCCGTCCCACCATCTTCGTCTACGACGGCCATCCCGGGGGCATCGGCATCGCGCGCACCGCGTTTCACCGGTTCGAGGAGCTGTGCGCGGACGCGCACAGGCTGATCGCCGGCTGCGGCTGCGCGGACGGATGCCCCTCGTGCGTGCAATCCCCGAAGTGCGGCAACCTCAACGAACCGCTGTCCAAGGCCGGCGCCCGGCTGCTGCTCGAGCGGATGCTCGCCGCCGCGACACAGCCGGCCGTGGGAACGCCGCTCTGATCGCCGGCGGACGCTGTTGAAGCGTGTATCCCCTGACTCGCCCGAGCCGTCAGTATGGTCCGCTCGCCCGTCCGCCACACCGACACCGCACACCGACACCGTGTTCAACGCGCCCGCCCACAAGCTCAGGCTCACCGGCCTGACCGCCTGCCTCGCCCTGGCCGCGCTCGCGGCGATCCTGCTGCTCGGCCTGCTCTCACCGGGCTCGGCCAGACCCCAGCCGGCCGCTGTGGAAGCGCTGCCGAGCTCCTCCCCCCTCGCCGAAGGCCCCGGCGGGCGCACCGCGCTGACGCGCTGGACGCTGCGAACGGACCCAGCCGATCGCGGCACGGCGCTCGGCTGGCAGCGAGGCGGATTCGGCGGCGCGAGCGTGAGCATCCCCAACGTCATCGACCCCACGCGCTATGCCGGCGCCACGGCGCAGGCCAACTACGAAGGCTCGATCGCGTGGTATCGCACGACGTTCACCGCTCCCACGGCAGGGACATACGCGCTCACGTTCCAGTCGGCCAACTTCGCAGCACAGGTATGGGTGGACGGGCACG
Organism: Solirubrobacteraceae bacterium; assembly: GCA_035567335.1. Classification (GTDB taxonomy): domain Bacteria; phylum Actinomycetota; class Thermoleophilia; order Solirubrobacterales; family Solirubrobacteraceae; genus Palsa-744. The sequence continues at coordinate 67,676 of DATMPZ010000043.1, forward strand.
CGCTCGGCTCGCACCGGGGCTCCTACCTCCCGTTCGAACTGCGCGATCGCGTGGCGGCGGGCGGGCATACGCTGGTCGTGCGCATCGACTGGCGCAACCCGGGCGCGCAGTCCCAGCAGGGCTTTCACCGCACCTGGTTCAACTGGGGCGGGCTCGACGGCGAGGTCGACGTGCGCGCGATCGGCCCGAGCGAGCTGTCTGACCCGGCGATCCGGACGACGCTCTCGCCCGGTTCGATCGTCTGCGTTCGCGCTCCCTGTCCCAACATCCCCGCCGTCCAGGCGGCGACCGTCACGATCAGCGTGCAGGTGCGCAACGACGGCGCCTCCGGGCGCGCGATCGTCCCGGAAGGCTCGCTCTCCCGCGGCGGGCAGGCGATCGCGCTGGGCTTTCCCGAACAGCGCCTCGCCCACGGTCAGACCGCCACGGCGAGCGCCACCGTAACCATCCCCGAACCGGCGCTGTGGTCGCCCGCGAGCCCGAGCCTGTATCAGCTGACGCTCGGCGTAGGGCACGAGTGCAGCTTCTCCGCGCGCGTGGGACTGCGCCAGATCGCCTGGCACGGCGGACGGGTGTACCTGAATGGGCGGCCTCTGCAGGTCCACGGCGCGAGCGTCCAGGAGGACGCGCTCGGACACGGCGACGCACTCAGCCCCGGTGATCAGAACACAATCGTCAGCGAGCTGCGGGCGATCGGCGCCAACGCGGTGCGCACGCAGCACCCGCTGGACCCGGAGCTGCTGGAACGACTCGACGCGGCCGGCATCCTCGTGTGGCAGGGGATCGGCCCGGTCGAAGGAGCGGGCAACTGGTACTCGAGCTCGCCGAGCCTGCTGGCGGACGCCGAGAACCAGGCGCGCACCGCCGCCCTCGCGGATGGGCTGCACCCTTCGATCCTCGCCTGGAACCTCGTCGACGAGGTCGCCGAGAACGGCCGCAACGGCGCCGAGGTCTCCTACGTGCAAGCGTTGACCCACTGGCTGCACGCCCACGACCCCACGCGCATGGTCGCGGTCGACATCTGGGGCGATCATCCGCCCGCCCATCCCGGCGCGCTCTACCGCGAAGTCGATGCGATCGCCGAGACCGACTACTCGGGCTGGTATGACAACCCCCGCAACTCCCCCACTGCGGTGAGCGCGGAAATCTCTCGCCGCCTGCAGAGCATGCAGCGGACGTTCGCCGGCAAGGTGCTCCTGATCAGCGAGTTCGGCGCCGAATCCAACGGCCTGAACCCCGGCGCCGCCCCCGGCGGCTACTCGTTTCAGGCGTCCCTGCTCGCGCGTCACATCCGCGCCTACGTGGCCGACCCTCAGCTCAGCGGCATGTTCGTATACCTGCTGCGCGACTACCCCCTCACTCCCACGTTCCAGGGCGGCTCGATTCACAGCGCGCTGCCCCGGCTGCGCCTGATCGAAGGGCTCAACCAGAAGGGGCTGTTCACCTACGGCGGGCGCCCCAAGCAGGCGGTCGGCGCCGTCGCGCGGTTATACCGAGCGCTGGGGGCGGGTTGAGAATCGGCCCGCCGGCGGCGGCGCCAGCCCTCATGGACTGGCGAATCGATCACCGCGAGGTCTCGACACGAGCACGCGCATCGCCGCTGCGCGATTCGTGCGACGCCCGCGCAGCGCGGAGTCAGCGAACTGCCGCAGCACGGCACTGCGCGCGGTTCCGAGACGGTCAGCCTCGGCGTCCACCTCGCTGAGGAGATCATCCGGCATTGACACCATCACCTTCGCCATCACGCCCAGCAGGCACCCGATGTCAGCCGCGCGCACCGTCGGTGTCGTGGTCTTGGAGGGGTCAGCCCCCGGCCACACCTGTCGCAGGAACACCAGCTAGGAGGATCGAATAGCTCGATAGCACTTGCGGGCTGGCGCGCCTCGACCTTTCGCGTGGAGCAGCGCCTGGCTCACACCGTACGTCGGTCGTGTCCGCTAGCGTGATTGTCGTGGACACGGACATCGAGCGCGCCGCGCAGACACTGGCGGAGACGGCCGGCTCCCCGGTGCGGGTGATCCTGTTCGGCTCCCATGCCCGTGATGAAGCGCGCGCTGGCAGTGATCTCGATTTTCTCGTGATCGAGCCGAAGGTGGCTGATCGACATGCCGAGATGGTGCGCCTGCGCAGTTCTCTGCGTGACCTGCGCAGACCGATTGACGTGCTCGTCTACAGCGAGGCGCAGGTCGAGGAGTGGGGCGATGCGCCGGGAACCGCGCTGCATGCCGCCCTCGCCGAGGGCCGGGTACTTGTCGAAGCGTGACGAGCACGACGTAGCCGAGGCTCTGCTCGCCAAGGCCGGCGGCGATGCGGCTGGGCTCCGTGTGCTCGTCGATCATCCCGACGTCCCCGATCACGTACCCGGCTTCCTCGCACAGCAGGCGATCGAGAAGGCGCTTAAGGCAGTCCTGACCGCACGTGGGGTGTCTTTTGAGCGCAGCCACGACATCGACTACCTGTGCAGCCTGATCGAAGAGTCGGGACTCCAGCTCACGTGCGAACTGCGCGAGGCCATCGAGTTGACGCCGTGGGCCGTCGAGTTCCGCTACGCCGATCCTTTCGACGTGGCCCCGCTTGACCGGACACGGGCACTGGCGACCGTCGAGGCTGTATGCGAGTGGGCGGCCAGCGCGATTACCGCGACACGTCCGGCGCCTTCCACTCCAGACGCTTGATCGCGCCGCGAAGCTGATGCGCGTTCACTCGCTGTGGAGTCCAGATGCTTGTGCCCGTCAGATCGCTCAGCCGCCGCTCGACACGGCAGTAGACGAGGAAGTCGGACGGGAAGAGTCGAACATGGGTCCTTATTACGTGCAGACCCTGACCCCGATCCCTGCGTAAGACGCTTTCCGGCTTCCAGCGCTCTCTCCGACACTCGAGCCCGCTGTGAGAACATCCACGCCGTGCGCGTCCTCGTCACCGGCCACCACGGCTACATCGGGTCCGTCCTCGTTCCCATGCTCCTGCAAGCCGGCCACGACGTCGTCGGTCTCGACAGCTTCCTGTACGAGGGATGCGACTTCGGCGAGGACCTCGCTCCGGCCGTGCCCGTCATCCGCAAGGACGTTCGCGACGTGACGGCGAGCGACCTCGACGGGTTCGACGCCGTGCTGCACCTCGCCGCCCTCTCCAACGATCCGCTCGGAGACCTCAATCCCGAGTGCACATACGCGGTCAACCACCGCGCCTCGGTCGCGCTGGCGCAGGCGGCCAAGCGGGCGGGGGTCAAGCGTTACCTGTTCTCCTCCTCGTGCAGCCTGTACGGAGCCGCGGGCCGGGAGTGGGTCGACGAGACCGCCGCCCTGCACCCCGTCACCCCTTACGGCGAGTCGAAGGTCCTCGCCGAGCGCGACATCGGCCTGCTCGCCGACGACACGTTCAGCCCCACGTTCCTGCGCAACGCCACCGCCCACGGGCTCTCTCCCCGCCACCGCGGCGACCTGGTCGTCAACAACCTCACCGCGTTCGCCTACGCCACCGGCGAGGTGCTGATGCAGAGCGACGGCACCCCGTGGCGTCCGCTGGTGCACATCGAGGACATCGCACGCGCCTTCCTCGGCCTGCTGCAGGCGCCGCGCGAGCAGGTGCACGGCGAGGCCTTCAACATCGGCGCCGACGAGGAGAACTACCAGATCGCCGACATCGCCCGCATCGTCGAGGAGGTCGTGCCCGGCTCGCGAATCGCTTTCGCTGCGGGCGCCGGGCCCGACAAGCGCAGCTATCGCGTCAGCTTCGACAAGCTGGCGCGAGCCTTCCCCGAGCTGCACCCCAGATGGACGGTGCGCGCGAGCGCCGAGCAGATGCTCGGCGCCTACCGCGAGCACGGGCTGCGGATCGAGGACTTCGAAGGGTCGCGGTTCATGCGGATCGCCCGCCTGAAGGAGCTGGCGCGCGAAGGACGGCTGGACGGGGCGCTGCGCTGGCGCGAGCACGACCCGCTCGCTGTGGGCTGATCGCAGGGCGGGTGGCGTGGCGGCTCAGCCGCCGCGTGCGGCGAGCGGCGTCGGCGTCGGCGATGTCATCCGCGGCAACTCCGACGCGTACCACGCGAACGTCTCCTCAAGGCCCCGCTGCAAATCCCACGCCGGCGTCCAGCCGAGCTCCGTGGAGATCGCGCCGCAGTCCAGCCACTGGCGATGGAGCTCGCCGTGAGGGGTGCCCTGCCCGTGCACGTCGGGCTCGACTTGCAGGCCGGCGATCTCGACGAGTCGCCTGACGACCTCGAGCACGCTCACCGGGCGCCCGATGCTCGCGTTCCAGGCGCGGCCGCGCAGCTCCGGACGGTCGAGCGAGCCGGCCACCGCCAGATAGGCCGCAACCGCATCCTCGGCGTAGAGGAAGTCGCGCTCCGCCAGCCCGTTCGAGCGGATCACCGGCCGCTCGCCGGCGAGCAGCGCCTCGATGGTCCCGGGGATCAGGCGCGAGAAGTTGAAGTCGCCGCCGCCGAACACGTTGCCCAAGCGCGTGACCGCGACCGGCAGCCCGAACGTGTGCGCGTAGGAGCGGGCGACGATGTCGGCACACGCCTTGGAGGCGTCGTAGGGGTAGCGCGGCTGCAGCGCGTGGTCCTCGCGGTAGGGCAGGTGCTCGTGCACCCCGTAGGCCTTGTCGGTGGAGGCCACCACGATCCGCGCGGGGGACTCGTGGGCGACGCGGCAGGCCTCCAGCAGGTTCCAGGTGCCGCGGACGTTGACCTCGTAGGCGCTCAGGGGCGAGATCGCCGCCGACCCCACGATCGTGGTCGCCGCCAGATGGAAGACCGCTTGTACGCCGTGTTCGTCGAGCACGGCGCGCAGCGACGCCGGCTCCTCGAGGGCGGCCGCCACCGCGGTGCAGCGCTCGTGCAGCCCGCGCAGGCAAAAGCGCGAAAGCTCGGCCGGCGGCCGGTCGAGGACGAGCACCTCCGCGCCCTCGTCCAGGAGCCGCTCGGCCACCCACGAGCCGATGAAGCCCTGGGCGCCGGTGAACAGCACGCGCGTCCCCGCCCATTCGCTCACGGCGCCCGCACCGGGTCCTCCACGATGTGTCGCACCTCACTCACGCCCACGCCGCGATCCTCGGTTGGCCTGGTTCCCGCGCGATCCGGCGCAGGGCGATCGTCTGTGAAAACCCCCGATCCTCAACCCTCACACTCGATTCCCACGTGCAATCCTCCGCAGGTCGATCGTCTCGTCGTATAGCTTGGCGTCGACGCCCTCTTCCAGCGCAACCTCGCGCAGAGGGCGCCCGGAGGCGGTCGCCTTCTGCACGATCACCGTCCCCTTGTCGTAGCCGATCGCTCCGTTCAACGCCGTGGCCACGGCCAGAGTCGCCCCGGCAGATGCTTGCGTGCCGGCCTTGTTGGCCTCGATGCCGTCGATGCACTTCTCGGCGAACACGCGCGCGGTGCTGGAGAGCAGGCGCAGCGATTCGAGCAGGTTGCGGGCGATCAGGGGGATGCGCACGTTGAGCTCGAACTGGCCCTGCATGCCGCCGATCGTGATCGCTGTGTCGTTGCCGATCACCTGTGCGGACACTTGCAGGACGACCTCGGGGATCACCGGGTTGACCTTGCCGGGCATGATCGAGGAGCCCTTCTGCAGCTCGGGCAGCAGCAGCTCGCCGATGCCGGCACGCGGGCCCGAGCCCATCAGCGCAAGGTCGCCCGCGATCTTCGTCAGCGAGACGGCGATCACCTTCAGGGCGCCCGAGAGCTCGACCAGCGCGTCGCGGTTGGCCTGCGCCTCGAACGGGTCGGCCGGCGGGGCGATCTGACGCAGGCCGGATTCCCTCTTCAATCGTGCGCGCACCTTCTCCGCGAACTTCGCGTGGGTGTTCAGGCCGGTGCCGGTGGCGGTGCCGCCGAGCGGGATCTGCCCGACGTGCACGAGCGCGGCCCGCACGCGCTCGGAGCCGAGCGCGATCTGCGCGGCGTAGCCGCCGAACTCCTGACCGAGCGTCACCGGGACGGCGTCCATCAGGTGGGTCCGGCCGGACTTGACGACGTTCTGAAAGCTTTTCGCCTTCCTGGCGAATGACCGTTCGAGCTGCTTGAGCGCCGGCAGCAGCTCGTTCTGAGCGACGTCCAGCGCCGCGAGGTGGACGGCCGAGGGAAACACGTCGTTGGAGGACTGGCCCATGTTCACGTGGTCGTTGGCGTGAGTGCCCCCGCCGGCCAGCCCGGCGATCACCTCGTTGGCGTTCGTATTCGTCGAGGTGCCCGAGCCGGTCTGAAACACGTCGATCGGGAACTGGGCGTCGTGCTTGCCCGCGGCGATCTCAGCGGCGGCTTTCTCGATCCGCTTGGCGCTGCGTTTCGATAGCAGGCCGAGCTCGCCGTTCACCCCGGCGGCGGCGCCCTTCAGGCGCGCCAGCCAGCGGATGACGGGCACGGGCACGGTCTCGCCCGAGATCGGGAAGTTCTCCACGGCCTTGGCGGTCTCCCCGCCCCAGAGCTGCTTGTCCGGCATGTTGTGCGGGTCTCCTCGATTGGGGAATGCTCGCGGAAACCCTATCCACTCAGCGCCGCGCCGCGCGAGCACCATGCTCCGGCCGCGCGCACCGACTGAAGATCAGGACGGCGTAGGACCGACAGAGCTGCGCTGCGCCTGCCGGCGGTCCGACGGTGTCCTCCGCAACAAGCCGTGGAGATGATCGGCGAGCCGCAACGCAAACACCACGATCATGAAGGTGGAGTTTGCCTGACCCGAGGTCACAAAGGCGGAGCTGCTCACCACGAACAGGTCATCGAATCCGTGGACGGCCAGATCAGCATCGAGCACACCTTCCTCGGGGCGGATGGACATGCGCGAGGTGCCGGCCTGGTGGTAGCCATCGGTCAGCTGCTCGCGCACGGCCTGCTCGGAGTCCTCGTCGAGGTATTCCACAAACCCGATGCCATGGCGCCGGAGATGTCGATCGAGATGCTCGTGCGCAGCGATCACACCCTGGACATCCTCGTCTTGAAACCGCAGCCGGGTACGCAGGCGCGGCACGCCGAGCGCATCGCATTGGGCGCTCAGCGCAACATGGCTGGAGTAATGCGGGAGATGCTCGCAGTGATAGAAGAGGCTGTACGTGTTGGACGCGCTCGGCACATACACACCGGGCGCCTTGTGGCCTTTTTGCAGGAAACGTCGATACCCGAAAGCGACGGCGAACTTCACGGTCACGCCGAGGTCGCGCACGACATTCGCAAGGTGTGCACGGAGCGAGGCCGGCCGCGTCGTCCTGAGCTTGCCCTGGCGGATTCCCTCGGATAGAAGGAAGCGTCCCAGCGGAGAGGACAGCATCAGATAGGTGAGCGACAGGATGCCGCTCCCGTGCGTCGCATCGCCAAGCTCTGGATTCTCCAGCCACATGGCGATGTTCGGCAGGCTGTGCTCGACGAGAAACTCTGGCGCGAACGTGAATCGACGGCGTACGTACACACCGTCTCGATCGCGCTCGAAGTCGTATATCGTCTCCTCAGGCCGGGTGTTGAAGTGAATCTGAGCTATGCAGCCCGAAGCGTGCGCGATGTACCAGTGGCCAAGATGGTCGGAGTGGTTGCCGATGCCACCTGTGTGACATCGGTTGGAGGCGAGCAGCAGACGCGTGGACTCAAGGCCACCGCATGCCAGGACGTAGCGTCTGGCCCGCAGGAGGACGCGGTTGCCGGCCATCGTCCTTCCCACGAGGTGCGCCACGCTGAAGCGATCCTGCGCGCACACTATCTCGGTGCAGGTGAGCTTGGTCACGAGCGTCGCGAGCGACGAGGATGCAAGCGCGGCGCGGTAGCGGCGTCGAAAGTTGGTCGGCAGAGACCAGCGCTCGAGCGATGTGGCTCGAACATCTCCTGCGGGCCATCCCGGAACCAGCGAGTGCGGGGCAAGCTCGGGGATGTCGCGAGCATCGAAGACGGCCTCACCACACACGCACCATTCACACGCGCGCGAGAAATACCCCTGCAGCTCGTCGTAGCCCACCGGCCAGCGAGCGCCTGCGACGATCTCCCGAGGCTGGAAGTCGAGCGGGTCGAACGGCACGCAGCGCCCGCCCCAGAGGTTGCTCGCCCCGCCGATCTGGCGACGAGTCGCGAGTGACATCGGCGCGTGAGCAGGGTCCTCGCCGACGGTATCCCCCAACCGCTGGGCCGCGGCGCTGAAGGACTCCCCGCCGCTCTCGATCAGGATCACCCGATGCCCCGCACGGGCGAGCTCCAGGGCGAGAACGATGCCCGCGGGACCGGCGCCGACGACGGCGACGTCCGCCTCCAGCTCTGCGCCCGCCGGTAGGTCTGCTGCGTCGATCTGCACGGGAGACTCGCCGCCGCGTGTGACCTACGACCCAGTGGCCGGTTCGCGCCACATGGTCCACATCGCGGGACCGCGCGGCAGGTGCAGCTCCCCGGTGACACCAAAGCCGTAGCGGGCGTAGAAGCGGATGTTGCTCTCCTTGGAGGACTCCAGGTGGACCCCGAGGCCTTCGGCGTCGCACTGTTCGAGCACGGGCTCGAGCACGGCTGAGCCGAGACCCCGTCCACGCGCCTGTGGATCGGTGCCGAGCAGCGAGAGGTACCAGTGCGGGGGCGTGCGCGGGTGCCTTCGTCGCATGGCCATCGTGCCGATCGCGAGCAGGGGCAGACGAGAGATCAGGCGCGGGTGAAGGAAACAGCGCACGCGGGCGAGCTCGTGGGCAAGCGTCGTCTTGTCGTCTCCGGGCCCCTTCCACACGGCGACGCTGGCGAGCTCGGCGGTCGTCCAGATCTCCCAGTGCGCGAGCGCCTGGCGCAGTCGGGCCCTGTAGAGCCCTTCGAGCACACGTGCACGCAGGACATCGGAGCGGCACAACCAGACCGCCACCGGATCGTCGGCATAGGCGCGAGCGAGCAGTCGCGTAAGCGTCGGCACATCGGCGGCGATGGCTCGGCGGGTCACCGGCGGGGCGCTCGTCATGGATCCCCGGAGACCGGGTCGTCGCTGCCGTCGGCGCCCATGTGCACAGCGTGGGCGCGCGAGATCGGTGAGCTGCTCCCGTGCGGCGATCCGTTGCCCTGACGCACTCGTGAGATCCGGTGGCGGGCCATGCGCCAGCCGAGTCGCACCATCGCCGAGGACGCGTGCTGGGCGCGAGCCACGACTTCCTCCAGGGCGGCCGCGAAGCGCCGCACCTCTCGCTCCTCGATCACGAGCGCCGGCAGTGCCTTTAGCACGTTCATACGGGGGCCGGCGACCTGGCAGAGGATTCGGTGCTCGTGGAAGAGAGGAACGGTGACGAGCTGTGCGAACACGCCCGGTTGCGCGCGCTCGATGCCGACCCACACCGACCTTCTGCCGGGAGGCTCGAATTCGATCCCCCACATCAATCCGGCCCCGCGCACGTCGCGGACGATCTCGTAGCGCTCGACCAGCGGCCGCGTCAGCTCGAGCAGCAGCGCGCCCATGCGCTCGGCGCGAGCGATCAAGCCTTCGCGATCGAGCGCGCGCAGGGTCGCCAGCGCGGCCGCAGCGGAGAAGTCGTTGCCGCCGAAGGTGGAGCCGTGGCGTATCGCTCGCTTCATGCGATCGAACACACGCTCGAACGCTGCGCGCGAGACGAGCAGGGCTCCGACCGGCATGATGCCGCCCGACAGGGCCTTCGACAGGCAGATCATGTCCGGCTCGAGGTCCCAGTGCTCGAGGGCGAACAGGCGTCCCGTGCGCCCGATTCCGGTCTGCACCTCGTCACACACCAACAGGGCTCCGGCCCGACGGCAGGCGCTCTGTGCACCCGCGAGATAGCCGCAGGGCGGGAGGTTGACCCCCTTGCCCTGGATGGGCTCGATCACGAAGGCGGCGACGTCGCCACGCTCCAGCTCGCGCGCGAGCGCGTCGAGATCACCGAAGGGCACCGAGCTGCAGCCCGGGACGAACGGGCCGAAGCCCTCGCGAAACTCAGGGTTGCCGTTGAGCGACAGAGCTCCGAGCGTGAGACCGTGAAATGCATGCTCGGTATACACGATGCGAGGACGCCCGGTCGCGGCGCGAGCGATCTTGATCGCCGCCTCCACGGCCTCGGTGCCGGTGTTCGCGGGCATCATCGCGCCGACGCTCGCGGGCGCGCGTGCGAGGAGCTGCTCGGCGAGCACGCCGCTCAGCAGCGTTACGCCCAGTTGCGGCAGGTTGCCGGTGCGCGCCGCCAGAACATCCTCGAGCGCGGCGACAACCTCCGGATGGTTGCGACCAAGCGCGAATACCCCGTGACCGCCGAACAGGTCGAGGTAGCGATGGCCTTCGGAGTCGATCAGGTATGCCCCCTCACCGCCCGTCCAGATGCGGTCGAAGCCGACGGCGCGCAGGATGCGTCCCAGTTGGGGATTCAGGTAGCGGTCGTTGAGAGCCATCTCCTCGCCAACGCGGCTGGTGAGGATCTCGGGGATCGAAGGCGGAGGGGCTGGCGACACGACGGGAGCATAGGTCGCGTAAGCCGAAGTCATTTGCGTACCTGCCGGGGCGGCGCCCGGACTCGGAGCCTCAGCGCGCGCCGAGGGGCCTCGCTGTGGCGAAAACCCGCGACAGTCGGCGAAACCCACGGCGAATACGGCCGTGGAACGGACGCGAGCGAGCGGTCCCCCGTCGGGCCCCACCGGCCGCACACGTTTCCGACTTGCAGCCGGGCAGCCTTCGGGTCACGCCCCGTCACATGCGGCGCGATCGGATGGGTCGCAGAGGAGACGGCTTTCAGGAAAGTCGGAGACATCGGCAAGCACCGTCTGCAAACGGGGCAATCCTCACAGCAGCCTGTCGAGCGGCGTATCGCGGAAAGCGATCGCGAGCCGTGGGCGTTCGGTTGACCGCGAAATCGAGCTCGTGCACAATCGGCCTCATGAGCACTCCCGTGTCGAGTGCGCCGGCCGACGGTCGCGTCGCCCAGCGACTGCTGTTACGGCACGGGGTCCCGTTGGGCGCCTTCGTACGCTTTCTGTTCGTCGGCGCGACCAACACCCTGCTGACGGGAGTGCTGCTGATCGTGCTCGCGCAGTGGATCGAGATGGAGATCGCCTACACGATCGTGTTCAGCCTCGGCCTGGTCTTTACGACGATCGTGGCGGGACCGTTCGTATTCCGCTCGAGGCTGTCGGCGAAGGCGAGCGGACGCTTCATGTCGTGGTGCCTCTGCGTGTATCTGGCCGGCGTCATCGTCGCGCGCCTTGCGACCCGCCAATGGCACGTGTCCCATCTCCTCACCGCGGTGGCGATAATCGCTGTCACCGCTCCACTCAACTTTTTCGGCGGCAGGCGAGCCTTCGTGAAAGCCGGCTGACCCGCGGGCCCGCCCGCCGTCGGGCTATCCGCAGAACGCGACGAGCTCGCGCGCAAGTCCGACGGGATCGTCGTAGGCCATCAAAAAACCGGTGCTGGGCAGCACCCGCAGCTGCCCGCTCGGCAGCAGCCGCAACGCCTCCTCGGCCGTGGACAGCGGGTGCAGGCGATCCCGATCGGCCCACAGCAGCAGCACGGGCATGGCCAGACGCGGATACAACTCCAGCAGGTCCTCGCGCGCACCGGTCGGCCACGCGCGCGCGCACTTCGCCCACGAGCGGGCCAGGGACGCGTTGCCGGGCACATCCGCGAACGCGTGCCTGAGCAGGTCGCGCGCCGCCGGGTTTCCGCGCACGGACAGCCGCGACCCTCGCTCGGGGCTGAACACCGTGCGCATGCCGTATCCGGCCACACGGTCGAGACCGGGGATCGCTCCGGCCATCGTCGCCGCGCGCCAGAGGACGCGTGCTCGCGCGTGTTCGGGGGTGACATGCATACGGTTGGACATCAGCACCAGCCGGCTCGGTCGCACCCGGCCGCTTGCCACCGCCTGCAGGATGACCTCGGCGCCGGCGCCGTGTCCTCCGATCAGCGGGCTGGGCCCGAGCACGTCCGCGGCGAAGCCGCCCAGCACGTCGGCGAACCAGTCCAGGGTGTAGGAGTGGGCGGGGCTGTCCTCGGAGTCGCCGTGCAACGGCAGGTCCGGCAGGACGACGCGGAAGTGGGCCGAGAGCTGCTCGACCGAGGGCTCCCACTCCTTGTGAGAGAGCATCGCCGAGTGGATCAGCGCCAGCGGCGGTCCCGCACCGCACTCGCGGTAGGCCACTCGGGTGCCGTCCGGATGGTGGTAGAGCCGCAGCCGCATCTGGATGATCGTAGGCCGTCGTATGTGCTCCAAACGGTCGCGAGCGCGCAAATTCGTCAGCCGGCTCACAAATCCTTTAGCCAGCGAACATATCGGTCGCCCGCGCACACATCCGTCGGCACGCCCCGCGCCGTTCCTGCGCCTGCAACGCGCATGGCGCTCTGCATCCCCCGTTGCGGGGGTTGTGGTGAGAGCACACAAAGCTCACCATCTCTTACGCTATGAGCGCGATCCGCACAAACGCCGCCGCCGCGATGCTGGGAGTCAGCGCCAACACGCTGCGCGGGTGGGAGCGGCGCTTCGGCTATCCGATGCCCCACCGCACCGAGGGCGGGCACCGCCAGTTCGAGCTGACCGAGATCGAGGCGCTGCGCCAGGCGTTCGCCGAGACCCACGACATCGCCTCGGCCGTGTCGGTCGCGCGCGAGCGCGGCGAGGGGCCCTCCTCCCCCGCGCGTCTGCGGGCGGCGCTGGAGGCGTTTGCGCCGGACGCCGCCGATCGCCTGCTGGAGGAGAGTCTCGCGGTGCGCTCGGTCGAGCGTACGGTCGAGTCGGTGCTGCTGGCGGCGCTGGAGCTGCTGGGAGAGGGCTCGGCCGAGCGGGCGTTTGCGTTGCGCTATACGACCGGCTGGCTGGCGGCCGCCACGCGCGTGGCCCCGCCGGCCTCACGTGAGGAGGGCGCCCTGATCTTCGACGCCTCGCGCCCTGGTGACCTCGACGCACCGCACGTGCAGGCGCTCGAGCTGTTCCTGCGCCGGGGCGGTCTGCGCGTGCTGACCCTCCCGGTCGAGCTGGACGCCGGCCGCGTCGGCGCCGCGCTGCGCGCGCTGCGCCCCGGCGCGATCGTGCTGGCCGGTTCGGGGGCCGCGGCCAACACGCTGGGCAGGCTCGTCTACGCCTCGCGCCAGGCCGAGCCGGGCGTGGACGTGTTTGACTACCGCGGCGCCCTGCCCGAGACCGGAGCCTCGACCGTCAAGCGCATCGGCCCCGGTCCCACTACCGCGGCCGAGCAGTTGCGCGAGCGGTTGACCGGCGTGGTGCTGACCCACCACGCAACCGTCGCCTCCTGAGCGTCCGATCGCTCGCCCACACCGGCCGCAATGAGCGGGGCGGGCGCGACGGCGACTGTCCGCCTCGGTGGAGGGCGAGCCAACCTAGAATGGGCCGCCCATGACGGCCGAGCCCGGTAATCCACTGCTCCCTCCGCGCGAGGTCGATCCCAAGCAGAACCTGCCCGCGATGGAGCTTACGGTGCTGGAGCGCTGGCGCGAGCGCGACGTGTTCGCGCAGTCGCTGCGCCTGCGCGAGGGCGCGGAGCGGTGGGTGTTCTACGAGGGCCCCCCGACCGCGAACGGCCCGCCGGGCTCCCATCACGTGCTCTCGCGCGTGTTCAAGGACGTCTACCCGCGCTATCACACGATGCGCGGCCGGCTGGTGCAGCGCAAGGGCGGCTGGGACTGCCACGGGCTGCCGGTGGAGATAGCGGTCGAACAGAAGCTGGGGATCACGACGAAGGCCGAAATCGAGGACGAGTCCGTCATCGGGATCGAGCGGTTCAACGCCGAGTGTCGCGAGTCGGTGTTCGCCTACCTGCAGGAGTGGAACCGGCTGACCGAGCGGATCGGGTTCTGGATCGACCTCGACGACGCTTACCGCACGCTCGACGAGTCCTACATCGAGTCGGTGTGGTGGGCGCTGGCGGAGATCGACCGGCGGGGGCTGCTGTATGAGGGGCACAAGGTCGTGCCCTACTGCTACCGCTGCGGCACCGCGCTGTCCTCGCACGAGGTGGCGCTCGGGTATCGGAATGTGGTCGATCGGTCGGTGTACGTGCGGTTGCCGGTGCACTCCCCCGCTGCGCCGCTGCAGCAGGGGGACGAGCTGCTGATCTGGACGACGACGCCGTGGACGCTGCCGGGCAACGTCGCGGTCGCGGTCGGGCCCGAGGTCGAGTATGTGCGCGCCAGACGTGGCGATGAGACGTTCGTGCTGGCCGCGGCGCTGATCGAGAAGGTGCTCGGCGACGGGACGAATGTGCTCGATCGCTTTCCGGGTGGCAAGCTGGTCGGACAGCGATACGCGGGTCCGATTTTCCTCGAAGGACCCCATGGCGCCACCAGCCTGGACGACAGCTTTCCAATCGTCGCCGGGGACTTCGTCACGACCGAGGACGGCACGGGGATCGTCCATCTGGCGCCGGCGTTTGGCGAGGACGACTTCAGAGTGGCCGCGGCGGCCCCCGAGGTGCACTTCGACCCGACCGACCCACGCACGCTCTTCAACCCGGTGCGACCCGACGGCACGTTCGATCGGCGCGTTCGCAGCTACGAGGGCCGCGAGTATGACGGGCGCGCCGTCAAGGACGCGGATGTCACGAGCGATCTGATCGATGACCTGGACAAACGCGGGGTGCTGTTGAGGGAGGAGCGCTACGAGCACTCCTACCCCCACTGCTGGCGCTGCGGAACGCCGCTGATCTACTACGCGAAGAAGTCGTGGTACATCCGCACGACTGCCGTCCGTGAACAAATGCTGGCGGCGAACGAGACGGTCGCCTGGTATCCACCGCGGGTCAAGCACGGGCGGTTCGGTGAGTGGCTGAAGGGCAACGTCGACTGGGCGCTCTCGCGCGAGCGCTACTGGGGCACTCCGCTGCCGGTATGGCGCTGTGACGCTGGGCATACCCACACAATCGGGTCGTTCGCGGAGCTGGAGAAGCTGTCTGGGGAGACGCTGGCAGACCATCACCGCCCGTATGTGGACGAGGCGCGGTTCCCGTGCCCGGAGTGCGAGCAGCCGATGAAGCGTGTCGAGGAGGTAATCGACGTGTGGTTCGACTCCGGCGCGATGCCCTTCGCGCAGCACCACAGCCCGTTCGAGCACGAGCGGGAGCTCGCGCAGAGCTATCCGGCGGACTTCATCTGCGAGGCGCAGGATCAGACGCGCGGCTGGTTTTACTCGCTGCTGGCGGTCGCGACGCTGCTGGAGCGCGAGGCGCCATACAGGAACGTTGTGTGTCTGGGTCTGATCCTCGATGGGGACGGTCAGAAGATGTCCAAGTCGAAGGGCAACACGGTCGAGCCGTGGCAGGTGCTCGACTCCTACGGCGCGGACGCGTTCAGGTGGTACTTCTTCACCTCCAAGCAGCCGTGGGACGGGTATCGGTTCTCACAGGAGGCGATCGGCGAGGGCGTGCGGCTGTTCATCAAGCAGCTGTGGAGCACGTACTACTTCTACGTGCTGTACGCGCGCGCGGGCGCGGACGCGTTGTCCCGGTCCCGCGAGGCGCCGCCGACGGGTCCCGACGCGGATCTGGACCGCTGGGCGCGCTCGCGCACGGCCGCGACGGCCGAGCTGGTCGCGGAGCGGATGGACGCATATGACGTGACGAGCGCGGGGCGCGCGATCGCGGAGCTCGTGGACGAGCTGTCCAACTGGTACGTACGCCGTTCCAGGAGGCGGTTCTGGGACGGCGAGCACGCGGCGTTCGAGACGCTGCGCGAGTGCCTGCTGACGATCGTCAAGCTGCTGGCGCCGCTGTGCCCGTTCGTGGCGGACGAGATCTACGACAACCTCGACGGGCAACTGGCGAGCGTGCACCTGTGCGACTACCCCGCCGGCGATGCGCTGCCGACGCGCGACCAGGAGCTCGAGGAGGCGATGGCGCTCGCGCGCGAGACGGTCGGGCTAGGGCTGGCCGCGCGGGGCAAGGCCAAGCTGAAGGTGCGCCAACCGCTGCGTGAGGCGGTCGTGGTCGCGGACGGGCGCGAGCGCGCGGCGATCGAACGGCTCGCGGAGGTGGTGCGCGAGGAGCTGAACGTCAGGCGCGTGAGGTTCGTGGCGGCGGCGGAGGAGTTGAGCGAGTATGAGGTCAGGGCCAATTACCGCACGCTGGGGCCGCTGTTCGGCAAGGACATGCCGGGCGCCGCGGAGGCGATCGCGGCACTGGACCCGGCGCGCGTGGCAACCGCGATCCGCGACGGCGAGGGCGAGGTGGGGATCGCGGTCAACGGGCGCGAGCACACGCTGTCGGCCCAGGACGTGATCCTGACGCTGAGGGCGCCCGCGGGCTATTCGGTCGAGCGCGAGGGCGCGCACGCGGTCGCGCTGGATCTGGGGCTGGACGACGACCTGCGCCGCGAGGGCCATGCGCGCGAGATCGTGCACGCGGTGCAGAACGCGCGTAAGACGGCGGGGCTGCACGTCGAGGATCGGATCGAGCTTGCGCTGGCGGGCGCTCAGGACCTGATCGAGGCGGCCGAGTCCCACCGCGACTACCTCACATGCGAGACGCTGGCGATCGAGCTGAGCCTGGGAGAGAACGGCGCGGATGCTGGGCCAGGCGGAGCATCAGCGGAGGGCTATCGCGAGCAGACTGAGGTGGACGGCCTGGAGCTCACGATTGCGCTGCGCCGGGCTAGGCTGCGGTGAGGGCCGGCTCCAGTTCCGCCTCCAGCTTCTTCTTCGGGTAGGCGCCGACGACCGTCTTGACCGGGGCGCCGCCCTTGAACAGGATCAGCGTGGGGATCGAGAGGACCTGGTACTGGGCCGCAGTCTGCTGGTTGTCGTCGACGTTTAGCTTGACGATGCGCAGGTCGGGGCGCTCGGAGGCGATCTCCTCGAGCACCGGGGCCACCACGCGGCAGGGGCCGCACCAGGGCGCCCAGAAGTCGACGAGCACAGGACCCTCGGACTCGATGACCTCGGCGGTGAAGTTGGTGTCGGTGACTTCGCTGAGGGTGCCTGCCATGGTGTCTCCTTGAGGATCGCGATGTGATGCGTCGAAAGGTGTCCCCACCACTATACAAAGTGAAGCAAGGACTGCGTGAAACAAAGTCGGGCAAGCGGGCGCTCAATGGACTCTGACGGTCCAACCTTCGGAGTAGCCCACGATCGGCGTGTGGATGCCGGTCAAGGCGGTGAACAGGTGCGGGGAGACGTAGACCTCGATCAGCGCGGCGATCACGAGGATCGGCACGGCGATCGCGACCGTGACGAAGGTGGCGGCGAGCAGCTGCTCCCACTCGCCGCGGCGGCTGGCGATGATCCAGGCGGCCAGGGGTAGGAAGAGGGCTATGAGCTCGGGGATGGCGTGCGGGAGCACGCCGAGCAGCAACAGCGCCGGGGAGACGCGCAGGGAGTGAGCGACGCCGGCGAGGGCGTGGCCGAGCGTGTAGGCCTGGATGGAGAGGGAGAAGGCGGTGGCGCAGACGACGAAGACGATTGCGATGCGTCCGCCGTGCGTGTGCACCCAGCGGGAGAGGCCTACGCTGCGCGAGGACGCCTGCAGGGGCAGGGAGCTGCCGGCGATGAAGCCGGCCACGCAGGCCATCGCGTGCAGCGCGAGCACGAGCATGTTGTGGTCGAGCACCCTGAGCACGTCGCCGGTGTCGCCGACGGCGAAGGGCGGCTCGAGCGTTATGACCTGGACGTAACGCGGGAAGAGCACGGAGACGAGAAGCACCGCCATGAGCAGGCCGGCGGCCGCCGCCGCGGAGCCGGCGAACCAGCGGCCGAGGATCCGCCCGGGATCGCGCTGCCACGCGCGCAGGGTGGAGCGCGTGTGGCGCACACCGTGCGCGAAGGCGTAGGCCGAGGCATCCACTCCCAGTGCATCGGCGCGGGAGCCCGGCGACCTGAGCGGCCCTCGCGCGACCCCGCAGCCCGCGCTACAGCGCGCGCGTGGTGCGTTCCTCGGAGGCAGACTCCGCCGCCGCGACCGGACCGGAGGACGGAGGCTGACGTCCGAGGCGCAACAGGGGCACGAGCCACATCGCCTCGGCGGCGATGCGCCAGGACATCTTGGACCGGCCGCGGGTGCGATCGCGGAAGACGATCGGGACCTCGACGACGCGAAAGCCGGCCTGGAGGGAGCGGTAGGTGAGCTCGACCTGGAAGGCATAACCCCGGGAGCGGACCGAGTCGAAGCGGATCGCCTCGAGGACCTCGCGGCGAAAGCACTTGAAGCCGCCGGTGAGGTCGCGCACGCGCAGGCCGAGCACCAGGCGCGCGTAGGTCGAGCCGCCCTCGGAGATGAAGCGGCGCACCAGTCCCCAGTCGGTGACGCCGCCGCCGGGGACGTAGCGCGAGCCGAGCGCGAGATCGGCGCCGGAGCGCACGGCGTCGAGCAGGCGGGCGAGATCGGCGGGGTCGTGGGAGAAGTCGCAGTCCATCTCGAACACGTAGGCGGCGCCGTGATCGAGGGCGTGGCGAAAGCCGGCCAGATAGGCGGGGCCGATGCCGTTCTTCTCGGTGCGGTGCAGCACCCGCACCCAGTCGTGCTCGGCGGCGAAACGGTCGGCGATGTCGCCGGTGCCGTCGGGCGAGTCGTCGTCGACGACGAGGATGCGAAAGCCCTCCGGAGAGGCCCCGGCCAGCACCTCGCCGGCGGCGTCGAGCATCGCGACGATGTTGGGCGCCTCGTCGTAGGTCGGGAGGATCAGCCAGGGGACGGCGGACGCGGACGCGGACATCGGTCGGCGTACCCTACGGGTTCGCGTCACGACAGGCGGCGGGTCGAGGGGCCGTGGGCGGCGTACCCTGGAGCCGTGGAGCTGTCGAACGGGGCGATCGCGGATGCGCTGGAAGAGCTGGGGGACCTGTACGAGCTCGACGGGGCGATCGTGCACCGGGTGCTGGCATACCGGACCGCCGCCAAGACGGTGCGCGAAGCGACGGTGTCGGTGGGAGCGCTCGCGCGGGCGGGGCGCGCGGTGGCGCTGAAGGGCATCGGCGAGACGTTGCAGGAGAAGATCAGGACGTTGTGTGAGACGGGGACGATTCCAGCGGCGGAGAAGCTGCGGGCCAAGTTCCCGCCGGGGCTCGTGGAGATCACGCGGCTGCCGGGGATCGGCGCCAAGCGGGCACGGCTGCTGCATTCGGCCCTGGGGATCGACTCGCCGCAGGCGCTGCGCGAGGCGGCGATGGCCCAGCGCGTGCGCGAGGTGAAAGGACTCGGGGCGAAGTTCGAGGAAGGCGTCTTGAGCGCGCTGGAGCGAGCGGCCGCCGACCCGGCACAGAACGGTGGCAGGCAGGCGCGGCTGCTGCTGCCGCAGGCGCTCGAGCTGGGCGAGGCGCTGGCGCGCGGTCTGAGCGAAGACGGCGCGGGCGCGGGCGCGAGGGTGATCGTCGCGGGCTCGGCGCGGAGGATGGGCGACAGCGTGAAGGACATCGACCTGATCGCGGTCACGAAACGGCCGGCGGCGCTGGCGCAGCGTCTGGCGCAGCTCGATGAGATCGAGAGCGTGTCCTCGGCGGGGACCGTCGGCGCGAGGGGACGCGCGCACGTGGGCGTGGGCGTCGATCTGCGGATCGGCAAGCCGCATGAGCTGGGGAACCTGCTGCAGCACTTCACGGGCTCGGGCAGGCACAATGCGGCGCTGCGCGAGCTGGCGGTCAGGAAAGGGCTGCACGTGTCCGAGCACGGCGTGCTCAGCGACGCGGACGGGCCTGGGCGGACGCGCACGTATGAGAGCGAGCGGGAGGTGTATGAGGCGGTGGGGATGGCGTACATCGAGCCGGAGCTGCGCGAGGACCGCGGCGAGCTGCAGGTGGCCGCGGACGGCGGGAAGGGTCTGCCAAAGCTGATCGAGCAGCGGGACATCAGGGGAGAGTTGCACTGCCACACGATCGCCTCGGACGGGCACAACACGATCGCGGAGATGGCGGCGGCGGCGAGGGAGCTGGGGTACGAGTACGTCGCGATCACCGACCACTCGGCGACGCACGGGTTCGGCAACGACGTCTCGCCGGATGAGCTGAGACGCCAGATCGAGCGGGTGCGCGAGGTGGATGCGCGGCTGGAGGGCATTGCGGTGAAGGCGGGCAGCGAGGTGAACATCCTGCCGGACGGGGGGCTCGACTACGAGGATGAGCTGCTGGCGGAGCTCGACTGGGTGGTGGCGAGCGCGCACACGGCGTTCGGGATGGGCGAAGCGGCGATGACCGCGCGCATGATCCGCGCGATCGAGCATCCGCTGGTGGACGCGATCGGGCATCCGACGGGCAGGATGATCGTGCGACGCGAGCCATATGCGATCGACCTGGGAGCGGTGTTCGAGGCGGCGGCGCGGACGGGGACGCTGCTGGAGATCAACGCCAATCCGGACAGGCGCGACCTGTCGGACGTGCATGCCCGCAACGCGGTGAGGGCGGGGGTGAAGATCGCGGTCGACTCCGACGCTCACAAAGTGGTGACGTTGCAGAACATGCGCTGGGGCATCGCGACGGCCCGGCGGGCGTGGCTGACGCGCGAGGATGTCGCAAACACGCGACCGTGGAACGAGCTTCAGGGGATGCGCAAACGCAATCGCACGAAATAGCGCGGGTAAGGGTGGGTGACCCGCAAGCCCCGCTGCTCCCGTACAGCCCTGCTGGCGCCGGTCACCGCACGGAGTGGCGCTCGTGTCAGCGGGCGGAGTGAGACAGCAGGCGCGGAAGCAGCTCCGCCGAGACGATGCGGTCGGTCGTGGGCCGAGTAAAAGCTGAGAGGGCGGATGCGGCACGGGCTGGGTGGTCGGGCGCGGGGTCGTCGAGCGCGGTGCGCAAGGAGGCGCCGAGATCGTCTGCGACCAGGCGCGGGTCGAGCGCACGCGCGAGCGGCAGCGCGGCGTAGGGTCCGGGGGCGGGCGTGGTGACGAGTAGGCAGCCGTCGGCGAGGGCCTCCAGCTGGGCGAGGCCGTAGTCCTCGCGGCGGGGGGCGCAGACGAACACGCGGGCGCGGCGCAGCAGCGCCCGGTAGTCGAGGGGCGCGAGTGGGCCGGTGATGATTACGCCGGCGCTCGGCAACGAGATGCCGGCGCGGGCGAGCTCAGCGAGCGAGGCGCCCGCGACATAGAGCTGCTCGTCGGGCCGGCGCACCCGAGTCCAGGCGCAGAGGACGCGGTCGAGTCCCTTCTTGAGTGGGTTGGCCGCGTAGGCGATCGCGGCGATGTCGCGGACGGGCGCGGGCGGTCCGGAGGGTTCGACGGGGACGGGCAGGACGAGCGCGCGATTGCCGGCGCGCGTGGAGGCGGGCACCTCGTCCAGACCACCATCGCTCCAGGGCAGCAGCAGCGGCGCCCGGGAGAGACGGCGGCGCTCCAGGGGGCGCTGCCAGAGGCCATGGCGTCCGGGGCGGTTGCCGGCGGAGGGAGCGTCGAAGCGGATCGCGCCCGGCCGCGGCCACAGCAGCGCGGCGGTGGTGCTCGAGTAGACAATGGCGCGCGGCGCGTGCTCCACCAGTCCGGCGAGGGCGGCGCGGCGCGCGGCGAGAGCCCAGGCGAGATCGGTGAGAGCGAGCGTGCGCAGCGGACGCGGGCGCGCGGCGGCGGCGAGCGCGACACAGGCGCCGGCGTGGCGCAGGGAGTCGACGAGCTCTGAGTCGGCGGCGCGCAGGCCGGCAGTGGCGGCGAGCGAGACGATCAAAACATCCACCCCCTCGCCGGACGCGCCCACCGAACCCGGTGCTCGAATCGGGGCCTGCGCGCCGACCGGACCGTGTCCTGCGGCATGGGCCGCGTAGGCGACTCCCTGACCGGCCCCAGAGGACGGGCTGGTCCCGCGATCGGGCCCGCCGGCGGACATCAGGTGAGCGAGCCGCCCGAGGACTCGGGACGCAACGCTCTGAAGCCAGGCGTGCGGTGCAGCGCGATCGGCTGCAACGGTGAGGTGCGCTTGACGTAGAAGGAGACTCCGTCGCGCTCCTCGATGGCGGCGACCGCGGAGTGCTGGCGGCGCCAGGCGAGCGCCCAGATGATCGCGAAGCCCACGGCGATGCCCGGGATCTGGGGGGCGAGGAAGGCGAGGCCACCGGCGATCAGCGTGAACAGGAGCAGCGGCCACAGGCGGTTGAGCAGGATCGCGCCGGGGTGGTGCTCGGGCATGGCGGTGCTGGCCTGGGCGCCGGCGAGCAGGCGCGCGATCGGCGGGTTGGCCTCGGCGCGGCGGCCGAGGCGCAGCCCGATCAGGGCGGCGAGGACCCACCAGCCGAGCGCGACCGCGATCAGACGCTCCTGGGAGCTCACGCTCGTCTGCGAGCCGGCGATCGCGAGCACGGTGAGGGCGGCGAGCGCGGTCGCGGCGCCCGCGCTGAGCAGAACGGTGGTCTTGAGAAACTCGACGAAGCGCACGGGCAGCGACCTCCGAGCGGGGCTAGAGCAGCGCCTCGAGCAGGCCACGCACCTCGGCGGCGCCGTCGATCAGCAGGTCGGCCGCGGAGGCCAGCTCGGGGGGTGTTTCGTCGGAGTCGACGGCGACGCAGAGGGCGTGCTCCAGCGCGGAGTCCCGTACGAGCGCGCGCAGGCCGCGGAACGCGTCGAGATCGGTCGTGTCGTCGCCGACGTAGACGGCGGCCGAGACGGGCTGGTCGCGCAGGAGCGCGGCGATGCCGAGGCCCTTGTGCAGCTCCACCGGCGGGCGCACCTCCAGGACCTTGCGCCCCCAGTGCACCGCAAAGCCCTGCGCTGAGGCTTCGCGGGCGATGTCCGCGACGGCGGCACAGGCGGCCTGCTCGTCGGGGGCGCCGCGCCAGTGAAATGCGGCGATCGCGTCCTTGTCCTCGCCGCGGATGCGCAGGCGCTGGCGCGCGGGCGTGTGGACGGCGGCTGCGAACGCGCGCACGCGCGGCGTCCAGGCGGCGAGCTCGGGATCGAGCTGGGGCCTGGTAGCTCCTGGAAGCAGCAGTTCGCCGCCGTGGTTGCCGATGTAGGCGATCGTGCCGATCGCGACGATCTGGCGGGCGGTTCCGGCGCGCCGGCCGCTGATGCAGCCGACGATGCGATAGCGCTTGGCGATCTCGATCAGCAGCGCGCGCGTGGCCTCGGGCACGTGCGCGTCGGCGGCGTGGCGCACGATCGGCGCGAGCGTGCCGTCGATGTCGAGCAGCACGGCGGCGTGAGGCGGATCGCGGCGTAGCGGCTGCAGCGCCTCCACGAGCGTAGCGGCGGGTGACACGGACACTAGTATGGCGGGCGCCGTGGCTGAATCCCCGCACGTCTCAGCACCGGGTGACCCAGCCCGAACACCGCCTTGCGGACGGGCGCGAGCGCACGCCCTCTCCAGCTTCGCGCACCGCGCTCGGAGCGGCTGAAAGATGACCGCCGAGCGCTCCGCGCAGCGGACGGTGAGGCTGATGGCGATCGGCACCTCCGCGGGCCTGTTCAGCGGCCTGTTCGGGGTCGGAGGCGGCAGCGTGATCGTCCCGCTGCTGGTGCTGTGGCTGAGCTACGGCGAGCGCGAGGCGACGGCCACCTCGCTGGCGGCGATCGTTTTCATCGCTGGGTTCGCCGCGACGGTGCAGGGACTGTACGGCAACGTGGACGTCGGCTATGCGGCGCTGATCGGCGTGCCGGCTGTAGGTGGCGTGCTGCTGGGGACATGGCTTGCGCAGCGGCTGCGCACCCGCTCGATCGCGCTGCTGTTCGCGCTCGTGCTGATGGCCAGCGCGGTGGAGCTGGTGCTGCGGTGAGCGGCGCAAACGGAAATGCCGCAGTGAGCGCAGGCGGCGGAGCCGGGTCGGCGCGGTGACGATCGCGCTGATCGCGATCGGCGTAGCGGCGGGGGTCCTCGCCGGCCTGCTCGGCGTCGGCGGCGGGGTGCTGTTCGTGCCGGGACTCGTGATCGTCGTCGGCCTGGGCCAGCACCAGGCGGAGGCGACCTCGCTGCTGGCGATCATCCCGGTGGCGATCGTGGGGACGTGGCGGCAGGACCGCTACGGCAACGTGCGCCGCCGCGACGCGCTGCTGCTGGGGCTGCTGTCGGTGGTCGGCGCCGCCGCGGGCGTCGCGCTCGCAAACGCGCTGTCGGGGCGCGTGCTGCGCGACGCGTTCGCCGCGCTGATGGTGGGGATCGCGGCTCAGCTCGTGCGCAAGACGCTGCGCGAACAGGCGCCGGGCGCGATTGCGGAGAAACCCGCATCGGGTCGGGGGTGAAACCCCGTAGCGGGCGGCCGCGGGCGATGGGCTAGACTGCAAAGTGCGATGGGACTCGACAATCCTCTGCACATCGCGTTTTTGGTGGTGATCCTGCTGCTCGTGTTCGGAGCGAAACGGCTACCTGAGATCGGCCGCTCGCTCGGCAGCGGGATGCGCGAATTCAAGACATCGATCACGGGCGAGGCGAATCATTCACAGCAGGCGCTGCCGCCCACCGCCGGCCAGCAGCAGCCCGCCGCTCAGGCTCCCGCGCAGCCACCGGCCGCACAGGCGCCTGCCGCGCAGCCTCCCCCGCCGCCCCCGGTCGCGGAACCCGTCGGGTCGCCGGTCGCGCCGCCAGAGCAGCCGCCGGCCTCCTGACCTGGCCGATCGCGGCGCGCCGACGCGCCGGATTCACCTACCGCCGCCCGATCGAGCGGTTCGCTCGCCACCGTCGGCGATCCACACCCATCGGCGATCCACACCGTGGGTCGGTCACACCATCGGCGATCCACACCCATCAGCGATCCACACCATCGGGTCGGCCACACCGTCGCGTCAGCCGCGATGACGGATCGAACCGGTGGAGACGGCTTCGAATGCCGAGCCCGGAACGCGCTTGAGCTGTTCGAGGTCTTCGTCGTTCCAGTGCGGATCGGGCGCGCCGGTGATGTACCAGGAGGAGCCGTTGTCGGCGACGATCAGCCCGTAGCGCTTCAGGGCGCGCAGTACGATCAGCGACTCGCCGTGAAAGCCGGCGAGGCTGTAGCTCGCGCGCAGTCGCAGCCGCAGTCCCATCGGCGGCAGCGCCGGGTCTGCGTCGGAGGAGGCGAAGTGGGTCGCCGGGTGGATGTAGCCGTGCTGGGTGCGTGCGACGGTCACGCGCAGCGCGTGTTCGATCCGCCCGGCGCGGACCTCGGGGTAGCGGACCAGCAGCGGCATGATCGGCAGGCCCGCCGCGTCGGCCGAGGTCCAGCCTTCGGGGCGCAGCGCATTGGAGCGCAGGTTGAACACGGCGCCCGAGCCGGCTTCCCAGCCCGCTCCGCGGCGACCCGCCGAGTACAGCTCATACAGCTTGCACGTTCCCCGTTGCAGCACGAGCACGTGACGATCCCCGGCTTCTCCGGCGCCCTCGACCGGGGCGTTCGGCGGGATCGGGTAGGGGCCCGGCTCGGATTCGGCGCCGAATTCGCCGAACGCGATCGGCACTCGCGGCTGATGAGCTCCGACCACGGTGTAGGGGATGCCGTAGCTCGGGTTCGTGCCGAAGTCCGGATGCAGATGCCCGCTCAGGCCGATGCTCGCGACGTACTGCGCCGAGCGCGGATCGACGGGGGCGTGGGAGATGTCCCGGTTGAGCGGATTGCTCGCGGGAAACAGCGGGCAGGAATACTCACGCGGGCCGGCCGGCGCGAGCGCCGGAGCGGCAGTGGCGGTGGCAGCAGCAGCGAGCGCAATTGCCGCGAAGCGCAAGGCCTGCACGGACCGGGCAGGGACCGACGAGCGCGGTCGGCGAGGGGACATGAGCGCTCGTGCGGATGGGAGCGGTCGCATCCGCGACACGCTACGCCAGGAGGGGGTCCTCGGGCGGTGGCCTGGACGATCGTTGCGCGCTCGGCCATCCCGCCGTAGCACCACTACTGCCGCGATCCTGCGTCCGTGCGGCGCTTGACTCTCATGATCCGCCCCGACCCGCACCCGCATTTTGTCAGGCACTCTGAGGAGCGCAAGCGCCGGGAGCGCCTGCAAAAGCGTCGCCGATATGCCGACCGGTGCGGTAAGCGGCGCCTGCTGCAATCCGATGAAAGAGCCATAGCTATGGCTTACCCACAAAGCCCGCCCCGGGGGCGCGCTACGACCCGCCCAGGGGTGCGCTACGACAGCAGGCTGCTGGTCATCCGCTCGATCTCCGCGATCGAGGTCAGCCCGGCGCGCACCTTCTGCAGACCGTCCTCGCGCAGCCGCGCCATCCCCGCCTCCGCGGCGACCGCCGCGATCTCGTCGACCGAGCCGTGCTCGAGCACGAGCGTCCTGATCCGCTCATTCACCGCCATCACCTCATACACCCCCACGCGCCCGCGATAGCCGCTGCCCCCGCAGCGCGAGCACCCGACCGCCTCCAGCGGCTGCGCGCCCGTCAATCCGTGCTCGGCCAGCACCGCCTCCGACAGCTGCTGGGGACGCTTGCAGTGGCTGCACAGCATCCGCACCAGCCGCTGCGCCACGACGCAGTCGATCGCCGAGGACACCAGGAACGGCTCGATGCCCATGTCCATCAGCCGCCCCAGCGCGCTCGGCGCATCGCGGGTGTGCAGCGTCGAGAGCACCAGGTGGCCGGTCAGCGCCGCCTCGACCGCGATGTGCGCGGTCTCGCGGTCGCGGATCTCACCGACCATGATCACGTCCGGGTCCGCGCGCAGCATCGAGCGCAAGCCCACGTCGAACGTCACGCCCGCCTTCGGGGCGATCTGCATCTGCTTGACGCCCGCCATCCGCTGCTCGACCGGGTCCTCGATCGTGAGAATGCTGCGCTCGCCGTCGTTGAGCACGGTCAGCGCCCCGTACAGCGTCGTCGACTTGCCCGAGCCCGTCGGGCCCGTCACGAGCACGGCGCCGTTGGGCTTTGAGATCGCGCGCTCGAACCGGCGCAGCTCCTCCGGGCCCATCCCCAGCGCCTCCAGATTCTGGACCGTAACCCCCTTGTCGAGGATCCGCAGCACCACGCCCTCGCCGTGCACCAGCGGCAACGACACCACCCTTATGTCCACGCGCCGGCCCTCGACCGTCAGGGCGAACCGGCCGTCTTGGGGCACGCGCCGCTCGGCGATGTCCAGATCGCCCATAATCTTGATCCGCGACACCACCCCCACCGCCATCCGCCGCTTGACCGTCGCCGCCGGCGCCAACACGCCGTCGACGCGGAACAGCACCTTCGCGTCCCCCTCTTCCGGGCTGATGTGGATATCCGAGGCGCCCTGCTGCACCGCCTGGGCGATGATCGAGTGCACCAGCTTGATGACCGGCGCGTCGCGATCGGCCTCCTCGGACAGCGTGCCCGGTTCGAGCTCGGCCTCGGCCTCGGGATCCCCGTCGACGATGTCTTCGATCGACTCCTCCATCCCGGCGAGCCGCGTCAGCAGCAGGTCGAGATCCTCGACCGAGGCGACCGCCACGCGCACCCGCCGCCCGGTGATCATCGCCACGTCGTCGATCGTCAGCACGTTCGTGGGGTCGGCCATCGCCAGCAGCAGCGCCCCGTCCTCGGCGAACCCGACCGGCACGGCCCGATAGCGCTTGGCGGCGTCGGCGCCGATCAGGTGCACAGCGCCCATGTCCAGGTCATACACCGACAGGTCGACGTAGTCGAGCCCGAACCGCTCGGCGACCACGCGCGCCAGCTGGTCTGAGCGCAGCACGCCCTGACCCACCAGCACCTCCCCCGTCGGGCGGCCATGCTCGCGCGCGATCCTGACGGCCTCCTCGACCGTGCCGCGGTCGGCGAACCCGAGATCGACGACCACTTCGCCGATCATCCGGCTCGAGCGCCCGCTCGAGCGCGCCGGATACAGGCCGTTGCCCGCGCGCTCGCCCTCGCGCCGCTCGCGCAGCGGCTCGGGACGTGCATCCTCGCTCGCGCCGAAGCGCTCGCGCTCGCGCTCGGCGACGACATCGGCGACAGAGTTTCCCATTACCCGTCTATCGGCAGCAGGCATGCCCGTCTTGACTGGGTTCGGCGCTCTGACGGGCGCATTGAGCGCATGCTTGCGATGCGCTCCTCGCCACCGAGCGGGAGGTCTGGAGAGCCGGTCGGGAACAACTGACAGCAAGCCCTCCCGCATGATGTACGGTGATGACGATGCCACCGCTCATCTGGGACCGTAGGCCCGATGAACTCAGGGCCCCCGCCATGATCTGCGCGTTCCAGGGTTGGAACGACGCGGGCGACTCCGCCTCGACCGCGGTCGCCTTCCTCGCCTCGGCGCTCGAGGCCGATCGCTTCGCCCGGATCGACTCGCAGGAGTTCTATGACTTCCAGGCCAACCGCCCCAGCGTGCGGCTGACCGCAGGCAACTACGAAGAGGTCATGTGGCCCACGGTCGAGGTGTTCGAGGCGTTCGCCCCGCGCGCCACGCGCGATCTCGTGCTCGTGCAGGGCGTCGAGCCGTCGATGCGCTGGCGCGCGTTCAGCGCCCACATCCTCGACCTCGCCGAAGCGCTCGGCGTGCAGGTCGTCGTCTCGCTGGGAGCGCTGCTGGGCGACGTCGCTCATTCGCGGCCGGTGACGATGACCGGGTGCGCGTCAGACCCCTCGCTGGTCGCGCGGCTGGGCATCAAGCCGTCCACCTACGAAGGACCGACGGGCATCGTCGGCGTGCTGCACCACACCTGCGCGCAGGCCGGCCTGCCCTCGGCGGCGATCTGGGCGGGCGTACCGCACTACGTGGCCGCGGCCGCCAACCCCAAGGCCGCGCTCGCTCTGGTGCGCCGCGTCGAAGGGCTGGTGGGCGTCTCGGTCGACGTCTCCGAGCTCGAGGTCGCCTCCACCGACTACGAGCGCCAGGTCGGCATCGCCGTCTCCAGCGACCCCGACATCCAGGCGTTCGTCGAGCGCCTGGAGCAGGAAGCCGACGCCGAGGCCGAGGCCTCGCCCAGCGAGGTCCCCGACGGAGATACGCTGGAGCGAGAATTCCAGCGGTTTCTCAAGCAGCGCGGGATCCGGCCGTCCTGATCCGGGGCCGGTGGGCGCGTGCGCCCACCGGCGATGACGCACGCTCGGCGGGGTCGCGCATGCGCGACCCCGAACGGCCACGATCAGCGCTCCGCGGCCGGACAGACGATGCGAAAGTCACAGATCGAGCACGCCGCGCGCGAGGGTGTGGGGTCGAAGCGCTGGCCCATGATCCCCTCGCCGGCCTTCATCACCCTCGCCCGCACGCGCTCCTCGTCGGTCTCGCCGGGCAATCGCACGATCAGGTCGTCGAGCACGTAGTAGTAGGCCCGACTCGCTGCCTCCACCTGCCAGGACTCGCGCGCCGCGAGCGCATACAGCGACAGCTGGACGTCGTCGCGCAGTTGCTCGGGGGTGCGGGGGCGGGAGGTCTTGTAGTCGATCAGCTCATACCGTTCGCCGCCGCCGGGCTCGCCGCCGCCGGCGCCCTGCCCGTGCGCTTCCGCGAGGCGATCGACGCGATCCACCCGCCCGCGCAGGTGATGGGGTCCGATCCGCAGCGAGAACTGGCGCTCGAACCACACCGGCTCGGAGTCCTGGCCGTGCAGTCGCGTGTGGTAGCGCTCCAGCGCCGCGCGCGCCTTGGCGCGCAGCTCGCGCTCGGCCTCGCCCTCGCGGAACCCGCCTCGCCGCCAGCACGCGTCGAACAGGTCCAGCAGCTGCGTCAGCGTCTCCCCGCCGGCGGCGTGATAGCGCTCGAGCACCTGATGCACGACGATCCCAAACCGCTGTCCCAGCGTCGGCTCGGTCGGGATACGCAGCACGCGCGCGAACTTGTAGCGCAGCGGGCAGCTCCGGTAGGTCTCGATGTCCGAGGCCGACAGCGCCAGCCCCCCGCCCTTGCGCGGCAGGAACGGCACCAGCGAGGGCTCTCCGCGGGGGGAGACGGCCTGCAGGCGCGCGGCCTGAGCGTCGTAGCCTCCGCCCTGCGCGCCACCGCCGGCGCCCGGCGCGAGCGCGGTATCCGCCGGGGCGCAGTCGCCGGAGGCGGCGCTCAGCGTCCCGTCGAGCGGACTGGTCTGCAGGATCTCCCGCTCGAGCGCCGTCGCCGCCGCGAGCAGCCGCGCATTCACGTCCGCCAGCGCGTCGCCCACGCTCTGCTCGGCCGGCCGCTGGGCCAGCGCCGAGAGCTTGAGCAGCTCCAGATAGCGCGCGACGCCGTGGGCGATGTCCAGGTCGGTGTCCAGCCGCAGCTCGCTCAGGCGCGCGCCGATTCGGACGACGTCGGTGAGGACCTCTTCGCGCACGATCCGCTGCATGTCGCGCAGCGCCACGTCGGGGCCGTCTTGCGCTGTGGAGGATGCCGCCGCGGCCGCGCCGCGCGGCTCGCGCTCGGCCCCCAGCGCCGCGCGCGCGAGCAGATCCGGGCGGGACTCGTGGAGCGCCGCGCTCGCCGCGCGGTGCAGCTCCAGGAAACGCTGGATCCGCGTCCGCGCCTCGGGCGGCACCTGCGGCGACTCGATCGCGCAGCTCAGCGCGGCGATCATGTCGAGCTTGCGCCGCCTGGCGATCTGGATCACGCGCGCGAGGTCGACCTGGCGCAGCTCGATCGGCGGTCGCGCCAGCGCGCGCACGACCGCCGAGGCGTCGCTCGGATCGGCCAGCAGCCGCGTCCACGCGACCACGTCGCGCACCTCCGCCCGCTCCATGTCCACCGAGGCCTCGGGCGCCATGTCCGTCGGCGTCCCCGGCTGGGGACTTCCAGGCGTGTCCGGCGGCACGGACAAATCCTTATCTGGCAATGCCGGCACGCACCTAGGATATGTACATGTCCACTTCTCGCGCGATCGACTGGGACACGGCTCAGCGGATCGGCGAGCTGATCGCCGGCTCCCCTGCGTATGGCGGGCCCGCCGGCCGCTCGGTGCAGCCGCTCGCGCACGAGTTCGCGGGCCGCGTCGGCGAGTACACGGGCCTGAGCCTCCCCGCCGAGCTGCCGCCGCTGGAGATGGTCGACCGGCCGACCTGGATCGCCGCCAACCTGCTCACGATGCGACCCCTGCTGGACCCGCTGCTGGAGCGCCTGGAGTCGGAAGACGGAGATGCGGATGACGAGCGGCGCGGCGAAGATGGCGAGCCGGGCACGTCCGGCGCTGACTTGGGCGGCGGAGATGGCCGGCCGGGCGCCTCCGGTGCGGACTCGGGCAGCGTAGATGGCGGCGGCGGGGTCGGGGGTCTGCTGTCGGGCCCGCTGCGTTCGGCGTCGGGGTCGCTGCGCTCAGCCTCCGGTCACCTGCTGGGCGCCCAGCTGGGCGCCGTGACCGGCATGCTCTCCCAGCGGGTGCTCGGCCAGTACGACGTCTCCCTGCTCGACGCCTCCGCGCCCCCGCGCCTGCTGCTGCTCGCGCCGAACCTGGCCGCTGCTGCGCGCAACCTCGGAGTCGACCGCGACGAGCTGATCGCCTGGGTGGCGATCCACGAGATCACCCACGCCGTGCAGTTCTCTGGAGCGCCGTGGCTGCGCGATCATCTCGGGGGCATGCTCCGGGAGCTGCTCGAGGGGCTGCGAGGAATCGGAGATCGGCCATCGGCCGCCGGAGGATCTTCAGGTGGGAACGGCTTTGGCTGGCTGCGGGACCCCGGCGCGCTGCTGGACCGCGCGCGCGACGGTGAGCTGCGAACGCTGGTCGATCGCGCGCGACGCGGCGAACTGCTGCGGCTCGGGCTGGGCGACGAGCGCTGGACGCTGGTCGAGCGGATGCAGGCGACGATGTCGCTGATCGAGGGGCACGCCGAGCACACGATGGACGCCGTCGGCGCCGAGCTGCTGCCCTCGCTGCCGCGCCTGCGCGCCGCGATGACCCGCCGGCGCGAGTCCCGCGGGCTGCCGTGGCGAGTGCTCGAGCGGCTGCTCGGGTTGGAGCTGAAGCTGCGCCAGTACGAGGTCGGGCGGCGCTTCTGCGACGCGGTCGTGCACGCGGGCGGTCCCGAGACGCTCGCGGTGGCGTGGCGCTCGCCCGCGGAGCTGCCCACCGCGGCAGAGCTGGCCGAGCCCGCCCGGTGGCTGCAGCGCGTCGGCGTTCCCGCCTGACGACGCGCGCATCCCGCTCCAGCTCACGCTGTCCCATGGTCCGGCGACCGCCCCCAGCGGCTTTGCCGGCGCCCGCCCAGCGGCTCGATCGAGCGCCGGCCTCGTCTGCCCGCTCCCCGTCGGCAGACACTTAAGTCCCTGGAAATGACGTAAACCCGAACGCATGTTCCTGTTGTTACAATCTCGACGCTCGAACCTCGCTTGTTCACAGGGAATTTACCGAGGACATATGTCCGGGTGTAACAATCTCGTGCGGTCGGGTTACAAACAGGTGTTCGGTGCTAAGCTCGATGCGAGCCTCCGCACGAGCGCAACGTAACCTCCTCCTCGACGAGGAATCACGACAAGGAGACCCACTCCAGATGGCTTCAGCCAAAACCACCTCCCCTCGTAGCACCAAACCCCGCGCCAAAGCCACAGGCGCGCGCGGCAGCGCCCAAGCCAAGGCCAGCCATGCCAAAGGCGCGCGCACGCGTGCCGCCCATCAGGCCGAATCGACCGTCCGCCAGACCAAGACCGCCACGCGGGAGACCGCCGGCGTGTTCAGCGACTACGCCGAGCGTGCGGTCCTGATCCCCGTAGGCGCGGCGCTGACCGCCCGCGACCGGGTCGTCTCGAGCGTGAACGACACGCTCACGAACTACTCGAGCACGTCCCGCGCCCAGGCGCAGCTGCGCAAATTCGAGCGTCGCGGCGCCACCGCCCGCAAGCGGCTGGAGCGTGAAGTGCGCAAAGCGCGCACGAGCGTCGAGCGCGAGCTGCGCAAGCGCCGCCAGGACGGCGCCGAGTTCGCCGACCGCTTCCAGGAGCGCATCCAGAGCCTGGTCTGATCCCCCACTTCCCCCCGCCCCGGACGAGGAGATCCGGGGTGCGCCGCCGCACAGGCGAGCGCCGCTGCCAAGACAAGCAGCGATCGGGACAGTCTGCCGGCCTCATACCTCGCCGGTAGAAGTAGGACCCTCTCCTCCCTAGCCCCCGGAGCGACCCCCGCTCCGGGGGCTTTTTGCGGACACGCGCGGGCGGGTCGGGCCGAGATCGCCGGTTTGCCACAATGGGCAGGTGACCGACGAGACCCAGATCCGCAAGGCCCTCGAGGTCGTGATCGATCCCGAGCTGCGGCGTTCGATCGTCGAGCTCGACATGGTGCGCTCGATCGACGTCTCCGCCAACGGCGTCGTCGACGTGACCGTCTCGCTGACGACGCCCGGCTGTCCGATCAAGGGCCATTTCCAGACCGCCGTCGCGCAGGCCGTCTCCGCGCTGGAGGGAGTCACGCACTGCAACGTCTACTTCGATGTGCTCAGCGACGAGCAGAAGGCCTCGCTGCAGCAGAAGCTGGGCCGCGGCAGCCTGCCCGATGGAGCGCTCGCGCGGGTCGCGAACGTGCTGTGCGTCGGCTCGGGCAAGGGTGGCGTCGGCAAGTCCACGCTGACCGCCAACCTCGCCGCGGCGCTGGCCGGCGAAGGCAGGCGCGTGGGCATCCTCGACGCCGACGTGTGGGGGTACTCGATCCCGCGCATGTACGGCCTTGGCTCGACCCGTCCTCCCGTCTCGGCGGAGCGCAAAATCCTGCCGCTGGAGGCGCACGGCGTGAAGGTGATGTCGATCGGCTTCTTCGTGGCCGAGGACGCCGCTGTCGTATGGCGTGGGCCGATGCTGCACAAGGCGCTCACCCAGTTCCTGCAGGACGTCGACTGGGGAGCGCTCGATCATCTGCTGATCGACCTGCCGCCGGGCACCGGCGACGTCTCGATGACGCTCGCCCAGCTGCTTCCTCAGGCGAGCTTCGCGATCGTCACCACCCCCCAGCCGACGGCCCAGCGGGTCGCGCGGCGCGCCGCCGAGATGGCGCACAAGGTCTCGCTCGACATTTGCGGGATCATCGAGAACATGTCCGGCTTCACCACCCCCTCGGGCGAGCGCTTTCAGATCTTCGGCGAGGGCGGCGGCCAGGAGCTCGCCGACGAGCTCGACGTGCCGCTGCTGGGCAAGATCCCGTTGACGATGCCCCTGCGCGAGCACGCCGACTGCGGTGTCCCGCTCGTGATCGAGGAGCCCGACGATCCCGCCTCGCAGGCTATCCGCCACGCAGCGCGCGGCCTGATCGCGATGGCCGCGCCGGCCTCGCTGCCCGTCCTGCCAACACTGGCCACGCTACCGCTGGTCGAGGTGGCCGGCGGCTCCGCCGATGCGCCCGGCGCCGCTCCGGCGTCCTCGGAGCGAAAACCGGCCGGCATGTCACTGCCGATGGCCTAGGGCCCGCCGCGGCGTGGACCCCGGGCGCGCGATCGCGGGGGTCGGACGCTGGAGACATCCTGCTCGATCGCTTGACAAGCAAGCCCCAGCTGAGAGGATCGTCTGAATGCCCGTACAGGACCAGGAAGAGGAGCAGGTCGACCAGCCCCACGACGGCGTGGTCGAAATCGACGAACGCCGCGCCAAGATGGAGCGGCTGCGCGCGGAAGGGATCGACCCCTACCCCGCGGTGACCCTGTGGGGCAGGCGCACGCGCATCGCCGAGATCCTCGGCGCGCACGATCCGAGCACGCTCGAGCACGGTGCGCACCAGGACATGAGCTATCTCGTGGCCGGCAGGCTGATCTCGCGCCGCGGCCATGGCAAGACCGCGTTTCTGGACCTGCGCGACCTGTCGGGTCAGGTCCAGGTCGTGCTGCGCGTGGACTCGCTCGGGCAGGAGGACTACGAGCGCATCCTCGGCTTCGACGTCGGCGACATCCTCTCGGTCGAGGGCTGCGTGTACGTGACCCAGCGCGGCCAGCTGGCGCTGGAGGCGGTGCGTTGCACGCTGCTGACCAAGACGCTGCGCCCGCCGCCGGACAAGCACCACGGCCTCGGCGACACGGGAACGCGCTACCGCTACCGCGAGCTCGATCTGATCGCCAACCAGGAGACGCGCGAGCTGTTCGTCACGCGCAACAAGATCGTCCTCGCGATCCGCGAATGGCTGGCCGAGCGTTACTTCGTGGAGATCGAAACGCCCGCGCTGCAGTCGCTGGCCGGCGGCGCCGGCTCGCGGCCGTTCACTACCCACCACAACGCCCTGGACCGCGACCTGTACCTGCGCATCTCCGTCGAGCTGTTCCTCAACCGCTGCATCGTCGGGGGTATGGAGAACGTCTACGACATGGGCAAGGTCTTCCGCAACGAGGGCATCTCCCCCAAGCACTCGCCGGAGTTCACGATCATCGAGTTCATGTGCGCCTATTCGGACTACAACGACGTCGCGACCGTGACTGAAGAAATGTTCCGCGACGTGGCCCAGAAGGCGCTGGGGCGCACGGTCATCAAACGAAACGGCGAGGAGATCGACCTGGCGAAGCCGTGGACACGAATCACGATGCGCGAGCTGATCCTCGAACGCTTCGGCCTGGACTTCATGGAGTCCACGCGCGAGCAGCTCGCGGAGGTGCTGGACGAGCCGATGGATCCCGCGGCAACGTGGGCCGAGGTCGTAGCCGACATCTACTCCGAGAAGATCGAGTCGACGATCAACCAGCCGACGCACGTCTTCGACTTCCCGCTGGAGCCGT
Source organism: Solirubrobacteraceae bacterium (assembly GCA_035567335.1). Classification (GTDB taxonomy): domain Bacteria; phylum Actinomycetota; class Thermoleophilia; order Solirubrobacterales; family Solirubrobacteraceae; genus Palsa-744. The sequence continues at coordinate 103,004 of DATMPZ010000043.1, forward strand.
TCCCGATCACCAAGCGCCACTCCGTGCATCCCGAGCTCGCGGAGCACTTCGACGCGGTGATCGGCGGCATCGAGCTCGTCAGCGGCGACACCGAGCTCAACGACCCGGTCGACCAGTGGCAGCGCTTCGTCGAGCAGCGCAAGCGGCGCATGATCGACGACGCGGACGTGCCGCACCCCAACGACGAGGAGTACGCGCGCGCGATCGAGTACGGCTACTCGCCGACTGCCGGCGGCGGGATGGGGGTCGACCGCCTGGTGATGATCCTCACCGAACGCGACACGCTGCGCGAGGTGATCCCGTTCCCGATCGTGCGGGAGCTCAGATGAGCTCCACGGGAAAGCTCGACCTCGACCCGGGCACGATCGCCTCCTGCCGCGAGGCGGCGGGCCAGATCGCGGCGCAGGTCTCAGAGGAGATCGCCAGCAAGACGACCGTCTCGGTGGAGCGCACGATCACGCGCCTGCTCGGCGTCGATGGCGCCAACGAACTGGACGCGCCGCTGCCGAACGTGCTCGTCGACCACGTGTGCGACCACGGCGAGCTGAGCAAAGGGATCGCCTACTGGCTTGGCAACGCGCTGCTTGCCGATCCGACGACCACGCCGCAGTCGCTCGCCGAGGAGGTCGACGCCGGGGGTCTCGAGCTGTGCGCGCTGCCGCGGGCCGGCGACGAGGCGATCCGGGAGCGGATCGCACGGGAGTGCGAGCGCCGCGTGGGCGAGATCGGCGAGCGCATGCGCGAGCGCCGTGAGACGCGTGAGCGACTCGGCGAGCACCCGCCGCCGCTGCGCTACGTGCTGACCGCCACGGGCAACGTCTACGAGGACGTCGTGCATGGCCTGGCGGTGGCGCAGGCAGGCGGCGACATCGTCGCGGTGATCCGCTCGACCGCCCAGTCGCTGCTCGACTACGTCCCCTACGGTCCGACGACCGAGGGCTACGGCGGCACGTTCGCGACGCAAGAGAACTTCCGCATCATGCGCGCGGCGCTGGACGAGTGGTCGCAGCGCAATGGCCGCTACGTGCGACTGTCGAGCTTCTGCTCGGGGCTGTGCATGCCGGAGATCGCCGCGATGGGCGCGATCGAGGGCTTCGACAACATGGTCAACGACGCGCTCTACGGGATCCTCTATCGAGACATCAACCCCGTCCGCGGCCTGATCGACCAGCGCGTCTCGCGCACGATCAACGGCTACTTCGGGGTTGTGATCAACACCGGCGAGGACAACTACCTGCGCACCGCCGATGCGATCGAGGCGGCGCCGTCGGTCACCGCCTCGCAGTTCATCAACCGCCAGCTCGCCCTGGACTCGGGTGTGCCCGACGAGCAGATCGCACTCGGCGATGCCTATGAGATCGACACGCCGGTCAAGAACAGCCTGCTGTATGAGTGGGCGCAAGCGCAGCTCACGCGCGAGCTGTTCCCCGAGTGCCCGGTCAAGTACATGCCGCCGACGCGCCACATGGACGGCAACCTGTATCGCACGCACGCGACCGACTCGCTGTTCAACCTCGTCACGATCGCCACCGGCCAGGGCATCCAGACGATCGGCGTGCCGACCGAGGGGATCTTCACGCCGCACATCCACGACCGCGTGATCGGTCTGGAGAACGTGAACTACGTGTTCGACGCCGCGCACGACCTCGGCGAGGAGATCGAGTTCCGCCGCGGCGGCATCGTGCAGACGCGCGCGCAAGAGGTGCTCGCCGGCGCCCACGCGCTGCTGCAGCGGATTGCCGAGCAAGGTCTGTTCGCCTCGCTCGGCGAGGGCGTCTTTGGCGACGTCCCCCGCCAGATCGACGAGGGTCGCGGTACGGAAGGCATCGTGACGGTCGACGAGGGCTACTTCAATCCGGCGATCGAGCTGATGCGTGGAGCGTCGAGTCTTGCCCGATAACTCGTCGCCGCTGCCGACCGCCCTCCGCGCGGTCGATCTCTCGCGGGTGCGCCCGTATGCCGACCATCTCGGCGACGGGATCGTGCAGCTCAGCTTCACGCTGCCCGTCCCCTACGGGCTCGCCGCGCGTCGCGCCGCGCAGGAGTGGGCAGCGCAAATGGGCTTCGAGCACCCCGAGGTCGTCCACTACCAGGAGTTGACCGACGGCTATTCCTACTTCGTGATGTTCGCCGAGTCTCGCCAAACCGTCGACTACGCCTCGCTCTCCGAGGAAGGGTTCGACATCGAGTACATGAGCGAGGAGCAGATCGAGGCGTTCGCCGCCGAGCACATCGGCCGCCCGATCGTCGTCGTCGGCGCCGCAACCGGCACCGACACGCACAGCGTCGGCATCGACGCGATGCTCAACCTCAAGGGCTTCCACGGCCACCACGGCTTGGAGGGCTACAAAGCGTTCGAGACGCACAACCTCGGCAGCCAGGTGCCCAACAGCGTGCTGGTCTCCCGCGCGATCGACCTGGACGCCGACGCGATCCTCGTCTCGCAGACCGTCACGCAGCAGAACCTGCACGTCGCCAACCTGACCGAGCTCGTCGAGATCGTCGAAGCGGAGGGGCGTAGGCGCCAGCTGATCCTCACCTGCGGCGGCCCGCGCGTCTCGAATGAGCTCGCCAAGGAGCTGGGCTTCGACGCGGGCTTCTCCAAGGGAACCTACCCGCACCACGTCGCGAGCTTCATCGTGCGGGAGCTCGCCGCGCGGCTGGCGGAAGCGTAGTGCTGTCGGACCTGCTCGTCGGCGATCGCCGATTGGCGCTGGTCGGCCTGGCCAAGAACACCGGCAAGACGGAGACGTTGGCCGCTTTGCTGAGAGAGCTGGCGGAGCGCAACAGTCGCATCGGGGTGACCTCGATCGGGCGCGACGGCGAGGAGCACGACGTGATCGACGCGCGCATCGACAAGCCGCGGATCCTCCTCCAGGCTGGGGACCTCGTGGCGAGCACCGCCGCGCTCGTACGGGCGAGCGGGGTCGCGCACGAGCGCTTGACGCGAACCGGAGTGAGGACACCCCTTGGAGAGGTCGTCATCGCAAGGCTCGCCGAGCGGGGCACCATCGAAGTCGCCGGTCCGAGCGCGGCCGCCGACGTGCGTGAGGTAAGCGACGCAATGCTCGATCTGGGTGTCGAGCAAGTACTGATCGACGGTGCGATCGACCGTCGCGCGGCGTCTTCGCCGGCGGTCGCCGACGGGCTCGTGATGGCGACCGGCGCGATCCTCGCGGCGGAGATCGAGACGGTGGTGGCGATCACCAGGGACGCGGTCGATCTGGTCAGGCTGCCGCAGGCAAACGGCGACGGGGTCTGGCTGGAGGGCCGGCTTGTGCTGAACGCCGAGCCGGATGCGATCGCGGCACTCCTGCGCGAGCACCCGCACGCTGACACGTTCCTCGTGCAGGGCGCGCTCGGCGAGCGCTTTCTGGAGGGCCTGCTCGCAGCGCGGCGCGAGCGGGCCGGGCGCGAGCTGAGGATCGTCGCCGCCGACCCCACCAAGGTGTTCCTGTCTCGCCGCGGGCCCGAGTGGTATAAGCGTCAGGGACTCACGATCGGGGTTCTGCGCACGATCGGCCTGCGCGCGATCACCGTCAACCCGGTCGCGCCTCAGTCGCACGCCTTCGACTCACGTGCGCTGCGCGAGTCGCTCGAAGCTGCCATCGCGGACGTCCCCGTCCTCGACGTCCGCGACCCGTCCTACTTGGCGTTGGCGAAGTAGTCGGCGTTGATCTGTGAGTACTTCTGCCACTCGTCCGGGAGCTGATCCTCGGCGAAGCACGCGTCCACGGGGCAGGCCTCCACGCAGGCGTCGCAGTCGATGCACTCCTCGGGGTCGATGTAGAGCATCTCGGCCGCGTCGTATCCGGGCTCCTCAGGCGTCGGGTGGATGCAGTCGACGGGGCACACCTCGACGCAGGAGTTGTCCTTGGTGCCGATGCACGGCTCGGCGATCACGTAGGCCATTCGCTAAGTTCTTTCCTGTCGGTTTGCGGGTCTCTGCTGGTGGACGTGTTTTGGGCGAGAGCCTATTTTAGAGATGACGCTCGCCCGCGCGGCCCTATCCTAGCGAGCCCCATCGTAGATGATTGCATGCTCAATCATCTCCGCTCGCGACGACTCCGCTAGGTTTGAGGCGATGCTGCTCCTCACGGGCGCGACCGGCCAGGTTGGCTTGGCGCTGCTGCGCCGGCTGCTCGACGACGGCTCCGACGTGCGCTGCCTGGTGCGCGACCCGCGCCGGCTGGGGACGCTGCGCGTGCGCGTGCAGATCGCGCTCGGCGACCTCACCGACCCGCCGTCGTTTCGCAACGCGCTGCGGGGCGTGGACACGGTCGTGCACCTTGCGGCGACGATCCGCGACCAGCCGCACGGCTCGATCGAGGAGCTCAACGGAATCGCCACCTGGCGGATCGTGCGCGCCGCGCAGCGCGCCGGGGTGGGGCGGTTCGTATTCTTCTCGACGCTCGACGCCTCCGCGCAGCACCGCACGCGCTTTCACCGCGCCAAGGCGGCCGCCGAGCAGGCCGTGCGCGAGACCGATCTGGACTGGACCGTGTTCGCCCCCTCGATCGTCTACGCGCCGGGCGACGCGTGGCTGACGCTGCTGGAACGCATGGCGCTCGCGCCCGTGATGCCGATGTCGGGCATGGGGCGTGCGCGCTATCAACCGATCTGGACCGAGGACGTCGCCGCATGCGTGATGGCGGCCCTGCGCGCCCCCGCCGGCGAGCGGCGGCGGTACGAGCTCGCGGGCCCCGACACGTTGACACACACCGAGATCGTCAGACTCGTGCTCGACTCGCTGCACCGTCCACGGCCTCTGGTGAAGGTGCCCACACCGATCGTCTCGCGCACGCTGCGCCTGCTGGAGGCGGCGCTCGGCGAGCGCGCGTTCGCGACCTGGGACGAGGCCGAGCTGATGGAGTGCTCGATGCTGGCCCGCTCCGGCGTGCAGGACGCCGAGCGACTCGGGGTCACGCCCAAGCCAATGCGGGCGGTGCTGGGGGTCGGCTGACGTTGCTGACCCGACCGATCAGGCCACCCGACCGATCAGGCCACCCGAGCGATAAACCCCTCAGCCGCCGGACACGACGACGAGGTGGTAGGTGATGTCCTGGGAGAACGGACCCCCGAGGAAGAGGCCGGTGCCACCGAAACTGATCGTGTGAGGTCCTGGGCTGAGCGGCGTCAGCAGCGCGTAGAACCCGTCCGCCACCGTCGGTTCATACGTCCCTTCCGGCGTACCAAAGAAGTTTTCGGCTGGAAGGAAGACACTAAACGACGGCGCGCTGCATCGGGCGACTGGACCGGCGCACACGCGGTACGGCGTGGTCGCGGGATCCAGGTTGGCGAGGGCGCGACCATCGACACTGGCATGGAGTTCGGAAAACGGGCCAAAGGCCCCCTCCAGTTCTTCCCACGCCCCCAGGGGCGTCTTAGCGGGTTCAATGTTGGAAGCATTCAGCAACGGGAAGAACAGCGCCTTCCCCACGGGTACGGTGCACTGGTCGCGTGTGACCGAACCGCTGCCGTTAGCGCCGACCAGGAAGAACACTGAGCCGGACTGCGCTGCGCGGCACCCCGCACCAGTCGAATCGAGCAACGGGTTCGAGGAGACAGGCTGCGACTCGACATACTGCCACCATGCCGCTGACCACCCCCCGTACGTCTTCCCGAACGCATGGGAGTTGGGTGGCAGGACACCAGGGTTAGCGTTGCTCGCCCGCGCTGCGATCGTCGAAACTGTCAATGCAAATGCCAAAGAGGCGCTGCATACGACGACGACGCAAGGCCATTTATATATGCTGAAGCTCATTGCTGGTCCTTCCTGACAGCTGAAACAATGTATATATTCAGGCTCCCACCGGGTTCGCGCTACCGCCCATAGAAACGCCTTTGCGGGCGGACTATACTCCAATTGTCAAGAGCACGCCTGAGGGGCCCATGCTCCTAGGGAAAGTCCACGCCACGGGTAGCAAGAACGCGCTTGCTCGGCCTCGCTTTTATGGATACTGGGCTAGCGAACGGCATACTCCATCCCAAACTAAAGTCCGCCATCCGTGACGCATCCGACAAGCCGAACTTGTGCGACTCTACCAGTGTTGTGGTGGGCTGTCAACGCTCCCACCCCCAAATCTTTTACATGCTGGTAACTACTCACGTCCCAATGCCCGGAGCGACGGCAGGACGGCTGCCCCGTCGGCCTCATCCCGAGCGACTCCGAGAGCCACCGCAGCAGCCTGCGCCGTGCTCGCCCCTGCGGAATCGCCCAATGCGCTCTTGCAATACGCGAGGAGGAGATGGGCCGCGCCAAAAGTTGGGTCCAGGCCGACGGCGCGCTCTAGGTTGGTGACCGCCCTGTGCAGGGTCGCCTCGTCGATAGACTGGTCGATGCGCAGAAGACCGAACTGTTGGTTGGCAAGGTCGGTTTGCCACTCTTCGCGGGCTCCCTTCGTGGCAGAGTTTAGCTTGAGGTCTGTCGCGGCCATGTGGAACCAGGCCCTCGGATTCTTGGGTTCGAGGGCCGTGAGTACGCGTGCGCGACGATGCGCCGCCTCGTCTTCGCCCGCGAGCGAAGACGCTGTTACCAAGAGGTCCCACACGAGCGCGCTGTCTATATCGGACAGAGTTTCGAGCAGCCGCTGCTCGGCCGCCTCGCGATGGCCATCGAGCAGGAGCAAAAGCGGATCGCGGCTGTCGACTCGATATGTCTCGGAGAGCGTGACGGGCTGCGCCGTCATGGGCGTCAGCCGTAGTCTAAGTGCCGCTATCAGGCGTGCCACATCTTCGGGAGTCGAACCAGCTACTCCGTAGGAGTCCTCGCTGTGCCGACACAGCATGCCCACCCATCTCTGCCCAGGGTCCAAACCGAGACGCGCAAACGCCTCTATGGCCAGCTTGTAAACACGGATGTCGATGTCGTCGAGAACCTCGAAGCCGGCTTCGCGTGCGCACTCGACGATCTCTGGAACCTGGTCATCGGCGTCCGCTCGGACAACCAGCACGGTTGCGTGTCCTGCAAGCGATGCGCGGCGCCGGCCGGTTTGATCTTCGACCTGGGCGAGCAGGTCGTCTAGCTCGGCGAGCGTTTCCTCTGGGCTCGACGGCACAGTCTCGCTGCAACGCTGGCATCTGAACGTGTCCCCTTCGCGCCGGTTCGTCAGGATCGGTTCGGCGCAATTCGGGCAGACGGTGAAACGCCAAGGAGTGCCTCGCATGGTGATCCCCTGCTGCAGGTCGAGTTCATGGCGCACCGCTGAGAGCTGATCGCACAGCATTGCGCAGTACTCGTCGTCGGTCACATCGCAATAGAAGTCGACTGAACAAAAGCCGTCGAAGGCCACCGCGATCTGCATGTGCGATGCGTTTGGCATGGTCATCACGTCAGACCCTGCCGGGTCGGCGCTTATCTCATCCTCGTGCCGGTCTTGCTCAGACACACCGCAATCTTGCGGCTGCGAAAGGGCTGTCGTCTCGTCATCGACGCTGCGCGTCGCGAGCTCGTCCAGAGCTGTCGTCTCGTCTTCTTGCCCCCCGGCTAGACTGGCCGCACGGGGCCCGGGGCGTGTCCCTGCCTCGGCATGATGTCGCATGTCAGCGACGATGCGAGCGTCGTGGTGGGCCAGCGCGAGCGTGGTGAGTCGGTTCATTCCGTCGGCGTCTTCGAGCGCTTGGGCACACTGCATCGCCAGGAATAGGGTGCCGGTCGATGCGTCCCCTGCTCTGATCGCGAGCACCGCCGACGCCGCCGCCTCGGGCACGCGGCCGAGATCGTCGAACAGGACTTCGGCGAGCACCGCGTGCGCGTGCGAGTCGGCAGGCTCACGGCGCACCGCGTGCCTGAGAGCGTCGATCGCTTGCTCCGCCTCGCCCTGCCGGCGCAGGCCGATCCCGAGCTGAATCCACAACTTGTGGACCTGCGGATGCGTCGGATTCGCACGGGTGAATCCACGTAGCAGACCGATGGCCTGCTCGACTTCGCCGTTCTCGATATGGGCGCCCGCAAGGTTCGTGATGTGCCGGATCTGATGCTCGGAGCCTGTCCGGCGCACGAGGTCTCTCAGGATTGGGATCGCCTCGTCGCGGCGGCCGAGGCGCTTGAGGGACAGCGCCATTTCCCCGAGGCACTCATTTCGCTCCGCGTCGGTTTGCGCGAGCGCGAGGCCGGCGTCGTAGCTGGTGAGCGCGTCCGCATCGCGGCCGGCTTGCGACAGCGCGCTTCCGTGCAGCATCCTGAGAGTGCTTGTCTGGTGCTCGTCTGGGACGGAGTCGAGCTCGTCGAGCGCCAGCTCGATCTCATCGAATCTCAGGAGCGTCTCGACAGTGGCGGGCATGAGACGGTTGCGCAGATCGGGGATCGGGTTCATCGCGGCTTGAAGCGCTGTGGTGTCAATGCCCGCCCGGGCGGCGGCATCGTCGAGCTGCGCGCGGACGGCAAAGAAGTCCGCTGTCCGCATAGCTACGTCATCGGCTTGGCATCGGCCGGCGAGAGTCAGCAGGTCCTTGGCGAGCGCCAGCTCGACGAGGAACCGTAACGCCTCACCGCTCGCTGCTTCTGGCGGTCCGCTCTCTACCTCGGACGCGCGGAGCAGTGGCTTTTCTACGATCTGACTCAACATCACCCCGAACGAATAGACGTCGCTTGCGACCGATAGCTCGCCGTCGTATGTCTCCGGTGCTGCGTAGCCGGGTGTTCCTATCGGTCCGGCCTCAGGCGCCAGTTCGCCGGCCACGCGAGCGATGCCGAAGTCGGATACGAAAGCGCCGGCCGGCGCGACCAGGACGTTGCTCGGCTTGAGGTCACTGTGCACAAGGCCGGGTAGGCGCTCCGCTGCGCACATCATGCCGGTCGCGACCTGCCAGGCGATAGCCAGGGCCCGCGGTGGCACGAGTTGTCCGCTTCCGATGAGATCCTGGAGTGTGATCTCGCCGTTGGGACCCGGCGGCACCACGGGCATCATCACAAATAGCTGTCCGTCGCAGACGTCTACGCCGCACGCAGCGAGCACGAATGGGACGCCAACCAATCGCGAGGAGATTAGCGCCTCGCGTACGAACGCATGATTGGCTCGCGGTTCGAGCACGAGAGGCCGCGGAATGCCCTTCAGCGCCACTTCCAGACCTGGGACCTCGATGTGCTCGCAGATCAGCACCCCTCCCATGCCGCCCGGTCGCTCGTCCAGCACACGCCAGCGACCGCCGAGCAGACGCTGGCTTGGCGCTCGGCCGCTCCCGGTCGTTACGGGGAAGGCAGACGTTGGTCGCTCGTCGGCCAACTCGACACCCCGTCTTCGGGAGTTAGGGCGGCGGGCTGGGCCCGAGGCGCACGCGCCACCTCGGCGCGCAGCCGGACGAAGTAGCCGCCGAGGTTCTCGCGCATCGCGCGCACGGTCCTCGACGGCGAGTCCAAGACCGCCAGGAGGAGATGCGCCTCGCTGACGAACGAGCACTTCTCGCTCAGCGCAAGGCGCTGAGCGATACGCACGTCCTCGCGCTCGGCCCATGCAAACGGCACAAAAGATTCCCCCTGATGTAGACCCGCACGCGCCACGTTGCTCATGAGCCACGCACGCATCTCGAGGCCCAGACCAGAGCGAGTGGCGTCAAGGCAACGGCGGGTGACGCTGCCGGGCAGGCCGATGAGCGCCACGAGCAGGTTAGACGTGCGGTAGGGCGTATCGGCCGCCTGAGCTATGCCCACTGATGTGTCGAGCGCATGCTGCAACTGGGCGGCGAACGGAAGCGTCGACGTCAGCCGTAGGAGAGACACTTGCTCTCGGAGCTCGGCAGCGCGATCGGCGAGGTACCGTAGATGCTCTATCACGACCATCCCGAAGACGGCACTGTCGTGTCGCGCAGCCTCTTCTCGCAAAGCCCCGGGCAGCTCGCTGAACAGCGCGTCCAGAACAACCCTCAGATCGACAGGCAGGGTCTTGAGGTCGACTCCGATTTCGATGAGCCGCGCTTCCCAGCGGGCGACATCAGTAGCCGACACACGCTCCTCCACCATCGGCAGCTCGGTCACGGGACTTCGGTTGACGACCTCCCCCAGCAACTGGAGCGCGAGATCGACTTCCTCAGGCCGAATCGCCTGCTCTCGGCTGAGAACGGCTTCAAGCGTGCGAAGACACGCCGAATCGACGATCCGTCGCTCCTCTGGGCCGAGCACCACAGCGCGCGCGCGTGTCGCTACGCCGTCCAGAACCAACCCGGCGAGCTTGCTCGCAAGCCCCGCGAGGATGGATTCGCCAATCAGCATAGAGCTACCTCACAGCCTAACGGGATTGTGCATCGCGAGCAGCCGCCCACCACCACCACCACCAAACCAGCATCGCCGCCTGATGAACCAGGCTGAGCCAGACCGACCCCACGGAGACTCGATTTCGTGCGTTCTCGCGCTCGGAGGCGAGTAGCAATTCGAAGACTCCTGCTCACGAGCCCGAGCAAGCGCGTCAACGGAGACCGCTCACACTCCTGCTTCACGACGGGGACCAACCCGTACCACCGCTCGCCTCACTGCTCCTCCTTGGGCGGGAGTAGACGTCTCGATCAGACCTTCGAGAGTGCCTGGTTGGATGTCAAGGTCGGTTGAAAAGTAGGCCAGGTTCGCCGGTTGAAAGCTAGGCCACCGGAGGGTTGATGCGCCGGCTCATAGGCTGTCGCTGTGGCCTGGGACACCATCTTCTACGCGACCCCTCAGGACTCTGTCCCGGGAGCCGACTTCCTCGACGCCTGCCCCCCGAATGTCCGGGGAACTATCCTGGCAGTGCTCGATGCCGTCGCAGTTGCTCCGTCGCCAGCCTTCTCGGGTGGCGGTAAGAGGGAGGCCATGCACGGCGACATGGGCGGCTACTACGAGATCCGCGTCACCGGACCAGGCCGTGAGCAGTACCGGCTCTTCTGCCTGCTCGAGAACGCCGACAAGCACACCCTGACCGCTCGTGGCCTACGCGGACCGGCCATCGCCGTCATCACCGGGATGCGCAAGAAAGCCGGAACCGTCTTCAGCGAGCGTGACTACGCCAAGGTTCGACAGCTTGGCAGCGACCACACCGCACAAACGCCGCGGCACATCGCCAGCGGGCAGGGGTCACGGTTTGAGATTTCAAACCCGCGACCTCCAGAAACCATTGGATTTGCAGGAAGAATACGCGAGCCTAGTAGAGGCGATTCACGCCGAGATGCCCGCTGGCGCCCATCGAAAGACATCATTTGCAGGGAAAAACAACGGAAAAACGGGAGCGACGGGGGGGTCGGGCACGCGATTGACACCCCGCGGATTGAGATCCGGTTGTGAGGCGCGCGCCCGCGAGGTAGACAGGCTGCTGCTCGGCCGTCCCAAGCGCTTGGTATCCCTACTCGGCGATGAGCCCCGACAAGCGACAGCGGCAACGTGATTCGCGGCAGGCCAAGTCCTCTCGCGCATCTAAGCCGGCACGCGACACAGGACCGCCATATGAAGTGCTGTGGCATCCGGCGGCCGACGCCGAGCGTGTCGCGATCTCCGATGCCGCTGAGCGCGCGGCGATCCAGCACGCGCGGGAGAAGCTCGAAGCGATCGGCCCACGACTCGGCGCTCCGCACAGCAGCGCAATCAAGGGCGAGGATGGTTCGGGACTGCGCGAGCTGCGCCCACGTGCGGGACGTAGCCGCTGGCGGCCGATCTATCGGCAGGTGGGACCTGGGACCTTCGTGATCCTCGCCGTGGCTCCGGAGGCGGAGATCGACGGGCGTGGCTTCGATGAGAAGGTCCGTGACGCTCGGCGACGCTTCGATGAGTTGGAGATGTGATCTTCGGTCGTGCAGTCGATAACAAGCTTGATATCATCTGGACAGGGCCAAGATCAAAGGAACGGCATGAAGCTCAGCGACATGAAGACAAGCGAGCAGGTGTTGGCCGAGGAGCTGCACGGCCCGGAGTTCCAGCGAGAGTGGGACCGAACCGCAGTCGCACGGGCCGTCGCGCTGAAGGTACTGACCTACCGCACCGAGCATGAACTCTCCCAGCGAGCCCTAGCAAAGGAGCTCAACATGACCCAGCCACAACTCGCGCGCCTGGAGGCCGGCGAGCACAACCCCACCATCGACACCCTCGCCCGCCTCGCGCAGACACTCGACCTCGAGTTCGCCATCGACATCCACCCCCGCCAACGCGCGCCCAAGCTCCTCAGCGGACACGCGCAAGGCCGAAACGCCATCGCCTCCTACGAGACTGACACTGCGGCAGTGCTACTCGCCGCCGGGTGACGTCAGACGCCAGACATCCGCTTCGATTAGCGGAGGACGAAAGCGGGAGCGACGGGGGTCGGGTCCGGACTTTACCCCCGCCAGACAGCAACATCGAGGTCTGGGCGGAGCCGCCGCGGGTCGCCGGTCAATAGTGGGCGCTCCACCGAAACTCGCGCACGGAGAGCTGGGCCTGAACACGTATCAGAGTAGTCGCTGGAACTCCTCGCGGCTGATCCCGGCGGTTCGCAAGATGTTGCCGAGAGTCCCTCGCTTGATCGGCTGGTTGCCATGGATCGGCACCGGCAGGGCGTCTGGGACCGTCGGGTGGCGCAGGATGTGATGGCTGCCGCGGATGCGCTTCACGTACCAGCCCTGGCCTTCCAGGATCTTGAGGAGCTGCTTGCCGGTGACGGCTGGGAGTTGGCTCACGCGGCGTGGACCGCTACACGGTCACGATGCACCGAGGGGATCGGCAGGTCGTCTTCGTGCATGACCTCCAGGTAGCCCTCGATCGCCTCCTGGGCGTTGGCGCGCGCCTCCTCGATCGTCTCGCCCTGAGTCGCCACGCTCGGCAGATCGGGCACGAACACGCTGTAGCCGCCCTCCGGCTCAGCCACCATCACGACATCGAACTCGCGTCCTGCGTTCATAGCTCCAGCATACGGCAGCGCCGCTGGGTGTCAAGCAAGGAGGGGGCGAAACCCGACGCAAAGCCAGCACTCCTGTTTTGCTTCCTGGAGTGGGCTGACGGAGAGCGTCGAGAAGCCCGGCGATCATGTAGAATGAGCACCTGAGCGGTGCTGTCGAGCACTGCGGGTTCCGCCTTGCAGGCCGTCCCAAAGGACTCCCGGGCGAGGTAGCAAAGGTCACACCGTCAGCGGACGGAGAGGCCCAGAGGGACACGCAGAGCGAGTGGTGCCACCGCTTCGGCCACGTGGTCAATAGGACCAAGGTCGAAGGGGAGCCGGGGCATGTTGTTCCTCCGGCCCTCCCCGAGGGCCACCGTCGCCCGGTCCACAGAGGGCGGCAGCACAGAGAGGAACAATCGAATGAGCCCTACTACGACGAAGAAGATTGGCCACGGCACCTTTGAGGAGCGTGGCATTCGCCCGATCCAGCCAGTCACATCACCTCCGAAAACGAGCACGGTCGCGCGTCTCGCCGAACGTCTAGAGAAGGAGTACGACCACACCCCTGAGGCCGCGCGGACGATTGCTGAGGCGGTGGAGGATCCCCGCGTGGCCAGGGAGCAACTCGGCCGACTATCACGGGTCCCGGTGAGGGGCGGAACGCTGTATACGCTCGACGTCCGCGTCAATGCGCTTCGCGTGCTGATCGATCCGGTGAATCCGCGCACCGTCGGGTCGATCGACTACCCGGCAGCGGCCTCCGCAGACGCCAGATCGAAGTACTGGGCGCCGCGAGACCTTTCCGTCGACGAAGACACGCCTGGAGAGCTTGTCTTCGAAGCGAGCACTCAGGAAGCACTGGCAGACGCGCTCGATGATGCGAAGGGCGTCCTGCGAGGGCAGAATGCCCTCGACGAGTCGATAGCGCTGAACGGCGTGTTCTTTCCCCTAACGATCATGCCCTGGCGGATCGCCTTCGACGACGGGTCCGAGATCGCGGCGCTCGTCGCACGGGATGGTTCGTCACGTCTCAACGGAGCCCAAGAGAATCTCGGGATCGGACCATCTGACCCGATCCTCGGAGCGATCGCGGACCCGCGGCGTTCCCGGGCAGTGGTCGGAGAGATCGCAAGCATCGGCGAGCGCGCCCAAGAGGAAATCTCGTCTCCGGACGCGGCACGCGCGCATTCCGTGATGGTGCCCGCGCGCGTGATTGTGTCGTACGAGCCCGACCCCGGCTCGGACACGGATCTGCTCGACGTCGTAGACGAGTTTGTTGCACTCCTGCACCTCGATCCTCCCACCCCTTGGACACCTCCAGCCGAGTCCCACAAGCGCGCCGACATCGTCATCGAGGCCCTCAAGCGGGAGGCACTGCTCAGCCCGGCAAGGGCCGAGTATTTCGCGGGCATGATGGACCAGAAGACCGCGGGGGAAAAGAACTTGGCCATGTACCCCGACGAGCGGGCCGCGATCATCCTCCACTTCTTTGTCAAAGGACCATCTAGCAAGGTTCGGGAGGCCATCGCCCGGGGTATCCGGCAGCTCACCGGGAAAGGCCAGGCCCGCAAGGAGTACAAGACACCAATCATTGCCTCGCTCGTCCTTCGGGGAGCACATTGGACGAGTCCGAACAGGCGAAAGTCCGCAGAGTCGACCCTCCCGCGAGCGTACATGATGTCCGCGCTGTGGGAGCATGAATGGCGCCCCACGAAACGTACCAACGACGAGATCCTCGAAGTCGTGCTCAACAATTTGGATGAGGGCAAGCCATTCTCGCCGTCCATCCTTGAGCTTGCGGTTCGCGGCTCGTACTGGCTTGTCGTGCATGGTGCCCTTGGCCGAGAGTCCTTTGGGCAATCGGGTGACGAGGAGAAGGACAACCGACCACCCGCGGCCGTGCTGGCCGAGCTCTGTCGTACCGGGCACGGTCTCCGCGTTCTTCACCGCGCAATCAAGGACGGACGCGCAGGAAGACCTCCGCGGAGGATCGATGAGAAAGGCGACCTCCAGACATCCGGGAGCGGCAAGGTCGAGGCGATGGACAACGCATGGCTGCGCACAACCTTCAGAACCCAGACGAAGAAGGGCAGCTCTGGCGCCCGTACAAATAGGATTTCGCCCCAAGAGGAGCTCGCCTCGGAGGTGCGGGGAATCCGTGAGGATGTTGCGGACCTCGCAGCCCGCGTTGATGGACTCCGGTCGATTCTCGGTGACGATGAGATGCCAATCGTCAACGAGGTGGGCATCCCCATGGCCACCCTGCAGAGCATCGAGGAGGAGTTCCGCTTCGGTGTCATGGGGCCGCTGTGGCCCTACGGAGGGATTCACCAGAGCCGGGGGCACGCCAACAGCGGGGCACCGGGCGAGGATGCGTACGAGGCGGCTGTCATGGCAGAGTCATGAACAGTCGCCTGTACCGTGCTGCCCGGATCCTCGCAGGACAATGGGCCGGGGAAGCTGATCCCGTGCCCTATTCGCTTGGGGCGAGCGTCAGTTCCGTGCCCGGGAGCGGGCCCGTGGTGTATGTCGTCGGCGGCCTCACCGGCGATGTCACATATGTCGGGTCTTCGATGAACGGCGCCGCCTCCCGGCTCCGTCGACATCTCGGGGAGCCGACAAAGGCTGGTGCCTGGCGGGCGGTGTGGCTCATACCGCTCTTGGACGATACGCCAGAGATCGCAGTAAGGCGGATCGAGGGCCGCATTGGTAGGCGGCTGAGACCAACAGGCACCGAACGACTTCCCCGTCCGTTTGGGCCGTGAGTTGGCCTTCGACAACGGCCCGCCTGCTGTGAGGCGTTTCGCGCGGCGTGCTGGGTTGGACTTGATCTTCGCCGCCGTTCGAGCTAGGCGTGTGGCCATCCAAAACCAATAGCGGCCCGGCGGTGCGCAAACACCCCGGGCCTGGCACCGAAGAACGAGCCTTCGATGCGCTGAGAACGGTATCCGCTGGGCTGGGCTGCCTGTCGCGCGCGCTGGGGCGCGTCCTTCTGGTGCCCTGACTTTAAGGGAGGCCGTTATGAGCGCCTGGTTGATCGTGCCCGCAGGGATGGTGGGTTTGTTGCGCGAGGGGTTGCACAGCGAGATCGAGGCGGCGGTGCAGCTGATCGCGCCGGTCGTGGAGGCTCCGGACAGGGATGAGCACCCGGAGCGCTACCGGGTGCCGCTTGCCCGGTTGGACGCGGCGCGTGCCCTGTTGGACCTCGTCGGGTGGAGCTCGGCCGGCCCGCCGGTCGATGTGCGGGTCGATCTGCGCGAGCACCACCGCGTGCTGCTGCGGGCGTTGCGAAGCGAGCTCCTGATCGAAGAGGAGGCACTCGGGAGCATTCAGGAGGGCAATCTCCGGGACGCGGCCAAGCGCCGGGGGATCGTCGAGCGCGCCGAGGCGCTGCGGGAGCTCATCTCGACGATCGAGGCCCGCATAGGTGCCCTTGGGGGAGACGTGGGGGGAGAGGACGACGAGGGGAGGTCTCAGAATGAGCGGCGCCACCCCCAGCGTCCTCGCCGTTCTGGGCCTTTCGCATGACGACCGTGCCGGGCGACGCAACGTTGAGCTTGGGTGCGCGATCCGCTGGTTGCGTCGCGCGCGGGGCCGGACGATCGAAGACCTCGCGCTCGACGCGGACATCCATCCCACCTATCTCTCAGGAATCGAGCGTGGTGTCCGCAACCCGACGTGGGGCAAGCTCTGTGCGCTCGCGGACTCGCTTGATGTTCCCGTCTCCACGATCGCCACCACCGCCGAGAGGATCACCGTCCTCACACTCGACGCGACGCCCCCTACCAGCCATGTTCGGACGTTCGACGACTCTCCTACGTGATCGTTGACTTCCTTGCGAGTTGGAGCTAGTGGGTTCCCCAGCAACGTTTGCCGGGTTGGGGCGAGGGGTGATGGCGCTGGTGGCGAAGTCCTGTGGTCGAGATCGCTACTCGACCGGGAGGGGCTATGGCCGCCAGGGTGTTGTTGCGGGAGATCACCAGTGAGG
>DATMPZ010000044.1:0-24032 GCA_035567335.1 Solirubrobacteraceae bacterium
CCTCACTGGTGATCTCCCGCAACAACACCCTGGCGGCCATAGCCCCTCCCGGTCGAGTAGCGATCTCGACCACAGGACTTCGCCACCAGCGCCATCACCCCTCGCCCCAACCCGGCAAACGTTGCTGGGGAACCCACTAGCCAGCTGGTTGCGCGCCTTCCAGCCCGACGCAGACCTGCGTGCGCTCGTGCTCAACAAGATCACCGAGCAGGCGCGGCAGGAGGGCAGCGGGCCCAACCGGAAGGCCGAGCTCACCGACCAACTCCGCCGCCTGCAAGAGTTGTTCGTCCTCGGCGACCTCACGAAAGCACAGTACATCATGCGCCGTCAAGCCGTACAGGACGAGCTGGAGTGCCTAGCGCCCCCCGCCGATCCCCAGCTCACGGAGGCCGAGAACGTGCTCGCCGACTTCGCGAGCTTTTGGGATCGCGAGAAGTCCCTAGCCGAGCGCCACCGCCTGCTCGCGACCCTCTTCGAGCAGGTCTGGCAAGACGACGGAAAGGTCGTGGCGATCAAACCACAACCCCCCTTCGCCGCCTACTTCCAAGCCATCTGCAAAAGCCCGGAAAAGCCGATCGGAACTGATCGGTGCCAGGAGCGGGAGCGACGGGGCTTCGTCCCGCCGTTTACCCCCCGGACGAGTGCGAGATCGAGGTCTGGACAGAGCCGCCACACGGTTGTTCAGCGGCCGGGTGGATCGAGAACGGTCTCGATCAGGTCCCGCATCGGGAGGTTGTCGCCTTGGAGGCTGCGTTGCGAAGCGTGCACCAACACCTTGTAATCAAGACGCTCCCAGGCGAGCGTGTGGTCGGCATCCAGAGCGAGTTGGCACAAGAAGGCGCGTTGTGCGCGTCCGTTGCCCTCCCGGAGAGGGTGCACCGCGTTGATCTCCGCGTAGTAGTGGGTCCCGGGATAGACGTAAGGATCAGCACCGCGCCAGGAAGTCCGCGCGGTCAGCGGTGTGCCGACGCAGGCACCGGCTCGCCGAGCAGGTGAGCCACCGACTCGCCGGACGCGAGACATTGTGCGGCTTCCCCGAGTTGCTCGGTCGCGATCGTGCTCTCGGTCCAACGGTCGAGGATCTCGATCACGGTGGCGCCCGGCTCCAAGCCCTCGGCCCGCACCGACCCGACAGCATCCGCAGCCATATGCGCACGGATCTCCATAGGACCTACAAGATACCGCCAGTGACCACAGGTGTCCGATCACGCGGCGTGGACCGCTACGCGGTCACGATGCGCCGAGGGAATCGGCAGGTCATCTTCGTGCATGACCTCCAGGCGATCGAGTTCCGCCACGTCGCGCGGGCGCGCGGGCGTATATGGACGAGCAGCAACCTCACCGGTGCTGCGCTGAGCCTGCCACCGGCGCTTGGCGCACGCCACTGCACATGACCCTGCTCGAGGGCGGCGCCTTCGGACTGCATCTCTACCGGGTGGCGAGGTTTGGAGCCGCGATGGAGTGGCGTCACATGCGCCAGATGCGCGAGCGCCACTACTACATCCGTGACGTCGGGGTGCTCCCCGACATGCAGAGAGCTAGGGCCTTGGCAGCGCACTCATCGCCCAACGCTCGAACGCTGCGACCGAGAGGGCCTACCAGCATACCTCGAGGCCTCCAGCGAGCGCAACGCCGCGCTCTATGAGCGCCTCGGCTTCCAGCCCATCCGCGAGTTGCGCGTTGGAGGCAGCCCGCCACTGTGGCTCATGCGCCGCCCCCCGCACGCCAGCGAGGTGAAGCAATGATCGGTGCCAACACCAAGACGGTACTCCTCGCGGACGCCGTGATGTTCCTCGACAAGCAGATTTTCTGAGCAGCGGCCCGCGCCGGAATGGGCCACGATCGCCCATAAGACAATAGCGCTGGTCAGCAACGATCTCTCGATCGTGCCGTCGTAGGGGACGATCAGTCCAGCGTCTCGCGCAGCTTGCGCAGGCCCCGGTACACGCGGCCCTCGACGGTGCTGAGCCTCTCGCCCGTCAGCTTGGCGATCTCCGGCACGGTCAGGTCGGCACCGAAGCGCAGCGCGATCGCCTCGCGCTCCTCCTCGCTCAGGCAGGACAGGCCCCTGCTCACGAGGTCACGGTCGGCCACCTCCTCGATCCCACCGGCCGATCCGGCCATCGCCGCCACCGCGACGCGCTCGATCGCTCTGCTCTCGCTGGACCCTCGCCGGATCTGATCGCGCAGGCGGTTCAGAGCGATCGCGTACAGCCAGGTCTTCTCGCTCGCCTTACGACGATCGAAGCGCCGGCGGGCGCGCAGGGCGCGCTCGAAGGTGTCCGCGAGCAGGTCTTCGGCCAGCACGCGATCGCCGGTGCGGTAGCTGAGAAAGGCGTACAGCGCCTGGGCATGTTCGGCGTAGAGCCGCTCGAACGCCTCGTCGCGCATCGGACTCATCGAGGTCCCTATCGGCATTTCGTGCCGACGGACAACCCTTCGGTCAGAAATCTGGCCCTTCGTGCATGCCATCCGGCATTCGGCCTGCACACTGTCCGGAATCCGGCCCTTCGTGCGTACCAGTACGTATGCGCCATTCACACATGGAAGAACGCTTTGCGGATGACCTTCAGCAGGTCGCTGAGGTGCTTCGCGACCGGCGTGTGACGCTCGACCCGCTCGCTCTGGATGCAATCAAGTTGCGGGTGACGAGCAGGGCGCGCCGGACCACGTCCTCACGACAGAAGGGATTCTTCATGCGTTCACGTCTGACGACGGTCCTCACAATCGCATTCCTCAGCCTCGGCACCGGCGGCGCGCTGGCGGTGGCCGGCGGCGTGAACTTCGGCCTGGCGGGGGGCGGCGGACTAAGCGCCAGCTTCAACCAGTACCGTCCTGGGCCGCCTGCGGAAGTGCCACCGGTCAAAGTGCCACCGGTCCAGGTACCGCCTCCGCAAGCGTCCAATCCCCCGGGGACGGGCCCGCCGGCGTCGAAATTCCAACCTCGGCCGGCGTCCGCGAGCCTCTCGACACACGGCGTAGCCACAGTTCGCTGCCCGACCGCTTGCCACATCGTGCTGATCGTTCGCCGTGGATCGCATCGTGTCCGCGTGCAGGTGACGCTTCGCGCCTCCGGCAGCGCAAAGATTCGCTTGACCAAGAGCGAGCTCAAGCGCCTTGGCCGCGGGCGGGCGGCGGTCAGCGTCGAAGTCGATGGCAAACGGGTCGCACGGGGCACGCTGAAGGTCGCGTGAGCGCAAACCCCACGGTAGGCGGCACAAGAATCCGCGATCGGTCCCTCTGCAGCGCCAGGCTACGGCAAATGGCGCTACGGCAGGGACCGCCGCGGGCGCGTCGTCCGGCAGATCGGCGGGACGTTCGATTCGTCGGTGAACACGGGCGCCATGACGCTGCCCGGGATCGATGAGTGGGGATGGCCGAGCAGGTGGCCCAGCTCGTGGATCACCGTCAGGCAGAACATGTTCCAGTCCTTTTCCATGGCCGTCCGCGTCGGCCATCGCCAATGGGCGAGGGAGATCGTGCATTGCGTGTAGGTGCCGGCCGGCGCTTGCAGGTCGTTCGGCCCGAGGGAGGAGTTGAACGTGACCCAGCCGTCGGTCGTCGGGTCCAGGCCGGGGGCAAGGGCGCTGTCGGCGAGGACCGCGACCTGACCACCGCAGGGCACCGCACCCCAGTAGCGCTCTGCGACGGCGCTGGCAAGCACCACGGGATCGGGGCCGGCGGGCTTGCCGGGCGCCACCCGTCGGGCCGTGGCCTGCTGGTGCGTCGTGCTCGCAGCGCGAGGATGGTGGCGCCGGCGGCCGTGAGCGCCGGCCGACGCGGGCAGGAGCAGCGCCGTTGCGAGGATGGCGGCGAGGAGGAGGCGGGCCAGATGGGCCATACCTGCATGCTCAGGCGAGCCGCCGCCTCGCTCTTCCTCCCGCGAGGGTGATCCTGGGGGGAACGACGGGAGGAAGCACGGGTGAGGCGGAGCTCACCCTTCCGCTCCGTTCTGCCGATGAGGGGGTACGATCGCCTGCGCCTGAACACCTGTCGCGTCTTGATCACATATGCCGCCGCAGACCCCCATCACCGTCGTCCTCGCCCGCTTCGACGATCTGCTGGCCAGAGGACTTCGCGTGTTGATCGAGAGCGATCCGAGCCTTGCAATCGTCGCCGCCGACGTGGAGCACAGGCGCATCCACGTCGTCCTGCGCGCCCACCGTCCAGACGTGGCGATCCTCGATCGTGGCGCTCTGGCCAAGATGGCCGAGGTGCGAGAGCTGAGCGGACTGCATCCAGCAACTCGCATCGTCCTGCTCGCGGAGCGCCCCTCGATGACCGAATGTGCCCAGCTGCTCGCGTTCGGAGCGAGCGCCTGCCTCGGCAGGGGCACTCAGTCGCGCGACGTCCTGCACGCGATCCACCTCGCCTCACGGGGGCTTCAGGTGACTCCGCGGGGAGCGCCCGATCGGGGCGGCGGATCGATCGCGGGAGGGCAGCTGCTGACCCGGCGTGAGGCCGAAGTGCTGCCTCTGCTCCAGTCGGGTCATTCGAACGCTCAGATAGCCGTCGCCCTGCAGGTGGGCGTCGAGACGGTTCGCACCCATGCGCGCAACATCTACCGCAAGCTCGGCGTCTCATCCCGCCGCGAGCTCGCCGCGCCGCCTGCGCCTGGTCCAAAACAGGGCCCCGGCTCGGCCGTCTCCTCGCCACGGCGCCGGCCCGCATCGCTCCTGACGCGCCCGCGGCGGGGAGACGGCTCCCAGCACACTTGACGGGCGGTGGCGCCCGTCGGCCCGAGCGCCCACCCGGGAATCGAGGCGGCGGCCGCACGTCGGGCCCAGGGAATGCCTCGGTCAGGAATCTGGCCCATCGCGCGTATAAGGCCACATGAGCACTCCACACAAAGAGGAACGCTTCGCGGATGGCCTCCAGGAGGTCGCCGACGTGCTTCGGGACCAGCGTCCAGAGCTCGACCCGCTTGCGCTCGATGCAGTCAAGCTGCGCGCGATGAGCAGGGCGCGCCGGTCCACGTCCTCACGACAGAAGGGATTCTTCATGCGTTCACGTCTGACGACGGTCCTCACAGTCGCATTCCTCAGCCTCGGCACCGGCGGCGCGCTGGCGTGGGTGGGCGGCGAGGACTTCGGCCTGGGAGGCCACGACGGAGGCAGCGCCAGCTTCGACCAGTACCGCGAATGCGACCACGGCAACGGCCGCGGCAAGGATCACGAGTGCCACGGCCACGGCCACGGTGACGGTGGTGGTGGAGGCGGTGATCGCGGCCACGGCCATGACGGCGGCGGCGGAGGCGATCGCGGCCACGGTCACGGCCACTAGCAGAGGCTGCCACAGCCATCATCATTCGAGCAGCTTGTGAACGAAAGAGGGCCCGCGAAAGCGGGCCCTCTCTTTTACGCACAGGTCCCCGGAGGGGCTCCCGCCGCCCCGCGAAGGCCGCCCCGCGAAGCGCTGACACTGCGTGCCCGCTTTTGAAAGCGCTCGTTTCTCCCTGACGCGATTCGCGACGGACTCGGGCTGGCGACTCGCTTGAAACCCAGGTCTCGCCCAACCCCCAGCCCGCAATTCTTTTACATTCCCGTCAAGTCTCGGCTCCGCGCTCCCCTGACGGTCGTGGGTCGAGCGGGGCACGGACGCAGGGAGCGTGGCGTGCTGGCCGATCGACGATCCCTCCGATCGGCGATCGGTATGCGTGCTGGCCGATCGGAGATCCCATCGATCTCCGATCGGTAAGGACACAGCATCCGCGAAGTGCCCACGGCCGTCAGGGCTACTTGATGAAGAGCATCTCCGAGTACTTGGGCAGCGGCCACAGGTCGTCGGCCACCAGCGCCTCCAGCCGGTCGGCCACGTCGCGCACGTCATCCATCGCCGGAATGACCCGGTCGTGCATGTACGCCGCCCATTTGACCGCGGTCCTGTCGTCCTGGTTCTCCTTGAGGTTGGCGTCCTCGAGCTTGAGGATCGCGTAGTGCAGCTCCTTGATCAGCGGCTCGACCTCGCCGATCAGCTCGTCCAGGCCGCTGGCCTTGAGCTCGTTGAGATATCTGACGGCGGCCGGCAGTATCCCCGTGCGCGCGATCGCCGCGGCGGTCTCGGACTCGATGTTGATCTTGGTCGCATACTGCTCCAGGAACACCTCGTGGCGGGACTCGAGCTCACGCTTGGACAGGACCTTGTACTTCTTGAACAGCGCCACCGTGCCCTTGTCCACCAGCCACGGCAGCGCGTCGGGCGTGGAGCGCAGGTTGTACAGCCCCCGCTTCTGCGCCTCGGCGTGCCACTCGGGCGCGTAGTTGTCTCCGTCGAACACGATCCGCTTGTTCTGAGACCAGCTCTCCTTGACGACTTTCGCGACGGCCTTCTCGAGACCGCCCGACGAGCCTTTCAGCGCGCTCTTCAGCTTGCCGGCGAGATCGTCGATCGCCTCCGCGACGATCGTGTTCAGAACGGTGTTGGGCAGCGCCAGCGACTGGCTGGAGCCCAGCGCCCGGAACTCGAACTTGTTGCCGGTGAACGCAAATGGGCTCGTGCGATTGCGGTCGCCGCCGTGCAGCGGCAACGGCGGCAGCACCGGCGTGCCCAGACCCAGGAACGAGCCGGGCTTTGACTGCTGGGCCTTGCCGGACTCGATCGCAGCGAACACCTTCTCGAGCTCCGCGCCGAGGAAGATCGAGATGATCGCCGGCGGCGCCTCGTTGGCGCCGAGACGGTGGTCCTGCCCCGGCGAGGCGATCGACGCGCGCAGCAGCGCCTGATGGGTGTTCACCGCCTGAATCACCGCCGTGCAGAAGAACAGGAACTGCAGGTTCTCGTGCGGCGTGTCGCCCGGCTCCAGCAGGTTCACGCCCGTGTCGGTGCCCATCGACCAGTTGTTGTGCTTGCCCGATCCGTTCACGCCGGCGAACGGCTTCTCGTGCAGCAGGCACACCAGCCCGTAGCGGCGGGCGACGTTCTGCATCACCTGCATCGTCAGCTGCTGGTGGTCGCAGCCGACGTTGGAGTTCTCGAATATCGGCGCGACCTCGTACTGGTTGGGCGCGACCTCGTTGTGACGCGTCTTCACGGGCACGCCGAGCTTGGCGAGCTCGAGCTCGGTCTCCATCATGCACGCGAGAATCCGCTCCGGAATCGAGCCGAAGTAGTGATCGTCGAGCTCGTGACCCTTCGGCGGCTTGGCGCCGAACAGCGTGCGCCCGGTCGTGAGCAGGTCGGGGCGTTCGAAGTAGTACTGCTCGTCGATCAGGAAGTACTCCTGCTCGGGGCCCACGGTCGTGAACACCCGATCTGCGCCATCGCCCGAGCCGAGCAGCTCCAGCGCGCGGATCGCCGCCCCCGACAGCGCGTCCATCGAGCGCAGCAGCGGGATCTTGTTGTCAAGCGCCTCGCCCGTCCAGGACGTGAACGCCGTCGGGATGCAGAGCAGCGCGCCATTGGGGTTCTCCAGGATGAACGCCGGGCTGGTCGGGTCCCAGGCGGTGTAGCCGCGCGCCTCGAACGTGGCCCGGATGCCGCCGGTCGGAAACGACGAGGCGTCGGGCTCGCCCTGGATCAGCTCCTTGCCGGAGAACTCGGCGATCGCCGTGCCGTCGCCCGCGGGCGCGTAGAACGAGTCGTGCTTCTCCGCCGTACTGCCCGTCAGCGGCTGGAACCAGTGGGTGTAGTGGGTCGCCCCGCGCTCCATCGCCCAGTCCTTCATCGCCTGCGCGACCTGGTCGGCCAGCGAGGTGTCCAGCGCCTCGCCGTGCTCGAGCGTGCGCTGCAGCGCACGGTAGACGTGCTTGGGCAGCCGATGGCGCTGGAGGTTGGCGCTGAACACGTTCGACGCGAACACCTGGTTTCCCGGCAGCGTCAGGTCGGGGGTGCCGAGCGCGGTGCCGTTGGCGCTCCACTGGGCGGCGGTGACGTTGTGCTGACGGGTCCTGGGCATGGGCGGGGCGATTCCTCCTGTGACGTTGTTTGGGGCGGCGTTCGAGCGGGGTCGGTCGGTCGGGTGGGATGGGAGCGGATCTGCGGTCCGGGCGCCGGGCGGATGGCCGGAGTGCAAATCGTAGTGCCCGCACGACCACACGGCATCACCGTCTGGCGAAATCCCCGTCCTGTCGTTTCGACAGCGGGCCAAACCGCGGCGGCTACCCCGTCGTCACATACTTGCCGGGTCGGTAGGGGCCCGGTTCCACCACGCCCGTTTCCGGGTTCACGTGCGTGGCGGGGGGCCGCGGCGCAATCGCGACCGTGAAGTGGCCGCGGGGGATGGCGCCGCCGGCCAGGCGCGCCCTGGAGCGGCCGGACAGGCCCGCGGCGATCGTGTAATGGACGGTGTAGATACCGGGCTTGACCGGAGCGACGCGCCACGTGAACGTCTGTATGCGACCGGGCGCGAGCGGACCCAGCGCCCAGGTGTTCAGGTAAGCGGTCTGGCCGCCCCCCGGAGGGCTGATGGCCTGACTCTGCACCGGGCGTTTTGCAACCGCGCCGGGGCCCTGTTCGACCACCCAGATCGGTCGCTTGCTCGAGGCCAGTTCGGGCAAGTTGGATACATAGCTGAACGAGTCGATCGTGACCGCGAGGTTGGGAATCGTGGCCGAGTCGGTGTTGCGCACCGCCAGCGTCAGCGTGGCCGGGCGCGCGACCGCCTGCACCGCCGGGAAGTTCGGGTGGAGGACGGCGACGGTGAATGTCGCGTCCGCTTCGTGCGCGTCCTGGCGCGTGCCGCCGCCGCAGCCGGCCGCGAGCGCCGCGCAGGCGCTTGCAAGCAGAACCCCGATGGACGCATGACACCCCCTCACAGCGAGGTCACGATACCAGCGTGCTCCCCGGCGGGCCGTAAGCGATGGCGGGGTGGGGTGGCGCGCCGCCAGCGCATCGCGTAGAGTTCGTAGCGATCGAGACCGCCACCCGAGGAGGGCGTCAGACAAATGGTTCGCAGTGCAGCCGAGCGGGCGTTCCTGCCGACACGGAACCTGCTCGAGGAAATCGGGGACATGATGATCCTGACGGGCAGGACCATCTGGTCGGCTCTGCGCCCGCCATATCCCTACGGAGAGGAGTTCGTCGCGCAGTTCCTGTTCGCGCTGCGGCTGTGCTGGTTTCCGCTGCTCGTCTCCACAGTATGCCTGTGCTACGCCGCTCCAGGGCTGCAGGCGGCGAACTTCTTCGAAATCTTCGGGGCGCTGGACCGTGTCGGAGGCATCTTCGTGCTCGCCGCCATCCGCGAGATCGGCCCGGCCGTCACCGGGATCGTGCTGGCCGGCGTCGCGGGCACGGCGATCACCGCCGACCTCGGCGCGCGCAAGATCCGCGAGGAGCTCGACGCGCTGCAGGTGCTCGGGGTCGATCCGATCAAGAACCTGGTCGTGCCCCGCTTCCTCGCGCTGATGGTCGTCACCGGCCTGTTCAACATCTACGCGCTGCTGTTCGGCATCTTCGGCGGCCTGCTCGCCGAGCTCGTCAAGGGTCAGCCGCTCGGCCCGTTCTGGGCGACGCTGTTCGCGAACGCCTCGACGACCGACCTGTGGGGGTCGGTGCTGAAGACGACGCTGTATGGGGCGATCATCGCGATCGTCTGCTGCTACAAGGGCATGACCGCCTCCGGCGGCGCCGAGGGCGTCGGTCGCGCCGTCAACCAGGCGGTGGTCGTCACGTTCCTGGGCATCGGCGCGTTCGACTACGTCTTCACCCAGATGCTGCTCGCGACCCACCCGAACATCCTGGTGATCAAGTGATCCCCAGAGGGGCGTTGAGGGATACAGCAAGATGAACGAGCTGCTGGCGATGCCGCGCGAATGGATTGCCTCGACCGGCGAGATCGCGGGGTTCACGGGCAATGTGATGCGCGACGTGTACGGCCTGCGCGTGTTCCGCTTCTTCGGCGAGGGGCTGCGCCAAGCCGGGATCCTGATCGTCTCCTCGACGCTGATCATCTGGACGCTGATGTTCATCCTCGGACTGCAGTGCGGCATCGAGGGGGCTTACTTCACCGAGGCGCAGGGCGCGCCCGCCTACTCGGGTGTGTTCACCGCGTGGTGCGATCTGCGCGAGATCACGCCGTACGCGTTCGGCTACATGATGTCCGCGAAGGTCGGCACGGGCATCGTCGCCGAGCTCGGGGCGATGCGTATCTCCGAGGAGATCGACGCCCTGGAGGTGATGGGGATCGACTCGATGACGTTCCTGTGCGCGACGCGGCTGCTCGCCGCCTGGATCGTGCTGCCGTTCGTCTACCTGGCCGGTATCGGCGCCGCGTTCCTCGCCTCCGACATCGCCGTCGTGCAGCAGATCGGATACGTCTCCTCGGGAGGGTATCTGCTGATTTTTTGGCAGTTCCAGAGTCCGCCTGACTTCCTGTACAGCCTCATCAAGGCGATGTTCATGGCCACTGCGATCGTGCTCGTGGGGTGCTACTACGGCTACAACGCCAGCGGTGGGCCCGTGGGGGTGGGCAGGGCGACGGCCAAGTCGATGGTCCTCAACATCGTGCTGGTGCACATCATCGGCATGCTCGGCACGCAAGTGTTCTGGGGCTCCAACCCGCGAGCTCCGATCGGAGGTTGACCGCCAATGGCCGAGGATCGCCATCATCCGGCCGGCGAGGATGAGCCGCGCGCGGTGTCCTACGAGCAGATCGGCCATCACTCCGCGCCGCTGGAGTCCGCCCGCGAGACGGGCGAGCAGCCCTCCCCGGCTGCCACGGCATCCCCCGCCGAGGTCCCTGTGCGGCGGGACGCGATCGAATTCATCGACGTGCACAAGGCATTTGGGCGCAACCATGTGCTGCGCGGGCTGAACATGAGTTTGCCGGACGATCAGGTTTCGATGATCATCGGTCCTTCGGGGACGGGCAAGTCGGTGTGCATCAAGCACATCGTCGGCCTGCTGTACCCCGACGAGGGGGACGTGCTCGTGCAGGGCCGCTCGATACCGAGCCTGTCCGACGCCGAGCTGTTCGAGATCCGCAAGAAGTTCGGGGTGCTGTTCCAGGATGGCGCTCTGTTCGGCTCGATCAACCTGTATGACAATGTCGCGTTCCCGCTGCGCCAGCACACCGAGAAGGGCGACGAGGAGATCGCCGAGATCGTCAATCGGCGCCTGCGCGAGGTCGGTCTGGGCAACGCTGGGACGAAGATGCCCAACGAGCTGTCCGGAGGGATGCGCAAGCGCGCCGGCTTCGCGCGTTCGCTCGTGCTCGAACCGGAGATCGTGCTGTTCGACGAGCCCGACTCGGGCCTTGACCCGGTACGCACCGCGCTGCTGTGCGAGCTGATCAAGGAAGTCCACGCCGAGAACGGCGGCTGTTACGTCGTGATCACGCACGACATCATGAGCGCGCGACGCGTGGCCGAGCACATCGCCGTCCTGTGGCAGGGGCAGATCGTCGAGTCCGGTCCGGCGGCCGAGCTGTTCGCGTCGGAAAACCCGTTCGTGCGGCAGTTCCTGTCCGGTGACTCGGCGGGGCCCCTTGGGATGGAGTGATCCGGTGGCGCTCCGCCCCGCCGGGTAGCTCCCCGCGCCGACGGGCCACCGGCTAGCCTCGTGTCCGTGAATACCGCCCGGTTCTTCTCCGCCCTCGTCGGCGGCGCTGGCCGATCTTTGATCGGTCGCAGGCCGTGGGTGACGATCGCGGTTCTTGCGGCGCTCGCGCTGGGCGGTGCGACGCTCGCGCTGGGACTGAGCCCGAGCGCGGATACGAGCACGTTCGTGTCGAGCTCCAGCTCGCAGTACCGGGCGACCCAGCGCTACTTCCGGAGCTTCGGCGAAGAACCCGTGAGCGTGGTCGTCCAGGGCAGCCTGCAGCAGCTGCTGCTGAGCTCGGACATCGACAGGCTGGTGGGGCTGGAGGGGTGCCTGTCGGGCAACGTGCCGGCGAGCGCGCTGGCCACGGAGGGAGGGACACGCGGACCGTGCGGACAGTTGGCGAAGGCCGGGACGGTGAAGGTGGTGCTCGGCCCGGGCACGTTCGTGAACGAGGCCGCCGAACAGATCGACGAACAGCTGACCAGCCAGACCAAGCAGGCGGAAGCGCAGGCGCACGCCGCGCGGCAGGTGGTCGCCCGGGCGGCGCTCGCGCACGGTCATTCCGCGGCGGAAGCTCAGACGCTCGGCGCACAGGCGAGCTCGATCACGATGGCGCGCTTCCAGGAGGGGATCGCGATGCTGGCGCTGCAGTACGGGCTGACCTCCAAGCCGAGCCTCGAGAACCCCTCATTCGTGTCGACGCTCGTATTCGACCCCAAAAAGCCCGCCGGCACCCCCAAGCAGCGCTTCGCCTACCTGTTCCCCAGCCCGGACGCGGCGCTGATCTCCGTGCGCATGCAGCCGGGTCTGTCCGCGGCGGCGCGCGCACACACGATCGCGCTGATCGGCCGGGCGGTCGCGATGCAACAGTGGCGTCTGGCGCACGGCGAGACCTACCTGGTGACGGGCGAGCCGGCAATCGTCTCAGATCTCACGAGCTCGATCAGTCGCTCGATCGAGCTGCTGGGGCTCGCCGTGCTGGTGGTGATGGCGATCGCGCTGAGCCTGATCTTCCGGGGGCGTCCGCGGTTGCTGCCGCTGGCGGTGGCGATGCTGGCCACGGCGCTGACGTTCGGTGTGCTGTCGCTGATCAGCTCATCCCTGACCGTGGCTCAGGTCGCGGTGCTGCCCGTGCTGGTTGGGCTGGCGGTGGACTACGCGGTCCAGTTTCAGTCCCGCGCCGGGGAGATCCTCGCGGCGGGGGCGCCCAGCACCCGCGCCGCCGTGCGCGAGGCGGCGCGGGTGAGCGCGCCCACGATCGCCACGGCGGTCGCCGCCAGCGCCGCGGCGACGCTCGTGCTCGTGCTCTCCCCGGTCCCGATGGTGCGCGGGTTCGGCGAGCTGCTCGCGGGCGGAATCGTGATCGCGTTCGCGTGCGCGCTGACCGTCGGATCGGCGGCGCTGGTCGTGGCCGGGCGCAGCGGGTCGGGGAGCTCTTCCGGTGGCTCGTCGAACGACTCCGCGCGCGGTGTCTCACACGGCGTCCGCTCGGCATCGGTCTGGCGCCGGGCGCGAGTCCTGCCGGAGTCCGCCGGGCGGCGCGCGCGCGAGTCGTTGGCGCCAGCCTGGCGCGGCGCGCGCGAGCTGCTCACGGACAACCCGTTGACGCGGTTCATATCGTGGGCGGCGCTCGACCGCGCCGTGCGCCATCCGGGGCGGGTGCTCGGCGCTGGTCTCGTGCTGGCGATGCTCGGATGGGGGTTGGACACTCAGACGAAGGTGCAGACCAACATCGAAAAGCTCGTTCCCCAGAACACGGCCTCGCTGCGGAATCTGCATACGCTGGAGCGGCTCAGCGGAGTGGGCGGCGTGATCGCCCTCACGATCAGCGGCGCCGACGTGGTTCAGCCGGCGACGATCGAATGGATGAGCGCGTACGAGAGCGCGATGCTCGAGCGGTTCGGTTACACAGCCAACCGGGGGTGCGGCAGGGCCAGGCTGTGCCCTGCGTTCTCGCTACCGGACCTGTTCAACCACCAAGGCGCCAAGTCCAAGCTGAAGAGCGCCGAAGTCAACGGCCTGCTGGACGCGATCCCGCCGTACTTCTCCCAGGATGTGATCGCTCCCGGCCGGCGGTTGGCGACGCTCGCGTTCGGCATCAAGCTGATGAGCCTGGACGAACAGCAGCGGGTGATCGAAGCGATGCGCGCAAGCCTGCACCCACCCAGGGGCGTGAGCGCACAGCTGGTGGGACTGTCGGTGCTGGCCGCGCAGGCGAACGCGCAGATCGCCTCCCCCTGGCGACGCATGCAGACGCTGCTGATCGGGCTGGCGGCGGTCGCGCTGGTGCTGCTGATCGCATTCGCGGGCGACGTCCGGCGCACGCTGACGCCGCTGACGCCGATCGTGCTCGCGAGCGGCTGGTCGGCGCTGATCCTGTTCGTGGTGCGGGTGCCGCTGAACCCGATGTCGCTGGCGCTGGGGGCGCTCGTGATCGCGATCGCCACCGAGTTCAGCGTGCTGCTGTCCGAGCGACACCGCCAGGAGCGCCTGGCGGGCAGCGACGTCGTGCAGGCGCTGTTGCGCACCTACCGCCACACGGGCGCGGCCGTCGCCGCCTCGGGGGTGACGGCGATAATGGGTTTTGGCGTGCTCGTGCTCTCCGACATCGCCATGTTGCGCGACTTCGGCCTGGTGACGCTGATCGACCTGAGCGTCTCGCTCGTGGGGGTGCTCGTCGCGCTGCCCGCGGCGCTGGTGCTGTCGGAGCGGTCGTGGGTAGGAGTCGGGTGGCCCACACTACTGCCTCTGCGCTGGCGGCGTGCACGCCATGAGCCGACCTGAGCCGCGATACGGGCGCTATGTGGGGCTGCTGGCGCTCGTGATCCTGGTGCTGATCACGATCAACACGATCGCGACCAAGCCAAACGGAGCCCGGGGCATCGAACCGGGCCACACGATCCCGCCGTTCGCGGCGCCGCTGGCGCTGGGCACGCTGAGCGGAGACGTGAACGTCGCCACGCACGCCGACGAAGGCGCGGCCGGCCGGATACCGGCGTGCTCGGTTCGCGAGCCCGGGGCGCTGAACGTGTGTGAGCTCTATCGCGGCAGACCATTGGTGCTCGCGCTGTTCGTCGACGCGGGCTCGTGCCCGGACGTGCTCGGAGAGATGCAGACGCTCGCGGGCGCATTTCCGGCCGTGAGCTTCGCGGCGGTCGCCATCAAGGGCGAACGGAGGTCGTTGCTCGCGCTGATGCGCAAACACAGACTGAGGAGCGTGCGGGTCGGTTTCGATCGCGACGGAGTGCTGGCGAGCCTGTACAAGGTGGCGAGCTGCCCGCAGGTGTCGTTCGTGCTGCCCGGAGGCGTCGTGCAGAGCCCGGCGCTGCTCGACACGCCTTCGCCGCTGACGCTGCGTACGCGCGTGGCCGCGCTGGTGGTGGCGGCGGCGGCGCGCAAGACCGGGAGACGGGCATCATCATCATCGGCGGGATGACGGGCGGCGGGATGACGGGCGAGCAGACCCCGAGGATCGGCTGGCGCGCGCGGGAGGTCGAGGACGAGCTGCCGCAGCTGCGGCTCGTGGTCTCGCACGCGCGCCTGCGGAGGGCGGGCGCCGCGAGGCGGGGCTCTCCCCCGGGCGTAGAGCGGCGACTGCGCGATCTGTCCAACCGCTACCGGGGCGCGCGCGCGGTCGGCGTGCGCCGCGAACCGGTGCCCGCCGCCTACAGGGTGTTCTTCCGCCAGATCGGCCTCGACCCGGATCTCGCGCGAACGCCGATCGAGGAGGCGGTGCTGGAGCGGATGCTGCGCGGCGGGTTCCTGTCCGAGGGTCTGCTCCAGGACGTCCTGCTGATCGCCCTGGTCGATACGGGCGTGCCGGTATGGGCGCTCGACGCGCAGGCCGTCCACGGGGAGCTTGGCGTGCGACTCAGCCGCGAGGGGGAGCCGCTGGGAAGGGTCTCTGACGCGTGGTCGCTGCCGGCGGGGAGACTCGTCGTGGCCGACGACACCGTCGCGCTGGGGCTGCTGTTCGGGGAGCTGGCGGGCGACTGTGAGCCGGGTTCGCGCACGCGCGAGCTGACGCTGTTCGCGGTGCAGGTCGCGGGCGTGCCGACGCTCTACGTGGAGGAGGCTCTGTGGAGTTGCGCCAACGGCTTGGAACGAGCCCGCTAGTGGGCCTGTCGTGTGCCGGCACTGGTAAGATCGCTGGCAGACGCGTCGTCGCACCACACAGGGAGCGTGGCATCTAAGTTGCAGCTAACCATCGAGCGCATCGATCGGGTCTCGACCTCGGGAACGGACGAGCAGGCCGCCAGACGCGCGCTGCGGGCGCAGGTGGCCAGGCTCGAGCGTGAGCTGTCGGCGATCGTCGCCGATGGGTTTCCGCATATTGCGCCGCCTGCCCACGCGGGCGCGAGCGGACTTCGTGAACGGACCGCGGGCGCCCCGTGCCTGCTGGACCTCGAGCGGCTGGAGCGCACGCGCGACGAGCTCGCCGGGCGGGTGCAGCGCGCGCAGCGGGCCACCGCCGAACGAGTCGAGTTGGAGACGCGCGCGCGCGAGCTGCTGGAGCGGATGCAGCGCGAACCGAGCAGCTACAAGTTCGTGCGCCTACCCGTGCGGGATCTCGGGGAACACGGCTGCGGCATGTGGGAAGTGCGCCCGCGCATGGGTCTGATCGGGATGCTCGCCGGCTGGTGGCAGGTCAAGCTCTCATCAGGCTGTCCGTTACCCAGGGGCCACGCTCCGGCGGCGTGGTCCTGACCCCTCGCAGCATCGCGACCAGCGTCTGACGCTGGCGGTCGGTCAGCGAGCCGATCGTCTTCTTCTCGGACATCGGCAGCTGGGCGAGGAACTTGCGGCAGCGCGTATGACCCCAGCGGCGCTGGCTCAGCAGCAGGTCGGCGACGGCCATGCTGTCGGCCTCCCAGGGACAGTGCAGGAGCACGTCGGTGACGTCGATCTCTCCGATCGAGATTCTGCGCTTGAGATCGGCGCGGGCAAGGCGAACCTTGTTGGCGCGTTCGAGGGCGCGCATGTACTGGGGACCGGCAGGGGCGATCGTCGCCGTCGCGTTCATGATGAGACTCTCCCCGTCGCCGCCGCTGGGACGCGGCGGGCGACATTTCGATACTTGATTTTGGACGTATGCACGCTCGCAGTGACCGTCTGACATCGGCCCGCGACAACGTCGCGGAGAACCGTTTCAGCGATATCGACCGCCCCCGTGAGGGGACCCCTCCCGGTAGATTTGTTCTCGTCGGGACTCGTCCCGAACGGTCATGCAGAGCGCTCAAGGAAGCTACGACAGCGAGGGGCGTTCGGTCAACCGCGCGCGCACGGTTCGTACGCTAGCAGCGACCTTTTTCGTCGCCCGATCCACTTGTGAAGATTTGGACAAGTCCCGAGCCGGGGTTTAGACGTGTGGTAAGCGCTACGTCCGCGCTGCCGACTCGGGGCGCCTCGGAGATATTCGCCCTGACCAATCCTCCCGCGCAGGCGTATCGCGATCCTCAGGCCGGCGCGTCGCGAGCCGCTGTGGAGTCCGGACCGGGCAGCGGGCCGTGATCGGCCTCGAACTCGCGCTTGACGCGGGCAAAGACAGACAGGGCGCGGTCGATGGTGGGCTCGTCGTGGGTGGCCATCACGCTCGTGCGCAGCAGCGCCCCGCCCGGGGGCACCGCGGGGTGCAGCGCGGTGTTGACGAACACGCCGCCGTCATACAGCGCGCGCCACAGCAGCGCGGCCTTCCAGTCGTCGCCCACGAGCACGGGCACGATCGGGGTCACGATCGTGGGGGCGCCCGCGGCGTCGGGGCGCACGCCGGGCGCCGAGGCGACGCTCGCGCTCGTGGGCAGCGGTTGGGGGGCGACCACAGCGAAGCCGAGCTCGTGCAGGCCGTCGCGCAGGCGCCAGGCGTTCTCCAGCACCTGTGCGAGCATCCGAGCGCCGTCGGGGGAGCGCAGCACGCGCAACGCCGCCAACGCGGCGCCGAGAGCGGCGGGGACGGCGGAGGCGGTGAAGATGAAGGCGCGGGAGTGGTAGCGCAGGTACTCGATCACCTCCGCGGGTCCGGCGACGAAGCCGCCGCAGGAGGCAAGCGACTTGGAGAAGGTGCCGACGCGCAGGTCCACTCGGTCCTCGAGCCCGAGCAGCTCGGTGGTGCCGGCCCCGCGGGCGCCGAGCACGCCGGCGCCGTGGGCCTCGTCGATCATCAGCCGCGCTCCGTGGCGCTCGCAGAGCTCGCAGATCTCGCTCAGCGGCGCGATGTCGCCCTCCATCGAGAAGACCCCGTCCACGACGACGAGCACGCCGCCGCCGTCGCCCTGTGCGCGCAGGAGCATCTTCTCCAGCTTCTCCATGCGGTTGTGGCGGAAGGGGCGCAGCTTCGCGCGCGAGAGCAGGCAGCCGTCGAGGATCGAGGCGTGGTCGCCGGAGTCGGCGATCACGGTGTCGCCGACCCCGAGGATCGTGCCGAGCGTGCCGAGGTTGGCCTGGTGGCCGGTGGTGAACACGAGCGCGTCCTCGCTGCCCAGCCACTCGGCGATCTCCGCCTCCAATTCGAGGTGCAGCGGGGTGGTGCCGTTCAGCGGACGCGAGCCGGTCAGCCCGGTGCCGTAGCGATGCAGGGCGTCCTCGGCGCCTTGCATCACGCGCTCGTCGCCGGTCAGGCCGAGGTAGTTGTTTGAGCCCAGCATGATCCGCCGCGCGCCCTCCATCTCCACCACGGGCATCGCGGGGGAGGTCAGGACGTGGAAGTAGGGGAGGACGTCGGCCTCACGCGCAGCGCGCAGGATCTGTTCGCGCTCGTGGCCGCGGACCTTGGCGAAGACGTCTGTCGAGGTGGGCATATAGGGTGGGCGCGCGATGGCACTCGAGATCCGGCCGGTGAGCACCAAGCGCGAGCTGAACACGTTCATCAAGCTGCCGTGGCGGCTCTATCGTAACGAGCCCAACTGGGTGGCGCCATTGCTGATGGATCTGAAGAAACGGCTGGACCGGCGCAAGAACCCGTTCTTCGAGCACGCCGAGGTCCAGTACTTCCTGGCCTGGCGCGACGGGCGGGCGGTCGGGCGCGTCAGCGCGCACGTCGATCGCAACTTCAACGAGTTCCAGGGCAACGATTGGGGCCTGTTCGGGTGGTTCGAGTGCGAGGACGACCCCGAGGCCGCCCGTGCGCTGCTCGACGCTGCGCAGGAGTGGCTGCGCGAGCGCGGCCGCGACCGGATGGTGGGCCCGATGGACTTCACGACCAACGACGAGATCGGGCTGCTGATACAGGGGCACGAGTTCCCGCCGATCATCCTGTGCCCCTGGCACCATCCCTACTACCAGCGCATCTTCGAGCAGGACATCGGCATGGCCAAGGCGATGGACCTGTACATGTGGAGCCTGTACGTGGACAAGCGCGAGCAGGTTCACCCCGCGATCTGGGAAGCCGCCGAGCGGCTCGAGGCCGAGCACGGGGTCGTCTGCCGCAACTTCCGCAAGAAGGAACTGCAGGCGGAGGTGACGAGGTTCCTGGAGGTCTACAACGCCGCCTGGGAGAACAACTGGGCCTCCGTGCCGCTCAACGAGGAGGAGGTCCGCCACTACGCCAAGGACCTCAAACCCGTCCTCGACGAGAACTGGGCGATGGTCGCCGAAAAACGGGACACCGGCGAGGTGGTGGGGGCCGCGCTGACGCTGCCTGACTTCAACCAGGTGCTGGCAAAGCTCAACGGGCGGCTGCTGCCCTTCGGCTGGGTGACCGCCCTGCGCGAGAAACGCAAGATCGACGCGGTGCGGGTGTTCGCGCTGGGCGTCAAGCCCGAGTATCAGCACACGGGCGTGGCGGCGCGCTTCTACCAGATGCACTTCGACGCCGCCGAACGCACGCCTCAGAAGGGCGGCGAGATGGGTTGGATCCTCGAGGTCAACAAGGCGATGAACCGCGCGATGGAAGGCATGGGGGGCGAGATCAAGCGTCGCTATCGGGTGTACGAGCGGATGCTGTAGACGCTACGGGCGCGCCAGACCGGATCGCCGACGCGGGGCGAGTCGGGTGCGGGCTGGGGAGGGTCGAGCCCGCGCGGGCGGCGAGGCGAGCGGGAAGTGTCCGCGGTCGTTCGCGTGCGCTGAATGAGAGCGCTCGCAAAAGCGGGCTCATCCCCGCAGACGAGGTCGGGGGCGCCAGGGGGCGAAAAAAGAGGTCGGGGCCGGGGACTACACTGGGCCGGGTGAGTCAAGCGCAGGCGATCGAGGTGGTGGTGCAGGAGGTGGATACGGTGCCGGTGCTCGCCCCCGAGCCGGTCGGGCGCGGGGGGCTGATCAGGTTGGCGGCGCCGGCGACGCAGGCGCTGGTCCTCGCCGCGAGCGGCTTCGTCGCGGGCGCGACCGTGGTCGGGCTGGCGGCTCGCAGGCGCGGACACGGTGCGCGGGCGCCGGCCAAGCGTCGGGGCGCGCGCAAGGCGGCCAAGGGGAGGGGCGAAACCGTGAAGATCGTCGGGACTCGGTCGCTGCTCGTGGACGTGCACCTGCTGGGCGGCGCCGAGCGCTGAGCCGAGCACGGGAGGTGGAACCGACAGCGCCGCGCGGGTGCGTCGAGCTGCGGGCGGAGGTTCGCCCGCCCGGCCCGTTCCGGCTGCCGCGGCGACTCGGCAGGGACGGCGTGACGCGCCGGCGCGGGGGCGTGATCGAACGGCTCCTGCACGATGAGCAGGGAGAGCCCGTCGCGGTGCGCGTCGCGCAGATCGCGCCGGAGCGCGTGGTGTTCGGCGCGCGCGCGCAGAGGAGGGAGAGCGCGTCGCGCGGCATCGCGCGGATGCGGTTCGCGCTCGGAGTCGATGACGATCTGCGCGAGTTCCATGTGCGCTTCAAAGGAGATCCGCTGATCGGGGGCTCGCTGCGGCGGCGTCCGTGGCTGCGGGTGGGGCGCAGGCCCGAGCCGTGGGAGGCGCTCGTGTGGGCCGTGTGCGAACAGCTGATCGAGTACGAGCGCGCGGCGGCGATTCAGGGCAGGCTGGTGGCAAAGCTCGGGCGGCGCTGGAGCGGTCCGGGAGCCGAGGAGTGGGCGAGCGGGCTGCGCGATCTGCCGAGTGCCACGACGCTGGGCGAGGCCGCGCCGGCGATGCTGGAGTCCTGCGATCTGGCCGGCGCGCGCGCGATCGCGCTGATAAGAGCCGCGCGCGAGGTGGCCGGCGGGCGCGTGGATCTGCACGGCGATGAGCTCGAGCGCGGCTGGGGGCGGCTGCGCGCGATCCCGGGCATCGGCGCGTGGACGGTGGAGATGCTCGCGCTGCGCGGGCAGGGTCGCTACGACCAGCTGCCGGCGGGCGACCTGGGGCTGCTGAAGCTCGTCGGGCGCGCCCTCAGCGGCGGCGACCCGCGGGCGCGGGCCAGCGAAGAGCAGGTGCGCGAGCTGTTCGCGCCCTACGGCGAGTGGGCGGGGCTGGCCGCGGTGCACGCGGCGGGGCTGTGAAGGCTGGCGGACCGATGCGCATTCCACAACATGTCCGCACCGGGGCTACGAGTCAGCCCCCGACGCCAGTGTCGGCGCTAAGCTTACGTTTATGCCCACGCTGGTGCTCGATCCTCCTCCACAGGCGCTTGAGGCGCTGAAGGAGAACCGCCGGCGCTCGGGTCTGGACCGTTTCGACGAGGTATGGGAAGGTGTGCTGCACATGGTTCCGGCTCCGCTCGGCGAGCACGCAGATATCTCACAGCAACTGGCAGTGGCGCTCGATGGACCCGCCCGAGCCGCGGGACTGTTTCCTACGATCGCGGAGTTCAACCTCGGCGCCGCCGACGATGACTACCGCGTGCCGGACGGAGGCGTACATCGGACGCGCCCGCGCGGCGTCTGGCATACGACTGCCGCGCTCGTCGTGGAGATCGTCTCCCCGGGCGATGAGAGCTGGCAGAAGCTCCCGTTCTACGCCGCTCACCAAGTGGACGAGGTGCTGATCGTCGATCCCGCCGACCACACCGTTCACTGGTTGGCGCTCACCGACGGTGAGTATCGAGAGGTACAGCGGAGCAGCCTGATCGATCTTGGGCCGGCTGAGCTGGCAGAGCGGATCGACTGGCCGTAGCTCCTGATCGCCTGACGAGGTCGCCCTACGGCACCTGAATGCTCGCTTTGAAAAGACGCCTGCGCTGCGGCGCCTATCCTTGAGCAATGCCCAAGCTTGTGGATGCGAGCCCCGGCGGCGGTGGCGCGCATGCGCCCGAGCGCGCCGCCGCTGAGCGACGCGACCTCGACAGCGCCGCGCCCGGAGGGGTCGAGGGGCGTGTGGGCGAGCCTGTCGGTGACGCCGGCGGCGGCGCACCCGCGCGGATCCTGCTGGTCGAGGACGAGCCGGGAATCGTCGATTTCGTGCGCCGTGGATTCGAGGCCGACGGCTTCGCGGTGGAGGCGGCGCCGGACGGAATCGAGGGGGAACGGCTGGCCCTGGCGGGCAGCTTCGAC
Source organism: Solirubrobacteraceae bacterium (assembly GCA_035567335.1). GTDB lineage: Bacteria > Actinomycetota > Thermoleophilia > Solirubrobacterales > Solirubrobacteraceae > Palsa-744. The sequence continues at coordinate 21,872 of DATMPZ010000044.1, forward strand.
GCGATCGTGCTCGATCTGATGCTGCCGCGCCGCGACGGTCTGGAGGTGCTCGCCTCGGTGCGCCGCGCCAAACCGGAGGTGCCGGTGATCGTGCTGACGGCTCGCGGGGAGATCGAGGATCGTGTCGCCGGCCTGGACGCCGGCGCCGTCGACTATCTGGTCAAGCCGTTCTCGCTCGCGGAGCTGCTGGCGCGCGTGCGCGCGCAGCTGCGCGTGGTCGCGCAGACGTCCGCGACGACGCTGCGCGGCGCGGACATCGAAGCGAATCTGCTCACCCGCAAAGTCCGTCGCGGTGACGCCTCCGTGCAGCTGTCGAGCACCGAGTTCGAGCTGCTGGTCTACCTGCTGCGCCACTGCGGGCAGGTGCTCTCGCGCGAGCAGATCCTGAGCGCGGTATGGGGTTACGAGCACGACCCGGCGACGAACGTCGTGGACGTGTACATCGGCTACCTGCGCCGCAAGCTCGGCCGCGGCGAGGACCCGGCGCCGATCTTCACGGTGCGCGCCGTCGGCTATCGCCTCGGCGGCGGCGCCGCCTGAGCGAATGGCGTTGCCGCCGGCGCTCGCACGGATCGCCCCCGCTGGGCTGCGCTGGCGCTTGGCGGGATGGATCGCGGTGGTCATGCTGGTCTGCACGGGGATCACGTTTGTGGCCGTCTATCGCGGTACCGGCACTCAGCTGCGCCGGCAGGTCGACCAGGAGCTCGAAGGCGATGCCGCCGAGCTCGCCCACAATCTCGCGATCTCGCATGAGCGTGCGCCCGTGCGTGTGGCGCAGGCGGCCGCTGGTTACGTGCACAACCAGCCGTTTCGGGCGAGCTCCACATTCCTGTTCGCGATCGTTCCGGGCGCCGGCACGAGCACCAACCGCCCCGAGCTGTTCACGCGCTCCCAGCCGGACAACAGCGAGACGCGGCCGGCGCAGGCTCAGGAGAATCGTCTCTCCGTGCAGATGCTCGCCGCCCGCGATGGCTACGTCACGTTGGTCCTACCCGACGTGGGCAATCTGCGCCTGCTCAAGCGTGTGGTGCACATTCCCGGCGGGCCAAGCGTCACGATCGGCGCGGGTGAGTCGCTTGCGAATGTCGCGCACGCCCAGAGGGGAGTCGCGCGCGCATTCATCCTCGCCGGCCTGCTCGCGCTCGTCGGCGCTCTGATCGGCGCCTATCTGATCGGTGTGCGCCTGTCGCGTCCGTTGCGCAGGATGGCCGCGGTGGCAGCGCGGGTGGACGCCGGCGATCTGCATCCACGCATCCACGGCCTGGACGGTCTGGGCGAAGAGGTGAGGGTGCTCGCCGACGCGTTCAACCACATGCTCGACCGTCTCACCGATGCGTTTGCCGGCCAGCAGGCGTTCGTGGCCGACGCCTCGCACGAGCTGCGCACGCCGCTGACCGTGATCCGCGGTCAGCTGGAAGTGCTCGCTGCGCAGGCAGGCCCTCCGGGCGCGGAGGTGCGCCGAGTGGAGCGTCTCGTGCAGGCTGAGATAGCGCGGATCAGTCGACTCGTGGACGATCTGCTGCTGCTGGCCAAGGCCGAGCAGACGCAGTTTCTGCGCACAGAGCCGATCGAGCTGAGGGCATTCGTCGACGAGCTCTGGGATGGGATGAGCCTGCTCGCCGTACGCCGCTTCGAGCTCGGTCCGGTCCCGCGAGGCGCTCTGCGCGCCGACCCGGACCGTCTCGCGCAGGCATTGCGCAATCTGATCGGCAACGCGATCGACCACACCGTTGCCGAGCGCGGTGTCGTGCGTATGCTGGTCGAGACCGCTCCGACGGGACGCATCCGGTTCGTGGTGGAGGACGACGGTCCCGGTATCCCGCGCGCTCAGCGCGAGCGTATCTTCGACCGCTTCTACCGCACCGACGCCGCCCGTGATCGCCCATCGGGGGGCGCCGGCCTCGGGTTGGCGATCGTGCGCGCGATCGTCGAGGCGCACGGCGGGCGAGTCGCCGCGGGGCGCTCCCCCGAGGGTGGCGCGCGAATCGAGGTCGAGCTCCCCAGCTTTAGGGCCTATCCCGCAAGGCCCGCACGTCTGGATGCGTCCGATGGCCTTCGCGGAGCTTTGTCCTCGGGCTCGACATGACACCACCATGCCTTCGCCCTTGCGTCCGTACCGATCGGAGATCGACGGGATCTCCGATCGGCCAGCACGACCCTA
>DATMPZ010000045.1:0-61074 GCA_035567335.1 Solirubrobacteraceae bacterium
GTGCTGGAGGGCCTGGAGGCCGTCCGCAAGCGCCCCGGCATGTACATCGGCTCGACCGGCGTCATGGGCCTGCACCACCTCGTCTACGAGGTCGTGGACAACTCCGTCGACGAGGCCCTCGCCGGCTACTGCACCGAGGTCTCCGTCACGATCCACCCCGATGCCTCGGTCACCGTCTCGGACGACGGCCGCGGTATCCCGGTCGCGACCATGGAGAAGGAGGGGCGCCCGGCCGTCGAGGTCGTGCTCACGGTGCTGCACTCCGGCGGCAAGTTCGGCGACGGTGGCGGCTACAAGGTTTCCGGCGGGCTGCACGGCGTCGGCGTGTCCGTCGTCAACGCCCTGTCCGAGCGGCTGCTCGTGCAGATCCACCGCGACGGCTACGCCTGGACCCAGGAGTACTCGCGCGGCGCTCCCCAGGGCGAGCTGGCCAGGGGCGAGAAGCTTGCCGCCGCCGCCCCCACCGGCACGACCGTCACGTTCCTGGCCGACGCCGACATATTCGAGACGCTCGACTACGACTTCCACACGCTGGAAGAGCGCCTGCGCGAGACGGCGTTTCTCACGCGCGGGTTGCGCATCTCGATCGTCGACGAGCGCGGCGAGGGCCACTCCGCCGAATTCCGCTACGAGGGCGGCATCGAGGACTTTGTCGCCTATCTGAACGAAAACAAGGACACCGTGCACCGCAAGGTCGTGTTCTTCGCCGGCGAGTCCGAGGAGGGCGCCGCCGAGGTGGCGATGCAATGGAACTCCTCCTACCAGGAGTCGATCCACTCGTTCGCCAACAACATCGCCACGCGCGAGGGCGGCTCGCATCTGTCGGGGTTTCGCTCGGCGCTCACGCGCACGCTCAACCGCTACGCGCGCGAGAAGGGTCTGCTGAAGGAGAAAGAGGACAACCTGTCAGGCGAGGATGTGCGCGAGGGGCTGACGGCAGTGATCTCGGTCAAGCTGCGCGACCCCCAGTTCGAGGGTCAGACCAAGACCAAGCTCGGCAACCCCGGCATGGCCGGCTTCGTCGAGTCGATCGTCAATACCGGTCTCGGCGAGTTCCTGGAGGAGAACCCGAGCGAGGCCCGCCAGGTGATCATGAAGTCCGTCCAGGCCCAGCGCGCTCGCGAGGCGGCGCGCAAGGCGCGCGACCTGACGCGGCGCAAGTCGGCGCTGGAGAACTCGACGCTGCCGGGCAAGCTCGCCGACTGCTCGGTCAAGGACCCCTCCCTGGCCGAGCTGTTCGTCGTCGAGGGCGACTCCGCCGGCGGCTCGGCCAAGCAGGGCCGCGACCGCAACACCCAGGCGGTGCTGCCGCTGCGTGGGAAGATCCTCAACGTCGAGAAGTCGCGCATCGACAAGGTCCTGCAGAACGTCGAGATTCAGGCGCTGATCACCGCGATCGGCACGGGCGTGCGCGACGAGTTCAACATCGAGAACGCGCGCTACCACAAGGTGATCCTGATGACCGACGCCGACGTCGACGGCGCCCACATCCGCACGCTCGCGCTGACCCTGCTGTTCCGCGAGATGCAGGAGCTGATCGAGGCCGGCTACGTGTACATCGCCAAGCCGCCGCTGTACAAGCTCAAGCAGGGCGCGCGCGAGCGCTACATCGAGAAGGACTCAGAGCTCGAGGAGATCCTGCTGGCGGACAAGTGGGAGCGACTGGACGTATTCGACCGTCACGGCACGCCGTTCAAGCTCACCGAGTCCCGCTGGCAGCGCTTTGACCGCCTGCTCAAGCAGTACGAGGGCTGGGCCTCCTCGCTGCGCGCCGTCCACGGCCACGACATGGTCCAGTTCCTGGAGGAGTCCTCGCTGCTGGGCGAGCAGGCGCTCGACCCCGAGGCGGCCGTCGCGCTGCTCTCGCGCGAGGGCCTTGAGGGCGAGACGCACGCCACCGAGCTGATCTCCGTGGACGCCACCGAGCTGCGCGTCAAGGCGGTCGAAACGAGCACCGGGTTCGCTCGCACCCACCGCATCAAGCGCGATCTGTTCGATTCCCAGGAGTACCGCCAGCTCGCGCGCGTCCACGCCCAGCTGGTGGAGCTCGCCGGCACGCCGGCGTTCGACGTGCGTCTCGGCGACGCCCACGAGCACGCGCCCTCGTTCGAGGCGCTGCGCGAGGCCGTGATGACCGTCGCGCAACGGGGGACGAAACTGCAGCGGTTCAAGGGACTCGGCGAGATGAACGCCGAGCAGCTGGCCGACACGACGATGGACCCCGCCTCGCGCACGCTCGCCCAGGTCACGCTCGAGGACGCCGCCTCCGCGGACCGCATCTTCTCGATGCTGATGGGCGACCAGGTCGAGCCGCGGAGGGCGTTCATCGAAGACAACGCGCGCGCGGTCGCCAACCTGGATGTGTGAGGCGTAGGTGGCTACGCCCGAGACATTGAGCGGCGGCAACATCGAGCCGCGCGGACTCGAGGAGGAGATGCGCACCGCGTATCTCGACTACGCGATGTCCGTCATTGTCGGCCGCGCCCTGCCAGACGTGCGTGACGGCCTGAAGCCGGTGCACCGCCGCGTGCTGTACGCGATGAACGAGCTCGGCCTCGGCCCAACCCGGCCGTACGCCAAGTGCGCCAAGATCGTCGGCGAGGTGATGGGCAACTATCACCCCCACGGCGACTCGGCGATCTACGACACGCTCGTGCGCATGGCCCAGGACTTCTCGATGCGCAACGAGCTCGTCGACGGCCAGGGCAACTTCGGCTCGGTCGACGACGACCCGGCCGCCGCGATGCGCTACACCGAGGCACGCCTCGCCCGCATCGCCACGGAGATGCTGCGCGACCTCGACATGGACACCGTCGATTTCGCGCCGAACTACGACGGCTCGCGCCGGGAGCCGCTGGTGCTGCCGGCTCGCTTTCCCAACCTGCTCGTCAACGGCTCCTCGGGGATCGCCGTGGGAATGGCGACGAACATCCCGCCGCACAACCTGCGCGAGGTGATCGCGGCGACCATCGCCTACATCGATGACCCCGAGATCGACACCGATGGGCTGCTCAGGCACATCAAGGGCCCGGACTTCCCGACCGGCGGCATCATCCTCGGCCACCAGGGCATCCGCGACGCGTACGAGACCGGGCGCGGTCGCGTGCGCGTGCAGGCCCGGGCGCATGTCGAGCCGCTGCGCCAAGGCAAGGAGGCGATCGTCGTCACCGAGCTGCCGTTCATGGTCAAGAAGGGCGGCGACGGGGGGTTGATCCAGAAGATTGCCGACTTGGTGCACGACAAGAAGATCCCCGAGATCTCCGACCTGCGCGACGAGTCGGACAAGCGCGGCATGCGCCTGGTGATCGAGCTCAAGCGCGATGTGATTCCGAAGGTCGCGCTGAACAAGCTCTACAAGCACACCTCGATGCAGTCGACGTTCGGCGTGAACATGGTCGCGCTCGTCGACAACGTCCCGCGCACGCTGAACCTGCGCGCGGTCATCCACAACTACGTCGCCCACCAGCGCGAGGTGATCGTGCGTCGCACCAAGCACGAGCTCGCCGAGAAGGAGGCCCGCGCGCACATCCTGCTCGGCCTGCTGATCGCGCTGGAGCACCTCGACGAGATCATCGAGCTGATCCGCGCCTCGCGCGATCGCGACAACGCCCGCGAGCAGCTCGTCGCGCGCTTCGAGCTGAGCGCGATCCAGGCCTCGGCGATCCTCGATCTGCGCCTGTCCCAGCTCACGGCGCTGGAGGCCGACTCGATCAAACAGGAGCACGCCGACGTCACCGAGCGCATCGCCGAGCTGCGCGCGATCCTCGGCGACGAGACCCGCGTGCTGAGTGTCATCAGGGAGGAGCTCTCAGAGATCTCCGAGCGCTTCGGCGACGAGCGCCGCACCGAGATCAGCCACTCCGAGGACGAGATCGACATCGAGGATCTGATCGCCGATCAGCAGATGGTGATCACGATCACCCAGAGCGGCTACGTCAAGTCGCTGCCGCTGGCCACCTACCGCCAGCAGGCGCGCGGCGGGCGCGGCGTCACCGGGATGGACATGAAGGACGGCGACTTCATCGAGCACCTGTTCGTCTGCTCCTCGCACGACTACCTGCTGTTCTTCTCCAACCGCGGCAAGGTCTACCGCTCGAAGGTGTACGAGCTGCCGGAGGCCTCGCGCACGGCCAAGGGCCGCGCGCTCGTGAACGTCCTGCCGCTGCGCGAAGGCGAGCGGATCCAGGCGGTCGTGTCCACGCGCGACTTCTCAGAGACCAAGTACCTCGTGTTCGCGACCCGGTCGGGCACGGTCAAGAAGACGGAGTTCCTCGCGTACAACACGCCGATCAAAGCCGACGGGATCATCGCGATCAAGATTCGCGACGACGACGAGTTGCTCGCCGTGCGCGCGGTCGATCCGAACGACGAGATCATCATGGTCTCCAAGGCCGGGCTGACGGTGCGCTTCGCCGAGTCCGACGCGCGCTCGATGGGCCGCGACACCAGCGGCGTGCGGGGCATGGACGTCGGTTCCGACGGCCAGGTGATCGCGATGGACGTCGCCCGCGACGACATGGACCTGCTGGTCGTCACCGAGAACGGCTACGGCAAGCGCACGCAGATCGGCCAGTACCGCAAGACCAACCGCGGCGCCAAAGGCGTCAAGACGATCAAGCTCACCGAGCGCAAGGGCGGCCTCGCGGGCGCCCTGGTCGTGCGCGAGCACCAGGAGCTCGTGTTCATCTCCGTCGGCGGTATGGTCCAGCGCACCTCCGCCGCCGGCATCTCCCAGCAGGGCCGCTCGGCCACTGGCGTGCGCGCGATGAACCTCAAGGACGAGGATCTCGTCAGCGCCGTCGCCGTCGTCGTCGACACCGAGGACGGGACGGCTGCCGAGGATGGGACACCGGCCTCTGCATCGCCCGCTGACGCCTCCGCACCCAGCGAGTCGCCGGCCGAGGATTGAGTCTGGCGCACGTCATCTCCGTTCGCTACTCTGGCCAGACCAGAGAAAGGAGGTGGTCCGTACGCTCAGCCACAGTTCTCGCGGGACCCTGGAGGTGACCGGCCGCTAGGTCGGAGGCTGGACCGCTTGGCGGAATCCAACCCGGGACACCCCGAGACGACCGCCGGACCTGGTCCCCCCGGCAGCCATTTGACCGTCTCGGTCTTCCAGTCAAAGCATCGCGGAGTGAGGGGCGTCTGGAGTGGGCGCCCCTCGCCTCGCGCTCGGCCAGAGTTCCACGAGGGGCCTTCCTGACCACGGCGCGCGCCGGCCACGACGATCCGACTCGGATATACGTCCAAACTTGCGCCAAAGACTAAAGTCGTCTAGCATGCTGGACTCGCACCCAGCTGGATGGTGGGATCTTGTGGGGGGCCGGAGACACGGAAGATCTGAATATGCCGCGTAGGACAAACGAGCTGTATCGAGATCGCTCCACGCGCTTGGAGTCCGTCTGGTCCCCACGATCGCCGATCGCGGTGGAGCCGCCGAGCGAGTCGCCGGAGCGGAAGGTCTGGCCGCCCTTCGACAGGACTTCCGCGTGCTCCAGGCCGACGGTGACTCTCGTGCTGGTGGGCGGCCAACGCCTGCTGCGGGATACCACCGCGAGCCTGCTGGCTGCGGAGGACGGGCTCAGCGTGCTGGGGACGTTCGAGTCCGCCGCCGATCTCTTGTCCGCGGAACGCGCGCGCCGGCCGTCGCTGATCCTGCTCGACTGCGATGGAGATGACCCCGATGGCTGCCGGAGCGCCGTCGCGGCGCTGAGCTCAGCGCTCCTGCAGCCGAGGATCGTGATGCTATGTCAGGAGATCAGCGAGGAGGCGGTTCGCTGTGCGATCGAGTATCGGGTGAGCGGCGTCATCCTCAAGAGCTACTCGGCGAAGGACATCCGGGCGGCCATCGGATACATGGCGACTGGGCGCACCATCATGCCGGCCGACTGGCAGCGGGTCCTCGCACCGCCCCAAGAGAGGCAGCTTGGACTGAGCCCGCGTCACTGCCAGATACTCTCCCTGATTGCCCAGGGGCGGCGCAACGAGGAGATCGCCGGCGAGCTTGGGATCAGCCCAAACACGATCAAGTTCCATATCCGCGCCATCTACTCACGCCTGGAAGTGCGCAATCGGGTCGAGGCGGCCCGCCGACATGCACAGATGACAGGTGGTGCCACGTGACAGGGGGAGCATCTCGGTGGCGTTGAGCACCACCAGATGCCTCGCTTACGCTCCCGTGCTTGCGTCCAGCGCACGTCACCGCACGGCCTCCAGCTGTCCACGTTGACCAGAGACTCCCAGAGCGCTCGGCGGCCGTGACCGACAGGCGTTTACGATCATCTCGCCCGGCGAGAGCTCACGATGAACCCAGGATCGCGATTATCGGTGGGAATGGCGCGCTGGCCACGGAGGCCCTCGCGTGGATGCTCACGAAAAGCGGCAATCGGGTAGCGGGCGCCTTTCCGGCCGTACACGGGCTGGCCGCTGTATCGCCCCCGGGAGAGCCCAAACTGCAGGCAGTGATCGTCGACGCCGATGGCTTGGCCGCCGGCCCGGCGGCGGTGGCAGAGATCAGGCGCACTTACCCGGAGGTGAAGATATTGCTGCTCTGCGGCGCCGTCTCACCGGAAGTGATCCGCTGCGCAATCGACGAGCGCGTCGAGGGCGTCGTACTGAAGTCCGACACCGCCGAGGAGGTGATCCTGGCGCTCCGCCATGTCCTCGAGGGGCGCGCGGTCATGCCCGTCGGCTGGCAGGCTGCCTCGGTCGAGCCCCGGCCGGATGCTCAACTCGCCGCATTGAGCCTGCGCGAGCGTGAGGTCCTCGACCTTGCCGCCCGCGGACTGCGCAACGATGAGATCGCCACGCGCCTGACGATCTCCGCCAACACGGTCAAGTTCCACCTGCGGGCGATCTACTCCAGGCTGGGCGTGCACAATCGCGTGCAAGCAGCTCACGTGGCGGCCCACAGGCAGGGAGATCTTCCCAACTTCTCGAATATCTCCGATAGCGGCAGCCAAGCAGCCGAGTCGGAACAGCTCCCCGCGAGCTGACAACCGCCCACGCCGCCGAGACTTTCTCCGCTCCAGCACTGTGGATTGCCGCCCTATGCGTCGCTACGGGTAGGTGCTCACCCACCCGCTTGCCGGAGCCTAAGACTACCCCACATGATGATTGTGGAGAGCTTGGGCCGTCTGTACTGTCGCATGCGCGTTGTGCCCGTTTTGGGCATCTCGTAAACGTATGACGTGCCCATTGGACGGCACTTTAAGTCCACTCAACTCACGGAGGAGGCCGCACACAAATGCGACCACTACTAATGAAAAGGAAACTGATCGCGGGGCTGGTCTCCGCGACAGGAGCGGCATTGCTGGCCATGGGTTCGCTCACGGCAGGCGCTTTCGCCGCTCCCAATCCGGGACCCGGAAACGGTCCTCAGACAGCCAACGTCCCCTATGTAGCCTGGGTAGGGGAGCACGTACGCTTGGTGGTGTGCGACAAAGCCATCACGACCGGCGCGATCAGCCAGTTCGCCAACTACCAGGTCGAGGACTGGTCCGGTTATCAGTTCCAGCCCCCGACGCCCGACGGTGACGCGGGGAGCAATCTCGGCGAAGTCTTCGATCCCGGGCCCGCGGCGTTCTTCAGGTCGTCCGAGCCTTCTCACCAGATTGGCGAGGAAAGGGAACAAGAGGGCTGTGTGGCGACCGACTACAAGTCGCTGAATCCCGGTCTGTCTCGGATCAGGGTCGACGTCAGGAATCAGTCGACGCACGAAATCGTGTTCTCGCATCAGTTCCTGGTGATCTGGCTGACGACCAACGCGCCGACGCTGGCGGAGGTCGGTCTCTCAGAAAACGTCCCCAACGGAGACAGGACAATCCAGTCGCAGGCCAACCCGAGCGCCCTGGCCAACTTCCTGGGCGATCCGGCGGGCGACGGCAAATTCATTCCCTCGCCGTTCAACCCGGAAACCGCGACCAACCAGGACAAAGGTCTGATCCAGATCAAGGTTACGGGCAGCTTCCCGGTCGTAAAAGAATCTCCGCTGTCCAACATCCTCACCAACCCCTCCTACACGCTGCCGAACGACTGGGCGACCCTCGCCGGCACGCTGGCGAGCAGCTCCGAAGAAGAAGAACCGCCGGGCAGCAATCCGGGTCTGTGGGACATCCACGGCACGCCGATCGAAGCGACAACGTCCAACGAAGGCTCGGGGACAAACGATCCTCTGCACGACGTGTTCTTCCGGCCTGCGTTTGGCAACAACACGTCGGGCGTAACCGCGACCGTCGGGCCGTTTGACCCGCAGGCCGCCAACGAGACGCTGCTCAGCGACACCCGACTCAACCCGGACGACGCCCCGATGCCCGCTCTGCGTATCGACGTGCGCATGGCGAAAAACGAAGGCGGGTCCGACCTGGGCGGCGTGGGGCAGATAGCGGGCGCCAGCAAGGCTCAGGTCTACAGCCATGACCTCACAGGCAACGCCGAACCAGGAGGCAACCTGTACAACCCGTACTACGGCGCGTACATTCCGGCCACCGATCGCCCCGTGAACGAGGCGTCTGGTATCGACGGGCCGAGCCCCGGAGGCGACTTCCCCGGGTTCCTGAACAAACATCCGGAACCGTACACGTTCTGGAATTCGGTGCGCAGCGGTAACTTCCTCAACTCGGAATCGACCGGATGTCTGCGGCGCACTGACGTACAGCCGAGCGAATATCAGACACCGGAAGGGTTCAGGAGCGAGACCTTCTACACTGACGAGCGCGGCGAGGTCTATCTGGCGTACACGCCGGGCGACGGGTTCTACCTGAACCACCTCCCCGTGTTCGCCGGAGCCGAAGGCGAAAGCGAAGAAGGCAAGATCGTCAAGAACGGAAACGGCGGCTGTGACCTGAAAGGCCTGTTCGGGAAGACGATCGGCGAATCGTCGGTCTCGGCCACGGCGGTATATCCGTACGAGCCGGTTGACTACCAGCCGGTCAAATCAGCAACACCGGTGGTCAAGACGGTCTCGTCCAGGTGGGAAAAGGAATGGTTCGAGTTCCCGAAGGGTCCTGGTGCAAACGAACAGAGCACACGCATCATCGTTGCAAAGGCGCAGGACATCGACGGTTATCCGATCGTCGGCGAGGAAGTGTGCTTTGAGGCCGGTCCTGGCAGCAGCATCGAACCGTACAACGCTGTCAGTCCCTTCCTGCAGGATCCGAAAGAACAGCTCGGCAAGGGGACGTCCGTCTACGTCGGCGGAAGCAGGGTGACGGATCCGGCGGACATCCATAGCGATCATCTCTGCGAGACGACCAACTCGCTGGGCCTGGCCGCGATCGAGCTGACGAACAGCTCGTCCGCAAAAGTCGATCTGAACGTCCAGTACATGGACGAGAAGATCTTCCGGGATCACCTCGCCGACTTCTCGACGAACCCGGCGGGAGTCAAGGAAGCCGAAGAAAAGAAGGATGCAGAAGAAGACGCAACCGCTGAAAAGAAAATTCACGAAGAAGAAGCGGCTGCTGAAAAGAAAGTCCACGAAGAAGAAGCGGCTACCCACAAAGCCAACGAAGAAAAACTGGCCGCCGAAAAGAAAGCCAACGAAGAAAAGATCGCCGCTCTGAAAACAGCGGAAGAAAAAGCGGCTGCTGAAAAGAAAGCGCACGAAGAAGAAGCGGCTGCTGAAAAGAAAGTCCACGAAGAAGAAGCGGCTACCCACAAAGCCAACGAAGAAAAACTGGCCGCTGAAAAGAAAGTCCACGAAGAAGAAGTGGCGAAACTGGCTACCGTCCACACAGGCGCAGCGGCATCCGGTGGTCCGAGTTCCCTGGTGACGCCGATTCCGAACACGCTCCCCGCGACGAGCGGTGCGGCGCTGGGCGGAGTAAAGGCCAGTAAAAGCCACAAGGCACACGCGGCCAAGCACAAGAAGAAGAAGCACAGCAAGAAGAAGAAGAAGTAGGACGGAGAAGCATCAGTCAGTGAGTACCGAGGGCCCGCCCAGTGCGGGCCCTCGGTGATTAATGTGCGTGCCATGGCTGGCGGGGCCGCGAACGCCACGCAGGTCAGGAGCCCGGCGCCGGACGGCCCCGGGTCGGGATTCCGGTGTGGGGCAACCTGCGCGGCGGGAGAGGCGGCTGTTCGGCGGCCTGGCGCGCGATCGCCCCGAAGGCGTGTCGCAGGTTGGCGCTGGTCTGGCGACGATGGGGCTCGGGCAGCGACCGGATCGCGAGCAATCGCTTGCAGGCGGCGACCGATGTGCCGAGCTCTCCGCACCAGTAGGCGGTGATCGAGTACTCGAACAGCATGCCCCATTCGTAGATCCAGGGCGCGACGAACAGGATGTCCTCAGGAACGGGCAGCGGGCCCAGGCCCGCCGCCAGCCGCGTGAACTGGTGCGCCGCGCGGTGCAGGCCGCGCTCGCGCAGGCCGACCGCGAGGTCGTAGACCGCCTCCAGGCGGGCCGGCCGCTGCTCCCAGGCCGTGAGGAACGCGTCGACGGCCCGCGGCCAGTCGCCCAGCCGGGCGCTGAGGACACCGACCTGGTAGCGGGCGAAATATGCCTCCTCCACCCAGCCGCCCATCTCCGCGCGACGCTGGTAATGGGCCAGCGCGAGCGCGAGCTCGGCGCGGTCGTCGCTCTCCTCGCCGATATCGCGGTAGGTCTGCGCGAGGTAGAACACGGCACGAGCGTCGGCTGGGTCGCGCTCGATCTCGGCCTCGAGCAGCTCGGCGTCGCGCCGCCAGCGCCCCTTGCGTGACCCGCCCACCGACCACGAGCGGATGATGACGTCGTCCAGTCGCTCGGTCCTATGGTCCTCATCACAGGTGATGTACTCGTGGACCACGCCCACATAGCGCCAGTCGAGCCTGCCGCTGACCAAGCGCTTGGTGTAGTGCCGGATTCCATCGGCGTGGCACAGCAGATAGGAGTCGGCCTCGAGTTTCTCCAGTGCTCGCGGGTCGGCCTCGATCGTGGTGTCGGCGTCGAGCAGCAGCAGGTAGTCGGCCTTGGCGCGCGCGAGCCTCATCAGCTCGCTGCGGTTGTGGCCGAAGTCAACCCAGTCGTGCTCGTGCAGCTCGCCCGGGATGCCGTCTAGCTTCCGGCGGATGAGGTCCTGCGTGCCGTCGGTGGACCCGGTGTCGCAGATCACCCAGCGGTCGATCAGCTCACGACACGAATCCAAGCAGCGCTCGAGGACGTCGATCTCGTCCCTGACGATCATGCACAGGCAGACCGACGGACGGCGGGCGGTCATCGCGGCGCAGCCAGGCCGCGGGTCGGGGAAGGGGACCGAGAGGGGCATCATAGTAGTGTCGGCGCCGCCGCTCGACGCTCGCTCAGCCGCCCGCGCCAGGCGCGCGTCAGTGTCCGACGTACCGAACATGACCGTTGCCGTCGACCTCGGTGACGACGAACGGATAACCGCGGTTGCGGACCGCCGCCGTGCAGGTGAAGACGAGTCCCTTCTGCTGCAGGACGTCTGCAGGGCAGATCACGCGGGCATGCAGCTTCCTCTGGGTGAGGATGGAAATCGTGATCGCGCGCGTGACTCTGGCCATGTCGAGCACGCTCAAGGGGGTCGGGTTTCCGTACCGAACGTGGCCGGCGCCGTCGACCTCGGTCACCGAGACGGGGTAGGCGCCGACGGCGGGCCTCGCCATACATGTGAATACGCGTCCCCTCTGCTCCGGGATGCCGGGTGGGCAGCTGACCTTCGCATCGATGTGCCGCTCGGTGAGGATCGAGTTCGCGATCGCACGCTCGACAACGGCCGTATTGAGCTTGGGAGTGCTCGTTCCGCATCCGGCGAGCGCACCGAGCAGCAGCACCCCCGCCGCACACGGCGGCGCTCGCCACAACGCGGAGGCGAGGCGGCACGGTGCTGCAGGCCCCGCCCTGATGGCGGCACTCTGAGCAGCCCATCTCTCGAACGTTCTCAAGCGACCATCATTTCAAACGATTCTGTCGGTGCCTGCGCAGCGATGTACACCTGACCCGCCACTGTGTCAGGAGCGCGACACGATGTATATTGATCGGCCCGCACAAATCGACGGCTGAAGAACGTTATATTCGTATGCACCGCGTACGTCACTGGAGCCTCAAGGTGGGTCGAAGCCTGTTCAACGGCGGCTTGCTCGGCCTGCTTGCACTGGGGACGACCACCGCCACGGCAGACGCTGCCAAGGCTTCATCCGCGGGCCAATCCAAGGCGAAGCCGAAGGGCAATAGCAAGGCCACGTCGCGCGGCCCGGCCGGCCCTCGCGGCGCCACCGGCGCCACTGGTGCCGCTGGCGCCAACGGACTGAACGGCGCAACCGGCACTCAGGGCGCTCAGGGCGCTCAGGGGCCTCAGGGGGTAACAGGCGCGACGGGCGCGACGGGCGCCACTGGTGCCAGCGGGCTGAGCGGTGCGGTCGGACCAGTCGGACCAGTCGGACCACCCGGCCCAGCCGGTGCGACTGGTGCAACGGGTCCCGGTGGCGGTGCGACCGGTCCCACTGGCCCAGCCGGCCCCAAGGGCCCCGAAGGCCTTGAAGGTCCAGAAGGAGTTCGGGGAGCAGCAGGCCCAACCGGTGCAGCTGGCCCGGCAGGTGCAACCGGACCGGCAGGTGTGACCGGCGCGACCGGCGCAAGGGGTGAAACCGGACCAGCCGGCGCGACCGGCGTTGCCGGCCCAACGGGCGCTGCCGGTCCAACTGGTGCTCAGGGCGAAAAAGGGCTCGAAGGACCGCAGGGCATCAAGGGCGAAACCGGCCCTGCAGGTCCGATAGGCGCAAGGGGTGAAGCCGGCGCGACCGGCCCAATCGGCCAGACCGGCGCTGCCGGCCCAACTGGTGTTGCCGGCCCAACGGGCGCTGCCGGTCCAACTGGTGCTCAGGGCGAAAAGGGGCTCGAAGGACCGCAGGGCATCAAGGGCGAAACCGGCCCTGCAGGTCCGACCGGAGCTGGCCTGACGGAGGTGGAGACTGTGACGTCCACTGGGAGTGGAACTGCCCTCGTGGGCAATCTCACCGCGAAGCTCCTCACGACAGGAGAATACGAATTGGCGGACGGGAAATCAGAACCGGTGCTGCAAGGATGCGCCGTCGTGGCGACGGTCAACGAAAGTGGAGCTCCGCATACGGCTCAGGCCGTGACGGGCGAACATACGATCACAGTGATGACGTACGCCGCCGCGCTCCCTGCAGATGCGCCGTTCTCGCTGATGGTCACCTGTCCGTAGGTAACCGAATATCGACCCATGCAACGGCGCCTCCATCGCTGACCTGGCGCCGAAGGAGCCAGCCCCGCCCGAGGCTGGGTCTGAGCCCGCAAGGATCAGAGGCTCACGCCGCCTGTGGCAGGTATGCCAGCCACGCTTCGGGGATCGTCGGCGAGGCGACATGGATGAAGATCTCCGCTCGCGGCGTGCGCGGTGCGCGCCGCGGATGCATTCCGGCCTGGCGTGGCAGCCGGTCGCCCTTACGCCGGTTGCACGGCGCGCACGAGGCGACGATGTTCTCCCAACTGGAGTTGCCGCCCTTGGAGCGCGGGATCACGTGGTCGACGGTTAGATTCGAACGTGATCCGCAGTACTGGCAGGCCCAGCCGTCGCGCGCGAACACAGCGCGCCTGGTGATCTTGCGCCGGTGGGCGTCACGCGGCACCCGTACGTAGCTGACCAGCCTGATCACGACCGGGCGGGCGACGGTGGAGCTCTCCGAGTGCAGCTCCCAGCGCCCACGCTCCAGCAGCTCGGCCTTGTCCTTCAGCAGCAGCACGACCGCGCGGCGCACCGAGCACACGTTGATCGGCTCATAGGTCGCGTTCAGCACGAGCACCCGGCCACTGTCAGGCCCGCGCCGCCGGTGCTCTGGTGGCGGCACGGACCTCAGTACTACAGGTGGAACGATGCTATCCATCTGTAGCGCCGGAGTGTAGCGATGGCGTGGGCTCCTCGTGGCGATTGCTCGCCCGCTGTTTCTCGGCTCCGCCGCCGCCCGCCGGCGCATCCGTCGGGGAGGCGCTCGCGCGGTAGGAGCCGAGCACGCGCGCCTGCTCGCAGAGCCGCCGCAGCCCCGCGACCGCCTCTGTAATCGCGGGATCGCTCACCCTACCCTGCAGGTCCACGAAGAACATGTAGCTGCCCATTCGATCGCGCTTGGGCCGGGACTCGATCTTCGTAAGGTTGATTTCGCGCCGTCCGAACTCGTTCAGGCAGCGAACGAGCCAGCCGGGGCTATCCGCTCCCGGTCCCCAGAACACCAGCGACGTCTTCCATCCCGCGCTGGAGCGCGCGCGCAGCGGCGGAGCGTGTCCCCGCTCTCCATCCGCCCCAGCGGACGCTGCGCAGTCGGGCGAGATGGTCTCAGCTCCAGCTATGCCTCCCCCGCCGCCATGCGCGAGCCACACGAACCGCGTTTCGTTGTCGTGCCTGTCCTGCACGCCCTCCCGCAGGACCGTCGCGCCGTAGATTTCAGCCGCCAGTGCCGTCCCCAGCGCCGCCTGGCCTCGCCGGCGTGCCGCGGCGACGATCCGCACCGCCTCCGCAGTGGAGCTCGCCGGCTGCACCGTCGCGTGTCTCAGCTCCCCGCGCAGGAACCGCTCGCACTGCCCGGGAACCTGGGGATGGGTCAGGACCGTGTCGATCTCCTCCAGCTCCACCGTCTCGGAGGCGATCAGCGAGTGGCGAACCGCCAGCAGCGCCTCGCCGACGATCTCAAGGCCCCCGTCCTCGCTGCCCAGCAGGTCCAGCGTGACGCTCACCGATCCATCCAGGGAGTTCTCGATCGGGGCGAGCGCCCATCGCACCTCCCCACGCGTGAGCGCGAGAATCGTGTCGTAGATCGTCCGCAGCGCGACCGGCTCCACCGCACCCGGTTCGGCGCTCGACAGCAGCGCCTCCTCGCTGAACGTGCCCTCGGGGCCGAGGTACCCGACGCGGGGGCGCCGGTCCCCGCCGTCGAGGCCCTCAGCCGGCCCGCTGTCCGGCGACATCGGCTCGCTCCCCGGCCGGGCTCAGCGCGAGACGCACGGCCTCGGCCTCCTCAGGCGAGAGCTCCAGCTCGCCCCGTCCGCCGTGCACCTGCTTGGCATACACCCGCGCCTGATCGCGATGGTGGATGCACGACAGCACAATCCCCGAGCGCGCGTCGTCGAGCAGGGCGATCGACATCGACTGCTGCCCGGACAGCTCGTTGTAGGCGTCGTAGCGCACCAGCGCCCGATGCGCAAGCACGCCGTGCAGCGCCGTCTCGGCGCCCGCCAGCCGCCCGTCGAGGCGGACCGCGACGTCCTCGACGTATCCCCGCAGGACTTCGAACGCGGCCTGCATATCCGCTGCGTGGGCCACCACGTCGCGGGTCTCGCGATCCCCGATCACGAGCTTCTGAGAGCGCCTCAGCCGGCGCACGGACAGCGTCAGCGTCGCGCACGCGACCAGCGCGACGACAGCCACTGCGGCCGCGAAGATCGCGACGATTCCCTGGGTGTCGGCTATCGCGGCGGTCATGCTCGCCACAACTTAGCGCTCGCAGACGCGCGTGGGCGCGGGCAGAAACCTCGCTGGCGCCGCCCGTGCTCGTGGACGCCACGAGCGCTGCTCAGGCTCGAGGCAGACTTCGCGGAGGGCAACTGGGTTCAGAGCCGTCTCCCGGATGGATGGACGAAACGTCTAGGGCCCGAAGATCGCCAGGTAGGTGCTCTTGTTGTTTTCCAGATCGTTCTCGCCGGGCACCCCCTCGATTTTCACTTCGATTTTCGAGGCGCCCGGTGGCACGCCGGTCACCGGGATATCGACGTTGACGGTCTTGCCGGGTTCGGTTTTTTCGATTGTGTGCGAGGCCGGATACTGCTTCCCGGCGGCGATGACGGTGACATCGACCTTGACGTTCGTCTCGGGGAATTCGCCGGAGTTTTCGACCTGCACGGTGAAGGTCGGGTTGCTCCCGCCGCTGATGTGGTTCAGCGTGGGTTCGGGCGCCAGCGTGTTGGCGCCGACGCCCACCCCCTTCAGCGCGCTGCCGTGGTTGCCGGTCACCGGCGCGCTCGACGAGGACGCCGCCTGGCCGGTGATGCGCGATTGCACCGTGTTCGGTTCCAGCCAGCCGATGTTCGGCAGAAAGCGCGTGCTCGCGACGGTCTGCCCTTCGACGCCGGCGCCCTTCGACGTCTGTTCGATCAGCGGCGCGACCCGCTGGGAGTAGATCACGTCGGAGGCCAGGAAGTTCTCCATGTCGCCCGCGATCTGCGCGCTCTGCTTGGCCTGGCCGCCGAGCTCTTTGCGCAGCAGGCTTGCGACCTTTTCGACCCCTTCGGCGCGCAGGTCCAGCGCCAGCAGCAGGTCGCGCTGCGCGGAGTCCATTTCTCCGGGAACGCTCAACCCCTTCGCCCGGGTGGCCTGCTTCTCGGCTTCGAGGCGCAGTTGATCGACCTGCGTCTCGACATCGGTCTGGCGCTTGGAGCTCGCCCCCGACAGTGCCGCGAACAGCGGCCGCGAGACCTGCTGGTCGGATTCGGTCACGATCCTGCTGACGCTGTGGGTGTAGTCCTTCAACGCCTGCGTCTTCTCGCTTTTCAGGCACCCGTTGATGACCAGCACGATCACGATCAACAGCACCACGCCGACGCCAGCCGCCACACGGCGGCGCACCATCACGGTGTGTTCGGCGTGCGAATCGGGCTCCTGCGTGTGCCGCGCGCGGCGCGGGCGGGGCCTCTGCGGCGCTCGGGCTGCCCGGCGAGGCTCTGTCTCCTCGCCGTCGTCAAAAAACGACAAAAGCTATCGCTCCTTTGCAGGGACTTGTTCATGCGGAGGGCACCAGTATGACTGCCCGCCTCTTCGCCCGTAAACCTGCAACTTCTCGGTCAGTCCGCATAATCCTTCGCTTTCGTGCAGGGAGCGCGCCTGCGGGCGGCGAACGCGCCACCCGGTGGACTCTTTGCAAACTCTCGTCCAGGACCATCGCGCGCGAGCCGGCGCTCCGCCCGACGCTGCCACCGCCGAGGAGCTCGCGACAACGCCCGCCGCGATCGCCCGGACGGAGCCGCCGCGACGAGGAGGCTGCGCTCCGCGCGTTGCCGGCGGGCATCCGCGGGACGGAGCGCTGCTGCACGGGCGCTACCGCCCGATCGAGCGCCTCGGCGCGGGCGGGTTCGGCGTGGTGTGGCGCGCGTACGACGAGCTGCTGCGCCGCGAAGTCGCGCTCAAGCGAATACCCCTCCCTCCGGATCTGTCCGCCACCGACGGATGTGGCTGCGAGCCGCGAGCGGCCGAGCGCGCTTCCCGAGAGGCGCTCGCGTCGGCGCGCCTGGCGCATCCTGCGATCGTGGCGCTGCACGAGGCGTACGTGGACGACGACGCGTTCTATCTCGTCTCCGAGCTCGTCGACGGCGACACGCTCGCACAGCTCGTGGCGCAGGACGCGCTCTCAGACGAGGAGCTGCTCGAAATCGGGGTCGCGCTCGCCCACGCGCTCGCCCACGCCCATGCCCGGGGTGTCATCCACCGCGACGTCAAGCCCCAGAACGTGCTCGTGCCTCACGATCCCGGCGAGCACGAGGCGCCGGCGAAGCTGACCGACTTCGGCGGCGCGAGCCTCGCGGGCGGCGAGGCGCTCACGCGCACCGGCGAGACGCTCGGCACGCTCGCCTACATGGCGCCCGAGCAGAGCGAGGGCCTTCAGGTCGGCGAGTCCGCTGACGTCTACTCGCTCGCGCTGGTCATTTATGAGGGCCTCACCGGGGTCAACCCGGTGCGCGGGCCGACACCCGCCGCGACGGCACGGCGCATCGGCCGCCGGCTTCCGGCGCTCGCCGCGCGCCGCCCCGACCTCCCGCGCACGCTGACGGACGCCCTGGATATGGCGCTGGCGATCGACCCCGCCCGACGCGGGACCCCGGAGGATCTGCGCGCCGCGCTCGAACGGACTCTGACCGAGGGGCTGAACCGCAGACGCGGGCCACTCCGTGGGAGAGCCGTCGTAGCGCGACCGTCATATGAGCCGGACGGAGAGGGGCGGCCGTCGTCGCCACCGGTGGCCGAGGCGGCTCCTCACGCCTCGGCGAGCGCCGAGCTCGGCGCCCCGGCGCGCAGCGGAACCACCGCCCCGGACGTCCCCGTGGAGCGGATCGACGCACACGCCCGCCACGCGCCGCGAGACCCGGGGTCGATAGCGGCGGACGGCGACGCCCGTGCGCCTCGCCGCCTACCGGTGCCGCGCGCGGTGTGGGCTGGGTGTGTGATCGCGGCGGCGAGTTGGCAGGTGGCGAGCGCGCGCCCGGGGATCGCGCTGCTGCTGCTCATCGCGGCGGCGCCGCTGCTGCTGCTGGGCCCCCGTCCCGGCGTCGGCTGGTTGACGGCCGGGCTGGCGCCCCTGCTCGGCCTCGTGGGCCTGGCGGGCGCATACCCTGCGCTGGCGGGGCAGGTCTCGCACTGGTCACGGCGCGCAGCGCTCGGCGCGCTCGGGTACTGGTGGTTGGCTCTCGCCGAGCCGCTTCTGGGCGGAGGTTTGTACGGGACCCGCCTGTGGCTCTCTCCGCCCGACGCCGCGACGCCGCGCGCGGTCTGGGAGGGCTCGCTCCACGGCGCCGCCATCCACGTCATCGGACCGATGCTCACGCTCGGCCTGTTGTCGGGCGCTGCGCTGTGGGCCGCCGCCGCGGCCGTGCTGCCGCTGATCGTGCGCGGCGCCAGCGCGATCCTCGACACGCTCGCGGCGGTCATATTGTCCACCGCGCTGCTGGTCGCCACGCCCTACTTCGACGCCGGTCTGTCCGCCGGCGTGGCCCTTCCGCAGCCGCGTGGCGCGGTGCTCGGAGCGGTCACGGGCGCCGCCATCGCGATCGCCGGACGCGCGCTGCGCGGTCCGGTCTGCGTTCGTCACCCTTAGGGTCTATCCCTGCGATGGTCGCACGTCTGGATGCGTCCGATGGCCTGCGCGGAGCTTTGTCCTCGGGCTCGACATGGCACCACCATGCCTTCGCCCTTGCGTCCGTGCCGATCGGAGATCGACGGGATCTCCGATCGGCCAGCTTGGCCCTAGAACGCTCCAGCCGCACGCCCCTCTTGGGATAGACCCTTAGAGTGCACACGGCCGGAGGCTGTACCACGGCCGACGATCTGAAGGCCCCTGCCATGAACCCCCTGAGAGCACTCGAGACCAGGATCGCCAATCTCGTCGAAGGCGTGTTTGGGCGCGTGTTCCGCTCGGAGGTGCGTCCGATCGAACTGGCGCACAAGCTCGCGCGGGAGATGGACGAGCATCGCACCGCGTCGGTCTCGCGCACCTATGCGCCGAACGAGTACTCGGTGTGGCTCTCGCCCGATGATCGCGCTCGCTACGAGGGCGTCGAGCACGAGGTGATCGACGAGCTGTGCGCCTACCTGCTCGAGCACGCCCGCCGCGAGGATCTGATCCTCGCCACGCAGCCGCTGATCTCATTCCACACCGACGAGGAGCTGTCGCTCGGCGAATTCGGCATTCAGGCGCGGCTTGTCCGGGCGGACGGTCACAGTGACGACTCTCCGGCGGAGTCGCCGGCGGACCGACTGCCGGCCGCGCCCCGCGACGCACATGGGCAGACGATGATCTACAGCAGCTCGGCGCGTATGCGCAAGCCGGTCGAGCAGGCGCGGGCGCGTCGTCCCGCGCGGGCGCTGCTGTCGGTGAGCGGCAGGCGCCTGCCGGTGCCGTCTGCGGGCGGCGTGATCGGGCGCAGCCGCGACTGCGACATCGTGCTCGAGGACACCGGCGTCTCGCGCCGTCACGCGGAGCTCCGTCCCGACGGGGGCGACTGGACCGTCGTCGACCTGGGCTCGACCAACGGTGTGCGCGTCAACGGTCGCGATATCCACGGGCCCCACCCGCTGCACCCGGGGGATCGCCTGCAGCTGGGCTCTACCGAGATCGTGTTCGACCTCTCATGACCACGCTCGCGCCCGTATCGGTCGCCCTCAAGTTCGGATTTCTGGCCGTGCTCTACCTGTTCCTGATGTGGGTCGCGCGCAGCGCGTTGCGCGACCTCCGCGGCGATGATAATGATCAAGCCTCCCCCGCGCTCTTGCCGTCATCGGGCGCGCCGGTCTCCCCCGACGCGACCGGTCTGCATTCGGCCTCCTCGGCAGGTGTCGCCGACTTCGCCGGGCGCGCGCCCAGGCTCGTCGTGGAGCGCGCGCCGGGTCATGATCAGGGAATGATCTACGACCTCGACGGGGACGTCGTGCTCGGACGCGGCGAGGAGGCGGAGATACGCCTGGAGGACCCGTTCGCCTCCTCGCGCCACGCCCGTATCTACCGGCAGGGCGCCATCCTCGTGGTCGAGGATCTGCGCTCCACCAACGGCACCTACCTCAACGAGGAGCTGCTCGAGACCCCCCGGCCACTGCATCCCGGCGACCGCGTCAGGATCGGCGACTCCGAGTTCACGTTCGAGGTCGACTAGCGATGCGCACCCACCTCGCGAATCTCGACACGACAGCGTCTCGGGCGCCCGAGACGGCGCTGGGCACGCCGTTCGCCGGCGCGTACCCGACCACCACCCGAACCGGAGCGAACTGATGCTCCGCGTCGCAGAGCAGTACGCCGCCACCGACACCGGCCGTCAGCGGCGCGCGAACGAGGACTCGCTGCTGGCGCACTCGCCGCTGTTCGTCGTCGCCGACGGGATGGGCGGCGCGCAGGCCGGCGAGGTCGCCTCGCGGATCGCGGTGAACGTGTTCGAGGAAGGGCTGGGCGATACCGCCGAGCCCGAGAGCGGCCTGGCGGCGCGAGCGAGCCTGGCCAACGCCCGCATCCACGAGCTCTCGCACTCAAACGCCGAGCACGCGGGGATGGGCACGACCCTGACGGCGGTGTATGTCACGCCGGAGGAGGTGGCGATCGCCCACGTCGGCGACAGTCGCGCCTACCGGCTGCGCGCGGGCGAGTTCATGCGCCTGACCGACGATCATTCGCTCGTCGACGAGCTGCTGCGCCAGGGCAAGATCACGCCTGAGGAAGCCGTCGATCACCCGCAGCGCTCGGTGATCACGCGCGCGCTCGGACCCGAGCCGGCGGTCGAGGTCGACACGCGCTCCTTCCTCGCCCGTGCGGGCGACGTCTATCTGCTGTGCAGCGATGGCCTGACGACGATGCTCGCCGAGGAGCGCGTGGCGGAGCTGATGCGCTCGCGCCCGCGCCTGCGCGACGCCGGCGAGGCGCTGATCGCCGCAGCCAACGAGGCCGGGGGGCGAGACAACATCACGGTGGTGCTGTTTCGCCTGGACGATCCCTCTGCGCCGGCGCCGCAACTCGCTCCGGAGACTGAGGAGCAGGCTGTGCTCGCGACCGCGACCCCGGATGGCCGCGGCCAGGCAGACGCCGTCCCGAACGCGGGCGCCCCGCCGGAGCAGGGCGCCCCGCCGGACCAGAGCGAGCTGGCGGATCAAAGCGCCCCGCCGGAGCAGGGCGAGCCGGACCAGAGCGAGCCGGCGGATCAAAGCGCCCCGCCGGAGCAGGGCGAGCCGGGCGCCCTTGCTCCCACGGCGTCGCCACGCCGGCCCGTGCGACCCCGCAGCCCGCGCCTGCCGACCTCGGCGCCGAGCCGCAGGAGTAAACGCAAGCGCCTGCGCCGCCTTGCCCCGGCTGCGATCGCGCTGGTGGTGCTCGGCCTGCTCGCCTCGGGTGCGTACCTGGCGGCGCAGTCGGTCTATTTCATCGGCACCAACGCCCGCGGCCTGGTGACGCTGTATCGCGGCGTTCCCTACCAGCTGCCGGGCGGGATCGACCTGTACAGCAGCGATTACGTCTCTGGCGTCAGCGCCTCCGCGCTGTCGCCCGTACGCAGGCGCACGCTGCTGGACCAAACGCTTCGCTCGCAAGCAGATGCGACCGATCTCATGCGCAGCCTCGAACTGGGACAGCTCGGTGAATAAGCCGATCGTCCGCCTGTATGGCCTGGTCGTCGTGCTGTTCGCGCTGCTCGTCGCGTTCACCTCGCGCTGGACGATCTTCGAAGCCGGCGCGCTGCGTCAAAACGCGCTCAACAGGCGTGGGCTGCTGCAGCAGGAACGCATCCGGCGCGGCAGGATCCTCGCCGCCGACGGGACGGTGCTGGCGCGCAGCGTGCGCGGACGCGAAGGCGCCTACCGGCGGACGTATCCGGCCGGCGGGCTGTTCGCCCAGACGGTCGGCTACTCCTACACCGACCTTGAACAGTCTGGCGTCGAGCGCTATCGCAACCCCGCGCTCGACGGCGAAACCAGCGCCACCAACCCGCAGGCGATCCTCGACCAGCTGCAGGGCAAGCGCAGGCAGGGGGACGAAGTGATCACGACGCTCGACCCCGCGGCCCAGCGTACGGCCCTCGCGGCGCTGGGCGAACACCGCGGCGCGGTCGTGGCGCTCGACCCGCGGACGGGCGCGATCAGCGTGATGGCCTCCACGCCCGGCTACGACCCCAACGCGCTGCGCTCGCTGAGCGCCTACAAACGGCTCGAACACGCGCCCGACTCGCCGCTCGTGAACCGCGCCCTTCAATATGGGTATGCGCCCGGCTCGACGTTCAAGGTGGTGACGGCCACCGCCGCGATCGACACTGGGCAGTACACGCCTCAGTCGCAGGTGAGCGGCCGCGACGGCATCGTGGTCTCGGGCGTGCCGTTGTCCAACGACGAACACGAGTCCTTCGGTCAGCTCACGCTCACCGAAGGGCTCGTCAAATCGGTCAACACCGTCTACGCCCAGGTCGCCGAACATCTCGGCAGCCGGACCCTCGCCCGCTACATGAACCGGTTCGGGTTCGACCGCAGACCCCAGCTGGACTATCCGGGCGAACAGATGTCGCTCAGCGGCGAGTACCTCGGCCAGCGCCCGCTCGCGCCGAGCAGCCGGTACGTCGACGTCGGACGCCTGGGCATCGGCCAGGACAAACTCCAGGTCGTGCCGCTGCAGATGGCGGAGGTCGCGGCGGCCGTCGCCAACCGCGGGCGGCTGATGGTCCCGCACCTGACCGACCGGATCGTCGACCCCGAAGGACGCACGGTCTTGACGGTCGCTCCCCGCGTGCAGTCGGTCGTGATGAAACCCTCGACCGCGGCCTCGCTCACCGCCATGATGGAAGCCGTCGTCAGCGAAGGCACCGGCACCGCCGCCCAGATTCCCGGCGTGCGGGTGGCGGGCAAGACCGGCACCGCCGAGACGCAGATCGGCACGGCCGTCAACAACGTCTGGTTCATCGCGTTCGCCCCCGCCGCCAACCCGCGGGTGGCGATCGCGGTGACGCTGCAGGCCGTCCCCGGCCAGGGGGCCCAGTTCGCGGCGCCCGTCGCGCGCCAGGTCATGGAAACGGTGCTGCATGGTTGAGCGCGGCGTAGCGGGGGAGGCCTCGAGCGGTGGTTGAGCCCAACACGATCATCGACGGCCGCTACCGCGTGGTCTCGCGTCTGGGGTCGGGGGGCATGGCCGAGGTGTATCTCGCCGAAGATCAGCTGCTCGGACGCAGCCTGGCGGTCAAGGTGCTGCGCCATCACTTCGCCGAGGACCAGGAGTTCGTCGAGCGGTTTCGTCGCGAGGCCTCCAGCGCCGCCGGACTGGCGCACCCGAACATCGTCGCCATATTCGACCGCGGGCAGTGGGACGGGACCTACTACATCGCGATGGAGTACGTCCCGGGGCGCTCGCTGAAGGAGCTCGTGCGCGAGCAGGGCCCGCTCGAACCGGTGGTGGCGATCGACATCGTCACGCAGATCCTCCAGGCCGCGCGGTTCGCGCATGCGCGCGGCGTGATCCATCGCGACCTGAAGCCGCACAACGTCATCCTCGACGAGGAGGGCCGCGCGCGCGTGACCGATTTCGGCATCGCCCAGGCGGGCGCCTCGGACATGACGATGACCGGCTCGATCATGGGCACGGCCCAGTACCTCTCCCCCGAGCAGGCCCAGGGCCACGCGGTCAGCGCGGCGTCGGACCTGTATGCGATCGGGGTGATCCTGTACGAGCTGCTGACCGGCGCCGTTCCGTTCGACGGCGACACGGCGGTGGCGATCGCGTTCAAGCAGGTCTCCGCGCAGCCGCCGGCTCCGAGCACGGCCAACCCGGCGGTGCCCGCCGTGCTCGACGAGATCGTGCTGTGTGCGCTCGCCAAGGACCCGGCGGCGCGCTACGGGAGCGCGGAGGAGTTCATCGCGGTCCTGGCAGCCGCTCGCGAGCGGCTGCCAGCCGGCGCTGCGACCGCCATCTTCGCCACCCAGCCTCCCGCCGACGGCGCGCCTGCAACCTCGACGCACGCCGTGCCCGCGGGCACGGCGCTGTCCACCGGAGTGCATCCCGCCGCGCTGCTGCTGCCCCCCGACGACGGCTCGCTCGGCGCGCTGACGCCTGAGGACGGGGAGCAGGCCGCCAAAAAACGCCGAGCTCTGCGCTGGGCCCTCGCCGGCGCGGCGCTCGCGGCGCTCGTCGCGAGCGCGCTCGTGCTGGTGCTGACGCGCCCGTCCTCGAACGGGCGCGTGACGGTGCCGAACGTCGCGGGGCAGAGCGAAGCGGCCGCGGGCGCGACGCTGCGCCGCGCGGGCCTGGTCCCCGTGCCCGCGCTGACCGCGAGCTCCACGGTCGCCGACGGCATGGTCATCGGCGAGACGCCGCCGGCGGGCAGCGTCGTGAGCAGGGGCGCGCACGTGACGATTACCGTCTCCACCGGCCCCAGCAGCTCGCCGCTGCCGAACGTCGCGGGTCTGACCGCTGCGCAAGCGACCGCCAAGCTGAAGGAAGCGGGGTTCAAGCCCACTGCCGAAAAGCAGCCCAGCGCCACGGTGGCGGGCGGGCGCGTAATCTCGACCGATCCGTCGGCGGGAACCGAGGCGCAGGCCGGCAGCTCCGTCACGGTGTTCGTCTCCAGTGGTCCCGCACAGACGACCGTCCCCGACGTCGTCGGCCAGTCCCGCGCGGCCGCCGAAGCGACGTTGACGAACGCCAAGCTCGCGGCCGGCGCGATCACGCAGCAGACCTCGAGCGAACAGTCGCCCGGCACGGTGCTGGAACAGTCGCCCGCCGCCGGCTCCTCGCTGCCCGCCGGTGGCACGGTGAACCTGACGGTGGCGCGGGCGCCCACCGAAACGGCCGTCCCCGACGTCGTCGGCCAGAACGAGGCGCAGGCCGCGGCGACGCTCGGGCGAGCCGGGTTCACCCCCCAGGCGGTCACCCAGACGACCACCGACGCGACCCAGGTCGGCACCGTGCTCAGGCAGAGCCCGGCGGCTCCTCACAAGGCTCGCAAGGGCGCCACGGTCATGATCGCCGTCGGCGCGCTGGGTCCGCAGACGACGCCCACCACCACCACGCCGAGCACCCCCGCGACACCCACTCCCCCGGCGGCGAGCGGGTAGCCGATGAGGAGCGATCGCTCCGCATCCGACGCTGTGGACGCAGGAGCTGCGTCCGCTGGCCCGGGAGGCTTCCCGAGCCCGGCCGCGGGTCCGAGCTCGGCGCCCAGCGCGCAGACCCCGAACGCCGCTCCGGCGGACACGCTCACCGTGGCGGTGCTCAGCGGTGGGCGCTCCTCCGAGCACGAAGTGTCCCTGGCCTCCGGCGTCGCGATCCGCGCGGGACTGATAGCGGCGGGCCACGAGGTCGTGTCGATCGAGATCGAGCGCGCCGGCGCGTGGCGATGCGCCGGCGAGCCCGTGAGCGCACACCCCGGCGAGGGGTTGCTCGGAGTCGACGTCGCGTTTCCGGCGCTGCACGGCCCGTTTGGAGAGGACGGGTCCGTCCAGGGGATGCTCGAGACGCTCGACGTCGCATATGTCGGCGCGGGAGTCGCGACATCGGCTACGTGCATGGACAAGGTCTTGTTCAAGCGCCTGCTGTCGGGTGCGTCTCCGGCGGTACCCCAGGTCGACTACGTCGGCGTGCGCGAGTCGCGCTGGCGCGCGGAGCCCGCGCGGGTGCTGGGTGAGATCGCCGAGTTGGGGCTGCCGGCGTTCGTCAAGCCTGCCCACCTCGGCTCCTCGGTGGGGATCGTCCGGGTCACCGACGCCGCCCTGATCGCCGACGCGCTCGAGCAGGCCTATGCCCACGACGAGCTGGCGATCGTCGAGGCGAGGGCGGTCGGCGTCGAGGTGGAGTGCGGCGTGCTCGGCCTGCCGTCCGCCGGGCGCGTTGGGGGCGCCCCACCGGCGCTGGCCTCGGAGCCCGGCGAGATCGTGCTTGCAGGCGAGTGGTACGACTACCAGGCCAAGTACACGCCCGGCGGGATGGAGCTCGTCGTGCCGGCGCGCATCTCCGACACCGCGCGGGCGCGGGTGCGCGAGCTCGCCGTCGAGACGTTCGCCGAGGTCGGCTGCGAGGGGTTGGCGCGCGTGGACTTCTTCGTGGACGGGGAGTCGGTGCTCGTCAACGAGCTCAACACGATGCCTGGGTTCACCCCCACGAGCGTTTACGCGAAGCTGATGGCGGCATCGGGGATTCCTTACGCCGAGCTGCTCGATCGGCTATGCCGGTTGGGGATCGAGCGGCATCTGGAGCGTCGCTCGCGTCGGCATTGACGCGGTGGGCGCCGTCGCGCTCGGACCGCCACGCAGAGCCTCACGAAAACAGCGTCGCCTCCTCGATTTCGGCCACTTCGCTGGAGGGCGGCAGCGCGGTGATCCAAATCAGGTAGTAGCGGTAGCGGATGTTGCCTGAGTCGCTCAACGGGATCGTGGTGTTCGCGGCGATCGTTCGCGCCGGCGCGAGCTGTGTCCACCCGCGCTGGGTCAGCGGCGTCGTGTCGCCGTAGGGCAGTCGATGGAAGTCCTCGGACGCGTAGATGGCTGCGGTGAACCCGGGCGTCGGCGTCTGGATCTCGATCGCGCGCGCCACCACGCCTGGGGCGCCGTCCAGGTACAGGCCGACGCCGGGCTTGTGGGCGAGCGTCCCTTCGACGTAGTGCTCGGTGCTCCAGGTCGTGGTGGGGTCGCCATCGACGACGTTGGAGACCTGCGTGGGGTGTTCGGGACCGGTGCCGAACGGGTTGTAGGCATGCGCCGCGGTCTGACTGAGGCGGACCGGCTGGAGGCCGTGCTTGGACGGCACGTTGGGCGGAACGCCGCTGTGGGTGTGGTTGGCTGCGAGGATCAGCACGAGCGCGAGGATCGCGCCGAGCGCCACCAGCGAAGCGACCCAACGCAAGGGGTGACGCATGCGCCACGGCAGCCGCCGGCGCGAGCGCCGCGGCAGCGTTCGCAGCACGCTCGTGACCTCCCCCGTCGCCTGCCCGGAGCGGGAGGTCTCGAGCGCCAGCGCTTCCTCCAGGTCGGCGACCATGCTCGCCGCGTCGGGGTAGCGTTCGGCGAGATCGGCGGCGGTCGCATGTTCGACCACGGCGGCGGTCGCGGCGGAGACTTCCGGGCGGCGCGACTGCACGTCGGGCACCTGCTCGCGCACGTGGCGCATCGCCACGGCGACGGGCGTCTCACCGCTGAACGGGACGGCGCCGGTCAGCATCTCATACAGCACGACCCCCAGCGAGTACAGGTCCGACTGCCCGGTGACCGGCTGCCCAAGCGCTTGCTCGGGCGAGACGTAGTCGGTCGTGCCGAGCACGCGCCCGTCCATCGTCAGCCCCTCCTCGGTGAGCGTGCGCGCGATTCCGAAGTCGGTGATCTTGGCCGAGCCTTCGCTTGAGATCAGCACGTTCTGAGGCTTGACGTCGCGATGCACGATCAGACGCTCGTGCGCCGCGCCGAGCGCGCGCGCGATCTCGATCGCGTAGGCGACCGCCTGGGTTATCTGCAGCGAAGGCCCCTCTCGCCGGATGAGCTGCTTGAGCGTCTCGCCGTCCACGTACTCGAGCACGATGTACGGCGTCCCCACCTCGGGCTCGTGGGCGTGCTCGGCGTCATGCGCGGAGGGCTCCTCGCCGGCGTCGATCACCGTCACGATGTGCGGGTGGTTGAGCTGCGCGACCGCGCGCGCCTCGCGGCGAAAACGCTCGAGCTGATCGGAGTCGGTCGCGATCTCGCGGTGCATCAGCTTGATCGCCACCGGCCGCTCGAGCACGGTGTCGAAGGCGCGGTAGACGGTCGACATCCCTCCGCGCCCGATCTCCGCGTCGAGGCGGTAGCGTCCGCCGAGCAGGGTTCCGAGCGGGGTTCGCGTCACGTGTGGACTCTCGGCTTCATCCGTTCATATTCTGCGTCCTCGCGCAGGCGCCCGATCGCGACGAGCGCGATCGTGCAGCGGTAGAGGGCGTAGGGCAGCAGCCCTCGCTCGCTCACCCACGGGCGGCTCAGCAGCCTGGCGCTCGCCCTCGTGGATACGAACGCGCTGGCCGCTCCCACCGCGAGCTTCGGCCCCGCTCCGTCGGGGACGCCGCGCCGCCACAACCGCCACGCCTTCAGCGCGCTCGCGCCGAGGATCACCGGCAGGCCCGCGTGCCACGACAAGGTCTGGGCGTCCTCCCGGGCGAACCCCCGCGCTCGTGCCGCGGTGAGCGTCGCGCCGCTGCGCGACACGCCCGGGATCAGCGCGGCGACCTGCGCGATGCCGAGCGCCAGTCCGTCCCGTGGTCCGGCCTCGTCCTCACGGCGAGTCCCCCGCGCGTGGTCGCCATCATGCCCCGCGCCTCGCCGCTCGCGGTCGGTCCCCGAGCCGGCGCTGTCCCCCCGTCCGGGACGCAGGTCGGCGAACGCCATTGCCAGGGCGCCCGCGAGGAGTCCCGCCGCGATCGAGCGCGGCTCGCCGAACCGCCGCTCGATCGATCGCTCCAGCGTGTAGCCCGCGAGCACGGGCGGGCCCAGCGACAACGCGATCACGGCGACTCGGCGCCGGCTCAGCACTCGTGCCGAGTCGATCAGCTCGACGCGCATGGCGATCGCCAGCGCCGCCGCCGCGCCGGCGTGCAGAGCGACCTCGAAGGACTTGCGCAGCTCGGGGTCCAGCCCGGAGCAGGGCCATCCCGCGAGCCACGGAATCAGGGTTGTGTGGGCCGAGGAGGAGACGGGCAGCAACTCGATCGGACCCTGCAGCAATCCGAGCGCCAGGGTCTGGCATAGCGATGGCGACGGCGCGCTGTCAGCCCGCTGCATCGACGGCCGGCTCGCCGGTGTCGCCACGGCCTCGACGCCGGCGGATGACCGCGTAGACGATACCCAGCACCACGAGTGCGACCACTGCGTAATCGACGTACTCAAAGCCCTTGCGCACGTTGGTCCATTCGTTGCCGACCGCTTCTCCGACGAGCGCCAGTGCCAGCACCCAGGGTATGCAGCCCGCGAGTGTCAGCGCCGTGAAGCGAGCGAACGGCACCTTCGCGATGCCCGCCGGCAGCGAGATGAACGTGCGCACGATCGGCAGCATGCGACTGAAGAAGATCGCCGGATCGCCGTAACGCGCAAACCAGCGATCCGCCCAGGCGATGTGACTGGGCTTCAGGTGCAACCAGCGTCCGTGCCGTTCGATCAACTCCAAGCGCCCGGCTCGGCCGATGCCATAGGCGATCCATGAGCCGACGAGGTTCCCGAGCACACCCGCCGCGACGATTCCGACCAATGTCAGATGGTGATGCGCCGAGCTTGCACCAGGATCGGCGACGGCGAAGCCGGCGAACAGCATCGTGGCCTCGGATGGGATCGGCACACATGCGCTCTCGGCGACCATCAGCACGAACACGGCGGGCAGCCCCGCGTCGCGCACGAAGTGCCAGGCGAGGTTGACCAGCGATTCGGAGATCGAGGCGAGGACGAGCATTCGCGGGCCAACGATACCGGCGAGGCGGATGGCGTGTCCCACCAGCCGCGCGCGGACCTCCTCGGCACAGGCGGTTCGGTGGGCGCGTGGATCCGGAGCCGGGGGATGCGGCCTGGACCGTTACCGTCCTCTGGCAATGCGCGTCTGGATCGATCTCACCAACAGTCCGCACGTGCTCGTCATGCGCCCGCTGATCGAGCGCCTGCGGGCCGACGGCCACGACGTGCGTGTGACTGCGCGCGACTTCGCGCAGACGCTCGAGCTGTG
Organism: Solirubrobacteraceae bacterium; assembly: GCA_035567335.1. Taxonomy (GTDB): domain Bacteria; phylum Actinomycetota; class Thermoleophilia; order Solirubrobacterales; family Solirubrobacteraceae; genus Palsa-744. The sequence continues at coordinate 29,893 of DATMPZ010000045.1, forward strand.
CGAGCGCCTGCATATCGCCCACACTCCGATCGGGCGCCATCGGGGGGAGCGGCTGGCGGCCAAGCTCGGAGGTCTCGCGTCGCGCTCGACCGCGCTCGTGCGCTGGGCGCTGGCCGACGCCCGCGCCGCGGGCGGCGCGCGTTTTGACATCGCGCTCGGACACGGCTCCAACGACGTGTCCGTCGCGGCCGCGACGCTGCGGATTCCCTCGTCGACGATGTTCGACTACGAGTACGCGTCCGTCCAGCACCACGTCAACTGTCGCCTGGCGCGAGCGGTGGTGGTGCCCGACGCGATTTCACCGGAGCGCCTGCGGCCGTATGGCGCGGACGGCAAGATTCGCGCGTATACGGGTCTCAAGGAGGAGTACTACCTCGCCGACTTCACCCCCGAGGAGGCGGTCCTCGCCGAGCTGGCGCTCGAGCCAGAGCGCCCGCTGGCGGTGATCCGCACGCCGCCGGAGGTGTCGCTGTATCACCGCTTCGCCAACGATCTGTTCGCCGGGGTGCTCGCCCGCGCTCGCGACGCCGCGGCGCGCGAGGGGGCGCAGGTCGTGGTTCTGCCCCGCACGCCGACCCAGCGCGCCGAGCTGAGCTCGGTCCCCGGCTTTGTCGTCCCGCCCCACGCGATCGACGCGCAGTCGCTGATCGCCCACGCCGATCTCGTGATCTCCGCCGGCGGCACCATGAACCGCGAGGCGGTCGCGCTCGGAACGCCCGTCTACACGACGTTCGAGGGTCGCCTCGGCGCGGTCGACGAGCGTCTGATCTCCGAACGCCGCCTGCGCAAGCTGACCGACCCCGACGAGCTCTCCTTCGCCAAGCGCCGCTCAGGCGCAGTCGCCCCTCGGGCACGCCGCGATCCTGGCGTGCTCGTCGAGCTGCTGCTCTCTCCGCTCACAGCCGTAGAATCCCCGTAATGCGCCGAAGGCTCGCATCGGCCGCCATCCCCCTGCATCGCCGCTCCATCCCCCAGCTCGCCGTGGACGGGGCGTTGGTGGCGCTCGCCTACTATCTCGCATTCCAGCTGCGGTTCGACAACGGCCCCGCCGGTCACTACGCCGTGCTGCGCGCCCGCACGATCTGGTGGGTGCTCGCCGGCGGCCTGGTGGTGCTGGTGTGCTCGCGCGTGTATCAGCGGCGCTGGCGTTACTCCGGCCAGCGCGACTTCGAGGCGCTGGCGCGGGCGATCGTCGCGATCGTGCTGCTTACGGTCGTGGGCATCGAGGCGCTGCGCCCCGTGCAGCGCTACACCGTGCACGGGAGCAAGGCGGTGGCGACCGCGACGGTCGGGCTGCCGAACGGCGTGATCGTGCTGTTCGGGCTGCTGTGCCTGCTGTTTTTGATCGGCGTGCGCGTGCTCGCGCGGATGCTCTACGAGCGACGCCCGCTGGCGGCGCTGCGCGGGGTGCGCGAGGGCCAGCGCGGGGTGCTGATCGTCGGCGCCGGCGACGGCGGACGGCTGGTGCTGCGTGAGATCGCGCGCAACCGCGGGCTCGGTCTCGCGCCCGTCGGCTTTCTCGACGACGACCCGAGCAAGCGCGGCCTGCGCATCGACGGGGTGCGCGTGCGCGGCGACACGCGCGCGGATCTGCCGCGCATTCTCGACGAGGCGCAGGTCGACGAAGTCCTGATCGCGATTCCCTCCGCGCCCGGGTCCACCCGCGCGCGCGTGGTGCGCGAGTGCCGCGCGCGCGGGATCTCCGTGCGCACGCTGCCGACCGTATTCGAGCTGCTCCAGGACCAGGGCACGATCGCGCGGCAGATGCGCGAGGTGCGCGTCGAGGATGTGCTCGGCCGCGAGCCGGTGCACATGGAGCTCGACCGCGTGGGCGCCTATCTGGCCGAGGAGACGGTGCTCGTGACGGGGGCGGGCGGGTCGATCGGCGCGGAGCTGTGCCGCCAGATCGCGCGCGTGGGGCCGCGCAAGATCGTGCTGCTCGACCACGCCGAGGACAACCTGTTTCAGATCGAGCGCGAGCTGCTGGAGGAGCGCCACATCCAGCCGTCGGTGCTCGCGGCGGTGCTGGCCGACTGCAAGGAAGAGGAGCGCATGCGCGAGATCATCTCCGAGCATCGCCCCACCGTCGTGTTCCACGCCGCCGCCTACAAGCACGTCGGGCTGATGGAGGCCAATCCGGTGGAGGCGGTGCGCAACAATGCGATCGCCACGCGTGTGGTCGCGCACGTCGCGGGCCAGCTCGCCGCGCGGCGGTTCGTGCTCGTCTCGACCGACAAGGCGGTCGCCCCGGCGACCGTGATGGGCGCGTCGAAGGCGCTGGCCGAGTTCGCGCTGGACGCCGCCGCGGCGCGCTTTCCCGGCACCCGCTTCAACGCGGTGCGCTTTGGCAACGTGCTGGGCTCCTCGGGCAGCGTCGTCCCGATCTTCGAGCGCCAGATCGCGCGCGGCGGACCCGTCACCGTCACCGACGAGCGGATGACCCGCTACTTCATGACGATTCCCGAGGCCGTCCAGCTGATCATTCGCTCCGGCTCGCTGATCTGCGCTGACGGTCCCCGGCCGGATGCGCCCGCGGCGACGGCCGCGATCGCGACGGACCTTCCCGCCGCGACGGGAGCGCCCGGCGCGGAGGTGTTCGTGCTCGACATGGGCGAGCCGGTGCGCATCGTCGAGCTTGCGCGGGCGATGATCGACCTGTCGGGCCTCGACCCCGAGCGCGACATCGACATCGAGATCGTCGGGCGGCGCGCGGGCGAGAAGCTGAGCGAGGAGCTGTTCAACGACTACGAGCGCGCCCTGCCGACGCCCGCGGAGAAGATCATGCTCGCCGATCGCGCCCCGCTCGGGGCCGAGGCGGTCGAGTCGATGTTCGCCGAGATCGGCCTGCTCGTGCTCGAGGGCGACGCCGCCGGTCTGGCCGCAAAGGTATCCGCGCTGTCGCCCGCTCGCGATCGGGGGGGTGCGCCTGGTGGGAACCGCACAGGTGTTCAGCCCGACGGGAGGGACGGCGGGAGCCCCACGCGTGGGAGAGGCGTAGCCGCCGACGCCCGCGGCGGCAGCGACGCCGACGGTGGACGCTTGCAGGCTGGTCGCGGCGATAACGGCCACCCCACGCCACGCGGGACGCCTGAGCCGCTCGTACACTCCCAGGATTGATGACCGCCGCTTCGCTACTGGCGCTTTCGCTGTCGAGCTCGTTTACGGAAATCGGGGCGATCGCCGCGTTCGCCGCGCTCGCCGGGATAGCGGTCCTGTCGCTGCTCGTGTTTGCGCAGGCGCGCGAGCTCAAGCGGTTGCGCGAGTGGGCGGGACGCGCACCCGAGCGCTCCGCCGAACAGGAGCAGCGCGTCAGCGCCGAGGCCGCGGCACGGCTGGCGCGCCCGGCGCCCGGCGCTCCGCCGATCGGTGACCAGATGACGCGTCCCCCGAGCGGCGCGCGCGCGGTCCCGCGCACGACCCCGCTGAACGCACGCCCCGTGACCGCCACCGGACAGCCGGCGAGCGCATCCGCCGCTCCCTCGCCCGCTCAGATCGCCGCCGCCGCGGCGGGCGCTGCCGCCGCCTCGTCTCCCGCAAACGCAGGCGCACAGCTCGGGGGCGCGGCTCCTCCGTCTGACACGCCTACGCCTGCTATGACGACTGGGCCCGTAGCCACCCCTCGGGGCATGCCCGGTCCGCACCCGAGCGCGGCTCCGCTGACGGCCGGCGCTTCGCCCGCTCAGACTGCCGCCGGCGCCGTCACCGCCACTCCACCCGCCGCCGCTGCGGTCCCCGCGTCGGGTGTGTCCTCTCCGGGAGCGAGCTCTGCAAGCGTGCCGCTGCCCCCACCGGCGGGCGCCGAGGCTTCTACGATGATGCCCATCTCCGCCTCCGGGCTGCCCTCCGGCGCGACTTCGGCCCCCGCCCCCGCTCCGCCCTCCACACCGGCGGCGGCGCCCAACCCCGCCGGGCCGCCGACACCCGGCTCACCCGCACCCGCGACCGTGGCGGGAGCTGCCGCGGCCCTCCCCCGCGCGCCCGTGCCGCCTGCGCCGCCTGCGCTCTCCACGCCCGCTGGGGAGGGTTCGTCTCCCAGCTCCGGCCGATCGCTCTCGGACGACGCTCGGCCCGAGGGCGCCGCGCGCGAGTCGTCCGCCCCGACCTCGTCCGTGCCGACCTCGTCCGTGCCGGCAGCGGCTGCCAGGGCTCCCTCCACGGCTCGTCCGCCCGCGCCCGGCGCTCCGGGGTCTGCACCGCACCGCACCGCGGCCGCCGCTATGACCGCCGACACGAGCGCCGCCGTCAGGCGCGTATCCGAAGCGCCCGCGGCGAGAGCGGCCGGCAGCGCCCGCGAGTCCTCGCCGCAGGCGCCCGTGCGTACGCGGCGCGCAGGCGCTCCGCCGCAGGCTCCATCGCGGGCCGGAGCGACGACCTACTCGCGCAGTCGTCGCTCACCCGCCCGGGCGACCGCGCTGATCGTGGGCGCCGTGGTCATCGGCGTCGTCGCGGTCGTGCTGGTCGTCAGCTCGCTCGGGGGCTCGGCGGGCAAGGGCGCGGCCACCACCTCGGCCGCGACGACGGCGGCGCACGCGCGTGCGCACCACGGTCACACGAGCACGTCAGCGACCACACACCCGCGCGAAACCGCGGCGCCCGTCGTCAACCCTGCGGAAGCTCAGGTCGCCGTGCTCAACGGCACGGGCACGCCGAATCTGGCGCACCGGCTGTCGGCGAGCCTGCAGCAGAGCGGCTACTCGCAGGCGACGCCGCTGAGTGGCACTCCGCCGGGGAGCCACCAGGCGACCGTCGTCGAGTACTCCTCGGGCCACCACGCCGAAGCCGCACAGGTCGCGCGGGCGCTCGGCGTCAGCCAGGTGCGGCCGCTGGAAGCGGCCGTGTCTCCGCTTGCGGGGAGCTCGACCGTGGTCGTGATCGCCGGCCTGGACAGGGCGGGAGCTGGGGGCGAAGCGTCGCCCAGCAGCGGCGGCGAAGCGTCGTCCGGCGGCGGAGCGGTTCCGTGATCGACTCTCCGACGGAGTCCGCGGGCGAACGCGCTGCTCACCGCGCGGCGGTCCTGACGATCGCCGCCGCGGACCTCACCCGGTGAGCGGCCCGGAGTGAGCAGATAGCCGGCTTTCTGAACATCCCCGAGCGCTCGGTCAAGCCGCGCGAGCACGGCATCACGCACGTGATCGACCGCGGGCTGTCGGTCGCCGACGTGGATGGGCTGCTCGAGGTGGCGGGCGCGTACGTGGACATCGTCAAGCTCGGCTGGGGCACGGCGCTCGTGAGCGCCAACCTCAGCCCCAAGCTGCAGCGCTACGCCGCGCATGGGATTCCGGTCGTGCTCGGCGGCACGCTCACCGAGCTGGCGATCAGGCAGGGTCGCGTCGAGGGGCTGATCGCGTGGCTGGAAGAGTTGGGGTTGCGTCACGTGGAGATTTCCGACGGGACGATCGCGCTTGCGGCCGAGGTCAAGACCCATCTGATCCGCACGCTCGTCGCGGCCGGGTTCACGGTTCTGTCAGAGGTCGGCAGCAAGGACGCCGACTTCATCATGGCGCCGTACGTATGGGTGGAGCAGATCGCGCGCGACCTGCAGGCGGGCGCGTGGAAGGTGATCGCCGAGGCGCGCGAGTCGGGCACGGCCGGCATCTATCGCGCCGACGGCGAGGTGCGGACGGGGTTGATCGACGAGATCGCGCACGCGATCGACGCCGACCGGTTGATATTCGAGGCGCCCCGACGCGAGCAGCAGGTGTGGCTGCTGCACCGGTTCGGCGCGGAGTGCAACCTCGGCAACATCGCGCCGGACGACGTGCTCTCGCTGGAGACGCTGCGCCTCGGACTGCGCTCGGACACGGTCGAGCGGTTCGCGCCGGGCGGGGGCGATTGAGCGCGACCGCGCAGATGTCGCTCGCGGACGCCGACGGGCCGAGTGCGGACAGGCTGGCGCAGGTCGTGTTCGCGCTGCTGGTCATCGCGTGCTTCGCGGCGTTCATCGTCACCCAGCGGCTGAAGCACACCCCGACTCCCATCCAGAGCTTCCGGCTGACGCCCCGATTTTCACCGACGCCTCAGGGACACATCAAACAGGAGCAGATCTCGTTCAAGCTCGCCCGCGCCGACGAGGTGACCGTCACGGTTCTCGACGCCGCGGGTGACACGGTCGCGACGCTCGTGCGCGACCGACCGGTGGCGCGCTACAAACAGCTTTCACTGCGCTGGAACGGACGCAGAGGCTCGCCTCGTGGTTACGCGATCGTGGTGGCGACCGACGGGACAACGATCGTGACGCCCCGCAACACCGGCGCTCTTGCGACGGCGGGCGAATATCGCGTGCACGTGGCGTTGCGCGAACAGCACCGCACGGTGCCGGCGCCGCGAACGTTTACGCTGGTGAGACCGTGAGCGTGCCTGCGCCGACGCTCGCCGCGACTCTCCCCGGTCCAGGCACGATCGTTGCAGGATCGATCGGTGCGCTGCTCGCGATCGTCGCACTGTCGTTACTGATGCGCCGCCGCCCCGACGCACTGCCGCTGCTCGCGATCGCCGCGCTTCCGTTCAGATTGCCGATCTCAGCCGACGGCCGGACTGTCAACCTGCTGATCCCGCTCTACCTGGTGGTTGCTGCGGGGACGGTCACATTCCTCCTGCCCCGTTGGCTTGGCCTGAGTGTCAAAGGCTCATGTAATGCCGACGGGTGTGGTGACCGGCGCCCACAGCAACGGATGCAAGAATTGGCTACCGGGTCTCCCACCAAAATGACCACATGGCTGTCGCCGACCGGCCTGGAAAGGCTGCTGCTCGTGGCCGTCGTCCTGTATGCGCTGCAGGGCGTGTATTCCGCCGATCATGCCAAGGCGGCGGAGAACGTCGCCTTTTTTTACATTCCATTCGGGCTGCTGTTCATGCTCCTGCGCGACGTGCGCTGGACGCGCGAGCTCGTGCTGCGGTGCCTGGCGCTGGCGGTTGCGCTGGCGGTCGTGTTCGCGGGAATCGGGTTTGTGGAGTACGCGCGCAAGCAGCTGTTCCTCAACCCCAAGGTGGTTGTGGCCAACGAATACGGCAACTACTTTCGCGTCAACTCACTCTTTTTCGACCCCAACATCTACGGCAGGTTTCTCGCGATCGTGATGATCGCGCTCACCGCCGTCGTGCTGTGGAGCGCTCGCCGGCGTGACGTGCTGATCGGCGCGGGCGTGCTCGGCTGGTTGCTGGCGGGACTCGTGACGAGCTTCTCGCAGTCGAGCATCGCGGCGCTGCTGCTGGGCCTGGCGGTGCTCGCCGCCTACCGCTGGGACGTGCGCGCGACGGTGTACGTGGCGGGCGCGCTGGTCGCGATCGCCGCGGTGGTCGTGCTGAGCGCCCCGCCGAGCCTGCACTTCGGCCTGAACGGCTCCGGCGGCTCGACCAGCAACGCGACGAGCGGGCGCACGAAGTTGATCTCTGGGGGATTGGAGCTGTTTGCCGACCGTCCGCTGTACGGGTACGGGGCGGGCTCCTTCGAAACGGAGTACAGGCGCCACGGTCACGCGCGCGACGCCGCGAACGCCACCTCGGCGTCGCACGCGATCCCGATCACCGTCGCGGCCGAGCAGGGGATCATCGGCCTGGCCGTGTACATCGCGCTGCTGTTCGCTGCGTTCGCAACGCTATTCCGCGGCGCAGGGCGTTCGCCTCCTACACCGAAGCAGGGAGACACTCGCCTTTGGCTCGCATCCCCGGTTCGGCCAGCTCTGGCCGCGTGCCTTGCCGCGCTCGTCCTGCACACATGGACCTACGCCGATTTCCTCGAGGACCCGGTCACGTGGACGCTACTGGGTATCGGCGTCGCGCTGGCACGGACGCGCGATTTTGGGTGGGTGACCCGGGAGCCAGTCCCTTCGGCCACAGCAGTCGGCGCCGGTCACGGCACCTGATGGAGTATCGGAAGCGCTCTTGCCCGCGCGGGCGGCAGACGCCGGCGCAGTCGTGTCATAGGGGTTAGGTTGCACCCACTATGCTGAGCTACCTGAGGCGCCTGGTCACGACCGGCGCTGCCTACCAGGCCGCGGAAATCCTGGCCAAGGCGATCGCGGTGTTTACATTGCCGCTGTACACCCGCCACGTCTCCACGGCGGGCTACGGCACGTACAACTCGCTGCTGACGGCGGTAATCCTGTTCAGCATTTTGCTGCGCCTGGGCGTGGGGGAGGCGTTTGTGCGGTTCTACTTCACCGACACCGACGAGGCTCGACGCACGCGCATCGCGCGCACTGCGACCGCGACCGTGGCGTGGACCACTACCGTCGCGTCGCTGCTGGCCGTGGTGTTCGCTAGTGAGCTCTCGCGGCTCATCCTCGGGTACACCGACGCCGGGCTGATGTACTGCGCGATTCTCGGGCTGTGGGCGTTTACGAACATCGAGATGGCCTATGCGCAGCTGCGCGTGGACGAGCGCGCCCGCACGTACATGCGCGCCTCGGGTGCGAACGTGGCGATGACGGTGGTGTTCACGATTTCGCTGGTCGTGTTCGCCGATGAGGGCGCGCGCGGGTTGTTGCTGGGGAACTTCGGGGCCTCGACGATCGTTGTGCTTGCGCTGTGGTGGGTACTGCGCACGCGCGTATCGCTGCGCGTGAGGATCGCCGACCTGCGCGCGATGCTCCAGTTTGGACTGCCCACGGTGCCGTCGGACGCGAGCGTATATGCCCTGCAGGTCGCCGACCGGTTCTACCTGCTGCGCGGCGTCAGCTCGGGAGCGGCGGGCGAGTACGCGATCGCCGTGCAGCTGGCGACGGTCGTGTTCGTGTTCGTGCGCGGCTTTCAGTACGCGTGGCCGCCGCTGGCGTACTCGATCGACAGCGACGCCGAGGCCTCGCGGCTGTACTCGCTCGTGACCACCTATTTCGTGCTCGCCACCGGCGTGGTGGTGGTCGGCGTGGCGCTGCTCGGGCGCTGGCTCGTGCGGCTGCTGGCGGCGCCCGAGTACTACGGCGCGTACCGCGCGCTGCCGTGGCTCGCGCTCGGGTGGACCCTGTATGGGCTCTACCAGGTGATGATCGCGATCACCGGCCGCGCTCGCGTCACCCAGCGCAACCTCCCCGCCGCCGCTGCCGGATTGGTCGTGAACGTGGCGCTGCTGTTCGTGCTCGTGCCCAGCGGTGGCCTCGGGCTCGGTCTCGCCGGGGCGGGACTCGCGCTGTGCGGCGCCTACGCGGTGATGATCGCGATCATGCACCTGCTCACGCGGGGCGTGTTCGCGGTGGAGTTTCAGTGGCGCCGCCTGGCACAGCTGACCGCGATCCTCGCGCTGGTGGCGGTGTCAGGCGAGCTGCTGCTGCCGACGAGCGGGCTGGCGGGCCTACTGACGCGCATCGCTTGGCTCGCGCTGGTCCCTGCGCTACTGCTCGCCACGCGCTTTGTGGCGCCCAACGAGCGCGCCCAGGCTCGCGCGCTCGTGACCGACGGCCGCCGCCGCGTGGCGGCGTTCCGGGCGGGGCACGGCGACGTCGAGGCGTACGCCGAGGACCCGCTCCGAGACATCTGACAGTGGTGGATGCGACGATCGAGCGCTGCGGGCCGTGTGACCGCGGCGTTCTCATCGATCGGAGAGCGACGGGATCTCAGCTCGGACAGCACATTCCGCTCCCGCGTCCTGCTCTGACCACGTCTCCGATCGGGGGTGCCCGTCCACGAGCGTCAGACGCGCAATGTCCGCCTGCCGGAAGTGGTCGCGCTCGTTCGCCGCATCCGATGCTGTCGAGCTGTTGAGGAAGGTGCGCCTGTCTAAAGACCCGGCGCGAGCACGCCGATGAGCGGAGAGGATGCCCGAGCTATCCACCAGTTCGCCGCGCCCTGCCGGGGTTCGTGAGCGCCGCCGCCGTGCGGAGGCGCTGCGCGCGCATCGCGCGGATGCGCGCGCGCAGAGCATGGCCGCGGCGGGCGAGCTCGCCTACCTGCGCGCGCAGCTGACGCTCGCGGCGCGCCTGACCGCGCGCTTGGCGGCCACGCACGACGTGGACGAGCTGGTCAGGATCGTCGTGCAGGAGTTGCACGGCACGTTCGCGTTCTACCTCGCGGCGATCCAGCGCCTCGACGATGACGGCGTGCTGCGGCTCGTCGTAGGCAGCGGCGCCCTGGCCGAGGTGATGACCGAGTTCCTGCTCGTCGAGCAGTCCGTCCGGCACGGGATCAACGGGCGCGTCGCGCGCACGGCCACCTCGGCGCTCGTGTCCGACACGCGCGCCGACGCCGACTACATCGTGCGCGACCCGCACACCGACCCGCGCTCGGAGCTGAGCGTGCCGATCGTCGTCGACGGATCGGTCTGGGGCGTGCTGAACATCGAGGCCGCCGAGCCCGACGCATTCGGCGAGGCGGACGTCGTGCTCGTCGAGACGATCGCCGCGAGCCTCGGCTCGGCCATCCACCGCGCCGGGCTCGTCGCCGATCTGGAGCGCACGTTCACGACGACCCTGTCCGCGCTGATGAGCACCGTTGAGGCGAAGGACGACTACACCGCCTCCCACGAGGAGGACGTCGCGGGACTGTCCGAGCGCGTCGCGCTGCGCATGGGGCTCTCGCCTGCGCACGCCCGCGACGTGCGCTACGCCGCGCTGCTGCACGACGTCGGCAAGGTCGCCGTCCCCAGCGAGATCCTGCTCAAGCCGGGCCCGCTGAACGAAGCCGAGTGGGTGGCGATGCGCCGCCACACGGTCGTCGGCGGCGAGCTGGTCGCGCGCATCGAGGCGTTCGCCCACCTCGCTCCTGCCGTCCGCGCCAGCCATGAGCGCTGGGACGGGGACGGCTACCCCGACGGCATGGCCGGCGAGGACATTCCGCTCGCCGCGCGCATCATCGCCGCCTGCGACACCTACGACGCGATCGTCACCGACCGACCCTACCGGCCCGCGCGCACCCCCGAGCAGGCGCGCGAGGAGTTGCGCGGCGTGGCCGGCATCCAGCTCGACGCGCGCGTGGTCGAGGCGTTGTTGGAAGAGCTGTCCGAGCTCGCCTAACCGTCGGCGGCGGCGACCGCCCCAGCGCGGTTGTACTCCTCCGCCGCCTCGCGCAGCCCTTCGCCGCGCGCGGGCCTGAGCGTGGCGGTGACGTGCCGCCAGTAGCGCCGCGGCGAGCGTCCCGGCAGCACCGCCGCGGCGAGCGCGCGCAGCGCGTAGGACCACGCCGTCAGCCACCTCACCGCGCGCGCGACGGCAGGCGAGTGGTGCTTGCGCATGTACAGGTCGCGGTTGCGCGACAGCTCCACGATGCGCCGCTCGCCCGCGACGCCGGTGGACAGCTGCTCGTGATGGATCGCGCGCGCCCCCGGCACGTACAGGCTGCGCCAGCCCGCGTCGCGCAGCCGGCGGGCGAAATCGACCTCGTCGGAGTAGACGAAGAAGTCGGGGTCCATGTAGCCCACCTGCGCCGCCGCCGCTCGGCGCACGAGCAGCGCCGAGGACTGGCACCAGTCCACCTCGCGTGTGCGCTCGCCGGTGCTCTGCACCGTGTAGAGACGATGCAGCATCAGCGCCCCGGCGAGCGCGGTGGCGACCGCGGGAAACCGCCACGCGCACGGCTGGGGCGCACCGTTGGGACGCAGCAGCTGGGCTCCGGCACAGGCCGCGTCCGGGCGCCTCTGCAACGCCTGCCACAGCGCGAGGGTCGCGCCGGGCAGCAGCTCGGAGTCCTCGTTCAGCAGCAGCACATATCTCCCGCGCGCGCGCTCCATCAACGCGGAGTCGTTCAGCGCCTTGCCGCGACGCTCTCCCAGCGCGATCGTCTCGTCCACCGCAGGGTGCGCCCGTGCCGCGTCCGCCGAGCCGTCGCGCGAGCCGTTGTCGAGCACGAGCACCTCGGTGGCAAACGGCAGCCCGGACGCGCGCTCCCGCGCGAGCGCGTCCAGCCCGCGCAGCAGCAGCTCGCGCTGGGAGGTGTTCACGACGCAGTAGGAGACCTCGACGTCCGGCACCCGTCGGACCCTACTGCGCGTGCGCTACGCGGCCGCTCCGTGCCTGACGTAGACCCCCGGCCCGGACGGCTCCGGGATCGCTTCGCCATCCTCGCGCATGCCGTCCAAGTGGAACGCGAGGGCGGCGCGCATTTCCCGCACACACGCCTCGATCGTGTCGCCGGTCGCCACGCAGCCCAGCACGTCCGGTGAGCACGCCGAATAGTTCGTCGGTGGACCACCCTCCACCAGGATCAGATATCTGTCGGCCTCGGTCATCGTTTCAACCCCGCCGGCCTCATGATGCTCGCTCTCGTCTTGGGACGCAACTCGTCACTGGGATGTCCCGAGACGGTCACTTTACCCGGCTTCGCCGGATGACGGAACTGGCGATGGCTTCCCTTCTGACGAACCTGCCGCCACCCGTCCCATTCGATGAACTTGATGATCGCACGAACCTTCACCCTATGTCCCTGTCCGACCGTCATGGGCAAAACGGGACAGCCATCCCGCGCGATTGTCCGGCGCGCGCCTCTATTGTGCGGACGGTGCGTGTCCACGTCGTCGATCCCTCGGCCTACACGCCGCCCTACGACCACGCGCTGTGCGGCGCGCTTGGTCGGGCCGGGGCCGAGGTGACGCTCGTCACGAGCCGCTTCGTCTACGGTCCCGTCCCGCCCCCCGACACATACGCGCGCCGCGAGCTGTTCTACCGCGCCGCGCTGGGACCGGCCGGTTCGCGCGTGCGCGCCGCGACAAAGCTGGCCGAGCACGTCCCCGACATGCTGCGCTACCGCCGCCTCGCGCGTCACGCCGACGTCGTCCACTTTCAGTGGCTGTCCGTGCAGCACCTCGACGCACATCTGCTGCCCGCCAGGCGCTCGCCGACCGGCGCCTTGCGCCCGCTCGTGCTCACCGCGCACGACGTCCTGCCCCGCGAACCGCGACCCGGGCAGTTGGTCGCGCAGCGGCGGCTGTACGAGCGGTTCGACGCGATCGTCGTCCACTCCGCCCACGGGCGCGCGCGCCTGACCGGCGAGCTCGGCATCGACCCCGCACGTGTGCACGTCATCCCGCACGGGGCGTTTGCGCATCTCGCGGACGGTCCGCCTCAACCGCCGCCGTTTCAGACCGAGCGACCCGTCGTGCTGTGCTTCGGGCTGATGCGCCCGTACAAGGGAATCGACCTGTTGTTGGAGGCGTGGCGCGGGATCGAGGACGCGGAGCTGTGGATCGCCGGGATGCCGCGGATGGACGTCTCTGGGCTGATTGCATCCGCTCCGCCGAACGTCCGCTTCGTCACGCGCTTCATCGACGACACCGAACTGCCCGCCTACTTCCAGCGTGCCGACCTCGTCGTACTCCCCTATCGCGAGATCGACCAGTCGGGCGTGCTGTTCACGGCGCTCGCCTTCGGCGTGCCGCTGCTGCTGAGCGACGTCGGCGGCTTTCCAGAGTTGGCGGCGAGCGGCGCCGCGCAGATGTTCCCGGCGGGCGACGTCCCCGCCCTGCACACGGCATTGCGGAAACTGCTGTCAAACCCCGCAGCCCTGTCCACGATGGCCGAACGAGCTGGCGCCGCCGCGGCCGGTCCGTACTCGTGGGAGGAGATCGCCCGGCGCACGCTCGAGCTGTATCGCTCGCTGCTGACGCGCCCGAAAAAAAGCATCCCAAGCCGACCGTAGAGTGATCGACATGGCCGATCGCCGCGTATCGCAGACCCTTCTACCCGGGCCGTTCCGGGGCCGTACGCCCTGGAGAAAGGAGGGTGCATATGGCGAACACGCTGAACGTATTGGCCATCGCTCTGCTGCTTGCCATGCTGATCATCGATCGGCTGGCGAGGTAGCGGAGTGCCCCGGCGGTCGCAGTCCAGACGGTCCCGGCGACCGCCGGGGACTTCTCCAAAAGAGGACGCCCGATGAACACACCGAGCGCATTGGCCACCAGCAACGATAGCGACGCTCACGGCCAGACGCAAGACCTCCGCCGATGATCGCGCTGGAGGTCGTCTTCTGGGTGTGTGCCGCACTGATCGTGTGGACGCAGGTCGGCTACGCCGCCATCTTGGCCGTGCTCGCGCGCGTGTTTGGACACGCCCAGCCGATCGCAGCGCCCGAGCCGCCGCCGCCCCCCTTGTCGCTGATCGTCGCCGCGCACGACGAGGAGTCGGTGATCGGCGCACGCATCGCCAATGCGCGCGCGCTCGACTATCCCCGTGATCTGCTGGAGGTGATCGTCGCATGCGACGGCTGCACCGACGCCACCGCCGCCCGCGCACGCGACGCTGGGGCCGACGTCGTGCTGGAGCTGGCGCGTGGCGGCAAGATCCGCGCCCAGGACGCCGCCGTGCAGCGTGCGCGGGGAGACGTAGTCGCGTTCTCCGACGCCAACGCCCTGTGGGAGCCCGACGCCGCGCGCATGCTCGTCGGCGCGTTCGCCGACCCGCGCGTGGGCTATGCGTGTGGGCAGGTCCGCTTCGTGCAGGCCGCCACCGGCGCGGAAGGCGGCAACCAGGAGGGCGTCTACTGGTGCTACGAGCTGGCCGTGCGCTCATACGAGTCGCGCCTGTCCTCGATCACGGCGGGCAACGGCGCGATCTACGCGACGCGACGCGACGCCTACATCGTGGTCGACCCGATCATGGGCCACGATCTGTCGCTGCCGTTCAACATGGTCCGCCGCGGCCTGCGCGCCGTCTACGTACCGGCGGCGCGCGCCACCGAGAAGATGGTCCCCTCGCTGCTGGGCGAGTTCGCGCGCAAGCGGCGCATGATGAGCCACACCTGGCCGATCCTCGTGCGCGGCGGCATGCTCTCCCCGCGCGGCTACCCGCCGGGCTATGCGCTGATGATCGTCTCACACCGGCTGCTGCGCTATCTCACGCCGTTCCTGCACCTGCTCGCGCTCGCCGCGAACATCGCATTGGTCGCGGGCGGCGCGGGCGCGCTGTATGCGGTCACGCTCGCGCTCCAGCTCGCGCTGCTGCTCGGCGCGCTGCTCGGCGGCGCGCTGCGCATCCGCCCGCTGCTGCTCGCCCGCTACTACGTGCTCACGACCGCCTCGCCCGCCGCCGGGCTATGGGATTGGCTGCGCCACGGAACCGAGGCGACCTGGGAAGCCGCCGAGGGCACGCGCTGACATCGCTCCGTTCAGCAGGAGAAGTGTCGAAAGCGCTGCCTTTGGCGCACGCGATCCGCGACGGACACGCCTCGCAGACCCGCACGACGCGCGGGCTCGCCCTCCATAGCCCGCTCGCTGCGATCATCCCGCCGATGATCCGCCGCTGCCTCGACATCGCCGTCTCCGCGCTCGCGCTCACCGTCACAGCTCCCGTGCTCGTCGCGGCGATGGTCGCGATCCGGCTGGAGTCGCGGGGCTCGGTCATCTATCGCCAGCGGCGGGTAGGCAGGCACGGGCGCCCGTTCGACGTGCTCAAGCTGCGCACGATGGTCGACGGCGCCGAGCACATCGGCGCGGGCCTGGCGATCGACGCAGGCGACTCGCGCGTCACGCGCGTCGGCGCGCTGCTGCGGCGCACTTCGCTGGATGAGCTGCCGAACCTGCTCAACGTGCTGCGCGGCGACATGTCGCTGATCGGCCCCCGTCCCACGCTGCCGGTGCAGGTCGCCCAGTACACCGAGCGCCAGCGCGGACGCCTGCAGGTCAGGCCCGGCATCACCGGCTGGGCGCAGGTCAACGGCCGCGCGTCGCTGCCCTGGTCGGAGCGGATCGAGCTCGACCTCTACTACATCGCCCACCGCTCGCTCATGCTGGACCTGCGCATCCTGTGGCGCACGCCCGCGCTCGTGCTCGGAGGCGGCGGCCTGTACAAGGGCTCTGGCGGCGGCTGGGAGCACGAGCTGTGAGCCCACGCGAAAGCGATCGCACTCCCGCGATCACGACTGCGCACGCGGAGGACTACGACACTTCCGCGCCAGCGGGCACAACCCCCCCGGCCGGCCCGGCCGCGGTGCTGTTGACGGGCGTGGGCAAGCGCTATGACATCGTGTCCTGCTTCGCCGCGCTCACGAGGACGATCGCCGTCGACCCCTCGCCGCTGGCGCCCGCCCAGTACGCCGCGCACGTGCGCGCGGCGGTCCCCCTGATTGACGATCCCGAGTACGTTCCCGCGCTTCAGCGGCTGTGCGCCGAGCACGGCGTGGGAGCGGTGCTGCCGCTGACCGACCTCGACATCGAGACGCTCGCCGTGGCGCGCGCCGACGGACGGTTGCCGGCGCTCGTGCCCTCGCCCGCGGTCGCGCGCGCGACATATGACAAGCACGAGGCCCACCTGCTGCTCTGCCGGCTGGGCCTGCCCTCGCCGCCGACGGTGCTGCCCGAGGACGACCTCGACGCGCTGCACTACCCCGTCATGGTCAAGCCCCGGCGGGGCTCGGGCGCGCGCTCGATCCACCTCGCCCACGATTCCGCCCAGGCGCGGTTCTTCATCGACTATGTGTCCGAGCCGACTATGGTTCAGCGCGCGATGGGCGGTCCCGAGCTGTCGATCGACTGCCTCGGCGACGGCGCCGGGCGCTGCCTGAACGCGATTCCGCGCACGATGCTCGAGTCGCGCGGGGGCGAGTCGATCAAGGGCGAGGTCATCCGCGACAGGGAGCTGATCGAGCTCGGCGCGCGCGTCATGGAGGCGCTTGCGGTGTGCGGCCCGGCGACCATCCAGGTGTTCCGCGATCCCGACATCGGGCTGGCCATCACCGACGTGAACACGCGCTTCGGCGGCGCCTTTCCGGCGCCCGCCTACGCGGCGCTCCCCGCGCGCAGCTACCCGGAGCTGATCGTCGCGCTCGCGTCCGGTCAGACCGTCGCGCCCCACGTCGGCGAGTTCGACGCCGGCATGACGTTCATCCGCTACTACTGGCAGCTCGAGCTCGATTCGCGCATGCGCCCGACCGGCCGCGAGATCGTGCCCGGAGGCCCGCCGCCGCCGCGCTGAGCCGCGCCGACGACCGCCGAGAATGCGCGTGCAAATGGTTGCCCGGCGAAGAAAACCGGCGATGGTGCAAGAATCAGGGGTGTGAACCCTCAGTTGCTCGCCGATCCGACGGCGGCGCCAGAGTCAGAGCCCCGGCCGTCCGCGTCCGTCACCCTTCCCGAGGATTCCGCAAACGGATCCGCCCCGACCGCCCCGGGAGCGAGCGCGACCCTGGAGATTCCCCCACCCGCCCCCGAGCTCGCCCGCGCCTGCGCCAACTGCGGCGCGGCATTGGACGACGACCAGGACTGGTGTCTGCAGTGCGGCGCCGCCGTACCCGGCAGCCTCGACGGGGGCGGCCCCGGCTGGCGCTCGGCCACGACCGTGTTAGCGGTTACGAGCGCACTCGTGCTGGGGGCCGCCGCGGCCGCATATGCAGCGCTCACCCAGCCCGGCCCGCGCACGCTCGCACCCAGGGTCGTGACGGTCGCGCAGGCTCCGCCTTCCATCCCCGCGACCCCGGCGCCGACTCCCACGACGCCCGTCACGCCGGGTGCGCTGGGGACCCCGACGACGATCAAGCCGCTCCCCAGCACGACCAAACCGCCGAAGATTCCGCTGACCGCGCCCATCCCCAAATCGAGCGGATCGAACGAACCGGGGAGCGGAACGCCGAGCTCGGGCGAAGCGGGCACGGGCACGGGCACCACCAAATCGAGCACCAAACCCAGCGGCGGCACGAGCACCGAACAGCCCTCGCCGATCCTGCTCGACACCAACGCCGCGAGCACCTACAACCCGTATGGCTACACGACGAGCTGGTTTGGCGACCCCAATCGTGCGATCGACGGCGAAACGAGCACCGCCTGGACGGCCCAGGTCAACCCGGCCGTCGCCCCCAGGATGGCCGAGGGGCTCGCGCTCGACCTGAAGACCGCGCAGAAGGTGGGATCGGTCAAGCTGGTCACCTCCACGCCGGGCATGACCGTGCAGGTGTATGGCGCGAACGGCGCCGCCCTGCCGGCGTCGATCACCGATCCGGCATGGGTCGCGCTCAGCCCGTCGCTGGAGGCGAAGAAGCGCACCACCATCATCAAGCTGCGAGATTCGACCAAGCCCTTCCGGTTCATCGCCCTGTGGATCAGCCGGGCGCCCCAATCCTCCGTCGGCACGCCCTCCACGCCGGGGCACGTAAGCGTCAACGAATTCGAACTGTTCTCCTGACGGCCGGGGTCCGGCGCCATCCTGCGTCCTTACCGATCGGAGATCAGATGCGATCCCCGATCGGGGGCACACAGCCCGAAGGGCTGGGTCACGCGTACGTAGCACGCCACGCTCCCTGCGTCCTTGACTGGCTTGGCCCCCGGCCGTCAGGGGACGCGGGTCATGACGCCGCGTAGCGCCATCGGGCAGGTCAGCCGGCGCTCGCCGAGCGCCGCGTCGCGCGTCGCGGGCGCCAGATGTCGTCCAGAAACGAGGCGATCTCGTCCGTGAGGCGCGCGGGGCGCAGGCGCAGCTCGACCAGCGAGTCGGCCTCCAGCAGGCGCCCGTTCGGCAGCTCTGCGGCGAGCATGCCCGCGTCGGAGAACGGGTGCACCGGGTCGCGCCGATGGCCGAGCACCAGCGCGGGCATCGTGAACGTGCGCCGCTCGTCGCGGTGGGGCGCGACGCGCCCGAAGAACAGGCCCTGCAGCAGCGCGCCCCCGGGCCCCGGCTCCTGGCGGATGGTGTCGAGCAGTACGTTGCCGTACAGCGGCAGCAGTCGGCGGGGGATCGCACGGGCGCCGCGCGCGAGCAGTCGCATCGCGGGCTCGCCAAACGTCAACGCGAGCAGGATCGGCGTGAACGTGAGCGCCGAGGCCGGCAGCGCGTTGTCGAGGACGGGCATCTCGATCACCATCCCGCGCACGCGCTCGGGCGCGCGCGAGGCGACCTCCAGCGCGGTGTTGGCGCCGAGCGAGGTGCCCATCATCGCCGCCTGCTCGAGCTCGAGGTGATCCATCAGCGCCAGCAGCTGCTCGGCGAATGCGCCCATCGAGTAGCGCCACATGTCGCGCGGCCGATCCGATTGGCCGTGACCGAGCAGATCGACCGTGATCACGCGGTTGCCGCGCGCCGCGAGCGCTTTCGCCAGCGGCCGGTGCATTTCCTGGGACAGCAGCAGGCCGTGGACCAGGATCAGCGGACGCCCCGCGGCCTGCGCGCTGGTGGCGGTTCGCGCGCGCCGGCCGGAGGCGGTGACGACCCCCGCCGGCCCTCCGCCGAACTCGGTGTAGGCGATCCGCTGGCCGTCGCACTCGAACGTGGGCATACGTCTTCAGCGTACTCCACCCGCGCGGGCCCGACGGCGAACGTCGAGATCGCACGGCGCGACGACGAGACATTCGCGAGACACGGATCCGGGCGTTGCCGTGATTCGCCCGGATCCTGTGTCTTATCCCTCTCCATGGTCTATGTGCCCTGCGGACGGCAGGCAGGGTGGCCGTCCGCCGGGTGACCACCCGTTGGAACCCCCCGCGAGGAGCGAAGGTGCGCTAGGTTTGAACCGATGGCCAAGCAGGCGCGCATCCTCGCCGGTCAGACCGCCGCGATCACCGGCGCGGCGCGCGGGATCGGGCGCGCGACGGCGCAGGCGCTGACGCGCGTGGGGGTGCGCGTGGCGATCGGAGACCTCGACCTCGAGACGGCTCGCGCGACCGCGTCGGAGCTGGGGCCGACGGCGGTAGCCCTGAGCCTGGACGTGACCGAGCGCGAGTCGTTCGCGCGCTTCCTGGACGAGGCCGAGGCGCAGCTGGGGCCGGTGGACGTGCTGATCAACAACGCCGGCATCATGCAGATCGGCAGGTTCCTGGACGAGGACGATCTGACGGCGCGGCGGATGGTCGACATCAACATCCACGGCGTGATCCTCGGCATGAAGCTCGGCCTGGAGCGAATGGTCGCGCGCGGGCATGGGCACATCGTGAACATCTCCTCGCAGGCCGGCAAGTTCGGCGCGCCTGGCGGCGCGACGTACTCCGCTACCAAGCACGCGGTCGTCGGGCTGACCGAGGCGGTGCGCGGCGAGCTGCGGATGATGGGCCTCGGCGAGGACGTGCTGCTCAGCTACGTGATGCCGTTCGTCGTCAACACCGAGCTCGGCGGCGGGCTGGGGCAGGCGCGGGGGCTGAAGAGCCTGCAGCCCGCCGACGTGGCCGACGCGATCGTCGACGCGCTGCGCCACGGGACGGTCGACGTGTGGGTGCCGCGCTCGAGCAAGCGCACGAACGCGCTGGGCACGCTGCTCCCGCGCACGCTGGCGGAGGGGATGGCGCGGGCGTTGCGCGCCGATCGGGTGCTCGCCGACGCCGACCCGCACGCGCGTCGCGCGTATGAGCTGCGCGCGTCGGCCTCCGAGCCGGGGTTGGAGCCCGCGTCCGAGCCGGCGCGTATCGAGGAGACGACCGGCTCCTGAGGACTCGGGTCGGGTGGTGTTGGGGGGGCGAGCCCGCGCGGGCGGGGAGTCCACCGAGCGGAGATCGACGGGATCTCCGCTCGGCCGGCAGGGACCGCGCCGTGCGCGCGCGTTGTGCCGGGCGCTTGCGACACCGATCCTGCTGAGCGGATCGGTGGTGGACATGACCCGCGGCCTGATCCGTGGCTGCTAGCCCGCCGGCTCGGCGAGGAGCCACTCGGCGATGATCGCGCCGAGCTCGGGGCCGCGGTCCTCCTGCAGGAAGTGCCCGCCGCCCTCGATCAGCCGCGGCGGGGGGCGGCCGATCGACGAGGCGAAGCGCTCGCCGACGGACGGCGGCAGCACCGGATCGGAGTCGCCCCACAGCATCAGCGTGGGGCGGCGGTCCTCGCGCAGCGCCTGCACCACGCGCTCTCCGGCGGCGGCGCCGGGGTCGTCGGGCGCCTGGGGGACGAGCATCGGAAACGCGCGCGCTCCGGCCTTGGACTTCGCGTCGGGATAGGGGGCCTCGTACGCGGCGATGACCTCCTCGCCGGGGTCGGAGTGACAGCCGCCGCGAACCAGCATGCCGATCGGCAGGTCCTCGGTGCGGGCGGTGAAGTCGCGGAACGCCAGCCATGTGTCGCCCATGCGCTGATGTCCGGTGAACAGGCCCGTGTCGAGGATCACGATGCGCGCGATGCGCTCGGGGCGCTCGACCGCGAGGCGCAGCCCGATCGGCCCGCCCCAGTCGTGCACGACGAGCGTGGCGCCGCGCAGGTCGAGGTCCTCCAGGATCGTCGCGGCGCAGGCGACGTGGCGGTCGTAGGAGTACCAGCCGATGTCGGTGGGCTTGTCCGAGCGGCCGAATCCGACCATGTCCGGGGCGATGGCGCGGTAGCCCGCGTCGCGCACGGGCGGGATGAGATGGCGCCACAGAAACGACCAGGTCGGCTCGCCGTGCATGAACAGCACGGGCGCGCCCTCGCCCTCGTCGATGTGGGCCAGCCGCAGACCCTCCACGTCGCGGTAGTGGGGCTCGAACGGATGGTCGGGCAGGTTCGCGAACGCGTCCTCGGGCGTGCGGGCAATCTCGGGCACGGCTGCGATCCTACGCCTGCGCGTGCGTCCGCGCCGCGTCGTGACGCGGTGGACGATGCCCCGATCGCGCGCGCGGATGCCCGGATCGCTCACGCGCGTCGCCGTCTCGCATCCCCTCATCCGCTGCGTCTCGCGTCCACGCATCCGTTCCCGCCCTCGAGCACCCACGCTTGAGGGCGCATGCGTTAGGCTCGCGGGCAGCATGCACGCGGTGGCGATCCAGCTGGCGCCGGTTATCGGCGCGGAGAAGAGTAAGGTCCCGTTCTACATCGCCGGTGGGGCGCTGGTCGTGTGGGCGGCGGTGCTGGCGCTGGCGCTGGGTATGCGCAAACCGGACTTCCCCGGCAGCGCGCTGGGCGAGCGGGCGGTGATCGCGATCACCGCCGTGCTCGTGCTCGCGGCAGCGGCGATGGCGGTCGTGACGTCGGGGACGCCCGCCAAGGCAGCGCCTGCAGCCGGCGGCAGCGGCGGAGCGGTCGAAGTCGGGCAGGCGAGCGGCGGGTGACCCGGTGAAGCTGTACGTCTGCTGGGGCACATTCGCGACCCCGCGGCCGGGCGGGCATCCGTGCCGCAACGCCTATCTGGCGCTCAAGCGGGCCGGGTATGAGCCGGAGGTCGTGAAGTCCTACGGCTTCGCGCCGCTGCCGGGCGTGTGCAACCGCACGCGCGGACGGCGGGAGGTGAGCGAGTTGACCGGCAATCGCTGGGTGCCCACGCTCCTTCTGGACGACGGCGCCGTGCTCGACGGCTCACGCGCGATCGTCGATTGGGCCGGCGCCAATCCCGCGTAGCTCTGGCGTGCCGCCTCGCTCGCCGGCACGCGCGCGTCGCGCGCGTGCAGCGCACGACGCTCCAGCTCGGCGTCGCCCCGTGCGGCTGCCCGCCCCAGGGCGAGAGCGAACAGCGCGCTCAGCCCGACGATGCCCAATGCGGCAATCAAAATGGATGTGGACGAAATCACCGCATCGACCCTCCGCAGTCACTCTCCCGCGTGAACAGTCGCACAAACAGTGGACATATGTCCACTGCCGCGCCGAATGGAATCCGCTGTGTCCGCAATACTTCGACGTAGGACCCGCGATACCCCCGTGCAACTACGACCAAACATCGGCATCGAACCCGAGGAGAGGATCGGCGATATGGACGTTCTGGCCAGGCTCGACGAGGCAAGGAGCGCGACGAACGTGCTCGAGCACCCCTTCTACGAGCGCTGGAGCGCCGGCGAGCTGAGCGCGCGGGAGCTGAGCGTGTATGCGGGCGAGTATCGCCACGCGGTCCTCGCGCTGGCGCGGGCGTCCGAGCGGGCGGCGGCCAAGGCTGGCCCCGAGCACCGGACGGGGCTGGAGCGCCACGCCGAGGAGGAGGCCGCGCACGTGGCGCTGTGGGACGAGTTCGCGCACACCGCCCGCGCGGCGGCCGGATCGGAGCGGACCGGGGACGCGGGCGCCGACGACGGATCCGTGCGCGCGGCTGCGCAGACCGAGGCGTGCGTTGCGGCATGGACCGCGGGAACGGATGCGTTGGAGCACCTGGCGGTGCTGTATGCGATCGAGGCGAGCCAGCCGGAGATCTCCAGGACCAAGCTGGAGGGGCTGATCGGGCATTACGGCTATGTCGCCGAAGGCTCCGCCGTCGAGTACTTCACGTTGCACGAGCGGCTCGACGTCGAGCATGCGCGCCAGGCGGGAGAGCTGATCGAGGAGCTGCTCGACGGGCGCCCCGACGCCGAGGCGACGGCGGACAGGATGCTCTCGCGCGCGCAGGCGGCGCTCGCGGGCAACTGGGAGCTGCTGGACGGCGTGCAAGCGCGGATGGCCGTCGCGGCGTAGCCCGCGCGGCGGCACGGGTCGCCGGCGCACCGGGGGCGGCGGGCCTCGACGTACGCACGACGGTCGGCCTCGACGTCTACGAACGCGTGCCCGCCCCCGGGTGCAGCCGCCAGGCGAACAGGACGGCGGCGACGGAGGTCGCGAGGTTGAGGCTGGAGACGCCCGCGCGCATCGGTATCGCGATGCGGGCGTCGGCGCGCGCGAGCAGCTCGGGGCTCAGACCGTGGCGCTCGGTGCCGAACGCGAGGATCGCGCGCGCGGGCAGCGCGGCCGGGTCCAGCTCCGCGCCCGTGGGATCGAGCGCGAGCAGCGGGCGATCCAGCGCGGGCGGCAGTCCCTCGGGCAGGCGCGCGACGGGCAGCGCGTAGTGCAGGCCGGCGCCGCCGCGCAGGGCGTCGGGATGCCAGGGGTCTTGGCTTCCGATGGTGAGCACCGCGGCGGCGTCCGCGGCCGCGGATACGCGCACGCAGGCGCCCATGTTGCCGAGGTCGCGCGGATCCTCCAGCAGCACCGCGGGCGCGGGACGCGCGTCGGCGAGCGCAGCGGTCGGGTCCACGGCGGGGCGCTCGGCGAGCGCGATCACAGCGGTGGAGGGCGGGAGCGGAGCGAGCCGGGCGAACACCTCCGGCGAGACCGGCCGCGCGAGCGAGACCATCCGCTCCGACACGTCCGGCGCGAGCTGTGCGGAGAGTCGCTCCAGGCCGGCCAGATCGGCGCAGTGCACTTCCAGGACGGTGGCGCCGAAGCGCAGGGCGTGCTTGAGCGGGTGCAGCCCTTCGAGTACCGCCAGCGACGGGTCGCGCCGCGCGCGGCCGTAGCGGGGGATGAGCGATCCGTCCATCGACACGCGGGCGATCATAGGATGGGGCGATGGCGACGCGCGCGGCGGTGGTGTTCGACAACGATGGGCTGCTGCTCGACACCGAGGAGGCGTGGACGCGCGCCGAGAAGACGCTGTTCGCGCGGCGGGGACGGGTGTTCACGCTCGAGCACAAGCGCTCGCTGATCGGCTCCGCACGCGTGGCGGCGGCGCTGAAGCTCGAAGCGATGCTGGAGTTGGGCGGCGAGGGGGAGGCGTTGATGGACGAGCTGCAAGAGCTCGTGATGGAGGAGGCGCTCGCGGGCATCGCTCCTCGCCCGGGCGCGCTCGCGCTGCTCGAGCGGCTGGCCGAGGCGGGCGTGCCGGTGGCGGTCGCGTCGAACTCGCAGCGCGAGTTCGTGGAGCGCACGCTCGGCGCCGCCGGGCTGCTGGACGGGCGGTTCGCGACGGTCGTGTCGGTCGAGGACGTCGCCCGCCCCAAGCCCGCCCCGGACATCTACCTGGAGGCGTGCCGGCGCCTGGGCGCCGAGCCGGGCGCGAGCGCCGCGCTGGAGGACTCCCCCACGGGGGTCGCCGCGGCCGCCGCGGCGGGGATGTATGTGGTGGGAGTGCCTTACTTCGGCGGCGGGCAGCTGCCGGGCAGCGACCTGCTCGTGGACAGCCTCGCCCATCCGGCGCTCGCGGCGGCGCTGGGGCTGGGGTAGCGACGTTGCAACATCCGGCGTTGCGCCACGCGCCTCGTGAGGGGTCGAGCCGGCGGTGGCATCGGCGCTCCCTGGTAGAACGCGCTACGCTCGGTGCAGCCGTCGTCCGTCCGGTACTCATGCCGACTCTCCCGTGCGAGCGGCGCTCGATGCGCGAGAGGAGGCAGATGGAGGACTCATGGCGTCCAGTACCGCCTATGAGGACACTGGGTCGGGAATGCTCGCTGCGGCCATCTCGAACGCGATGGTCCAGCTGCTTCACCGCTATACCGGGCGAGGGCCGGTCCGGGCTCGAACGACCATCGGAGAGGATCTGGTCGTGTGCGTCATGGGCGCGACCTTGACGAAGGCCGAGCTGAGCCTCGTGCGGGATGGCAAGCACGATGTCGTGTTGCATGGCCGCAGGGCGTTTCAGGACACGATCCAGGCCGATGCGGAAGACGTCGTCTACGAGCTGATGGGCCGCCGGGTGAGCGCGTTCATGAGCACCAATCACATAGACCCGGATCTTGCTGTCGAGATCTTCGTCCTCGAGCCCTCCTGACGAGCTGCGTCCGCTCGTGCGGAACGCGCCGAGTCGCGAACACGCGCCGAGTCGCTGGGCTGCGCGCACCGCTCGACGGCAATGGGAGTAGGCTCGGTGGACACCATCGGAAGTGTGCCCGGTCGGACCGGCCGAGCACGCGGCCAGGAAGGGGTCTGACCATGACCCCCATGCAGGTAGACAACGCGATGCGCGGGACCGGCGAGGACATGGTCGTGGGCGAGCACGAGACGCTCGATCGGATCGCCAACGTGGTCGTGACGGTCGTGCCACTCGGGCTGCTCGGCTGGGCGTGCTGGTTGGCGTGGGGCGGGACGCTGCACTGGCAGGACCTGCTCGTGCTGGCGATCACCTACGTCCTGACCGGCCTCGGGGTGACCGTCGGCTACCACCGGCTGTTCACCCACCGCAGCTTCAAGACGGGGCCGGCGATGCGCATACTGCTGGGCGCCCTCGGCTCGGCCGCGATCGAGGGACCGGTGATCGAGTGGGCCTCCACCCACCGCCAGCACCACCGCTTCTCCGATCGTCCGGGCGATCCCCACAGCCCTCACACCGAGCACGGCGACGGCTGGACCGGGGCGCTGCGTGGCCTGTACCACGCCCATGTGGGCTGGACATTCGGTGGTCCCGGCAGCGGCCGGGCCAGCTCAGAGCGTTACGCCAAAGACCTCCTGGCCGACCCGGCCACGCGATTCGTCGATCGCGCGTTCCTGCTGTGGGTCGTGCTCGGCATGGCGCTCCCGTTCGGACTCGGCGTGGCGCTCACCGGGTCGATCGTAGGCGGGCTCACCGGCCTGCTGTGGGGCGGTGCGGTGCGCATCCTGTTCCTGCACCACGCGACGTTCTCGATCAACTCGCTGTGCCACTTCTTCGGTCGCCGGCGGTTCGAGACCAACGACAGGTCGCGCAACCTGCTGTGGCTCGCGGTGCCCACGCTCGGCGAGGCGTGGCACAACAACCATCATGCCTTTCCCACCTCCGCCCGTCACGGCCTGCGCTGGTGGCAGCTCGATCCGTCGGGCTGGCTGATCGGCGCGCTCGAGCGTGTCGGGCTCGTGTGGGATGTCGTGCGTGTCACTCCCGAGCGCCAGCTGGCCAAGGCCACGACGGCGGGAGTCTCCTGAGCGGCGGGAGTCTCCTGAGCGGCACGTCGGCAGAGCCACCCACTCGACACCAGGGCGCAAGTCCTCGCGCGGAGTCACGGCGAGCGGGACGTCCTCTCAGCCGGTGTTGACGGCGTCAACACGATCACCGGGATGACGCGCTCGGTCTGCTGTTCGTACTCGGCGAACTGCGGGACCCACTCGGCCTGCGTGCGATAGAGGCGCTCGCGCTCCTCACCGGCGGCCTCGCTGGCGACGACCTCGATCGTGTCACTCCCGACCTCGATCGTGGCATTTGGCTGAGCTTTGAGGTTGTGGTACCAGGCGGGATTCGTCGGCGCTCCGGCCTTGGAGGCGAACACGACATACCGCCCGCCATCGCTCTGGTAGGCGAGCGGGTTGATACGGCTCTCTTGCCGGACTTGGCGCCGGTGTGGTGCATTGGCGCCGGTGTGGTGCAGCAGCAGCGGCAGGCCGTCGAACATGCCGCCGACGCGCCCCTTCGTTGGCGTGGAACTCCTCGATGATCTTGGCGTTGAAGTCTGCGGGCGATGTGTTCGAAGGCGATCCAGTGCCGCATGAGGAGCGGCCATCGTGCGACTTGGCGACTGCTGCCACGCCCACTACACTCGCCACGCGATGCTCGACTTGGACGCCTACCTGGAGCGGATCGGTCTGAACGGGCGCCCGAGTATTGCGCAGGTGCACAGGGCGCACCTGACATCGATCCCGTTCGAGAACCTCGACCCGCACCGGGGCCTGCCGGTGTCGCTGGAGGTGGAGGATCTCGAGCGCAAGCTCGTGAGCGAACGCCGCGGCGGCTACTGCTTCGAGCAGAATCTGCTGCTGAAGGCAGCGCTGGAGGCGCTCGGCGCGGAGGTGGACATGTTCCTGGCGCGCATGCGCCTACCGAAGCCGGGAGGCACTCGCGCGTCCCCGTCTCGGCCGGCGAAGCCGGGCGTGGTGCGGCCACGCAGTCACCTCCTCCTGCGCGTCAGCGAGAACGGCGCGAGCTGGCACGCCGACGTGGGGTTCGCCCGCGGCATCCTCGAGCCGATCCCATTCGGGCCGGGCCCTGCGCAGGAGCAGTCGGGCTGGAGTTTTCGCGTCGTGCGGGATGGCTCCGAGCTCGTGCTCCAGAAGCTGGCGGGGGACGAATGGGCCGATGTTTACGGCTTTCTCCCGCAGCCGGTTCCGCGCATTGACGTCGAGACCAGCAACTGGTGGACCTCCACGCATCCGCGCTCGCTGTTCGTCACCGGCCTGATCGTGGGCGTTGTTGGCGATGACGGCACGGGCACGTTGCTGTGCGACTGGAGCGAGCTATCTCTCAGCGAGCAGACGCCCGCGGGCACGAGCGTGACGCCGCTTGAGCGAGAGGCCATACCAGAGCTGCTCGCCACGCGCTTCTCGCTCCCGGGCTTTGCGCTCGGCGCCGACGAGCGCCTCGTCGCTCGCGGCGCGCATCAAACCCAGCCGAGTATCTACTGACCGGCCGGATACGCTGTGGCGCTGCGGGCAAGCCTATGTTGGCACTGTCCGCGCACGGACGCGACGGCCGCTACACCTACTACACCTGCTTCACAAGGACGCGCTACGGCACCAAGCACTGCGCCAACGACCGGCTCCCGGCCGACCGGCTGGAGCGGGCTGTCACCCGCGACTCTGGAAGGTGCTCAACGATCACAGGCCGATCGAGGACGCGATCACTGAAACAGGCCTTCCGTCCCATCAAACGCCGATCGCCCATAACGCGTGTCCACCTGCGCCGGACACGCCCCAATCCCGATCAAAGCACCCCGCATAAATCTCATGGGTGGCCGCCGGGGAGACCTGCACGTCTCAGCAGGCGGGCCATGTCATAGAACCCGGTCTGGAAGTCCGTGAGGCGTGTGGGTGCCCCGCCCGCCTCGACCGGGTTCTGGTATCGAGCTTCGGCCCATTCCTGGTGCCATGCGGTCATCTGGGCGGCAAGCCGGGTGTGGTCGGCAAGGGCGTCGCGGGTGATCGTGCCCGGGTCGACGAGAAGATGCCCAAGGTGATTGGCGGCGGCAACGCGAGCTGTCAGTTCTGGGATTCGCCCGTCGGTGTTGCAGAAGCGGGTGAGGATCGTCTTGATGATCGAGGTGTGATCGAAGTGGAAGTCGTTGCCGAGCAGCGTCGTGGACGTGGACCCTTTCGCGACGAACGGCGAGACGAGGAGGGCGGGAACACGAACGCCGAGACGCTGGAACTCGGGGTCCTCATCTACGGCGGGCGGCGGCGGCACGTGGTCATAGAAGCCGCCGTGCTCGTCGTAGGTGATCACGAGCAGCGTCTTGGACCAGCTGCCGGCGGCACCGAGAGCGTGGTAGATCGTGAGTATCAGGTCCTGTCCGGCGATCAGATCGCTTGGCGGGTGGTCGTCGTTTGAGTCGGGGCCGAGGACACGCAGATCCTTGAAACGAGGGTCGATCCAGCTGACGGGAGGCAGTTTCCCGTTGGCGACGTCGTCGAGAAACGAGGGGCCCTCCTCGGTCAGCTTCCCGACGGCGCGTTCGGCCGTGCTGAGCTTGCGCGAGTCGACGAACGCGAAGCGATGGTGGTTGCCGAGACGATATTCGGGGTCGACGGCCCGCAGCGTGGCCGGATCGAAGGAGTACCAGCGCCAGTCGACCCCGTGCTGGTCGAGATAGCGGGGGAAGCTCGGGAGCTCGTATATGGGCGGTGATTTGTCGTCACGGCCGCCTTCGGCCCGGCCGGCTATCGAGTACAGACGGTTGGGCCACGTGGCGCCTGGCACCGAGCTGAACCAGCGGTCGACGACGCAGTACTCGGCGGCGAGATGATCGTAGACCGGGAGGTTCTCGCCGTCGTAGAAGCCCATGACGAGACCGGGGTCGGGCGGCTGCTCGTGTGCGCTGGCGGCGCGCTGGGCGGAGACGTGCGCGAAGTTCTCGACGAAACCGCCACCCCCTCCCGAGAGTTGCTGGTCGACGGAGGCTCCCGAGTGATCGGGATCTTCGGTCTCGTCCTTGAACTTCGTGTAGCTGAGATGATGAATCGGGTAGGACGTCTCGCCGTGCAGGTTGAAGTTGGACGAGGGACCCTTCAGGCCGTCGACGTCACGGCGTCCTTTACCGCCTTCCTCCACCGGCAGTGAGAGATAGCCAAGCATATGGTCGAAGGAGCGGTTCTCGAGCATCACGACAACGATGTGCTCGATCTGGTCGAGCCTCCCCGCTGCTGGATCGTCGGGAGCGGCGACGGTGTTGGTCGGTGTGGCGGGGACGTGCGCAGAGGCGATGTCGACGATCTCGCGCCACTTCTCTGGGAGCAGGTGCGCCAAGCCGCGCAGCGCGACCCGCTCACCCTCTTCGACTATGTCACTCATCTTGAGTCCTATCGCGACGGTTTGGGCATTCGGAACAGCACTCTACACGATCGGCCCCACCCGCCAAGCCAGGCCGTACACAGACCCGCAGAAGATCCGAGACCGGCAAGCATTCTCGTAATACACGGCTCGCGATGACGGCGATTATCGGCGTTTCGGGCACTTATGGCGATGAGTGCCTGGGCGCAAGACGGCATTGCGGGACCCGTCAAGCCGCATTGTCTGGATGCCGATCGGCCAGCGCTCGATCAGGGAACCACGCTGCACACCTCACCCAACACAAAGTTCCCCCTTGACTTTCATCGGCATACGCATCCAAGGGAGCTGAAGATAATCCCGCATGAACACAGGGATTCTGAGGATGGAGCCAACCGATCTCAAGTCGAACCACTCGGCGCGGCTTGCTGGCGGGAGGATGTCGCTGAGGACGCGGAGTGGTCCCCGCTGGCCGCAGTAGCCGGACAAACGAAACCCTGGCGGTGTGGCCTGTCCGGCGCGCAGCTCATGCGCTCGCGAGCGCAACTGCTCCGCGCTCTGCGTGCTGTCGCGCAGCCGGCGATCCATCGTGTCGGCAAGCCAGCGATCCTCATCGGGCAACACGGGCCAGGGTCGAACGTCCATGGGCTGAGTGTAGCCCTACGCGGGGACCGTAGATGCCCGAGACAGAATCGCCATCTCTCGTGCAGGCGGTTCGACTACCGTCAAGACGGATCCAGAAATCCGCTGCAAATCAGCTTCGATGGAGCCAACCGAAGTCAATGCGAACCGCTTTGCGCGGCTGGCTGGCGGGCGAATGTCACTTGGGGAGCGGACCAGGGTCGTGAGCGACGGGGATTTGCCCCGGGAGGCTTAAGTTCATCCGACGATGGCATCGAGTGGCGAGGCGCCGCCCGTGAACCAAGGTGTGATTGCGATGCGCGCGAGCGCGGGGTGCTTCTTTCGGGGACTACCACTGAAGGGGCTCAGTGGTCTGGACATCGGCCTCGGTGGTCGGGCTCATCGCAAGCGTGTCGAGGTCGCCGGCGCCATAGCACTGCAGTGCCCGCCGTACGTGATCGGGGATCGGAGCCTTCTCCCCGAGACAGTCGGCGCGGACGAAGATATGCACGATGCGGCCGTCGGCGAGCGTATTCCCTTCCCGCACGATTCCGATCGCGGACACCATCGACGTGTTGCCGAGGTGCTTGATCTCGAGCGTGATCTCGAGTTCGTCGTCGAAGCGTGCCGGTGCGCGGAAACGTGCCCCGGTCTCGGCAACCACCAGGTCGAGGCCGTCCGCTGTGAGCGCTGTGTAAGAGCCGAGGGCCTCGCGCCAAAGCTCGGTTAGGGCGACATCGAAATAAACGAAATAGTGCGCGTTGAAGACATGGCCTTGGGCATCGCACTCGTTGTAGCGAACGCGCAGGTGGTGCACGAATGCGGGCATCGCTAGGCCGCAGCGTGCGGGCAGAAGGAGGCGAT
>DATMPZ010000046.1:0-22628 GCA_035567335.1 Solirubrobacteraceae bacterium
ACGACGCGCGCATGTCGTTCTCCACGCCGATCACGTCGTAGCCGAGCGCCACGAACCGCGACACCGACTCCGAGCCGACCAGCCCGCCCGATCCGGTGACTATCGCGGTGGGCATGGTCGTGTCGCTGTCGCTGTGGGCATACGCGTGTCGCCGACGATGATGACGAACACGAAGACGGCCGCTCAGGCGCCGCCGTATACGAACGGCAGCTCGTCGGCGAGGTCGCGCAGGCGCGGTGCGGCGGAGTCGCGCTCGGAGACGACGAGCTCGGAGACGGGCAGCGGCCACCGCACGCCGACGTCGGGGTCGTCCCAGGCGATGCCCCGCTCCACCGCAGGGTCGTAGTAGGCGGTCTGCTTGTAGAGCACGTCGGCGACGTCGCTGAGCACGCAGAACCCGTGGGCGAACCCGACGGGCACGTACAGCTCGCGCAGGCTCTCGCCGTCGAGCTCGACGCCCTCCCACTCTCCATACGTGGGCGAGCCGCGCCGCAGGTCCACGGCGACGTCGAGGATCCGTCCGCGCGCGCAGCGCACGAGCTTGGCGACACCCGGTCCGATGTGGAAGTGCATCCCGCGCACGACCCCGTAGGAGGAGCGCGAGTGGTTGTCCTGGATGAACTCCTCGCCGTCGGGTATGCCGGCGGACTCGTGCCAGGCGCGGCGATAGGTCTCGGCGAAGAATCCGCGCTCGTCGCCGTGCACGGCGGGCTCGATGATCGTCAGGCCGTCCAGGCGACAGGGGGTGGCTTGCATCGGCGCCAGAGGCTATCCGCTCGCAGGCAGGACGGGCGCCGCGGACCTAGGAACGACGCCGTAGGCCGCCGGCTTCCCCGGCGGCGTCGGCGCCCGCGAGGGGTGCGCCGTCGGGACCTGCGAGGGCGCGCCGCGATCGCCGTAGATGTAGGCGGCGGCCAGGCGCGGAGCGTCGCCGGAGCCGCGGCCGCCCGCGGGCGCATACAGAGCCGTGTCGGAATCGGAGCGGTCGCACGGCGGCGGGCGGCGGTCCTTGAACAGGAACTCGTAGTAGAAGACGTGCACCGGCTGAGCGGCCGGCATCAGGCGGTTCACGAGCCACGCGGCGTCGAGCGCCTGGGCGCGTTCGCCGCGGAGCTCGGGCCTCGAGCCGCCCTCGCAGCGGTAGGCGCCGACCTCGGTGAACCAGACCCGCTCGCCGGCGCCCGCGTGAGGCAGCGCGGATTTGAATTCCATGACGGTCGAGGCGTCGCGCGTCTTGACGGCGAGGTAGGGGTGGATGCCCCAGTCGGCGAGGCTCGCCGGATACAGCGCGCGCTCGTACTCGCGCTCGTAGGCGGTCATGGAGGCGGAGTCGAGCAGGTTGCCGGCGATCACCGTGCAGGCGCGGGCCTGGCACAGCGATTGGGCGATGAGCGTGTAGCCGGCGGCCGTGTCGGCGGAGAGGCCCGGCTGGAGGTTGGGCTCATCCCACGCCTCGACATAGGCCGTGGCGGGGAAGCGATCCAGGAGCGCCCCCAGGGCCGCGTGATATTCGGTCGAGGAGCTCGGCGTCACGCCGTCGTAGGCGGCGAGCGAGAGGTCCGGCGTGAGGCCGATTGCCAGCACGTCGCGATACCACGCTTCGAGCTGTGAGAGGTAGTAGGGGTGGGCGCCGAACATGACGTTCCACTGCACCACATAGCGGGCGAGCGCGATGTGGGAGGAGAGGCCTGAGACCCACGCGTCGTGGAAGAAGCCGGCGGAGTAGGCGCCGGCGAACGACGGGTCCCAGGAGGGCAGGCTCTGGTCGGAGATCCCGTCGACGTAGGGGGCGCCCGCCGGCGAGAGCGAGCTGCCGGCGAGGGAGCGCAGCGGCGCTTCGGAGAGCGCGAGCGAGGCGGCCGTTGGGCCGGCGTAGTACGGGCTGGCGCCCACGTCCGCCGCGCGCGGCCAGGCGCAGGCGAGCGCACAGAGCATCACCAGGCAGACGCGTTGCACAACCAGCCACATGCTCTGCGAAACCCGCGGGATCGAAATAAAGATCGACATTGGCGGATCAGGCGGCTGAGCGGAGCTCGATCGTTTTTGTGGGTGACCCATAGCCAGCTTCTTCGTACGACCCTGTCGGCGCCGGTCACCGCACGGAGCTTGATGTCATGCAGTCAAGACAAATATCTTGCTATCGAGACAAATGACTGGTAGAGTAAACATCGATGAATGTGTCTCGTGCCTATAGCGCCGTGGCTCCGACCGTGGAGGGAGACGTGCTGGTCATCCTCGCCGGGACGACGCAACCGCTCACGGGTCGCCGAGTTGCCCGGCTCGCGCGGCGCGGTTCGGTCGCCGCGGTTGCCAAGGCGCTCGATCGGCTGGTGAGCCAGGGGCTCGTCCTGCGCCAAGATGCACCGCCGGCGTCGCTGTACACACTCAACCGGGAACACGTCGCCGCGTCCACTGTCGAGACCCTGGCCCTGATCCGCACCGAGTTGCTCGATCGCCTGCGTCACGGGTTCTCCGCTTGGAGCATTCCGCCGGTACACGCATCTCTGTTCGGATCGGCCGCCCGGCAAGACGGGGACCTCGACAGCGACATCGACATCTTCGTCGTCCGGCCCGCCGGAGTGGACAATGACGACGCGACCTGGGGCGAGCAGTTGCATGACATGGGCGACGCCGTCTTCGCGTGGACGGGCAATCGCGCCGGCATCATCGACTTCGCCGAGCAGGACATCGAGCAGATACGCGAGCAGGATCCGCCTGTCCTGCAAGAGCTTCGCCGAGACGGCATCGACCTCGCGGGGGCGCCGCTTCGAGAGCTGCTCGGGAGAGCAGGATGAGTCCCGGCTCGACCAGGAGTCCTCGTTCGCGTCAGTGTGACGCCGCCGACGCTCGCAAGCGGCTTGGCGATGCCGAGAAGTACCTGGAGGTCGCGGAGCTCGTTGCGACAGAGGACTCGCTGGAATCTCATAACGTCGCGACTGGACTCGCGGTGCTCGCGGGCATCGCGGCGGCGGACGCCGCCTGCTGTAAGACACTGGGCGAGAGCTCACGGGGACCCGACCATCACGACGCGGCGGCCTTCCTACGCCGCATCGCCCCCGGCGGCGAAACCGCGGCAAAGCACTTCGAGCGCCTCGTGGATCTCAAGGACAAGGCTCACTACAGTTTTCTGAACGTATCCGGTCAAGACCGAACGGGAGCGATCCGTCGCGCCGGTCGCCTGGTTGATTTCGCACGAGAGGCGCTGCAGCGCTGAGAGCGGGCGATCCTGGTCTCGAGCAAGGTAGCGCGGTCGGGCCACACTCGAAGCGCTTAATCCGGTTGGGGGCGCGGATGACCGACATCTCGAGACCGACGGGACGGCCCGTACACTTGTCGGATCGCAGACGGGAGCTCGCAACTCCCCCTCCACGAGTACGTTGATACAGCAAGCGCGCGTCCATCAGCCATGCCAAGCTCCACGCAACGCCACCTCGCCATCGTCCCCGCCTTCAACGAGGCCGAAGCCATCTCCGGGGCCGTCGCGGCGATCCACGAGCAGGCACCGGACTTCGACGTGCTGGTCGTCGACGACGGCTCGATCGACGCCACCGCCGAGCGCGCACGGAAGGCAGGGGCCAAAGTCCTGCGCATGCCCTTCAACCTGGGCATCGGCGGCGCGATGCAGAGCGGCTACCTCTACGCGCTGGAGCACGGCTACGAGGTGGCCGTGCAGATCGATGGCGACGGGCAGCACGACCCCGGCCACATCCACGACCTGCTCGACCGCCTGCATGGCGATCCCGAGCTGAACATGGTCACGGGCTCGCGCTTCCTCGACCCCACCGGAAAGGGATACCGCTCCTCGGCGACCCGGCGCATGGGGATTCGCATCTTCTCGAGCGTCGTCTCCTGGATCACAGGTCAGCGCGTCACCGACCCCACATCCGGCTTTCGCATGACCGACCGGCGCGGCATCGAGTTGTTCGCGCATGACTACCCGCACGACTACCCCGAGGTCGAGGCGATCCTGCTGATGCACGCGCACAGGCTGCGCAGCTGCGAGATCCCGGCGCAGATGCGCCCGCGCCTGACCGGAGAGTCGGCGATCTCCTCGACCCAGTCGGTCTACTACATGGTCAAGGTGCTGCTGGCGGTGTTCGTGGGTCTGTTCCGGCGCAGCCCGCCCATCGAGGCGCACGCGCGCAGGGCGATAGCCGTGGAGCAGGCTTCGTGACGAAGATCACGCTGCAGCGCGGCCTTGCGGTCGCGGTCACCCTGGCGCTGCTGCTGCTCGTGTTCGAGCTTGTGCGCCGCAAGCGACTGTCCGAGCGCTACGCAATCCTGTGGCTGCTGGCGGCCGTGACGCTGTTCGTGCTGGCCGCGTGGAAGGGACTGCTGACGTCGCTCTCGCACGACGTCGGCATCTCCTACCCGCCGTCCGCCCTGTTCGCGGTCGCGATCGGGCTGATCGCGATGATCCTGCTGAACTTCTCGCTCGCCGTATCGCGGCTGTCCGACCAGAACAAGATCCTGGCGCAGCGGCTCAGCCTGCTGCAGCATCGCCTCGAAGAGATGGAAGGCACGGCGATGCCCCGGGATGGCGTCGATTCGAGCCCCACGGAGATCGGCAGTGGCACGCACGCGATCGAGCCAGATGAGCGAAGCGCTTCGATCGGCGCTGAAGAGCTCTCGCGCAGCCGCTGAGCGACGGTGCCCAGCATGGACGCAGTGGCCGTAGTGGTGGTCACCTATCAGTCGGCGGACCACCTTGCGGATCTCATCGAGACGCTGATGCCGCAGCTTGGCGAGAACGACGAGGTGACGATCGTCGACAACGGTTCGATCGACGGCACCCCCGAGCTGGCGCGCTCGCTGCACGAGCGCGTCGCGGTGATCGAGACGGGCGCGAACCTGGGCTTCGCCGGCGGGTGCCACGTGGGCGCGGAATCGACCGAGGCGCCGCTGCTGCTGTTCCTCAACCCGGACTCCCGGCCACAGCGGGGCTGCCTCGACCGTCTGCGCGCGGCTGCGACAGAGCACCCGAATTGGGGCGCATGGCAAGCGGCGGTGCTGCTCGACGAGGATCGCATCAACACCAGCGGCGGAGTCGTGCACTACCTGGGAATGGGCTGGGCGGGCGACTGCGAGCGACCCATCTCGGCGCTGCCTGAGAAGGACTGCGAGATCCCGTTCCCCTCGGGTGCGGCGATGGTCGTCAGACGCAGCGTCTGGGCGGAGCTTGGGGGTCTCGATCGCGACTACTTCATGTATGTGGAGGATCTCGACCTGGGCCTGCGCCTGTGGCTTGCCGGACACCGTGTCGGCTTGGTGGCGGCGGCGCGCGCGATCCACGGCTACGAGTTCGACAAGGGCTCCGCAAAGTGGTTCTGGCTGGAGCGCAATCGCTGGCGCACGGTGCTGTCTGTGTATCCGCTAACACTGCTCGTCCTGCTCGCGCCGGCCCTGCTCGCAGCCGAGCTGGGACTGCTCGCGGTGGCCGCGCG
This sequence comes from Solirubrobacteraceae bacterium, assembly GCA_035567335.1. Taxonomy (GTDB): domain Bacteria; phylum Actinomycetota; class Thermoleophilia; order Solirubrobacterales; family Solirubrobacteraceae; genus Palsa-744. Next base: position 5,445 of record DATMPZ010000046.1, read on the forward strand.
TCAGGGCTGGCTGCGATCGAAGCTGCACGCTCAGGCGGCTGCGCTGCTGGGCCTACCCCACACCCTGGCGCGCCGGCGCAGAGTGCAGGCCACGCGACGCGTCAGCGCAGCGGAGTTCGCTAGCCACCTGACCTCCTCGTTGGACAGCCCATATTTGAGCGCGGCCGACAGCCGCTGGCTGAGCGCGCCCCAGGCGCTCTACTGGACGCTGGTCCGCCGCATGCTGTCCCTCTTGGCGCGCTGATGCGCGTCGGCCTTGACCTCCTGTACCTGGTGCCCGGTGAGACCGGGGGGCGCGAGACGTACGCCCGCGAACTAGTGCCCGCGCTGCTGGAGCTGGCGCCCGAGCTCGAGCTCGTCGCGTTCGTCAACCGCGATGCGGGTCCACAACTCGCCGCCGAGCTGGGAGACAGGGTGAGCGCCATGATCGTCCCCGTCTCCGCGCGCAATCGGGCCCAATGGGCGCTCGGAGAGCTCGCGCTGGTGTCTGTGGCGGCAAGCAGGGCCCGCGTTGAAGTGCTGCACTCGCCGGCGAACTTCGCGCCCGCCTGGGGGCCCTTCAAGCGGGTGGTCACGCTCCACGACCTGCAGTACCGCGCGGTCCCCGAGCTGCTCTCGCGACCCGTACGGACCGCAACGCACACGCTGGTCCGGCTCGCCGCTCGCCGCGCGCACCGGATCATCGCCGTCTCGGCCGCCGGCAAGGAGGAGATCGTCGCCGGTTTGGGCGTCGAGGCAGAGCAGATCGACGTGGTCCCCAACGGCGTGCGCCCCGCGCCATCTGTGCCAGCAACGGAGGGTGAGCGCGAACGCTATAGCCTCGACGACCGTCCGATCGTCCTGTCGGTGGCTACCAACCTGCCGCACAAGAACCTACCAACTCTGATCGACGCGCTCGCGCTGATCGCTGCCGAGCGGCGGCCGGTGCTGGTGATGGCCGGCCACGGCACGAACGACGGAGCGCTGCAGGCACGCGCGACAGTCGCCGGCGTCGGCGAGGACGTGCGCATGCTGGGAGGCGTGTCGACTGAGGAGCTCGACTCGCTGTACGCGCTCGCCGACTGCCTGGTGCTGCCCACGCTGCACGAGGGATTCGGACTCCCAGTGCTCGAGGCGATGGCGCGATCTGTGCCGGTGCTCTGCTCGGACATTCCCGCGCTGCGCGAGGTGGCCGGTTCGGCGGCCCTCTATTTCGACCCCCGTGCTCCCGCGGAGATCGCGGCCAGAGTCCGTGAGGCACTCGCCGACACCGACTTGGCAAGACAAATGCGCGAGCGGGGCCGCGCCCGCGCCTCCGGCTTCAGCTGGTCGGCGGCGGCCGAGGCCACGCTTATGAGCTATGGCCGAGCGCTCGGCCGTTGACGCCGCCGACATGCACGCTCACGCGTAGTCAACGAGACCGGTGCCGCTCCAGTGACCAAACGATGTGAGATCCAGCTTCGGGCGAGGTATCTCCTGCCAGAACGCCAGCATCCTCCACAAGCGAATGTCATCGAACATGACGATCGGTCCGCCGGCGAGGCCAACCTCGTCGAAGCCGCGCAGGAAGTCGCGCTCCTGCGCGCCGTCGTGCTTGGCGTCAACAAAGACGAACTCTGCGCGCTGCAGGATGTCCGCGTTGCTCCGCCACCCCCGCGGTGTGGAGAGGTCATCCAAGCGTTGCTCGATCCGCCCGTCCGCGAAGTCGTCCTCTTGCAACACCGCTCCCGGGTATCCGCGCCACGGAAGCAGGTCGTAGGTGACGATCTTCCCATCCTCGGGCAGCGCCGCCTTCATGGCGAGCGCGGACATGCCGGTGGCGGTTCCGATCTCCACAACCGTCTTAGGACGGATCAGAGCGATGAGCGCCGCGAGCAACTTGTAGTGCTCGCCGGGCCACAGGTTCGCGAAGTCATTGCGGCTGCGATCTGCGAGCCAGTCGAGGTCCATGGACCTGGCCGTGTCGACTGCCCGCAGCGCCGTATCGAGGAGACGGACGGAGGGAGCCCCCGCGACAGGCGCGAGCAGTGACGGCTCGATGTGACGAGCGGCGATGGGCCAGCGACCAAAGAAAGGAAGCCGCCGACCAGCAATGGCGCGGACATCGTCAAGACCCATGTGGATTGCGCATCCTAGAGATCACACAGGTCGGCTGATCCTCAGTCGCCGCGACGGCGAATGACGTCGAGAAGCTCGGCGGGCACGGCGCGAAGCAAACCCAACAGCGCCAAGTAGACAAACGAAGCGATGGCCCATAGGACGATGCTCGGAAGCGCAAGCAGCAGCACACTCGCCGCGACCGCTGCCGCGAGTAGGACCCGCGGCAGCGTCGCAAAGCTCGGGCGCAGATGGGCGTGTCGTCGCGTCAGCGCCAGCAGATACCCGCCCGCCACAACGAACTCGCACACGGCCGCGGCGATCGAGGCGCCTTCCGCACCCAAACCCGGGACGAGAGCGACGGAAAGCGCGATCGCTATGACGAGCGCCGCGCTCGTCACGCGCAGCAGCGCGCCGTGCATCCGCAGGGAGAGCAGCGTGTAGCTCCAGGTCGCCGCTAGAAAGCCGCCCAGCAGCGCTATTGCCTGTAGACGCAGCACCGGTACGGCCGGCGCAAAGTCCTTGCCGCCAATTACCTTGATCACGAACGGGGCCGCAACCACGAGACTCAGAGTCACGTACGCCCCCACGATCAGGGCAGTGTCCCCCACCTTGCCCACTGCATAGCGCAAGCGCTCGTGATCGTCGCGCCCCGCACGAGCAAATACAGGAAAGGCTGAGCTCGCGATCAGGCCCGACGTCCCGCCGATGACCTCGACCACCTTGAAGGCGGTGGAGTAGTAGCCCGTCTGAGCGGCGCTGGAGAAGAGCGAGACCACGATCAGCCCGACTCGCGGATAGAGGATGCCCACGGTGGCGGCGGCCGCATATGGAAGGGTGTCGCGCACCAGCCTCCCCCATTTGGCGAGCTCGAAAAGCGGCAGGAACGAGACGCGCCCACGCAAATAGACGACGGCCGCAAGCAGCGCCGCCGCCGAGGAGACCACACTCACGAAGAAGAAGGGGAGCAGCTGCGCGCCGATGAGCACCAGCAGGACGGTTCCAGCGGCAACTACGGCCGAGTTGATCAGTTCAAAGACCGAGAAGACTCCCCAGTCCAGTTGCGCGGTAAGGGCGATCGAATATGTCTGCTGGACGTTGAGGAGCATGAGCCCAACGCCGGAGACCAGCATGCCCAACACGACCACCTGCGGGTAGCCGGCCAGCGCCATCAGCAGGGCGGCCACCGCCAGTCCGGCCAGTGTCAACACCGTCCGCAGACCAAGCAGGTTGGCAAGCAGGGCACGACGCTCGGACGGCGACGCGAGCGCATATTCACGCGTGCCGATTCCGCTTAGCCCGAACTCGGTGACGCCGGCGACAATCATCACAACCGAGGAGGCGGTGACGAAGCGGCCGAAGTCAGCCACCCCAAGGTGGCGAGTCATGAGTGGCACGACGGCTGCCGTCAGCAGGATCGTCCCGCCATAGGCGATCCCCCGGATGGCGCCGCCGCGAATCACCTTGGCCCCCGCCTCGGGACGATCAAGAATGTCGGCGGAGGAGAGCGGCTGTGCTCCCTCGATATTTGGTTGCGAGCCCATCGGCACGGGTACGTTACGTGCTCACAGGAACTTCGCCAGAGCCCGCCCATCCGGGGCCTGCAGTCCCAGCGCACGAAGCAGCCGCTCGGCGACCTTGGGCCACGTGTAGAGCAGTGATCGCTCGCGTGCGGCCGCACCCATGTGTTGAGCGACGACTGGATCCGCGAGATGGAGCATCGCGCCGACGAGTTCCTCTTCGTCGCCCGGCTCTACGAGGACGCCGCCGTCGGAGCCGATCACGTCACGAGGGCCGCCCAAGCTGCTGCCGATACTGGGAACGCCGGCGGAGGCCGCCTCTACATAGGCGATGCCGAAGGGCTCGACGAGCGAGGGCATCACAAAGCAGGTGGCTCGCGCGAACAGCTCGATCATCGCGTCGCGGTCGCGCTCCCGCGAGAGCACGCCGTGGGCATTGACGCCTGCCTCCCCCAGCGGCGGGTGACCGCCAACGACGTCCAGGATCGCATCAGGATGGACTTGGCGCACGCGCGCAAAGGCGCTGAGGACTTGCGGTCCTCCCTTTCTCTGCCAGTCGATCCCTACGAACAGAAAGCGCGGAGAGCGCCAGTCACGGTCCAGTACATTCCCGCGGTGGTTGGCGCCAAACCCGACAACCGCGACGCGCTCGGACCCCAGACCGTAGTCGCCCAGCAATGAGTCGGCGGCCCAATGGCTGGCGACAGCGCAGTTGCGAGCCCGGTCGTAGATGCCGGCGCGCCGTCCCTCCCAGCCATCGATCCCGCGTGTGGACATGCGGCTGAAGACCGGGTGGACATCGCCGCCCTGGCGCAATGTCATGTCCTCCAGCGTCACGTACGAGGTTCCGCGCGGCAAGATGAAGGTCGTCCCGATCTGAATCACCCCATCGAGAGAAGCTCCCCTGAGCCGTCGCCGCGCAAGCAGGCTACGGGCGCACATCATCAGTCGAGCGCCCTCGGCGTCATAGCGATTGCGCGTAGGCGCGGCAGCGGCAGCGAGCATTGTTCGTTCAAGCCCACCGGGCAACGCCATGTCGAGCGCCAGCGTGACCACGCCGAGCTCACGCAACCCGCTGTGGATGCCGGCGGTCACCCCAGACCAAGTGGTGGGCGATCGGGGATCGCCCACCGACGCCAACGCGATTCTTGGTGGTGACCCGATCGGATCGGCTGGCTGATCACCTCCGGACACTGTCCTAACCGGAGTCCCCACTCACGCCCGGTGCTCGGATGGGCGGGTCTGCCACAGCCGGTCTGGCGCCACCCAGATACTTGTACTTTGCAACGTAGAACTGCACCATACCCCCGTAGAGACCTTGATACAGCGACATCCGCAGGTTCTCGCGCAGCCCGTATACGCCTCGCTCCCGCCAAAGGTTGACAACGAGCACGACCGGAACATATGGCAGAAAGAGCAACGGCGAAAGCCGGTTGAGAATTCGCCGTCGCGGCGGCCAATCGGATGAGCCCTCCCAATTGAACCGTGGCAGATCGTCGAATGGCATCAGGAACTCGTGCGCGTTGATGCGCGCCCAGCAGCGCCACTTCGTCAGCATGGTATGAAGCGCAAAGTTGTTGTATCGAGGACGGTGCTCAAGCTGAAGGTCCACCCTGCGAATCGGTGGGTCCACGATCTCGACGCCGTGTATCGTCCCCAGCAGATGAACGCTGGAACGTTTGAATAGTGCGAGCTTGTACGGGCCGTTCTCGGTGATGTAGCGTTGGCCGTCCCACATCCGCCACAGCAGCTCGTAGCCATTGACATCCACATCGTCCACGAGCTCGCGCAGTTGGCCTCGCAACGCATCGCTGAGATACTCATCAGCATCCAGCGACATGATCCACTCGCCACGGGCCTGCTCAAAAGCAAACACCGTCGAAGCCTCAGCGTGTCCGACGAGTGGCCGTACAAAGACTCGACAGCCGTAGCGTGAGGCGATCTCGAGCGTCCTGTCCTCGCAGACGCCGTCATGCACGAGCACGATCTCCTCCACAACGCCCGCGAGGCTCTGCAGACAGCGCTCGATCACCGCCTCCTCGTTGCGCACGACAAGACACGCGGACACCGAGCTTGGCGCTCGAAGCGTGGTCTTGGCGGACTCCATCGGTGGATAGGGTAGGCGGTCTGAAACCGTCAACCGCACCGCTGCTCTCGCATCGGCATGATTCGCTCGTGAGCAACAGGCCCCGCGTGAGCGTGATCATGGCCGTCCACAACGAGGAGCAGTTCCTCGCCGAGGCCATCGAGAGCGTGCTCGCCCAAAGCTTTCCCGACTTCGAGATCATCGTCGCAGACGATGGATCGACCGACGCCACTCCGGCGATCGCACGCTCCTTTGCAGAACGTGATGCCGGGCGGATCCGGGTGCTCAGGGCCGAGCAGAATCAAGGCAAGCCGTTTGCGTTGAACCGGGCGCTCGCAGTCCGTCGGGGTGAGTTCATAGCTTGGCTGGATGGCGACGACGTGATGCTCACGGACAAGCTCGAGCGTCAAGTCGCGGTGCTCGATGCTAATCCAGATGCCGCCGGGTGTTCCCACGACGCAGAGATGTTCGACTCCCACAGCGGGCGTGTGATCGGCCGCTTTTCGCAGGTGGCGAACGGTACGCCGTTGCGAAGTGGCGGCATCGAGATGTGGTTCGACCCGACCTACAAGATGCTCCCGTCCGCGACGATGATCCGCTCGTCGTTGTGTCCTCCGGATGGCTTCGACGAGCGTCTTAGGTTCACTAACGACTGGCTTTTCGACATCGAGGTCTTCCATCGGGGGCGTTGCATAGCACTCGAGGACATCCTTGTTCGTTATCGCCGTCATGAAGGTAACTTCACCACGCGGGCCGAGCAGTCGGGTGCCTCTTACGAGGAGGGCCTGATGGCAATGGCGATCGTGACCGGGAGGCATCCGCAACTCCAGCGCCGCGCACGGACGATGAGCACCGCGATCATGCTCGGGCAGGCGCGGCGACGCCTGAATGGTCGAGAATGGCGCATAGCGGCCAGCTATGGCGCGGCCGCATGTGGGATCGGCGGGATCTCGGGAATCCTCGGAGTCACGGCTGCGATGGCACGCTCGGCGTCGCGCCGCAGGCGGTTGCGCAACAGCTAGCCAGCCGGACCCGGACGTAACCCCAGGCGCCCACGACGAGCGTCTTCGAAGCCGGCGCGCACGACGCGCAAAGCCTCGCGGCGATGAGAGCGGGTGAGCGCGTGCAGGGTAAAGGTCGCAAGGATCGAAGCGCGACGTAGCGCATCTCCCACGACGCCAAGGGGGCGCCTGCGCTCGAGCACGACCACGGTATTGCGCACCCCGTAGTACAGCGTGTGAGTAGACGTGGACTCCCCCCCGGTCGAGGCTGATACGCGATGCCAGGCACGAGCAGCGGGCGCCAGCACGACCTCGAAGCCCGCCTCGCGCACGCGCAGTGCCCAGTCGACGTCCTCGACATACGCGAACAGCTCCTCGTCGAGCAGCCCAACCGCCTCGATCGCCTCGCGTGAGACCGCCATCAGCGCCCCCACGGCACGACCGGTCGATCGCACGTAGCTGTAGCGCGGACCGTCCGGCCGTCCATACCCTCGCGGCCGTCCGGAGTAGCCGAGCAGTTGGCTCACACGCTGCCCGGCGAACCAGATCGTCTGTGGCCGATCGGCGAAGTAGACCTTGCCGGCCAGTATCCCAGCGCGCGGGCGCTCCTGCGCCGCACGTTCGAAGCCGGCTATCACGTCTGGAGCAACCGTCGCATCGTTGTTGACCAGCGCGATCCAGCGCGCTCCATGCTCGAGCGCATAACGCAAGCCCACGTTGTTGCCGCCCGAGTAGCCGAGGTTGGCGCCGGCCTCGATCAGGACGATCCCCGGAAAGCGCTCGCGCACCGCCCGCTGGGTCCCATCGCTTGACCCGTTGTCCACACACACGATCACGAGGTCCGGGTGCTCCACCCGCGTGAGCGACTCCAGGCAGCGCAGCGTATCCTCACGCCCGTTCCAGCTCAGCACGAGCGCGTGCCAGCCGGCAGTCCCAGCGGTCCCCGACATCTTTCCGGCCGTGGGCATACGCCGGACAGTATGGCCTGGTTCGTTCTCCTCATCACCCGACGAGCACGGCCGAGGAGCGCGCCTTGGCCGACTCAGCCGGTATAGATACCCGCTTGGTCGGACCGTTCATCAGCGGCTGCATCCTGTTTCCGTTGGTACTGCTCGCGCTCAGCGCGGGCGGCGGCCTGCTGGTACGCCGGCTGGGGGGTGGTTGGCTCCCGGGTGGTCTGGTGCTGCCCGTCGGCTTTGCGCTGCTGGTCGCGACCTGCTCGTTTGTGACCTACATCCACTGGCTGGCGCCGGCCACCGGCTACATAGCGCTCATCCTGGCCTTGGTCGGGTTCCTCCTGGAGTTGCGGGCCGCAGCGTCGCGCGCACCCCGACTGCAGGGCATCCCCTGGGCAGCGCTCGCCGGCCTGGGCGCGTTCGCGGCGATCGGTGCGCCCGTGCTGCTCACCGGCACACCCACGTGGACGGGCTACACGCGCATCGTCGACATCGGCCTGCAGATGGACCTCGCCCAGCACCTGGCGCAGGCGGGACGCGCAGCGGTCGGCAACGACTCCTCCTACCACGTCGTCGTACAGAAGCTCATCGGCATCGGCTACCCGGGTGGCGCGCAGGCGACGCTCGGCGTCGTCGCCAAGCTGATCCACACGAACGTGGCGTGGTGCTACCAGATGTTCCACGCGTTCGCCGCGGCGATGGGCGCACTGGCGATCTACTCGCTGCTCGGCCGCGTCACGGCCAGCCGCCCGCTGCGCGCGCTGGGAGCGTTCGTCGCGATCCAGCCCAATGTCCTCTACGCCTACGCGCTGGAGGGCGGGATCAAGGAGCTGACGACCGCGAGCCTGCTGATGGTCGGCGTCGCCGTCCTCGCCGAGCGCCTGCCGGGGCAAGCGGGTCCGCGGCTGTCGGTGCTGCCGGCCGCGGTGGCGATCTCCGGCGCGTTCGCCGCGTTCAGCGACGGCGTCGGGCCGTGGCTGGGACTGCTGCTCGTCGGCCTTTTCGTGCTTACGCTCGTGCGGCGCGAGCGGCTGCGCGCGCTCGCGGACTGGGGGCTGCTCGCGGCGATCGCGATCGTCATCTCGCTGCCGGGGCTGATCAGCGCCGCCACGCAGCTGAGCGGCGTCGCGGGAGGCGCGATCGGGGGAACGATCGATCTCGGGAACGGCAACCTCTCCGCGCCCGTGCCCGACTGGTCGGCGGCCGGCATATGGCTGACGGGCGACTATCGCTTTCCGCTCGTGCACGTCGCGATGACCCATCGCCTGGACGTGTTCGTGATCGTGTTCGCGGTGCTCGGCATCCTCTACGCGCTGGGGCGCCAGCGCTGGGTGATTGCGTTCGCCGGAATCGCCGCACCGATCGCGCTGGCGTACTACATCGCGCACACCACAGCCTGGCTGCAGTTCAAGGCATTCACGATCACCGGCGTGTTCGCGCTCACGCTCGCTTTCGCCGGCGCAGCCGCGCTGCACGAGAGCCGGCGGCGCGGCCTCGCGCTGCTGGGATGGCTCGTCGCCGCGGTGCTCGCCGGCGGAGTGCTGTATGGCAACGCGATCATCTATCACGACACCACGCTGGCGCCCGCGGCGCGCTATCACGACCTGGCCGCGATCGGCAAACGCTACGCGGGGCAGGGTCCGGCGCTGTTCCCCGCGTTCGACGAGTACGCCGAGTACTTCCTGCGCGAAGAGCAGGCCACCTCGAGCGAGAACCCCGCAAACCTGGAATTCGGCCTCGTCCCGGGGGTCGTCGAGCCCAACGGGATCGGCTACTCGCTCAACCTCAACCAGTTCCTACAGCCCTATCTGCAGAAGTTCAAGCTCATCGTCCAGCCGCGTGGCCCGCTGTCCAACCGCGCGCCGAGCAATTGGGATCTCGTGCAGCAGACCCCCTATTTCAACGTGTGGCGGCGCGTCCGCCCCGCGACCGACGTCTATGCGCACCTGCCGCTGTCGGGGCTGGCGCACGAGCGCACCCCTGCGATCTGCGGCGTGCTGCAGAAGGACGTGCGCGAGGCCGGCCCGGGTGCGACCGTCGCCTACGTGCCCGCCCCCACGGCGACGCAGGTCACGCCTGCCGCCGGCGTCCACCCCGACTACTGGAAACCCGCGGGTGGCGAGCTGGTGGCCTACGGCGCGGGCAGCGATCGGACCAGCTTCACGCTGCCCCGCGCCGCCGCCTACGACATCTGGATGGAAGGCACCGTCGGGCGCCCGATCAAATTCCTCATCGACGGCCACTCGGTGGGCACGCTCGCCTACGAAGAGCGCTACCCCAACCAGTTCCTACACGTCGGCGCGAGCGAGCTCGCCGCGGGCCATCACACGCTCGAGATCGTGCGCGGCGGCGGTAGCCTGCATCCCGGCAGCGGCGATGACGTCGACCCCGACACGCGCGGGCTGGGCTCCGTCGTGCTGATGCCGCAGGGCTCACAGTCCTACCGCGTGCGGGTCGCCCCCGCCGCCGCGGCGGCGCGGATCTGCGCCGCCCCCGTGGGCTACGAATGGATCGAGGTCCTGCGCCCCGGAGCCGCTTCGGCTCAGCGCTGATCAAAAGCAGTCCGGCCTGCGCGCCGCTGCGATGTCGTCCTTGCCTAAGCTGCCCAGATGCCGGCGACTCAGAAGGAATGGATCAAGCGTCTCCAGATGGAGGGCTGGACGCGAGAGCGAGGCAGCAAGCACCAGGTCAAGATGACCAAGCCCGGGTACCGACCGATCACGCTCCCGGAGAACAAGCGGCGCGCCTACTCCAAGGGCTTTGAGGCGCAACTGCGCCGCGAGCTGCAGGATCGCCTGAATTGACCCGATATCTGTGATGATGAAGGCTATGTCCGAGCCTCGGCCCCTGCATGTGAGCGTTCGTCTCGAGGACGATGTGTATTGGGCCACCGTGGAGGAGTTCCCCGGCGTGTTCGCCACGGGCGACAACTTGGAGGAGCTGCGCGAGAGCCTGCAGGAAGGGATCGCGCTCGTGCTCGCGCCCCCGGGCGGCCGCACCCCGACGGTGACACTCGCACCGCTGCGGCATGAGCCTGTAGCGATGGATGCCAGCTCCGAGCTCGTCCTCGCCTAGAAGACTCCGTCCAACACACGGCGTCGCACCTCAGCCTCGCGCCCCCAGCTCCTCCAACCGCCGGCGCATCGCCGCGCCCGTGGCCCGCGGCGAGAGCTGCCTGGCGATGTCCGCTCGCGCGCGCGCGCCGATCGCGGCCGCCTCCTGCGGTCGCTCGATCACGCGGCGCATCAGATCCGCGGCGTGCTCGACGCTCGGTTGCGCCCACTCGCCCTCGGGCGGATAGATCTCGCAGTCAGGTCCGACGCGCCCGATCGTGTACTCGACCAGGTAGCTGTTCTGGTCGTTCATGAAGTCGACGTTCCCCGAATAGCCCGTGCCGATGACCGGCTTGCCGATCGCCATCGCCTCGGCCAGCGTCAACCCGAAGCCCTCGGAGCGGTGCAGCGAGATATAGCAGTCGCACGCGGCCATCAGCCCGTTGAGCTCCTCGCCGTCGAGCGAGCGATCGACCACGTGGATGTCGGGGCGCCCGTGCGCGGCCCACAGCACCTCCTCCTCGGCCAGCGGGCGCAGCGGTCCGTTGATCGTCTTGATCAGCAGCCGCGGGCCCTCGCCGGGGGCGAACGCGCGCTTGAACGCCTCGATCAGGCCGATCGGGTTCTTGCGCTGGATCGTGCTCAGGTAGTCGAACACGAACAGGAACAGCGGTCCGTCGTCGGGAACGTCCAGGCGCAGCGGCGCGGCCGGCTCGGCGGGGGCCTGCACGGGCGGGGGCAGGGCGATCGTGGGCACGGGCGCGACCGCGCCGATGTTCTGCGCCATGAAGCGCGAGTAGACCCAGATCTCTCGCACGAGCGCGAACGCATGGCGCCAGCGCGCCGGGATGGTGTCCGTCTCCCAGCCCCAGATGCCGATGCGCGGCCCTTGGAAGTAGTCCTCGCCGAGGCGCTGCACGAAGCTCGGCAGCTCTTCGGCATTGACGGCGACGATCTCAAAGCCGTGGTGTCCGTCGTGGACGAGCTCCTGGAAGCTGTGGCGGCCGTACTCCTCGGCGAGCTGCACGGGCAGCGCCAGATGGTGCAGCGGCACGCTCACCGTCCTGACCGGGACGCCCGCCGCGCCCAGCGCCTGCACGTAGCCGCGGGCCGCGGCGCCCAGCCCCAGCGTGTGGCCGAGATAGCCGGTGAGGCGGACCGCCGGGGCGTCGTCCGCCGAATTCGGCGCCGGCGCCTCGGGAGCCTGCTCCGTCGCGAGGATCGCCGGTGCCGGCGGCCCGGGCGACGGGACGTCGGGCGATGGGGGATCGGGCGAGGGGGCGGCAGGCGGCGCGAGCGACGGGGCGTCGATCTTCCCCCCGGGCGCCGCTGCCGGCGCTCGCACCGGATCAGATCCCGGAGCGGGGGGCATGAAGCGATCCGGGATCTGAAGCTCCTCGCGCCCGAACGCCCAGCACCAGGCGACGTAGTCCGCTCCGTCGGGGCCGTCCAGGTCCGGGTAGGCCCGCACCACGTCCGGGCGCTCGCGCGCGACGCGATGGTAGACGTAGCGGTTGATGCCGTACGCGGCCCCCCTGGGGGCGGGGCCGTGCAGCCAGGCGAGGAACTCCCGCGTGCCCGCCTGCTCGAACAGGCTCTCGACGGGCCGTCCGAGCGCGAGCGCGCAGGCGTAGGCGGCCCGCAGCGAGTCGTCATAGACGAGATCCTCCTGCAGGCGTCGGCCCACCTCGCCGCGATGATCCAGATCGCGCCAGCCGGCGCGGCGCAGCTCGGCGGCGTAGCGCTCGCAGAGCTCGTGCAGGGCGGGCGAGCGGCTGACCCGTGCTCGGCTGGCGTTCGCTGCCAGGCGGTGGGGGCGGTCGGGCTCAAAGCCCGGCAGGTTGAGAAAGCGCAGCGGCCGGCGCCCGTTCACCGACACCCCGTCCGCACCCCCCTGCAGCATGCGGCGATGCAGGTTCCACAGGTTGACGTTGCAGCCGGGATCATCGAGCACGGCGGTGGAGAAGCGCGCGGGGGCGAGCTCGAGAAAGCGGGCGAGCCAGGGACGATCCTCCGGACGCTCGCCGCTGCGGCTGGCGTCCGGCGATCCGAGCGTCCGCTGCACATGCGCGTCCCACCACTGCAGGAACGGCTCGGCGCCCGAGCTGCCGTCGATGCCGACGATGGTCTGCTCGATACGCCCGGCTCGATCCATCTGCGCACGCGAGGGTTCGAGCCCGTCGTCGGGCACATCGGCGAGCACGCGCGGCACCAGCAGCACGCTGCGCGCCGACAGCGCTGCGGCGATCGGCTGCAGGTCCGCGAGGACCCAGACGGTGCTCGGCAGATGCAGCACCGGTCCGGAGGAGCGCTCGGTGTGACGGCGCAAAAGACCGGGCAGCAGCAGCGCGCTCAGATCCTGCTCGTCGTGCAACGCCAGCAGCGCCTCCACGTCGATGTCGAGCTCCTGCCCGGCGGAGCGCAGGCGCAGGGACTCCTCGGACGTGGTCGCCGCGGCGACCACGTCCTCGCCGGCCACGAGCACCACTTCGTGTAACCAGTCAGGCTGGTGGCGCTCGAGCGAGCGAGCGAGCGCCCGCGCCCGCGCCAGGCTGCCCAGGGTCGCGATCGTCAGAACCCGCATCAGTCCTCACCCTCGTCCTCGCCGGCCCTCCGGCGACGCAAGGCCTCGGCGGTCAGGACGAGCTCGCGGACGAGATCCTCCAGGCGCTCGATCTGCTCGGTGTGGCGCTTGCGCACGTGCTCGAAGTCATCCTGCAGGCGAGCCAGCGCGGCGGCGGCGGCCGCCTGGCGGGCGCGGTAGCGAGCGTACGGCGCAAACATGCGTGCGAGCCCTCTGCGCATAATTCCCGAGAGAATGACCGATCAGACGCGGCTACGGGTGACGATCGACGCGCGCGCGCTCGACGGCGCGCTGATGGGCACCCAGATCCATGTGCTCGAGCTCGTGCGCGCGCTCGCGCGGACGCGAGCGCTGCGCCTGCGCGTGCTCGTGCGCGGCGAGCGGATCGACCGAGCGACGCGCGCGTCGCTTGACGAGCTGCCCGGCAGCGAGATCCTCGCCGCCGAGGACGTCGATGACTCCACGCCCCGAAGCGATGTGTTCCACCGTCCGCAGCAGACGTTCTCAGCCGGCGACGTCGCGCTCGCGTGGAGGCTCGGCGAGCGGTTCGTGCTCAGCCAGCTGGATCTGATCGCCTACCGCAGCCCCGCTTACTTCCCCGACGCCGGCGCGTGGGAGGACTACCGGCGCGCGAGCCGCCACGGCATGTTCGCGGCGGAGCGAGTCGTCGTCTTCTCCGAGCACACGCGCCATGAGCTGCTCACCGACGTGCTCGCCGACGCGGAGCGGATCAGGGTGGTGGCGCCCGGTCTGAATCATCGTTCTGGGGAGGAGCCGCAGATGCCGCCCGCGCTGGATGCGCGGACTCCCGAGGGCAGCGCCGGCGATGGGTCCTCCACGGAGGAGGAGCCGGGCTTCCTGCTCTGCCTCGGCACCGACTACGAGCATAAGAACAGAGTGTTCGCGCTGCGGATGCTCGCCGCGCTGCGCGAGCAGCACGGCTGGCGAGGAAGGCTCGTGCTCGCCGGCACGCACGTCGCGCATGGCTCCTCGCGCGAGCTCGAGCGCGAGGAGCTCGACGCACGCCCGGAGCTGCGCGAGGCCGTGATCGATCTGGGGTCCGTCGCGGAGGCGGAGAAGGAGTGGTTGATGGAGCACGCCGGCGCGGTGCTCTACCCGTCGCGATACGAGGGCTTCGGGCTGGTCCCGTTCGAGGCGGCGCTGCGCGGCGTCCCGTGCTCGTTCGCGCCCCAGTCCTCACTGGCCGAGGGGGCGGCGGGGAGGGCCGCGACGATCGTCCCCTGGGACCCCGTGCCGAGCGCCGCGGCGGCGTACGCGCTGCTCAGCGACCCCGCGGCGCGCGCGCGGCACGTGCAGCTGCTCGCCGATGCCGCGCACGAGCTGACCTGGGAGCGAGCGGCCGCGGAGACGGTCGATGTCTACCGGGAAGCCGTGCGCGCGCCGGTGCGCGACGCCGCGACGCTCAGTCGCGACGCGCTCGCCCGCGAACGCGAGCTGGCCGCCGCCCACCGGTCCGTGGTGCAGACGCTGATCGGCGAACGCGAGCTCGTGCTGGGCGACTACGACGAGCTGCTCGCCGAAGTCGGCCCCGGCCGCAGCCTCGTCGGCCCTCGCGGCTCGCTGCCCGAGGACCTGCAGCGCGCGCTGCTTGCGCTCAGCGCCCACCCAGCCCTCAGCCGGCCGCTGTATGGACTCGCCGCGAGCGCCTTCCGCGCCGCGCGTGCCCTGGCTCGCGCCGTGCACCGCCCGCGCCGCCGAGGGTGATCGCGCTCAGGCTCGGCGAGGCTGCTCACGCCGCACCCATCGGACCGGCCCGCCGGCTTGCACGCGCGCACCCCGTGCGAGCGCACCGGCCCGGGTGATCGTCACGCCGATATACGCTCTAACGACGATGGCTCTCGGCGACACGTCCATTTCACAGCGCCCCGCGCTGGCGGCGCAGGGCGTCCACAAGCGCTTCAAGATCCCCGAGGAGCGCAGCCACACACTCAAGGAGCGCGCGCTGCACCCGCTGCGCCGCTCGCGCCACGAGGACCTGCACGCGCTGAAGGACATCTCCTTCGCGGTGAGACCGGGCGAGTTCTTCGGCATCGTCGGGCGCAACGGCAGCGGCAAGAGCACGCTCTTGAAGTGCCTGGCCGGCATCTACCGCGCCGACAGGGGCGAGATCTGGTGCAACGGTCGCATGTCGACCTTCATCGAGCTCGGCGTCGGCTTCAACCCCGACCTCGCCGCTTACGACAACGTGGTCCTGAACGGCATCATGCTCGGCCTGTCCCCGCGCGAGGCCCGCGCCCGTTACCAGCGCGTGATCGAGTTCGCCGAACTGGAGGAGTTCCAGGATCTCAAGCTCAAGAACTACTCCTCGGGCATGCACGTGCGCCTGGCGTTCTCGGTGGCGATCCAGGTCGACGCCGAGATCCTGCTGATCGACGAGGTGCTCGCCGTCGGCGACGCGGCGTTCCAGCAGAAGTGCTTCGACGTGTTCAACAGCATGCGTGAAGAAGGCCGCACGATCGTGTTCGTCACCCACGACATGGGCGCGGTCACGCGCTTCTGCCACCGCGCGATGCTGCTCGAGCGCGGCGAGATCGTGAGCGTCGGCGATCCGCGCGAGGTGGCCGACCGCTACCTGGAGATCGCGTTTGGGCGCAAGGTCGGCTATGAGGACGCCGACATCGGCACGGCGCGCATGGGCGACGGCGCCGCTCGAGTAAGTGAGCTTTGGCTTGGCGACAATCGCGAGGAACGGCGCGCGGTGGCACTGCAGTCCGAGCCGCTGACACTCAAGGTCCTCATCAAGTTCAATGCCGAGATCCTCGACCCCGCGGTGACGCTCACGCTGCTCAACGATCAGCGCCAGCCCGTGGTGGTGGCGACGACGACCGAAGATCACGATCACACGGGCGGCTTCCAGCCGGATGAGTGGGCCGTCTTCGGTTTCTCCTTCCACAATATGCTCTCGCCCGGGCGCTATCACCCCGTGGTGACGATCACCCGTCGCGGGGAGGGGCTCGACGTGATCGACCGCTTCGCCGGCGGATTGTCCTTCGTGGTCACTGGAATGAGCGCGAGCGGTGGGATGGTCGAGATACCCGTCGAGACCGAGGTGGCGCGCTGGGGCATTTGGGCCGGGACCGAGATGCCGACCGTGGGAGGCGTGCAGTGAGCGCCCCGACCCTGTCCGAGCCGCTCGGGCACCAGATACGCGGACCGAGAGCGCTCGACGACAGCTGGTCGCGATTCTGGCAACTGGCCTACAACATCGCGCGCAGCGAATTCAAGTTGAAGTTCTTCGGCTCGGCGCTCGGGTATCTCTGGCAGGTCGTGCGGCCCCTGTTGCTGTTCGGGGTCCTCTACGTGTTCTTTGTCGTGGTCTTTCACGTGGACAAGGCCAAAGGGGCCGCCGGGCACCTCTATGGCGCGCAGCTCCTCGGCTCGATCGTGCTGTTCACGCTCTTCGGCGAAGCCACGGCCGGGGCTGTTCGCAGTGTGGTGGACCGTGAGAACCTGGTACGCAAGATCCAGTTTCCCCGCCTCGCGATACCCATCTCGGTCGTGCTGCTGGCGCTCTTCAATCTGGCGTTGAACCTGGTCGTCGTGATGATCTTCTCGGTAGCGGCGGGTGTGCGGCCGATGCTCAGCTGGCTGGAGCTGCCGCTGATCGTTCTGATGCTGGTCGTGCTGACGACGGGCGTCGCGATGCTGCTGTCCGCTTTGTTCGTGCGCTTCCGCGACATCTCCCCGATCTGGGAAGTGTCGAGCCAGATCCTCTTCTATTCCTCGCCGGTGATCATTCCTGCCGAAGCCGTCCGCGAACAGCTCGGAGCCGGCAGCTTCCTGTATCACCTCTACACGCTGAACCCGCTGGTCGCGATCTTCCAGCAGTTCCGCCACGCAATGATCAACCACGCGACGCTCAGCGCCGGGCAGATCATGGGAAGCTG
>DATMPZ010000047.1:0-75051 GCA_035567335.1 Solirubrobacteraceae bacterium
GACGCCCGGACTCAAACACCAACCGCGTGCCACGATCCAGCAACTCCTTTGAATACTTCCTCGCATGTGCCATAAGCCGAGACTTCTCCCTCCGCCAGGCAAACCCTGGCCTCGAAGTCCCCGCCAAACACAGGATGGCTCGGTAGCCTAGCATCCGGTCAACTTGGCGATCGCTGTAGGTCTGGGTTGGGTCGAGCGTCGCTGGCAGAAGATGCCGTCGAAGAGCTGTGAGGCGAGACAGCAACGCGACGTAGTCCAGAGACCGCGGCAATGTGCCAGGCTTAGGCCGGAGGTATGTGGATCCTGCGCCCGCGCAGCTCGGGAACTGGGATATCGATTTCGGCAGCGTCGCTCAATGCCTCGCCCCAACGCTCCAATCGCAGCTGCGTTGCTTGGATGGACTTGGTTGTTGACTGAACAGAGTCAACGAACTCACGGTCCTCATTGGAAAGCGTGCGATACGCCGTCACGACCTCCTCCGCTCGGCCTACCGCAGCTTCGGCGATCGCCGTGTTTCGGAAGTAGTAGACCATCACATCAAAGACGGCACGATTGAACCGGCCCTCGTAGTGGTCGCTGCTCCATCGACGAAACGCGTCTCTACCAAAGATTGTTTGGGTCGTCTCGATTGCGAAATCGCACCGGTCGGCGTCAGCTCGGATCGCCGCCTCTTCGTCGTCCCATCTCATGTTCAGTTCGGAGCATGTTAGATCCAGAAACGCCTTGAGGTTTCCTTGGTATTGCTCCAAGAAGCGGGCAAACGCAAAATACCTTACGAGCACCTCGACATCTCGCATGCGGAAATCAGGCGCCCTGAGGCCAAGTGCTGCTTGTATCGCCTCACTGTCCGCCGAACGGTCGTCGGCGAAGGTCACAAAAGGACCGGGGAGAAGTGCCTGCCGTAGCTCTTGAGGCGAGAGCCTTACACTCGTCTGGTTGAGCCGTAGGAAAACCCGAAATAGGAAATCGTCCGTCGGCCACGCACGGATCACGACAGTGCGGATCGTCTGGTTCTCAAAAAACGCAAGGTCGTCAGAAAGCCCTTGGTCCGACTCGATCTCGGCGAGTGTTTTTCCGTCTAGGTCGGTCCGGACCTCAAGCGATTTCAGGCGCAGGGCCTCCACAGAGTCGTCCGGCTCGGGAGAGAACCGCCTTAGAGCGAGCAGCCGTTGCTTGCCATCAATAACTATAAACGCCCCTCGGCGGTCCTTTCGTTCCGCCAAGACAATCTGTGGAATAGGCAGCCCCAAGAACAGAGACTCGATGAAACTGCTCTTGCGCTCGGCGCCCCATGCCTCCCGACGCTGGAAGCTCGGGTTTAGCTCGATATTGCCTTTCCGCAGTTGATTCAGGATCGTTTCGGTCGTCCAATCGGTGCTGTAGACGGCGGTCTGCTCGAAGGCAAGCGAGTCTCCGGCCGGGAGATCGTCTTCGGTCTCCTCGCCAGGCTCGGGCTCAAATAGGACATCCTTCTCGGTCACGGGACTGGAGATTACAGGCGGGAGGGCCCGAGCGGTCACGGTGTCAGGCCGTCGACTCCGAACCTCGTCCGCGCGGTACCGTGAGAAAGCTCGCCCAACTTAGCAACTCTCGGTCGCACACGGGGCGGATAGCGGGTGCTGATCTCACGGATACCAACGTGTCGCGCAGGCCGTAGGTGGTCCAGTGTCGGGTGTGGGCATAG
The DNA here is from genome assembly GCA_035567335.1 of Solirubrobacteraceae bacterium. Classification (GTDB taxonomy): domain Bacteria; phylum Actinomycetota; class Thermoleophilia; order Solirubrobacterales; family Solirubrobacteraceae; genus Palsa-744. Next base: position 1,685 of record DATMPZ010000047.1, read on the forward strand.
ATCGCGGTTGCCAGTGCGCCCGCCGATGCCGGCGGCGCCCCCGAGTAGCGCGAGCAAGGATCGCCTCGGCGAGAAATTGGGCGCAGGACTTGGCCCTTGGTGGCGCCGAGGGCACGGCGCAGGCCGATCTCGGAGCGGCGCTCAAGCACACTTATGGATCATGATGTTCGCCACCCTGATCGCGCCGACGAGGATCGGCAGGGGCCGGAGTTTCACGACCCTGTAGGTAGAGACGCTCGCCTGCCCGCGTGGACGTTGCGCGCGGCGCGGCGCACGTCACAGGTGCATCTACCGGGTCCGCCTCGTACCCCTGAGCAACGTGACGCGCGACTGGCCCGCGGGACGCTCTCCCGACAGCGCCGAGTGGGTCCTCCACACTGTGAGCAACGCCGGCGCGCACCTTGTGGGCGCCGCGACCTACGCGCGCTGGGACGACTTGTGGCCCAGCGCATCCGGGCCGTTCGCGGCGCCGAGAACGGGATTGTTCTCGAAGTCGCTCACGTCCGCCAACTGGGGTGAGACGACGATCGCGACCGGAGATCTGGCCGACGCCGTCTCGCGTCTGAAGCAGGAGCGCTCAGGCGGATACCTGCTCGCGCAGGGCAGCGTCCGGTTCGCTCGATCGCACGTCGAGACCGAGATGATCGACGAGTTCCGCCTTGTCGTCCACCCGGTCGTCCTCGGTGCGGGCGAGCGGCTATTCACGGCACCCCCTCGTCATCGAGCCCGTGAGCACGACCGCCTTCAGCGGCGGAGATGTCTCCCTGTCTTCACAGCGCACCCGTGATCGAGCCCGGCCGGCAACAGGGAGCGGACGCCTGTCACCTCGCGCCCAATCAGCGCGACTGGCGGGCTTGGGACCCGTGCGCCCCTTGCCAGGGGACCGCAGGGTGCTCCCTGCGGTCCTTTTGCGGTCCCGCGTACCGGGCACAGCCGGGAACAGACGAGAACGACCGACCAAGAGTCCCAGTGTTCTCGCGGCTTTCGCCAGCGTTCGCGGCGAGGTTCAAGGTTCTGAACCTGTGATCGAAAATCGGGGAGACTGGATTCGAACCAGCGACCGCCCGGCCCCCAGCCGGGTGCGCTACCAGACTGCGCCACTCCCCGTGACATCATCGATTCTACGGATAAGGCCGCTACGTGTTACCGTCCGGTCGCTATGCAAACATACGTTCGTGTCGTGTCTACCTCCCGACCCAAACAGAGTCCGCAGTCGCTGTCGACAGCTCAGGCTGATCTCTGACTTTGCCTGGCGTCGGAGAGTACGTGGGCAGCGGGACAACTACTGCCGCGCTTGCCGAGCCGCCTACAAACGGGAGCATTATGCGGCGCAGCGCGAGCGCTACGTTGCGAACGCTGCACGCCGAAAACGGGTGCTCATCGCCGAGCGGCCGCCTATCTCATCGAGTTCCTTCGTGAGCGGCCCTGTGTTGACTGCGGCGAATCCGATCCGCTCGTGCTCGAGTTCGACCATCTGGGGCACAAGAACTCAACATCGCCGTAGGCCTCCGCCACCGTAGCTGGCAGGCTGTGCTCGATGAGATCGACACCTGCGACGTGGTTTGTGCAAACTGTCATCGTCGGCGAACATCCCTGCGAGCAGGGTTCGCGCGTGCGGTGGTAGCTCAACGGTAGAGCCTCGCCCTTCCAAGGCGATGATGCGGGTTCAATTCCCGTCCGCCGCTCTTACTTCCCAGCCCCGAGCACGCTCACGCCGACTTGAGTGCGCGGCGCTCCTCGGTCGGCACCTCGCCCGTCTCCCCCGTCAGTCCCGGAGGCGGCCACGGGCCGAACCAGTTGTCGCGGGCGCCGTCCAGCGTGATCGTCGACCCGTTCAGCGCTCGTCCCAGCGGCGAGCACAGCAGCGCCACCAGCCAGGCGTGCTCCTGCGGTTCGCCCAATCGTTGCAGCGGGACCGAGCGGCCCATGCCGGCGCGGACCGTCTCGGGATACTTGCCCATCGCCTCGGTGTCGAAATGACCGGCCGCGACGGCCGTCACGGCGATCCTCTGGCCCGCCCAGCGCTGGGCCATTTCCCGTGTCAGCGCCTCGACCGTCGCGCGCGCCACGCCGGAGTGAGCCATGCCGGGCATCCCATGGTGGGGGGACAGCGTCACATTGACGATCACCCCTCCCGTTTCCGCCCCGCTCGCTGCCGCCTCGGCTGCAACCTCGAGCGGGGTCGCGGCCACCCTCCCGCCGCCCAAGCCCTGCGCGACCGCGGCCTCGGACATGTTCAGCATCCCCTCCACGTTCAGCCGCCACACCGCGCGCCAGCCCTTGAGGGCTATGCCCTCGGCGGGAGTAAAGTACTGGCCGCCCGCGTTGTTCACGAGGATGTCCAGCCTGCCGCGGCGTTCCATCACGCTCTCGATGAGCACTCGTGCGTCCGTTTGCTCGCGCACGTCCGCCGCCGCCCAGTCCACCGGGCTCGGCCCAGCGGACCCATCCGCGCCGGCGCCCATCGCGGCATCGTCCGTTGCGGCGCCCTCCGCGCCGCCCACGCCTGTGACCCGCTCGCCGACCCCTGGGCCGATCTCCCGCAGGATCTCTCCCGTCGCCGCTTTCAGCGTCTCCGCGCGCCGTCCGGCGATCGTCACACTCGCGCCACACCTCGCGAGCTCGATCGCGGTCGCCTTGCCCAATCCCGTACCGCCGCCGGTCACGAGCGCCACCTTGCCGCGCAGCAGCCCTGAAGCGAACACCTGTGAGCGCGCATTACCTGCCACACCCGCGATCATACGAGTGTGACCGACCCGTCGGTGAGCGGGAGCAGGGCTCCCAAGCGCGCGCGCTGGATCGCGGCGGGGCTCGTCGCGCTGCTCATCGCGCTCGCCCTCGGCGGCTGGCTGTACGAGCGTCATCGCACCGGCAGCATCTACCACCCCCACGCCCGCTTCATCCCCCAGCCCTCCCCCGTCCTGCCCGCGCGCGGGCCCGAACGCTCCGCCTGGCCCTTTTACGGCTACTCCCGCGCACACACCCGCTTCTTCCCCGCATCCGCGCGCGTGTTCCCGCCCTTCCGACGCCTGTGGGTCCGCAACGGCGGCTCCCTGCTCGAGTTTCCCCCCTCGCTCTACGGCGACCACATCTTCCAGCTCGCCGACGACGGCGTGCTCAGCGCGATCAACCTCCACACCGGCCACACCTTCTGGCAGCGCCGCATCGGCTCGCTGTCCGCATCGACGCCCGCGGCCGTGGGCAGCGTCGTCTACGCCACAGTCCTGGCGCGCACGAACGGCGTCAGGAAGGGCGAAGTCCTCGCGCTCGCCTACGCCACCGGCAGGATCCTGTGGCAGCGAGCCCTGCCCAGCCCCAGCGAGTCCTCGCCGTTGCTCGACCACGGCATGCTGTTCTTCGGCGCACAATCCGGCACCGTCTACGCATTGAACGCCCACGACGGCGCCGTGCTCTGGACCTACCACGCCGCCGGCGCCGTCAAGGCCAGCCCCACTTTGTCGGGCGGAGTCCTCTACTTCGGGGACTACTCCGGTCACCTCCAGGCGCTTTCAGAGCGCACCGGCCGGCGCCTGTGGATCAGCGGCTCCGGCGGCGCGCTGCTCGGCAGCGGCACCTTCTACTCGACCGCCGCCGTCATGTACGGGCGCGTGTTCCTCGGCAACACCGACGGGCGCATGTATGCCTACGATGCGTCCACCGGGCATCTCGATTGGGCGGTGCAGACCGGCGCCTACGTCTACTCATCGCCCGCAATCACGAACGCTCCCGGCCTCGGACCCACCGTCTACTTCGGCTCCTACGACGGCACGTTCTACGCCCTGGGCGCCCGCTCCGGAGACATCGAGTGGCGCTTTCACCCGGGCGGGCGCATCTCCGGCTCGGCCACCGTCGTCGGGCGCGTCGTCTACTTCGCCGACCTCGCCAGCCATCACACCTACGGCCTTGGCATCTCCACCGGGCGGACCGTCTTTCAGATGGACACGGGCTCCTTCGACCCCGTGATCAGCGACGGGCAGAACATCTACCTGACGGGCTACACCGGCCTCTACGGCCTCGCGCCGCGATGAGCACGCTCATTGGCGCAGGGTGTCACTACGACGGGATGAGCGCATGCGGGATCCGTTCGCACCCGCCCGCACGATCGCCCCCAAAAAGCCCGAACCCGTAACTCCTCGCCTCAGTGACAGGCGCCGTCCAGCCCGAGTGCCCGACTCAGCGAGAACCGCGCGCCGACCACGATCTCACCCGGCGCGCGGGCCTGCACATACGTCCAGCCCCCCGGCGCGCTCGCCACGCAACCGTGCCCCGCGACGACCGTGTCGTAGCGGGTGTAGTGCACTCGCGCCAGCAGCCTCCCAGGCGCGTCGGCGTACAGTGCGAACGTGTCACCGCCGAGCGCCGTCAGCCGCCCCGGCCCTTCCAGCAGCGGCGTGGCGTCGCTGACCGCATACACCCGCCAGTGCCTGCTCGCCCACACAGGCCTCAGATACTCCAGCCCACCGCGGATCAGCTGCCCCTCCCGCGCGCTGGAGGAGTCCAGCGGCACATCGGGCAGCGCGACGTAGGCGACCGCCTGGCGCTTCAGCCACGCACGATACCCCGCGGCGGTCAAGCCCGCGCCGAGCAGCGCCGCGTCATAGCGCTCGTCCAGTTGCTTCTCCCACCCCCGCGCCAGCGACACGCTCGGCGCCAGCATCGCCGCCTCCCAGTGCGAACGCGTCAGCGGCACCTCGACCCGCTCAAGCCCCGCGCCGTGCTCCGCCAGATAGCGCTCGACCGGAGCGTAGTAGGACGCCTGCGTCGCCGCCGACCCCGCGACCGCCCGCGTCTCGCGCACCGGCCCCCACACGATCCATATGCTCGCCACGCACACCGCCACCCCGACGGCTACAGGTCCCGCGTACGCCGAGCCCCTGCGTGCGAACCGCCGTCGCCGACCACCCCGCCGTGCCCGGGCCCGAGTCCCCTCCCCGGCGAGCCCGCACAGCAGCAGCGCCCCGGCGAGCAGCACCCCATAACGCTCTATGTTGCTGCCCATCGGCGTACGCACGGCGAGGCACAGCACGCACGCGACCAGATACACGACCGCCCCCACCCGCAACACCTGCCGGTCGCCGCCGCCGCGCGGCAGCGACCACAGGAACACGCACACGACGATCGCCGTGGCCACGAACGACGTCGCCGGGTACGGCTCATATCCGCCTTCGGGAAACAGCGCCCGTACCCCCCCCACCACCACCACCACTGGCGCCCCCACCGCAAGCAGGACCAGCGGCGCGCGGCGCGCGAGCGCGTAGGACAGCGCAGCCAGCGCCAGCAGCACGCCCGCGACCGGGCTCGCCGCCGCGCACACCGCCGCCGCCGCCGGCGCCACGAGCAGCCGTTCGCGCGTCAGCGCGTACACGCACACAAGCGCCGGCGCCACCCCCAGCGCGAACGTCAGCCGCCCGCTCCATACATCCCCCACGGCCGCCACCGCGAACAGGCACGCCCCCAGCCGCACCCACGCCTCATCGCCGTAGGAGCCGAGCACAATCCGTTCGAACAGCGCCACCGACACGAGCACCGACACGACCGCCAGCGCGCGCATACCCAACAACGACGCGAGCGGACCGAACAGCAGGCTGTAGCCGGGCAGCGCGTGCCCCGCATACCAGTGCTCGTCGAACACGCCCAGCCCAGCGCGTTCGTACAGCCCCAGCCGATACACCTGCGCCGCCAGGTCGGGGGTGTGCGGATCGGCGAGCAGCCACACGACCAGCAGACCCGCCGCCACCCCGACCGCGACCGGTATCCGCGAGACTCGCGTATAGGCCGGCGCCCGGGGTGCTACCCCACCGAGCCCCGGCCCATGCCCGTTAGAACCGGCGGGCCGTCTTGAAGTAGCGTCGATAATCACGCGCAGATCATGACGAGGACACCGACACCACGAGCCGCCGCCGGCCTGGCGCTCCTCTGCGCCGCTATGACGGCGCTCGCCGCGGGCTGTGGCGCGACCAGTCATCCCGGGCCGATCGGCGCGAGCGAGCTGGCCGAAGCGCAGACGTTCCCCTACTACCGGATCTACTGGGCCGGTCTCACCTTTCAAGGACAGCCGCTCGTCGCCGCCGACGGGCGCAAGAGCTACAACACCTCCGTCGGCGACAGCGTCTACTACGGCGACTGCGCCCGCGGCCACGGCGTGTTCGGCGGAGGCGGCTCCTGCCAGCTGCCGCTGCAGGTCACGACCGTGGTCTACAGGCTGCACTACAATGCGCCGCTCGGCCCGCAGCGCAACATGCTCATCCGCGGCGTGCCCGCGACCGTGTATGACGAAGGCCGCTCGATCGAGCTCTACAGCGGCCGCGTCGCGATCGACATCTTCTCTGACACGTTCGCCCGCGCCCGCGCGGCGGCGCTGCAGCTGCGTCCTCTGAACGCCGCGGGCTCGGCCACCGGCCCGCTGCCTGCGCCCGTCTACTGTCCCTGGCTCTACGGCGCGCAGGAACCGCGCCTGCAGCGCGCGATGGCGCGACTGCCGGGGCGCGCCTGCCAGATCGCGGCGGCGGAGGTCGCGTTCGCCAGCAGCCTGCGCCTCGCTACGTCGGGGTCACGGGCGCGAGCGGACGCGCCAGCTCGCGGCGGAGGCTGAGGAACGCAGCCGAGCCGATCAGCGCCGGAACCCACAGCGAGATCGCGCGATAGGTGACGACCGCGGCGAGCACCAGCGAGCCCGGTCGCACCCCGAACAGCAGCAGCATTCCGAACAACCCCCCTTCGACTGCAACCAGCCCAGCGGGGATCGGCAGCGAGTTGGCGAGCATCCCCACCAGATACGCCATCGCCACCACCCACACCGAGGGCGCGGGACCGTACGCGAGCAGGCACGCATACAGCGTGGCGATGTCGAACAGGCAGTACGCCACCGCTCCCAGCAGGCGCCAGTCCCGTCGCGCGCGGATCAACCCGAGCGCGTCGAACACGCCGCCGCTGAGAGCCACCAGCGCGACATACACTCGCCCGCGCCTGCGGATGCGACGGGCTTCGGCGCCCCGACGCGCCCACTCCGCCAGCGCGATCGTCCCCGCGATCGTCGCCACAGCCACCGCCCCTGGCAGCAGCGTCAGCAGCGGGTTGCGCGAGCCGGGTAGCAGCCCCAGCCACATCGACACGCCGATCAGCGCCGTCGCGCTCACATTCACGGCGCTCGTCAGCACGAATATCAGCACCGAGCGCTTGGCGATGCGCTCTACCGACACGCCCTTGCTGCGCAACACCCAGGCGCCGAGCGCGATGCCCGCCAGGCCGCTGACCGACACGACCGAGTTGACCGCCAGCTCCGACAGCGACAGGCGCGAGGACAGGCGCCTCGAGAGCATCCCGAACACGAGCCCGAACAGGACGACGTATCCCGCGCAGGAGGCCAGCTCCAGCCCGATCCCCACCGCCACCCAGCCCAGGCGCGCGTCGCTCATGCGATCGGCCGCGGCGCGCAGCCCCGGCACCGACAGCAGCAGGGCGGCGACGAGCACAAAAAAGATCGCCAATCCGATCAGGCTGTTGCGCAACGTCCGTGACTGTGCAGACATCGCAGTGGCTGATTCCGCGGCCCCATCCGCCGCCGCATCTCCTGCAATCGCGTGGCTATCTACGATCTCGGCATCCCCTTCGCTTTAATCACCATATGGCCGAGCAACTCGCTCGCATCCTCGTCGTCGACGACGAGCCTGCAGTACAGAGCGCGCTGTCACGCGCCCTTACGCTAGAGCACTACTCCGTCGCCCAGGCGATGGACGGGCGCCAAGCGCTGGAGCGGCTCGGCGCAGACCCCTATGAGGCAGTGATCCTCGACGTCGCGATGCCCCACATCGACGGCCTGGAGGTGTGCCGGCGGCTGCGCGAGGGCGGAAACCGCACGCCCGTGCTGATGTTGACCGCGCGCGAAGAGATCGACGATCGCGTCGCGGGGCTGGACGCCGGCGCGGATGACTATCTGGTCAAGCCATTCGCGCTGCGCGAGCTGCTCGCCCGCGTGCGCGCGCTGCTGCGCCGGGCGGGAGACGAGGACGACGACGAGCAGGAGCGCACGCTCGCCTTCGAGGACCTGCGCCTGGACCGGCTCGCCCACGAGGCCTGGCGCGGGGAGCGGCTGCTCGCGCTGACCCGCACCGAGTTCCTGCTGCTCGAGATGTTCCTGCGCCATCCCCGCCAGGTGCTCACGCGCTCGGCCATCTTCGAACACGTCTGGGGTTATGACTTCGGGGCGACCTCCAACTCCCTGGGCGTCTACATGGGCTACCTGCGCCGCAAGACCGAGTCCGGGGATGAGCCGCGGCTGCTGCAGACGGTCCGCGGCGTCGGCTACGTGCTGCGTTCCCCATGAGCTTCAGAAGGCGCATCACGTTCGCTTCGGCGGCCGCGGTCGCGATCGCCGTGCTGCTCGCCTCGGTGCTGGTGTACCTGCTCACCTCCAACGAGCTGCACGGCCAGGTCGACGCGCAGTTGCGCAACCGCTCGGACAACCTACGGCTGATCGAGCGCCATCCGACGCAACGGCACGGCGACCGCGTGCTCGACGCCCTGCAGAGCCGCAGCGCGTCGGCGCAGCAGCTGTTTGAAAGCGGACCCGAGCCGCCCGGCAACGCGCTGGGCAACGTCTCGCCCCGGCCCAACCAGGTGCGCGGCTACCAGCAGCTCGTGGACTCCAGCGGCAAGGTCCTGTTCCGCTCGGGCGCCAAGAACGTGACGCTGCCCGTCGATGCGCGCACGCGCGCGCTGGCCGCGGGCAGGGGCGAAAGCTTCTTCCGCGACGCCACCGTCAACGGCCTGGCGTTGCGCATCCTCGCCGAGCATCTGGCGCCCGGACGGGTCGTGCAGTTCGCCCAGCCCCTGGCCGAAGTCAACCAGCTGCTCAGCCACCTGCGGCTGATCCTCGTGCTGCTCTCACTCGGCGGGATCCTGCTCGCGGCACTGCTGGGGCAGCTGGTCGCCCGCGCCGCGGTGCAACCCGTCAGGCGGCTGACCCGCGCCGCCGAGCACGTCGCCGAGACGCAGGACCTGTCTGGGCGCATCGCGCCGACCGGCGATGACGAGATCGGGCGGCTGGCGGTCAACTTCAACGCGATGCTCGACGCGCTCGAGACCTCGATGGCGGCGCTGGACGCCTCGGTGCACGCCCAGCGCCAGCTCGTCGCCGACGCCTCGCACGAGTTGCGCACACCGGTGACGAGCCTGCGCACGAACATCGAGATCCTGCAGCACGCCCCCGACATGGACGGTTCCGAGCGCGAGCGCCTGCTCGAGGACGTGGTCGAGCAGATCGGCGAGCTGACGCTGCTGATGAACGACCTGATCGACCTCGCCCGCGACGAGGAACAGCGCGCCGACGCCGAGGACGTGCGCCTGGACATCGTCGTGCAGGAGTCGCTCGCGCGCGCCCAGCGCAACTCCCCCGCCACGCCGCTGCGCACAACGCTGCAGCCGGTTCTGCTGAGCGGCGTAGCAGCCCGCCTCGACCGCGCCGTCGCCAACCTGATCGACAACGCGATCAAGCACAGTCCTGCCGGCGAGCCCGTCGAGATCGCGCTGACCACCGCCTCCGGCGGCGGTGGCGAGCTGACCGTCCGCGACCACGGCCCCGGGATCTCCGCCGAGGATTTGCCGCACGTGTTCGACCGCTTCTACCGCGGCGCCGAAGCCCGCGGGCGTCCCGGCTCGGGGTTGGGTCTGGCGATCGTCAGGCAGGTGATCGCCCAGCACGGCGGGACCGTCACCGCCGAGCGCGCCCCCGGCGGCGGCACGCTGATGCGCGTCACGCTGCCGGGGGTCGAGCCACTGGATCAGGACGGCCCGCGGGAGACGGCCGCGGCCGTCGCGACGATGAGCCCGCGCGTCCCCGCGTAGGTCGCGTCGCGGCGTGCCGCAGGGCGCGGTTGCGAAACAGGGCGGGCGAGATCCCGTAACGGCGGCGAAACGCGCGCGCGAAGTATGAGCTCGGGTAGCCCACCAGCCGCCCCACGTCGCTGACCGGAATCGACCGCTGCTCGCTCAACAGCTGCGCGGCGACCGACATCCGCCGCGCGTACAGGTCCTCGTGGAACGACTCGCCGAACTGTGCATACGCGCGCTGCAGCTGCCGAGGCGAGGTGGACAGTGCCCGCGCGACCGCCGCGAGCGTCAGCGGACGGCGATAGTGACGCGAGACGACCACTCGCGCGAGCAGATACAACCGGCGCCGTTCGCTGAGCGTATCGGGGTGCACACTCCCACAACCGACCGACCCCGACCACCGGGACACGGCGGTCAGGACGCAACGGATGGGACAGCGTGGGCGGCCCGGGCGAACGAGGGCGGCGGGCACAGGCGTGCCCGCGCAAAGCAGGGCAGCGCAGGTGCCGAGTCGGCCGAGCTGCGCGGCCCAAGCTGCGCGGCCCGCGCTGGGCGGCGTGTCGACGCTACTCCTCGCCCAGCTCCAGCACCGCGAGGAACGCCTCCTGGGGCACCTCGATGCGCCCGACCTGCTTCATCCGCTTCTTGCCCTCCTTCTGTTTGGCGAGCAGCTTTTTCTTGCGCGTGATGTCTCCGCCATAGCACCCCGCGATCACATCCTTGCGAAACGCTTTGACGGTCTCCCGCGCGATCACGTGCGAGCCGATCGCCGCCTGGATCGGCACGTCGTACTGCTGGCGGGGAATCCGCCTGCGCAGCTTCTCCGTCAGCGTGCGCCCCATCTCATACGCCTTCTCACGATGCACGACCATCGACAGCGCGTCCACCGGATCGCCGGCGAGCAGCACGTCGAGCTTGACCAGGTCCGAGGGCCGCACGCCGCTGAGCTCGTAGTCCAGCGAGGCGTACCCGCGCGTACGCGACTTCAGCTGGTCGAAGAAGTCCAGCACGATTTCCGCCAGCGGCAGGTCGTAGGTCATCTGCACCCGCTCGGGCGACAGGTAGTGCATGCCCGCGTGCTCGCCCCTGCGCTCCTGGCAGAGCTCCATGATCGCGCCCACATGCTCTTTCGGCGCGATCACCTGCGCCCTGATGAACGGCTCGCGGATCTCCGCGATCGTGCCCGGGTCGGGCATGTCCGAGGGGTTGTGCACCTCCGTCTCCTCGCCATTGGTCAGCGTCACGTCGAACTCCACCGAGGGCATCGTCGCCAGCAGCTCCAGGTCGTACTCGCGTTCCAACCGCTCTTTGACAATGTCCATGTGCAGCAGCCCCAGAAACCCGCAGCGGAACCCGAACCCGAGCGCGTCGGAGGTCTCCGGCTCCCACGACAGCGCCGCGTCGTTGAGCGTCAGCTTTTCCAGCGCGTCGCGCAGGTCCGGATAGCGGTCGGAGTCGATCGGGAACAGCCCGCAGAACACCATCGGCTTGACCTCCCGATACCCCGGCAGGGGCTCGCTCGCCTCGCCCGCCCGGCTCCCAGTGCCGCCGCCGCCCTTCGCGCGCGTCGTCAACGTGTCTCCCACGCGCAACTGCGTGACGTCCTTGATGCCCGTGATCAGATACCCCACCTCGCCCGCCGCGAGGCGCTCGGTGGGCACCATCCGCGGCGAGAAGCAGCCGATGTCGTCGATCTCCGCCTCCGTCCCCGTGGCCATCGCGCGGATCGCCTCGCCCTTCTCGAACACCCCATCGACCACGCGGATATACGCGATCACGCCGCGATACTGGTCGAACTCCGAGTCGAAGATCAGCGCCCTTGGCGGTGCGTCCGGATCGCCCGAGGGCGGCGGTACGCGCCGGATCAGCTCCTCCAGCACCTCCCCCACCCCCTCGCCCGTCTTGCCGCTGATGCGCAGGATCGACTCCGCCGGCTCGCCGATCAGCTCGGCGACTTCGCTCCCCACCCGCTCGGGCTCGGCGCCGGGCAGGTCGAGCTTGTTCAGGCACGGGATCAGCTCCAGCCCCGACTCGACCGCCAGATACGTGTTCGCCACCGTCTGCGCCTCCACCCCCTGCGCCGCATCGACCACCAGCAGCGCCCCCTCGCACGCCGCTAGCGAGCGCGACACCTCATACGTGAAGTCCACATGCCCGGGCGTGTCGATCAGGTGCAGCTGATACGTCTCGCCGTCCTTGGCCGTATACAGCACCCGCACCGCCTGCGCCTTGATCGTGATGCCCCGCTCGCGCTCGAGATCCATCGAGTCGAGCACCTGCGCGCGCATCTCGCGCGCGGCGACCGTCTTCGTCAGCTCGAGGATGCGGTCGGCCAGCGTCGACTTGCCGTGGTCGATGTGCGCGATGATCGAGAAGTTGCGGATGCGAGATTGCTCCATGGGCCCGCGTCACGATAGATGGTGGGTTGAGTGTCGGGCTGTCGAATCGCACAGCGAGCACGCCCCGGCCTGCGACTCACGACCCGAAGCGTTGACCCGCTAGCCTTGTTGGTCCGGCGGATCGCCAACTCGACAAGGATGTATTCGGCCGCGGCAACGCGCCGGGTGGGTGGGAACTCATCCGGCGGCCTGTCCAGGTGTCGGGAGTGTCACGCCGCCCAGGCAAGACACGCAGTCCTGGGACGTAAGCAGTAAGCGGCGATCCCTGATCGGGTGCACCGGGCGAGCTCAGGCTCGTCCGGCCGCATACCCCGACCCACCCGACCGTTACGCCCGCCCCAGCTGCGTGCGAATCAACCGGTTGACCTGGTGGGCCTCCGGTATGTGCATCGCCAGAACCGCGCGCGCATACACGAACAAGCCCGCCGCGGCGGCCCCGCCCACGCTGAGAATCTGCGCCGGCAACGAGGCGCCGAGCAGACGGTCGAGGAGCGTCCACACCGCCCACGAGACGCCCCCCAGCAGCGCGGAGGCGAGCAGGATGCGGGCGGTGATCATCGTCGTCTGCGCGCCTTCCAGGTGGCCGTTGAAGCCGATGCGCAGGCGGTGGAACTGCAGCGCGGTCATCACCGCGTTGGCGGCGACGGTGCCGATGATCAAGCCGGCGATCCCCAGCGGCTTGTACAGGCCGATCGAGACGACGATGTCCACGACGATGTTCAGCGCCGCCAGGCGCGTCGGTATCCACGGACGCTGGACGGAGAAGAACACGCGCGTCAGCAGCAGGTTCAGGCCACCGAACGGCAGGCTCAGCGCAAACCAGAACAGCGCTTCGGAGACCAGGCTGGTGGAGCGGGCGTCGAAGTGCCCGCGTTCGAACACGAGCCGCACGATCGGAGTGGTGAGCACGAGCATGAACACCGCCGCGGGGATCAACAGCAGGTTGATCTGGCGCATGCCAATGCCGATCGCTCGACGCATCGGATCCACCTCCCGGCGGGCGGCCATACGGCTGAGCGTGGGGAACAGCACGGTGGCGACGGCCACGCTGAACAGGCCCTGGGGCAGCATGTAGATGCGAAAGGCGTTGTCGATCGCGCGCGGCGCTTCGTCTGAGACGAGCGTGCCGAACACCGAGTTGATCAGCTGGTCGAGGTTGACGATGCCCAGGCCGATCGTCACGGGCAGCATCAGCGTGAACACCTGGCGGATGCGCGGGTCCCGCCAGTCGATCGCGAACTGCAGACGGAAGTCGATTCCTCGCAGCGCCGCGAACACCATCAGCATCTGCACGAACGTCGCGATCAGGATTGCGATCGCGTATGCGTACAGCTGGTTGCCATTGTCCACCCCGCCGTGAAAGTGGGGGCGCAGCACGACCAGCAGCACGATTATCACGAGATTCCACACCGCCGGCGCGATCGCGGGGATCGTGAAGTGTTCGTATGACTGCAGCACGCCCACGAGCAACCCGATCAGCCCGATCAGCAGCACGACCGGGAACAGCACCTGCGAGAGCCCCACCGTCAGCGAGTCGAGCGCGCCGTTGAACGTGGGGCCCGTGAACAGCGGCATGACCAGGCCCGCCGCCAGTATGAAGATGGCGGTGATCGCCCCCAGGACGATCAGCATGATCCAGAACAGCGTCGACGCCAGCCGGAACGCCTCGCGCCGGCGGCCCTGCTGCAGCAGGTCCGTGAACACCGGCACGAACGCCGCCGACAGCGCCGCGTTGGCGAACAGGTTGCTCACCAGGTTCGGAATCTGAAACGCGATCGTAAACGCCGATGCGGGACCGCCGGTTCCGAAGAAGCTCGCCGCGACGATTTCGCGCGCGAGCCCCGCCACGCGCGAGACGCCCGTGGCGAACGAGAAGATCGCGGTGTTACGCGCGACCCTCCCGCCGCCGGGTCCCACCCCACTGCCCTCGCCCGCCATCTGCTCGGGCTCGGGCTGACCGAGGCCGCCGTATTCCTCTCCAAAGCTGGCGTCGGGCACGCCCACGAACTCCATGCGCGGATCGAGCGGGCCCTCCCTGCCTGCGCCGGGTGCGCTCACGATATCGCCGTGCGCCTCGACCGGGCGCTCCTCCTCGCCGGCGCCCGGTTCGTCATGGGGCAACCCCTCTCCGACAGGCTCTCCGTCTGGTGGGATATCCGACAAGGCCGCTATAGTACGGCGCTCTCACGATGGCCAACATTCATTCCCAGAAGAAGCGCATCCTGCGCTCCGAGCGCGAGCGGCTGGAGAATCGCCAGTACACCTCGGCGATCAAGACCTACTTCCGCCACCTCGAGGCGGCGGTGCAGAGCGGCGACGGCGAGACCGCCGCGAGCGAGCATCGCAGGCTCGTGAGCACGATCGACAAGGCCGTCAAGCGCGGCGCGATGCACAAGCACACGGGCGCACGCCGCAAGTCGCGCGCCGCCCGCACGCTCGACTCCTCCTCGTAGGCCCCGCCGGCACCCGCGCGAGCGCGCTGGCCTAACGGCCGGTGGTAATCGCCTCGATTGCGCGCAGCGCGAGCGTCTCCTCGTCCAGCCCCGACATCCGTGAGCGGGCCCCGGGCAACGGCGAGCCTCCGCGGGTGTCAAGCTCGAGGTCCGCGAGCGCCACGAGCGCGGCGCGCAGCCGCTCGGGCTCGGTGCGGGCGACATCGCGCACGAACCGCTCGGCAGCGCGCGGAGGCATCCGCAGCCCGCGCCTGACCTCAGCCGTGGACTCCCCCGCCCGCAGGCGCAGCGCGATCGCGAGCGCTTCGCGCAGGCGCGAGGCCATCAGGTACGTGAGCCCGGCGAGCCGCTCGCCCTGCTCGCGCAGACGGACGTACACGCGGCTGGCCTCGCGCCGGTCCCCCGCGACGAGCGTATCGGCGAGGGTGTAGGCGCGATACTGGGCCGAGTGCGCCGCCCGGCTCTCGATCTGCTCGACGTCCACCCTGCCGGGCCCGTCCAATTCCAGCGCGAGCTTCTCCAACTCGCGCAGCAGTCGCTGCTGGCGCTCGCCGACCTGACCGACCAGCGCCGTGGCTGCGGCCATGTCGAGCTCGATACCCATCCGTGCCGCCTGCGCGCGCGCCCACTTGGGCAGGTCCCACGGCTTGACGGTCGCCTGCGCGACGACCTGCCCCCCCGCGCGCTTGACGGCCTCCTGCACGGCCGCGGGCGCCTTGGTGCGGCCCTCCTCGCGCGCGAACAGCGCCACGGTCGTGTCGGACCCCATCGCCGTCAGCGCCGGCGCGAGCCGCTGCTCGACCTCGGCCTGCTTCCAGCGCTCGACGCCGTCCACCAGGATCACGCGCCGCCCGACGGTGAGCGTCATCGCCGCAAGCGCCCTGGCGACTCCCTCCGGAGTGGCCGCCTCGCCCTCCAGCGACTCCACGCTGCCGGCCCCTCCCTCGCGTTCGGCCAGCGCGCGCAGGCCCGCGCGACGCTCGGCGACGGCGCCGTGATCGTCGCCGTGGATCAGATAGGCGGGCTTGAGATCGGCCACTGAGCGCAGTCTAGGCTTGCGGCCAGACCACTGCTACTTGACGACGAGGTTCACCAGCTTGCCCGGCACCACGATCTCCTTGACGATCTCCCGGCCGTCCACGTGCGCGCGCACGTTCGGGGCGGCGTGGCAAAGCTCCTTGAGCTCCTCCGGGCTAGCGTCCGCGGCCGCCTGCACACGGTCGCGCAGCCGGCCGTTGACCTGACACACCAGCTCGTAGGAGTCGCGCTCGAGCATCTCCTCCTCGGCCCGCGGCCACGGCTGCTCCCACACGCGCTCGCCGGTCAGCAGCTCATACACCTCGGCGCTGACGTGCGGTGCGAATCCGAACAGCAACGAGGCGGCCGTGGTAAGCGCGAAGCGCTGACTGTCCACGCTCACCTCTTCGCGCAGGCGCGAGCACTCGTTCAGCAGCTCCATCACCGCGGCGATAGCCGTGTTGAACGCGAACCGGCGCAGGTCGGAGCTGACCTTGTCGATCGCCCAGTGGGACTTGCGCAGCAGGGTGAGATCGCCGCCCGTCACGGGAGATTCCGTTCCAGTCGGCGCATGCGCCATCCCCGGAAGACCGATCGAAGATCGGCCAGCATGCGGCGGGTCATCCGAGGGGCGCATGCGCCCCTCGGCCCCCCTCTCAGCGGTCTCCACTGCCAGCCGCCACAGCCGGCTCAGGAATCTGTACACACCCTCCAGGCCCTCGTCCGACCAGTCGGCGTCCTGGTCGGGCGGGCCGATGAAGAGGATGTAGCAGCGCGCGGTGTCCGCGCCGTAGCGCTGCACGATCGACGCGGGCGAGACGACGTTGCCGCGGGACTTGCTCATCTTGGCGCCGTCCTTCGTAATCATTCCCTGCGTAAACAGCGCCCCGAACGGCTCCTGGAAGTGCAGGTGGCCGAGGTCGGCGAGCGCCTTGGTGAAGAAGCGCGCATACATCAGATGCAGGATCGCGTGCTCGACCCCGCCGATGTACTGATCGACGGGCATCCACTCGCGCAGCACCGCCGGGTCCCACGCGGCCTCGTCGTTGGCGGCGTCGCAGTAGCGCAGGAAGTACCACGAGGAGTCCACGAAGGTGTCCATCGTGTCCGTCTCCCTGCGCGCCGGCCCGCCGCACTCCGGGCAGCCGGTGCGCACCCACTCCTCGGCGGCCGCCAGCGGCGAGCGCCCGCGGGGCGCGTAGTCCTCGACGTCCGGCAGCTTGACCGGGAGCTCGTCCTCGGGCACCGGCACCGCGCCGCAGCGCTCGCAGTAGACGATCGGGATCGGAGCGCCCCAGTAGCGCTGGCGCGAGACGAGCCAGTCGCGCAGCCGGTAGTTGACCGACGCGTGTCCTTTGCCTTCGCGATCCAGCCAGCGCACGATCGCGCCGAGCGCATCGCGGTTGTCCATCCCGTCGAACTCGGCGTTGCAGTCGATCAGCGGGCCGTCGCCGGTGTAGGGCAGACCGCACTCGTCGCCCGTGCCCTCCGGCGGGGAGCCCTCGATCACGCGCCTGATCGGCAGCTCGAAGGCGCGCGCGAACGCGTAGTCGCGCTCGTCGTGCGCGGGCACCGCCATGATCGCTCCCGTGCCGTACTCCATCAGCACGTAGTCGGCCACATACATCGGGATCTGCTCGCCGTTGACCGGGTTGGTCACCGTCCGCCCCAGCGCCACGCCCGTCTTGGGCTTCTCGACGTTGCCGCGCTCCTCGCCGGACTCGGTGATCGCGTGGCTGACGTACTCGCGCACCTGCCGCTCGCGCTCGGCGCCGGCGACGAGGCGCAGCACGTCCGGATGCTCGGGCGCCATCACGAAGAACGTCGCGCCGAACAGCGTGTCCGGGCGGGTGGTGAACACGGGATAGTCGATGCCCAGCTCCTCGCAGCGAAACGTCACCTCCGCCCCCTCGCTGCGCCCGATCCAGTTGCGCTGCATGGTCTTCACGTGCTCGGGCCAGTCGATCTGATCGAGATCTCCCAGCAGGCGCTCGGCGTAGTCGGTGATGCGCAGAAACCACTGCTCCAGCTGCCTGACTTCGACCGTGGCGCCGCAGCGTTCGCAGGTGCCATCGGGTGAAACCTGCTCGTTGGCGAGCACCGTCTGGTCTTTGGGGCACCACTTGACCGCCGCCTCCTTGCGATACGCCAGGCCGGCCTCGAACAGTTGCAGAAAGATCCATTGCGTCCAGCGGTAGTAGCTCGGTTCGTGGGTGGCCAGCTCGCGCGACCAGTCGATCGAGATGCCCCACTCGCGGAACTGGCGCTGAAACGAGGCGATCGAGGCGTCGGTGGACGCGCGCGGATGCACTCCCGTCTTGATCGCGTGGTTCTCCGCCGGCAGCCCGAAGGAGTCATAGCCCATCGGATGCAGCACGCGCCGGCCGAGGCGGCGGTGGTAATGGGCGATCGCATCCCCCACCGCGTACACCTTCAGATGGCCGATGTGTGGCTCGCCGCTGGGGTAGGGCAGCATCTCCAGCACATACGAGCTCGCCTGCTCCGCCTCGCCGCCGGGCGCGCC
The DNA here is from genome assembly GCA_035567335.1 of Solirubrobacteraceae bacterium. GTDB lineage: Bacteria > Actinomycetota > Thermoleophilia > Solirubrobacterales > Solirubrobacteraceae > Palsa-744. Next base: position 19,906 of record DATMPZ010000047.1, read on the forward strand.
GCGGCCCGAGTCGAGGATCGCGCCCTCATTGGCGACCTCCCACGTGCGCTCCTGCGCCCACACCGCCTGCCAGCGGGGCTCGATCTCGCGAGGGTCATAGCGGCGTTCGGACATCGGTCCCCCGCAGGTTACCGAGCGCTTCGGGGACGAATTGAGCGCGAACGAGCTCACCTGCGCGCGGGCGCTGAGCGAACGCGCTATGCCGCCACGCCCTCCATCTCCACGCCGGCCGCGGGATGGTAGCGCCGGCGGTACTCGGCGGGAGCGACGCCGAGCGCGCGCAAAAACGTGCGGCGCATAGTCTCGGCGGTGCCGAACCCGCACGTCGCAGCGACGGTCGCGATCGGCTGAGCGGTATCCTCCAGCGCCCGCCGCGCGGCCTCCAGGCGCACGCGCTCGACGTAGCGGCCGGGCGTGATCCCGATCTCGGCTGCAAAGGCGCGCGCGAAGTTGCGTGTGCTCATGTGAGCGCGCTCAGCCAGCTCCTGCACGGACAGGTTCTCCGCCACGTGCTCCACGACATACCGCTGCACCTCGCGCAGCGGCTCGCGCTCGGGCTCCTGCGCGGCGAGCGTCGCGCTGAACTGCGACTGGTTTCCGGGGCGGCGCAGGAACAGCACGAGGTGGCGCGCAATCGTCAGCGCGGCCTCACGGTCGAGGTCCTCCTCGACGAGCGCCAGCGCCAGGTCCATTCCCGCGGTGACCCCGGCCGAGGTCCAGACGTTGCCGTCGCGCACGTAGATCGGCTCGGGATCGACCTTCACCGCAGGATGAAGCTCGGCGAGCTTGGCCGCAGACGCCCAGTGGGTCGTCGCCCGGCGCCCATCGAGCAGTCCGGCGGCGGCCAGCACGAACGCGCCCGTGCACACCGAGGCCACGCGGCGTGCTTTCGGCGCGCTCGCCCTGATCCAGTCCAGCAGGGCCTCGTCGGTGCTCGCGCCCCGCGACCCGGCGCCGCCGGGAACCAACAGCGTGTCGATCCGCGCGGGCGCATCGGCGAGGCGGATATCGGGGACCACCTCCAGCCCGCTCGACGTTCTCAGCGGCTCGCCGTGGAGACTCGCGACGGCGATGCGATACCCGGGCTCCGTGCGCCCGGTCGCCGCGATCAGCTTTTGGGCGGCGGCGAACACCTCCTGTGGGCCCACGAAGTCCAGGCTCTGTACCTCCGGGTACACAACGATGACCACGTTCTTGGGACTGCGCGCATGTTTTGTCATGTGCTCGATCATCGCCCACCCGCCGCCTGTCTGCAAGGACATATTTCCAACAATTTCTGCCATCAGTTGCCGAGACGCGCGACCGCCGACCGCGGCGATGGACGAAGCGCGGGTCTAGGATTGCCATGTGGAGTCCTCCGACGCCCCGCACGCCGCCTCCGAGCACGTCACGAGCATCATCGAAGCGGCCGAAAGCACGGCCGCGCAGCTGCGCGAACAGGCCGAGTCGCGCGCACGCGAGCGCATCGCCGAGGCCGATCGCGCCGCCGAGCACCGCGTGCAGGCGGCCGAAGAGGAGGCCCGGGAGATCCTGAGCTCCGCGCGCGCCCAGGCGGAGGGCGCGCGCAACGAAGCGCTCACGTCGGTCGCGGAGATCCACGCCGAGACCGACGAGCGACTGCGAGACAATCAGCGAGTCAGGGAAGAGGCGCGCGAGGAGGCAGCGCATATCGAAGCCGCCGCACGCGCCCAGGCGGAGCGCACGCGCAACGAAGCGCTCACGTCGGTCGCGGAGATCCACGCCGAGGCCGAGCAGGCCCTGGCGGGCAGTCGCGTCGAGGCGGCGAATATGGTGGCTCGCGCGCGCGATCAGGCGACTCAGGCCGTCGCCGACGCCGACGAGCAGGCGACGCAGGCGACCGCCACAGCCCAGGAGCAGGCCGGCCGGCTGCTCGAGGACGCCCAGGCCGAGACCGAGCGCATGCTGGCCGCCGCGCGCGTCGAGGCGGCCAGCATCGTAAACGGCGCGCGCAGCGAGGCCGAGCGGCTGAACGCCGCTGCCGAGGAGCAGCTGACCGATCGCCAGGCCGAGGTCCACGCCCAGGCCCGTGACGTCCGCGCGATCGCGCGCGCCGAGGCCCGCGAGATCGTCGGCGAGGCCCACGCCGTCGCCCATGAGGTCGTGCGCGAGGGGACCGAGGTCTCCCGCAACCTGCGCGAGCTGTCCTCGTCACTGCGCAACAACGCCGAGCGCCTGCTGCGCGATGTGCGCCTGGCGCACGGCAGCATGACCGCGCGATTGGATCAGGTTGGGTCGGGGTCGAAGGGTCGGGACCCAGGCACGCGAGGACACGACGAGCCGGGCGAGGAACTCGACGTTCCAGAGTTCATTCCCCGGGGGTGACTGCTGTCCGGAGCGAGGGCCAGACACCGACCGGTGCTACCTCATCCCCGTCGATGAGATCGAGGGCCACGCGACGATCAGCCTGCGGGCTGCACCCACAGGCAACAACCAAACGCAGCTAGTTCGCTGGGCCAAGGATTACGAGCTGGAGGACGCGATCGGGCGATGCTGGGAGGCGCGACTGACCCTCCCCAATCTCGACGCAGCACCTACAACCTAGGCGATACCATGATCTGGCTTGGGGCTATAGCTCAGCTGGGAGAGCGCCGCCATGGCATGGCGGAGGTCGAGGGTTCGAGCCCCTCTAGCTCCATTGGAGGCAATTTGCAGCGGATTCCGTTGATACGTCCTTGACGGTGGTCGAACCGTCACGGCCTGGCATCGAGCACCTGCTGAACCTTGCTGGTGGCGATGATCCAGTCGGCCAGCGCAGGGTACTCGTCCTCATGGTCGGGGAGAAACACCAGAGCACACTCCCAAGTGACGTGAGCGCGACAGAATGCGGCGTCGGAGTGTGGAACGGACATGGATATGACGATACTTCGTCAGTACGCCGAAACGATCAGCGCGCAGGGACTGCGCACGGACCCAAGTCCTCAACGAGCAAATCGATCGGGCTCCTCGCCGAGCCAACTGGTAGTACCGGACGATCTAGATCGATGGCCTTGTTGCCGGCCCAGCCAGAGTGACTGTCCAGGCATTCGCGAGGTCTTACGGCGCCGAGCTAGCTCGCGGTCCTTCCGCGGCGGACAAGCCAGTAGGCGCCGCAGCCCAGGAGCGCAAGCGCGGCGACGACGATGGCGACAACCAGGCCGGTGTTACTGGAGTCTGCGCTCGAACTGGAGCCTGTGCTCGAGCTCGTGCTCGAGCTCGGTGTGCTCCCGTTCAGCGGCAACTGCGTCGGCGAGCCCGAGGCGTCCACGTAGACGAGGCCCTTGGTCGTGTTCAGATGCTGGACGAACGGCGTCAGGTTGCCGTTGGTCAGGTTCACCGTGACGACCTGGTCGCCGACACCGTCGTTCGAAGCCAGCGCCGTGTTCTTGACGAACGGGCCCGTGACCTTGTAAAGCGCGGAGGCCGAAACGGCGGGCAGCACGGACGTGGGGCCTTTGTCGACGACGTACAGCGTGCCGCCGTTGGAGGTCGCCCACAGGAGGTCGTCGAGTCCGAACTGCGTTTTCAAGACGGTCAGCCCCGTGCCGTTGAAGATGTTGTTGGCGAACACGAGCTCCAAAGCGGTCTGGTCGGTGATCACGTAGCTGCCGCCGAAGCGTGCGCTGTCCTGGGGGACGATCGCGCCGGAGTCCACGTCGCCGAGGGCGAGTTTGACGGTCCCGCTGCCGCTGTTGCCATTGGCGGCGGTGGCATCGTCGAGGAAGGTGGGGCTCAGCGTCGCCGTGCCGGTGCCGGTGGGGCTGCTCGGTGGGGTCAGAACGACCTTGAACACGGCCGTGCCCGTTGCGGTACCGGCGTGGGAGGCCGTTATCAAGATGTGCCCGGTGCTGTCAACACTCACCTGGTCGGTTCCCCCGCCCGTGTGCAACGCCGTCGGCGTGGAGGCGCCGCGCGGGTCCGGCGAGTAGGTGTAGGGCGTGACCTGCTGGCCGCTGGCGGCGGCGGGCGTGATCGTCGCCAGGCGCGTGTTTGCGTCCTCGTTGAGGCTGACGATCACGCGGTGGTTGAGCGGATCGGCGGCCATGCCGTCGATCTTTTCGGTTATCGACCACGTGTTTACGACCGCGCCGGCGGGGGTGTACTCGATCAAGCTGCTGTTTCCGCCGCCCCCGACGCTGAGGGTTTTGTTCTGGCAGGCCAGGAACAGGTGGCCTTCGAGGAACGCGAGGTCATCGCAGTTCGAGGCGGTCGCGGGGTTGGGAGCCGCGATCTTCGTGATGGTGAATCCCGCCGGAGCGGACGGCGCCGGCGCACCGGCGGCGGCGCCGGCGGAGATCAGGACGCTGATGAGGACTCCCACCAGTGCTGCTGTCAACGGCGGCAGATTGCGGCGCGGAAGGCTGAACCTGGACGATTCTCTAGGCAGGGGCATGGCGGGCTCCTCCGATTCCGCGCGGATTTGCCGGTCAGGTCCAAGACGGGTGCCGGCTCAAGTGCCTATAACACTATGGATAGCCAGGCATCTTCGATGTTATAAATTTGTAAACAACGCGGGCAGAGGCTGCGGGCTTTCCGCAACTCGCCGTTGGCGCTACGGTAGTTCGTGGAGTCGCGATCCCATAGTCGGATCGCACCACTGATCCTCAATCACCCACCAGGAGGTCCAGCGATGGCGAAGTCGATCCCAGACGACTATCCCCGACTCACTCCCTATCTGATCGTCGACGACGCCAGCGCGGCGATCGACTTCTACAGCTCGGTGCTCGGCGCGAGCGAGCGTATGCGCATGGCGGGGCCAGACGGCGGGGTGGGCCATGCGGAGCTCGATATCGGCGACTCGATGATCATGCTCGCCGACGAGCACCCGGACATGGATGCGCGCGGGCCGCGGACGGTCGGGGGCACCCCGGTCACCCTGCACCTCTACGTCGAGGATGTCGACGACGTCTTCGAGCGCGCCCTCGAGGCGGGCGCCACGGCGCTGCGCCAGCTCGAGGACAAGTTCTACGGCGACCGATCTGGTCAGTTCGAAGATCCCTTCGGACATCGCTGGGACGTAGCCAGCCACGTCGAGGACGTGCCGCCCGAGGAGATGGCAAAGCGCGCAGAGGCAGCGATGACCGGCGGCTGAGCCCGAACGCTCCCGGCGTCGGCACGGCCGCGACCTGCACACACACGCTCGCCGAGCCCACCGATCGCCGCGAGCGAGGCGCCGAACTGGTGGGAGCCGACGTGACGTGGCGTATCTGAACGGGGTCGAGCAGGAATTGAACGCGATGCTGAGCAGCGAGGCCGCGGCCAATGGCGCCACCTACGTGGACGCCTACACGCCGAGCATCGACCACGACGCCTGCAAGTCCGTGAGCGTCCGCTACGTCGAACCGGTGCTGCCCGAATCGGATGCCTTCTCGGTGCACCCGAACGAACGAGGCATGGCCGCGGACGCGAGCGAGGTGCAGGCGGCGATGCGCGCGAAAGGGATCTCCTAGACGAGCGAGTGATGTCCCCGGGGCGGCGCCGGCGCCGCCCCGGGCGCCACCGCACATGTGCGGTGGCGTGACGGGTCGCATGCGACCCGTCAACCGGCGGCGCATGCGCCGCCGGTGGAGTCGCACATGTGCGACTCCGTGGCAGGGCCGCATGCGGCCCTGCCGGCCTCGCCGCATGCGGCGAGGCCTCCGCCACCCCTCTCTGCCGCGCGCCGTCGCCGCCACGGGCCCGCGCCCGTCAGCGGCGTGTGCTCAGCGCGCCACCAGCCTGCCTGCCGTCTTGAGAGTCGCCTGCCCGGTCGCCAAGGCCGTTGCGGTGAACGCGAGTCGAAGCACGTGAAGACGGCGGATCGCGGTGAGCGTTCGTGACGTCAGCCGGATCGTCACCGTTGCCTGCCCGGCCTGCTCCAGCGTGATCCGGCCGTTGCCGAGTGCCGTGTGCACCACACATGTGCCGGGTCCGCTCAGACGGCACACGAATCGCAGTACGCGAGCCTTGCGTATCGCGCGCAGCGTCTGCCTGAGCGGATCGATCTTGGCTTTGAGGGGTGGCGAGATGGCCGGTCCGCCGCGTTGGAGTGGAGTCGTCGCTCCCTGGCCGGGTTGCTGCTCAGCGGTCCCGCCGCCCGCTTCGCTCGGCGGGCTCGGAACGGGGGATTCGCCCGCTTTGCTCGGCGGGGTCGTTCCCCCCGCCGCGGGCTCAATCAGGATCCTGCGCTGTGCGCTTCGCTTGTAGCCGAGAACCTCCGTGTCGGAGAATGTCACCGCATATTCACCGGGAGCGTTGTAGGTGTGCGTCGCACTGGTCGCTGCATCCTTGCTGCCGTCACCGAAGCTCAGCATGGGCGACCAAGCGTCTACGGGAGACGCCGAGAAGGCGACCGGCGTACCGACTTCCCCCACGGGCGGCGCTTCCAGAGATTCGGGGGATTCGATGACGTCATAGCCGGCCGCCTGTATCTGATAGGTCGGCGGGTGTTCGCAATGGACGACTTCTTGACAACCACCTTCGCTGCTCGTCCACACGGCCGTGGCGTCGCCGTCCGCCGCGGCCGAGCGCCCCGGGGAGTCCAGCGCGACGACCGCGTCAGTCGAGTTCTTCCCTTCTTCGGAGAGGCTCGTCGGCTCCTGCCAGCCTTCGCCGGCAAAGCGGTAGTCGGCCTGCACGACGTCGTGGGTTCCATTCGAGCGCTCCCACACCACGGCCGCGTTGCCCTGCCCGTCGAACACCACATCCGACGGATACGCGTTCTGGCCGCTTTCCGAGAGGTCAGTCGGTTCCTGCCATGCCCCACCAGCCGGTCGATAGGCGACCTGCACGATGTCATAGCCCCCGACTTCGCGCGTGCCGTCCGACCACACGAGCAGCGCGTCGCCCTGTGCATCCAGCGCGACCTTCAGCGCCTGCGCCTGGTCGCCTTTCCTCGATACGTCAACCGGGGGCTGCCACTCCCCGCCGGCCGGACGGTAGGCGGCGCGCACGACTTCGCCGGTGGCCGGATGCCCGTCCCAGGCGACCATCGTGTCGCCGGCGCCATCGAGCGCAATCTGGGGGTCACCTCCTTCTTCGCCTGCCTGCGAGAGCACCGCTGGCGCTCGCCACGCTTCACCGGCTGGCCGATAGGCGCCTTCGACGACATACCGCGAGCCGTCGTAGTGCATCCACGCCACGGTCGCGTCGCCGCGAATGTCCATAGCGGCCTGTGGCACATACGAGTCGCCGGCCGAGAGCGTGACGGTCGGTTCCCAGAGTCCACCGGCAGGTCGGTAAGCGCTCTCGATGGCTTCATTGCTCTTCCACACCGCCGTCGTGTCGCCGACTTCGTCGGACGCCACCCACGGTTCGGGATCGGTGGTGCTATGCATTTCGCCGAGGTCCACCGGCGCCTGCCAACTGCCGCCCGCCTGCCGGTAGACAGCCTGTATCAGGATCCTGTTCGTACCCGCGTACCGCGCCCACACAACCGTCGTGTCGCCCGTGGCATCGACGGCCAGACGTGGCGAGTAGGCGTCGTGTTCGCCGGCCAGGGCGGTTGCTTCGCCTCCGTCGGAGAGATCGATCGGCGCCTGCCAACCGCCCCCGGCCGACCTGTAGGCGGCCTCGATCACGGTGTCCTGCCCGTTCCACCGCTCCCAGACCGCCGTGGCGTCTCCCGCGGCGTCGAGCACCACCTGTGGCACGCCCGCGTGTTCGCCCGTTTCTGAGACGTCCACGGGTGGCAACCACCCGGCCCGCGCTCCGGGCGCGAGCAGCGACATCGCCGCTGCGATCAGCCCGACAACCAGCAAACTCGCAGCGCGCCTGCTCAGACACCACGACGGGCACGTCGAGCCGCCGATCCCCATGTAAGAGCCCCTCTCCGGAGATGCCATCAGTCGGGCAGATCCTAACCTAGGGAGAACATCTGCGCAAGTCAGCGAACTATGCGCCCCTCTGCAGCTCGGCCACGCGTCGTGCGAGAAACCCCACTCGAGCTCGGAGCGAGTCAGCTCCAGCGGGCGCTCGTACGCCGTGCGGGCAGCAGGCGGGTCTTCGCGGCGAGCGTGCGCTCGCGGCGGATGCCATCCGCCGCACCGATCGGGGCTAGAGTGCCGTCATGTGAAATGCTCCAATCGGCTGCGGCTGAAGCTCCGCGCAAACGCTCGCCGAGACGACATACTGATCGGGTGCGCCCGCGACGGATCGACATGGCCCCCACCCGCGCCACGGTCGTGCTGGGCGCCGCCCGCGCGGCCGTGCTCGCGCTGGCGCTCTGCGCGGGCCTGGCCAGCGCCGCACAGGCGCAAACCGTCGCCTCGATCGCACCGTCCCTCTCGCCGGATCGGCTTGGCGCGAGAGCCTCGCTGACGTTCACCGTCCATTACTCGGGGGGCGAATTCGGGGTCCCCCTGCCTGTCCGTCGGTTGATCGTGCGGTTTCCAGCCGGGCTGAGACCCGACATCCCCAGCCTGCGCAGCTGCACCGCCGCCCACCTGCTGGCCCACGGCCCGAACGGCTGCCCCGCCCAGTCTGAGCTCGGCCGCGGACACGCGCTCGTGGAGACGCACGCGGGTACTGAGACGATCGCCGAGGAAGCTGCCCTGTGGGCATTCCTCGGCCCGCCCAGCAACCTCCAGCCGACGATCGAGATCCTCGCTCAGGGCTACACGCCACTGGACGAACGCAAGGTCTTCACCGCGACGGTGCTCCCAGCAGAGGCTCCCTACGGGGAAGAGCTCGAGATGTCGATCCCCCCGATTCCCACGCTGATCTTCGAGCCCGACGCGTCGATCGTGGACTTCTCGCTGACGATCGGCGCCGACAAGCGTCATCGGACACGCGGCGCGAATACCGTCCTCGTGCCCTCGAGGTGCCCGGCGGGCGGATTCCCGTTCGCCGCCGAATTCACCTACGCCGACGGCTCCAGCGGTGCGTCCCTCGCCACGGCCCCCTGCCCACGATGAGCGGATCGGCGATGCTCGGCGGAGCGCACACGGCCTCGTCGAGCTCGCCCGCGCGGGCGTGCGCCTGCACCCCCGGCGGCTGACACCCGCACGACTCACAGACGCGGTCCGCACGGCGATCGAGCTCCGCGCGGGAGCGCGGCGCGTGAGCCGCGCCTACGCGGCCGCGGGGGGCGCGGCTGCCGCCGCAGACGCGATCGAGGCGATTGCGGATGGACGCCGTCCGCCGGCGACGAGCAAGCCCCTCTCCGCCGATCTCGATCATCCTTGACAGCGGACGGCGGCACACGGCGCTGTCCACAATCCGATCGCCACGCTCGGGCTCGTATCAGGGCCGCCCCACGCTCCGGCGGCATGCGGGGCCGCCGCTAGGATGCGAACCGGTGACGCCGATTGCCCCCACCCATTTCCCCGCTGCGCCCGCGCGAGAGTCGGACGGCGAGAACCCGAACGCGATTCGCGCACGCGAGCTGCAGCGGACGTTCAGGGGCGGCGTGGACGCCGTTCGCGGGATCGACCTGGACGTGGCCCGGGGAGAGATCTTCGGATTTTTGGGACCGAACGGCGCCGGCAAGACGACGACCGTGCGCATGCTGTGCACGCTGCTGCCCCCCACCGCCGGCAGCGCGCACGTCGGGGAGCTCGACGTGGTCGAGAATCCCGCGGCCGTGCGCCGGCGGATCGGCGTCGCGCTGCAGGAGATCGGCCTGGATCCGCTGCAGACAGGGCGCGAGCTGTTGGAGTTGCAGTGCGGTCTGTATGGGATCGTCGGTGCGCAGGCGCGCGCGCGGGCGCAGGAGCTGCTCGAGCTCGTCGGTCTGCTCGACGCCGCCGAGCGGCGCACGAAGACCTATTCCGGGGGGATGAAGCGCCGGCTGGATCTCGCCAGCGCGCTCGTGCACTCGCCCGACGTGCTGTTCCTGGACGAGCCCACCACCGGCCTCGATCCCGCCTCGCGGCTGACCATCTGGGAGGAGGTGCGGCGTATCAACGCCCAGGGCACGACCGTGTTTTTGACGACGCAGTACATGGAGGAGGCCGATCAGCTGTGCGATCGGGTGGCGATCATCGACAGGGGAGTGATTGTCGCGGAAGGAACCCCCGAAGAGCTCAAGTCCCAGCTCGGCCACGACGTCGTGTCGGTGGAGCTCGACGGCGCCGACCTCGCCGCGACGCAGGCTGCGATCGGCGAGCTGGAGGGCCTCGAGCGCGTGGTGACCGGGCGCGACAGCCTGGCCCTCTACCTCGAGGACGGCCCCGGCTCGATCGCCGAGATCGTGCGGCGTCTCGACGGCGCGCGGATCCGTGTCGGCGCGATCTCGGTCGCGCGGCCCTCGCTCGACGACGTGTTCCTGCGAGCCACCGGCAGGCGGTTGGAGGGCGATGAGGAGAACCACGGGGGGCGGGACGCGTGACCGAGGTGCTGCTGCTCGGTCGCCGCGCGGTCCGCGAAGTGATCCGTCTGCCAGCGGCGACCGTACCCACGCTGTTCATCCCCCTGTTCTTTCTCGCGGTGAACATCGGGCAGATCTCCAAGACGTTCCCCTCGAGCACCCCGTTCCTGCACGGCCAGGGCTATGTGGGATTTCAACTCCCCGTGTCGCTGATGTTCGCCGTCTGCACCGCAACCTCGGGGCTGGCGCTCGTCACCGAGATCGACATGGGCTACTTCGACAAGCTGCTCGTGGCGCCGATCCGACGCGCGTCGATCATCTTCGGGCGCCTCGCCGCCGACATGGTGCGGGGCTTGGCGGTCGCGACGCTCGTGCTGCTCGTGGCGCTGGCGTTCGGCATGCAGGTGCGCAGCGGCATCCCCGGTGCGCTCGTGCTGATCGTCCTCGCGGCCCTGTGGGGCGTCGCCTACGCCGGCATCGGCATGCTCGTCGCGCTGCACACCCGCAACGTCCAGGCCACGAACGCAAGCTTTCTGGTCTTCTTTCCCCTGCTGTTCCTGACCCCCAACTTCGTGCCCTTCGAGCTCCTCACCCCGCTGATGGAAGTCCTGGCGCGAGCCAACCCCGTCAGCTACGTGATCGAAGGGCTGCGCTCGCTCGTGCTCGAAGGCTGGGTGCTGGACAAGCTCGCGATCTGCTGCGGTGTGATCCTCGTCACCGGGCTGGTGCTGACGTGGCTGTCGGTGCGAGCGATCGACGCTTACGATCGCTGAGAATCAGACCGGCCCGGACCCACGATGGGCGCCCGAGCCAAAGCATCGTCAGCATATCGGCGGCGCATCAACCCGATGCGCCCTCGACGCCCGCGCCCTCCATGTCCGTCGCGCCCTCAGGCTCGGGCACGGGTTCACGCGCGAGCTGGTGACGAACCCGGTCGCGCACCTCGGCATAGCGCAGCGCCTCATAGGAGATCAATGCGACGAGCAGCGTGGCAAGGATGCCAAGCGTCGCCAGCGCCGGCCACGCCGCGCCGGCCGGCAGCAGCGCGAGCAGGACGAGCGCGCACAGCAGACGCCGCCGGTTGAGCGTGTGCATGTTGCGCAGCCGGAACGCGACGTGCGCGAGGAGATACATCGCGGCGCCGCCGAGCAGCGCGGCCGCCGGGACGAGGTGCAGTGGGTCATCGACGTCGATCAGGGTGCGCTTCATGCCGACCGCGATCAGAGCGATGCCGGCGACCATGGGCAGGTGCAGGTAGGAGTAGGAGTCGCGCGCGATCTCATTGCGCTCGCGACCCTCGCGCGCTTTGGCCAGGCGCCGCCCGGCGACGATCGCGACGACGTCGAAGTAGGCCCACCACAGGGCTGCCGCGATCACGACACCCAGCACGGCGGCCGCGACGACGCCCGCGCCGATCGTGGCCCGTGCGCCGACCCCGATCGCGACGATCGACTCGCCCAGCGCGATGATCACGATCAGCCCGTGGCGCTCGGCGAAGTGTCCGGGGACGAGCTTCCAGCCCTCGGCGCCGAACAGCAGCGGCCCGCCCATGTCGAGCACGAGCGCCAGACCCCACAGCCCGAGCGCCGGCACGCCGGACGTGAACGCGGCGAGGAGCAGGAGGCCGACGCCCAGCGCGGTGCTGGCCGCCAGGCCGACGACCGAATGGCGCAGCGCCTCGTCGTCGCGGCTGGCGAGCATGAACAGGACGATGTGCGCGGCGCGCACCGCACCGTAGGCGCAGGCGAACAGCAGCGCCTCCGAGCCGAACGCGCCCGGCACGCACAGCGCGCACACCAGGAACGCGGCCATCGCGGCGAACATCGCCAGGCGCACCGCGCCCTCCTCCGGGTCGACGACGCTCGTCAGCCACGCGTATCCGCACCACGACCACCACAGCACGCCGAGCACGAGCAGGCCCTTGAGCATCCCCTCCCACGTTGGGGTGCCCGCGATCAGCGTCGTGCACTGCGTCAGCGCGAGCACGAACACGAGGTCGAAGAACAGCTCCAGCGGCGTCACCCGCTCGCCGTCGCGCAGGACCGGATTGAGGTTGGTCAGACGGCCGGGTGAGGGCGTCGCGGAGCTCACCCGGCCATCTTTGCAGTCAGCGGTGGACGGCCATGCGGCCGCCCAGAGCGCTGGGCGGCCGCCGCAACCTCAGTGCGACGGCCGACCGTGAGCGCCACGGGGCCGCCGCAACCCTCGGTGCGGCGGCCCGGCTGCGGCGCGCGGTTACCTCTTGGGGCAGGGCGCCTTGTACAGGGTGGTCACGGTCGCGCCGGTGGCGAATGTGATTTCCGACTTGACCGGAAAGCCGCCCTTTGGGCACCTCTTGGGCAGCGTGCCGTAGGAGACCGTCTTCTTGCCCTTCCTGTATGCGGCGCCGACCTTGATGTTGATCGATTCGGTCGACACCGGCGGCGCGCCCGGGACCGACTGGACGAGCTGGACTACGGTGTTGAGCTCGGGCCCGTAGGGGGCTTTCGCGGTCATGAAGCGCCCTTGTGCAACCAGCAGCTGGGCCGAGATCGGGGAGGCCGCGTTGGCGTAGAACTGCAGACCGCCGCCGGGCGCGAAGAACGCCTGCAGCGTCGCGTTCTCTTTGACGAGTTCGCCGCCGATCGGATCGACGACGCCGGCGCTGCCCACCGGGCTGGCCTGCGACTTCTTCGGGCAGCCGCTCGGGCCGATGTTTTCGAGCGTCGCCGGCGCACACTTAACGAACCCCGCCGAATTGATCTTCGTGCCCGCCGGCAGGAAGAAGTTGACGTGCGTGATCTGCGACACGACCCCGCCGGTCGATTCGCTGCCTTTGATCGAGTATTTGGCTTCGAGCGCCGCGCCTGCGCCGAGTTTGTTGCCGGTTCCCGGAAAGCCCTTGATCGGGACCGCTTTGGCGATGAGCGTGACCGTCGGACAGGGACCGGCGGTGCTGCATGTCGATGCCGATGAGACGGCCGGCAGGACGAAGGCAGCCAGGCCCAAGCAGGCCAGACAGGCGGACGTTCTGCGCATCTGACGAGGGCTTCCGATTGTGCGCATGGTGGGCTCCTTGTAGGTGTCTACCCGTAGAACCCCCGGCACACGCGTGAGTAGCGGTCACGCCTCTGGCGATCGTCAGCGGGCCCCGCCGCCGCCGGCGGCCCGTGCCGGAGCCTCGCCCCACAGCTGCTCCAACCGGTAGTACTCGCGCGTGGCGGGCGTGAAGATGTGCACGACGACGTCGAGATAGTCCATCAGGATCCAGTCTCCCCGGCTGAACCCCTCGACCCGGCGGGGGAGCGCCCCGTGCTCGCGCTTGCAGCCCTCGAGGATGCCGTCGTGGATCGCCTTGGTCTGGCGCTCGGTGTTGCCCGTGCAGATCAAGAACCAGTCGGTGTAGCCGAGCACGTCGCGCAGATCGAGCTCGACCAGCTCGATCGCCTTCTTGTCGGCCGCGTAGCGCGCGATCTCCCCGAGCAGCTCCTGCGAGCGCGGCGGCTGCGCGGGCTGGGTGGACTCCCTTCCTCGCGCGGTGTCCCGGCCCGGCATCGACGCCTCGGGGCTCACGACGCCACACCCCCGCTCGGGGCCGCAGCGGCAGCTGCCGCTCGGTACAGACCGTGCTGGGCGATGTACCCGGCGACCGCCTCGCCGACCAGCTCTCTCACGGGCGCTCCGGCGGCGATCAGCTCGCGCACCGCCGAGGAGGACACCGCGATGCGAGCCATCCGCAGCAGCGTCATCGCGGGCGGCGAGTCGGGTCCCGGCGCCGAGGCCGGCACCGCTGACGCCGGCACCGCCTCGCGCACGTCCTCGGCGTCCGGCTCGTCGCGCTGAGCCACCGCGAGGCGCGTTACCATCCCCAGCAGCCGCGCCGCCTCGTGCCAGCCAGGCAGCGTGCGGGCGGTGTCGGCTCCCAGGATCAGCGTCAGCTCGGCAGCGGGGTGGGCGTCGTGGATGGCCTGCACGGTATCCACCGTATAGGACGCTCCGCCGCGTTCGATCTCGAGCGCCGACGCCCGCAGGCCGGGCTCGTGCGCGACCGCCAGACGGCACATCTGCAGGCGGTGGGCAGGGCCTGGATCGTCTCCAACGGTCGGCTTGTTCGGGGCGAGGAATGCCGGCATCAGCAGCACCCGCTCGAGGCCCAGCTCCGAGCGAGCGTGGCGCGCCAGCGCGACGTGCCCGATGTGCGGCGGGTTGAACGTCCCGCCGAGGATGCCGACCGATCGAAGATCGGCCAGCGCCACAGAGGGTCGTTCAGTCGCGGACGTGCCCGTCGCCCGTGACGAGGTACTTGTAGGTGCACAGCTCGCGCAGCCCGATCGGCCCGCGCGCATGCAGCTTTTGGGTCGAGTTGCCGATCTCCGCGCCCATCCCGAGCTCGCCCCCGTCGGTGAAGCGCGTCGAGGCGTTCACATACACGCACGCGGCGTCCACCCCGAGCTGAAAAGCGCGCGCGGCGTCGGTGTCGCACGTGAGGATCGCCTCGGAGTGCCCGGAGCCGTAGCGGGAAATGTGCTCAATCGCGTCCTCAACGGAGTCGACGACGCCGATGGCGAGGGTCGGTGCCAGGTACTCGGTGGCCCAGTCCTCCTCGGTGGCGAGCTCCATGACCACGCCGAGGGGCTCCCCCACTGCAAGCTCCTCGGGGGTCATTACTTCCGCGAGTTTCCATGCACGCTTGTCCGCGCGCACGAGCACGCCCTGCTCGCCGAGCGCGCGCAGCAGGTCCGGCAGCAGGTCTGGGACGATGTCATCGTGCACGAGCAGCGTCTCGGCGGCGTTGCACACCCCCGGGCGCTGGGTCTTGGCGTTCAGCACGATCGCCTGCGCGCGATCCAGGTCGGCGGAGGCGTCTACGTAGACGTGGCAGTTGCCCGAGGCGGCGTAGATGACGGGTACCGTGGCCACCTCCCGCAGCGCTGCCTTCAAACCCTCGCCGCCACGGGGGATGATCAGATCGACCGTGTCGTTCTGTCTCGCCAGCTGCGCGAGCTCCTCGTGCCCGCCGCCAGCGACGAGCCCGATGCACCCCTCGGGCAGGCCCGCCGCGACGGCGGCCCGGGCCGCGATCTGAGCGAGCGCGGCGTTGGAGTGAGCCGCCGTGGAGGATCCGCGCAGGACGATCGCGTTGCCCGACTTCACACACAGCGCGGTTGCGTCGATCGTGACGTTGGGCCGCGCCTCGTACACGACCGCGACCACGCCCAGCGGCACCCGCACCCGGCGGATGTCCAATCCGTTGGGCAGCCGCCGCCCCTCGATCGTCTCGCCGACGGGGTCGGGCAGCGCGACGATGTCCTGCACCGCGCCCGCGATCTGCGCGATCCGCACCGCGTCGAGCGCCAGCCTGTCCAGCAGCGCGTCGCCGAGGCCCGCCTCGCGCCCAGCCTCCATGTCAAGGGCGTTCGCCGCGAGGATCTCCTCGGTGCGCTCGATCAGCGCACGCGCGATCCCCGCCAGAGCGGCGTCCTTGCGCGCGGTGTCGATCTGCGCCAACTCCCGCGCGGCCCGCCGCGCCGAGCGGCAGATGTCCGCGACCGATGTCGCGGTCGTACTCGTCACGGCCATCGAACAAGCATAGAGCGGCCTGCCGCACGCCCGCCCACGGCCAAACGCGCCGTGCCTCGGCCAGCCCGAACGGCGACCGGCGACACGGCACGGATACGGGCGCCACGCGAAGTTGTCACCCCCAAAAACGACACGCGTGCGCATGCGCACGCGGTGATGCGACGCGTCAGTCCAGCACCAGGTAGTCGCGGTGCACGGCCTCATCGGTCGCGCGCGGCAAGAGAGTGCGCACGGCCGCGGACTGCATGCCCATCACCTGGCGCAGCTCGGGTGCGGAGTAGTTGCAGATGCCCTTGCCGATCGCCGCGCCCGTGGCGCCGTCTCCATCGCGCACGGCGATCTCGACCGCGTCGCCGGCGTCGAACTCACCCGCGACCGCGACGATTCCAACCGGCAGCAGGCTGGCGCTGCCCTCGCGCACCGCGCGCGCGGCGCCGGCGTCGATCGTGAGCGTGCCGCGCGCGGGGCGGGCGTACTTGAGCCACAGCTTGAACGAGGAGTAGCGGGCCTCGCGCGGGGCGAAGCGCGTCCCGGCGCGGGCGCCCGCGAGCACGGCGCCCAGTGCATCCTCGTCCAGGCCGTTGCAGATCGTCGTCGCGATCCCCGCGGCCGTGGCCATGTCGGCGGCGAGCACCTTGGAGCGCATGCCGCCCGAGCCCAGCGGCGAGGTCGTGTGGCCGATCTCGAGCTCCTCCAGCGCCGCGAACTCGGTGACGTCTGCGATCAGCCGCGCGTCCGCGCGCAGGCGGGGATCGGCGGTGAAGAGGCCGTCGATGTCGGTCAGCAGAATCAGCTCGTCGGCGCCGATCAGCACGGCGACCTGGGCGGCGAGAAAGTCGTTGTCGCCGAAGGAGATCTCGTCGGTGGCGGTGGTGTCGTTCTCGTTGATGACCGGCAGCACTCGCCAGGCCAAGAGCGTGGCGAGCGTCTGGCGCGCGTTCAGGTAGTGGGTGCGCGCGGACATGTCGAAGAACGTCAGCAGCACCTGCGCGCTCGTCACATCGCGGGCGCGCAAAAGCTCGTCGTAGACGCGATACAGCTTGCCCTGCCCGACGGCGCTGGCGGCCTGCAGCTCGCCGATCGCGCGCGGACGCTGCGGGAGCCCCATCGTGCGCATGCCTCGCGCGATCGCGCCGCTGGAGACGAGAATCGCCTCGTCGCCGCCACGGTGGCGCTCGGCGGCGGCGTCGCACACGCGCGCGAGCGCGTCCTCGCGCAGCTCGCCGTCTGAGTCGGCGACGACGGATGAGCCGAGCTTGATCACGACGCGTTTCATGGCGGTACGCAGCGTAGACGGTCGTTATGGGGTGTCGTGTGCGCGAAGGTGGTGGAGGGTGTGGGGCGAGCCGAGTCCTGGCCGATTTGCGCGCAGTGACGCCCACCTGCCGCGGGCGGTGCGCACGGATCTTTTCGGTCCCGTTCAGGGCGGCGCGGGCGGGAGGCGAGCCGGGCGCGTGTCAGCCCGACGCCGGGTCCAGCTCGAACACGACTCCCGCGATCCGCACCTCGTCGCCGGCGACGAACCCCTCGCGCTGCAGCGCATCGAGCACGCCGATGCGACGCAGACGTTCCTCGAGGTAGGCGAGCGCGTCCTCGTTGTCGACGTCATAGCGACTCAGGAGCCGCTCGACGCCGCGGCCGTCCACGGCGAAGGAGCCCGGTCGGAGTCGCTGCACAACATAGCCGCGCCCGCCCTCGCGCCCGCCGGGGCGGAAGACCATGTGCTCGGCGAGCTCATCCGCGACCGCGCCCGCGGAAGCGGAGGGGGCGGCTTCCTCGCCGCCCGCGTCACCGTCGGGCGCGGATGCGGCGTCGGGGACGATCCGCAGGAGCAGCTCGCCCAGCTCGCGCACACCGGCGCGGGTGGCGCTGGAGGTCGCCAGCACGGGCACGTCGGGCCCGAGCCTCTCTTCCCACTCCGTGACGGCCTGCTGCGCGCGCTCGGGCGCGACGAGATCGACCTTGGAGAGCACGAGCACGCGCGGCAGGCGCGCCAGGCGCTCGTCGTGCGCAGCCAGCTCGTGCTCGATCGCGGCGTGGTTTGAGAGGAGATCGGCGTCCTCGCCGCCGGACAGCTCGGGGGCGATGTCGAGCACGTGCACGAGCAGGCTGGTGCGCTCGACGTGGGCGAGGAAGTCGTGGCCGAGCCCGGCGCCAACGCTTGCGCCCTCGATCAGTCCGGGGATGTCGGCGACGATCAGCTGACGGCGCTCGTGCTCGTCTTCGAGCACGCCCAGGACGGGTGCGAGGGTGGTGAAGGGGTAGTCGGCGATCTTCGGCTCGGCGCGGGTCAGGCGGGAGATCAGCGAGGACTTGCCGGCGTTGGGCATGCCGACGAGGCCGACGTCGGCAAGCAGGCGCAGTTGCAGCTCGATCCAGCCCTGCTCGCCGGCGAGCCCGCGCTCGGCGAAGCGTGGCGCCTGGCGGGTGGAGGTGGCGAAGCGCTTGTTGCCGCGCCCGCCCGGCCCGCCGCGCGCGATCGTGGCGCGCTGGCCGTGGGCGAGCAGCTCCCAGCGGCGACCCCGCAGGTCGTCTGCGTCATCCCCGTCTCCGGCGCCACGGGCTTCGGTGCCGGGGGGAACCCTGATCGTCAGGGTTTCGCCGTCGGCGCCGTGCTTGAGCGCGCCCTGGCCGTGCCCGCCCCGCCCAGCGTGGTATTGGGCTCGGCGTCGGAAGGAGTGCAGGTCGCGCAGCGAGGAGTCGCACACGAGCACGACCTCTCCCCCGCGTCCGCCGTCGCCGCCGTCGGGACCGCCGCGCGGCACCTTGGCTTCGCGGCGAAAGCTCATGCAGCCGTCGCCCCCGGCGCCGGCCCGGACATGGATTCGCGCGCGGTCGTGCAGCATCGTCGGCAATCGTGACAGCCCGAGCGAGCGGCCTCGGCATTGGGTTGGCGTGCTCGGGGGACCGACCACCCGCTCACCGCGGGCGCCACCGCGCCCCGCGGGTGGTCGGCTACGCGGCCGGGCTGTCCCCGGGGGCGAGGACGCTGACGACGCGCCCGCGCCGGCCGGTGGTGAACTGCACGGTGCCGGCGGCGCGCGCGTAGAGCGTGTCGTCCTTGCCGATGCCGACGCCGTCGCCGGGCTTGAATTTGGTGCCGCGCTGGCGCACGATGATCTCCCCGCCGGCGACGGTCTGGCCGGCGAATGTCTTGACGCCGAGCCGCTGGGCGTTGGAGTCGCGCCCGTTGCGGCTCGAGCCGAGCCCCTTCTTATGAGCCATCGTCGGTCTCCTTGCTCACCGCTTTTTTCGGTTTGGCGGGGGCTTTCTTGACGGAGGCGGGTTTGGCGCCGGCAGCTTTGGTGCTCGCCGGTTTGGCAGCAGCAGGTTTGGCGGCTGACGCTTTCGCCGGCGTCGCTTTCTCGCCGGCGGGCTTCGCGGGCGCCGGCGTGGCGGTCGCTTGCGCGGGCGCGGCGACGACGGAAGTCTCTTTTCCGGCTTTGGGCCGGGAGCCTCCGCTCAGCGTCAGCTCGGTGACCTCGATCCGGGTCAGCTCCTGGCGGTGGCCGGTGCGGCGCTTGTAGCCGCGCTTGGGCTTGAACTTGAAGACGCGCAGCTTCTCGCCGCGCTCGTGCGCGATCACCCTGGCGGTGACCTTTACCTTCGCGAGGCCGGTCTTGTCGAACACGGCCTCCTCGGAGCGGTACAGGATCGGCTCGAGCGCCACGTGCTCGCCCTCGGCGGCGGGCAGGCGCTCGACCAGCAGTCGCTGGCCGCGCTCGACGCGATACTGCTTGCCGCCTGTCTTCACGATCGCATACATACCGATTCAGCCGCTGCCTTTCGATGCTGGTGCTATGACTCCGTGCCCGCCTCGGCCGCTCCGGCCTTGGCCTTGGCAGCCGAACGGCGTCGCCCGCCTCTGCGGCCACGACGCCGAGGTTTGGATTGTACGCCATCCTCGCCTGCCTCCGCCGGCTCGGAGGGCGGGGCGTCCGCGGCCTGGGGCGGCTCCGGCGCCTGGGCTGCGGCCGGCTCGCTGGTCGGCTCCTCGCCGGCGGGCCTGGGCTGGGCGGGTCGTTTCCGCGGCCTGCGCTTGGCCGGCGCCGGCGGACGCGGGGCGGGCGTGAGCACCTCGCCGGACTCGTCCAAGAGCAGCGCGCTGGCGGCGGTGCGTCCGACCTGGTCGATGCGCACCATCCGCTTCTCGCCGACGTGCACGGCGGCGCCGGCGATCGAGATGATGTAGCCGTCGATTTTGGCGACGGCGTCGTCGACGTCGTACATGTGCGGCTCGACGATCTCCACGAGCACCTCCTCGCCCGGCCGGAACGGCAGCGCGCGCTCCTCGACCTCCTCGCGGGTGCCCACGAACGTGATCGCGAAGTGCTCGAGCGTGAGGCCCTCGGAGCCCTCGAACAGAAACGACTTGCCCGTCTGCGCCTCCAGCGCGTGCAGCACGCGCGAGCCGTGCCCGGTGAACTGGGTGCTCACGCGGGGATTCATCTGCACGAGCAGCGCGTCGGCGTCGGGATGCTCTGCGGCGACGTCGCGCAGGCGGCGCTCGAATTCGATCGCGATCGTCTCCTCGCTCTTGATCGTGCCCTCGCCCTCGCACGTCGGGCAGGGCCTGCTCATGATCTCGCGCACGCCCTCGGTCACGTTCTGGCGGGTCATCTCGACCAGGCCGAGCTTGGAGATCTCGGCCGTGAAGGTCTTCGTGCGATCCTCGTCGAGGGTCTTGCGCAGCGTCTTCATGACCGCGTCGCGGTTGCGCGCGCGGGCCATGTCGATGAAGTCGATCACGATGATCCCGCCGATGTCGCGCAACCGCAGCTGGTTGACGACCTCCGCGGCGGCCTCGAGGTTGGTCTTCGTGATCGTGTCCTCCAGCGCCGCGCCTTTGCCGCGACCGATGAAGCTGCCGGAGTTGACGTCGATCACGGTCAGCGCCTCGGCGTAGTCGATGATCAGATAGCCGCCGCTGGGTAGGTCCACGCGCCGGGACATCACCCCTTCGATCGCCTCCTCGACGCCGTAAGCCTCGAATAGGGGCCTGCTGTTCTGGTCCTCGCCCTCCCACAGCTCGACCCGCTCGACCAGCTCGGGGGCAGTGCGCGCGAAGAACGACACGAGCCGATGGTGCTGCTGGGAGTCGTCGACGATCGCGCGCTCGAAGTGCTCGGAGAAGATGTCGCGCACTACGCGCACCGACAGGTCGGCCTCCTGGAAGACGAGGTCGGGCGCCTGGGTGTCCTGCACGCGCTTGACGAGCACCTCGTGGAGCTTGTGCAGGTACTTGAGCTCGCGCTCGAAGTCCTCGCGCTTGGCTCCGTGCGCGGCGGTCCTGACGATCGCCCCGCCGCCGCCGAGATCCAGTTTGGCCGTCTGGCGGCGCAGGCGCTCGCGCTCCTTGTCCTCCAGCCGGCGGGAGACGCCTATGCCCTCGCCGGTGGGGGCGTAGACCATGTAGCGGCCAGCGATCGTCAGCTCCATCGACAGGCGCGCGCCCTTGGTCTTCAGCGGGTCCTTGATGACCTGCACGACGATCTCCTGACCGGGCTCCAACAGCTCGGCGATCTTACGCCCACCGCCGCGCCCGCGGCGGGCGACCTCCACGCCGGGTAGCACGATCTCATCGACGTGAAGAAAGCCGTTCTTCTCCAGGCCGATGTCGACGAACGCAGCCTCCAGGCCGGGTAGGACGTTGTCGACCTTGCCCTTATAGATGTTGCCCACGATCGAGCGCCCGCCGCGGCGCTCGATGTACAGCTCGGCTATCCGGTAGCCGGCCCCCGGCTTGCCGCCGCCCTTGGCGCGGGCCGGGGATGAGGAGGACTTCGCGGCGCCCGGCGTTCCGGTCGCCTCTAGCAGCGCGACGCGCGTCTCCGCGCGGTCGACGCTGACAAGCACTTGCTTTTTCAATTTTTCGATCCAGTCTTATAATTGTCATAATTAGTAAAGTGGCACGCGGCCCTTCAGCGCAGCCGAGGCGCGCGCCCGGACGTAGATTGACTGCAGCAGACCTACGGCCAGAAGCGTTGTGATCACCGACGAGCCGCCATAGCTCATCAGGGGCAGCGTGACGCCGGTGATGGGCATGATCCCGATGGTCATTCCCACGTTTACAAACACTTGAAACATCAGCATAGCCGCTACCCCGGCGGCGAGAAGCGACCCGAACAGGTCCTTGGACATCGCGAGAATGCGCAGCGTGCGCCAGATCAGCAGCGCGTACAGGCACAGCACGAGCCCGGCCCCCACGAACCCGTACTGCTCGCCGACGGCGGCGAACACGAAGTCGGTGTGATCCTCGGGCACGAAGTTCAAGCGGATCTGGGTGGCGTCTGAGCCGCGCCCGGTCTTCTGGCCGGAGCCGATCGCGATCTTCGACTCCTCCTGCTGGTAGCCCTCTTTCTGCGGGTCGGCCGAGGGGTGCAGGAAGGCCGTCAGACGTTCCGCTTGATAGGGCTTGAGCACGTGGACGCCGGCGGCCGGGGCGATGGCGAGCACAAATGCGGCCGATACCGCCACAAGCGCCACCAGCGCGGCCAGCTGACGCCAGGGCGTCCCCGCCACGAGCAGCAGCACGAACGCGATCACCATGTAGACCATCCCCGAGCCCAGGTCCGGCTGGGCGATCACGATCATCGCCGGCACGAGCGCGGCGAGCATCGCCCGCGCGGTCGTGTCGCGCTCACGCAACCGCCGGGCGCGGTCGACCACGAACGCCGACAGCGCGAGGATCAGCAGCACCTTGCCGAGCTCGGAGCCCTGAAACGAGAAGAACGACAGGCCGATCGCGCGCTGAGAGCCATTCACGGAGCTGCCTGCCGCCAGCACCGCCAGGATGCTGAACATCAGCAGTGCGTAGATCGCGTTTTTCAGCGGCCGCAGGCGAGCGTAGTCAACGCGCGCGAGCACGAGCATCAGCACGCCGCCCAGCACGAGGTAGACGACCTGGCGGTTGACGTAGAAGCCGGGGTCGCCGGGCACGGCGTTGCGGGTGGCCGCGCCGAGCGTCATGACCGAGGCGATCGCGAGGCCGAGCACGGCGAGCGTCAGCAGCGGGTCCAGCGGCAGGCTGAGCGTGCGCGGCGGGGAGACGGTCGGCGCCGACTCGGGTGGTTTGATCGGACTGAGCGTGCTCATCGCGTTTTGGAGGTTCCGGCGACGAACTGCTCGGGCTTGCCGAACCAGCGCGAGGCGATCAGACGGGCGATCGGCGCGGCGGTTTCGGCGCCGAAACCGCCCTGTTCGACGGTGACGGCGATCACGATCGGGCGCTGGGGGTCGCCGACGAAGCACATGTACCAGGACTGGTCTTCCTTGCCCGTGTGTTCGGCGGTGCCGGTCTTGCCGTAGACGGGGTGCTGGGTCTGATCCCAGCCCCTCCACACGTCTGCCGAGGTGCCGCCGGGCTGGCTGGCGGCCTCGTGGATGCCTTCCATCACGAGGCTGAGGTCGGAGTAGTTCAGGCGCACGTGACGCACCGGCGGGAAGTTCAGGCTCTGCACGAGGCTGCCGTCGGTTTCGTCGATCGCCATCCCCAGGTGCGGGCGCACGACCGCGCCATAGCCGCCGTGCATGAACGCGTTGGCGAGCGTCGAGTAGGCGACCGCCATCTGCAGGGGCGAGGTGAGCAGGTCGCCCTGGCCGACCGCCAGGTCCATGTTGTCGCCCACGCTCCAGGGGCGGACTTCGGCCACGATGTCGCATGTCCCGCGGTGCTTTGCGTGTTCGCACTTTTCCTGCAGGCGATTTTGCCTTTCCCGCCACGCCGGGTCGGGGATCGTGCCCTGGATCTCGCTCGGCAGGTCGATCCCGGTGCTGTGGCCGATGCCCAGCTGGCGGGCCATGTTCTGGATCGGTTCGTGGTAGCGGTTGGCGAGCTCGCCGACTTCGAAGAAGTACGTGTCCGATGAGACCTTCAGCGCTTCCACGAGCCCCACGGGACCGTAGTCGGCCTTGCCGGCGTTGCAGAACTGCTGGGTGGAGACGTGGATGCACTGTCCCGCCCCCAGGCCCTGGGATGGGTTGATGACGCCCGCCTCCAGCGCCCCCATCGCCGTGAACGGCTTGAACGTGGAGCCCGTCGGGTAGGCGCCGTTGACGGCGCGGTTGGTCAGCCGCGACGGTGCTTCTTCGCTCCCGGTCCTGCCCTCGAGCGCCTTGTACTCGCTTTCGGTGAGCAGTTTGGCGAACTTGTTCGGGTCAAAGCTCGGGTAAGAGCCGATCGCCAGGATCTGCCCGTTGCGCGGGTCGATCGCCGTGAATGCGCCCGCCTGCGCCGGTTTGCCGCCGGCGCGGGCGTTTTCGACGCCCTGGAGCAGCGCTTTTTCGGCCTCGTGCTGCAGGCCGAGGTCGAGCGTAACCTTGAGGCTGTAGCCGGCCTTGGGCGGCGTCGGCTGCAGGCGCGTGGGCACGGGGTAGCCGGCGGAGTCGACCTGCACGCGCTGCACCCCATCGTTCCCGCGCAGGTAGCGGTCGTAGTAGTACTCCAGCCCTTCCTGTCCCACCACCGTCCCCTGCTTGACGCCGGCGAAGGGGCGCAGCTTCAGCTCCCGTTCGGTGACCTGACCGACGTAGCCAAGCACCTGGGCGGCCATTTCCCCGTAGGGGTATGAGCGGATCGAGACGGGTTGCTGGGTGACACCCGGAAACTCGTTCTGGCGCTCGGCGAGCACGGTCAGCACGCCGTGCCCGGCGTCTGTCCTGATCGTCACCGGCGCGTAGGGCAAGGCGGTGCGGCCCTTGATCACGAGCGCCTCGACGTGCGCGGCGCTCATGCCCAGCAGCGCTCCCAGCCGCCGGTACAGCTCGAGTCGGGGCGCACCCGCGGGCGGCAGCGCGGAGGGCACGATCTGCACGGCGTTGGTGACGGTGCTGGCGACGATCGGCTTGCCTTCGCGGTCGAATATCTGCCCGCGCGGGGCGGCGATCGGCAGGTCGCGCACGCTGTTGACGGCGGCTTCCTGGACGTAGCGTTCGCCCGTGAGCACCTGCAGGTACCACAGCCGGAAGAAGATCACCGCGAACATCACGACCGCGATCCCACCGAGGATCGCCACGCGAAAGGCCATCTGCGGCGATACGGGAGGTATGCGCGCACCACCGGTCGACCCGGTGGAGCCCGCGCTCGGGGCGCCGCCGGGGCGAAAGCGTTCGATCGCGCTCATATCTGCACCACGCTCGAGCTCATGTCCTGGACAGCGGGCTCAAGCCGCCGGTCGTGTAGGCGCGGCGCCGGCGCCGGCGCGGATCGTCGGGCAGGCCGCCGATCAAACTACGGCGCACGAGCATCCACATCGGCAGCGCGACGATCACGTTGACGAGCACGCCCAGGACGATCTGGCGCAGCAGCTCCAGGCTGACGGGCGCGTCGACGCCGAGCATGAACTCCATCAGCGAGTAGCCCACGAGCGAGGAGGAGGTGGCCGCGGCACCCACCAGCAGCGGCGTCAGCGCGGCCTGCGGGTCGCGCAGCTCGCGCAACCGCCCGCACCAGTAGCCGACGAGCGTGAATACCAGCGATGTCAGCCCGAGCGTCTGCACGAGCGCGAGATCGACGAGCAGCCCGACGGCGAACCCGCTCACGGCGCCGACCATGGAGCCGCACAGCAGGCCGACGAACGCGACCAGCAGCGGGGAGAGGTCGACCGTCACGCCGAACACCGGCACCTCCGAGACGACTCCGGTCTGGAAGAAGACGACGATGAGCGACAGCGCGGCGATGCGCGCGAGGAGGCTGCCCGACACACCCTGGCCGCTCATCAACCCGCTCCCGTGGAGGCGAGTTGGCCGGCTATCCCCGTTTCGGTGCTCGAGCGCCCGCCCGCGGGGAGGCTCGACACGAGGCTGCTCAGCCGCGCCGGCTGCGAGCCCGTGGCGGCCGTCAGCACCTGCACCACGTCGAGGTTGCGCAGGTTCGCGAGCGGGCGCACGTTGACCGACTCGTACGCGCTTTCTTCTTCGGTCGAGGTCACCTGCCCGATCGGGATGCCGCGCGGGTACAGCGACTCGTCGGGGCTCGCGACGGTGCCGGAGGTGTAGACGTATTCGCCCTTGGGGGCCACCGTGCCGACCGGCAGGTAGCTGAGCAGCAGATCGTTGGGGTCGCCCACCTTCGGCTGGACGATGCCGGTCGCCGTGGAGGAGCCGATGCGCGCGCTGACGCCCATCGTGCTGTCGGTGATGAGGCTCACCTGGGCGCCGTCGGAGGCGGCGAGCGTGACCCTGCCGACGAGCCCTTCGCCGTTGATCACGGGATCGTCGACCCGCACCCCCGCCGCGGTGCCCTTGTCGATCGTGACGGTCGAGTACCAGATGTTCGGCGTTTTGCCGACGACCGTCGCTGTCACGGGCCGGTAGTCGGCGACGCTCAGCTGGTTGTCGAAATGGAACACGCTCAGCAGCTGGTGGTAGGACTGCTGGTCGACGCGCTCGGCGACGACTTCGCGGCGCAGCGTCGCGATCTGCTTGCGCAGCTGCGCGTTCTGGCTTTTGGCGTGCAGCGTGTCGCCAAGCCAACCGAACATGTCGCGCACCGGCTTCAGCGCCTTGTTGGCGCCGTCCTGAATCGGGGAGACGACCGTCAGAAAACCGCGCTGCACCGAGTGCAGGCGCCCACCTGAGGCCTCGCCGAAGTAGGCGGTCAGGAGGATCAGGGAGAGCACGACGAGCAGCGCGAGCACCACACGTCGACGGCGGACCGTCTTGTCATACACGAATCAGGGCCTTCCGAAGCGTTCATTGCAGAGAGTAACCGGGTGTCCGGGGGCAGCGCGCCGCGATCAACGGCGCCGGCGGTTGCGCGAGTTGCGGTTGGAGCGGTGGATCGCCTCGAACTCCTCCAGCGAGCGACCCGAGCCGACCGCCACGCACGTCAGCGGCGACTCGGCCAGGTGCGCGGGCATCTGCGTCTCCTCGCGCAGACGCTCGTCGAGGCCCTGCAGCAGCGAGCCGCCGCCCGCGAGCATGATCCCGCGGTCCATGATGTCCGAGGCCAGCTCCGGCGGAGTGCGGTCGAGCGTCTCCTTGACCGCGTCGACGATCTGGCTGAGCGGCTCCTCGAGCGCCTGGCGGATCTCCTCGCTGGTCAGCACGACGGTCTTGGGCAGCCCGGAGACCATGTCGCGCCCGCGGATCTCGGCCTGCAGCTCCTCGGACATGGGACACGCCGAGCCGATCTCGAGCTTGAGCTCCTCGGCGGTCTGCTGGCCGATCAGGAGCTTGTACTCCTTCTTGGCGTAGTTGATGATCGCCTCGTCCATCTCGTCGCCGCCGACGCGGATCGACTGCGAGACGACGATCCCGCCGAGCGAGATCACCGCCACCTCGGAGGTGCCGCCGCCGATGTCCACGACCATCGACCCCGTCGGCTCGCCCACGGGCAGCCCCGCCCCGATCGCGGCCGCCATCGGCTCCTCGATCAGGTAGGCGGTGCGCGCGCCCGCCGACAGGCACGCCTCCTCGACCGCGCGCTTCTCCACGCCCGTGACGCCCGAGGGCACGCACACGACCACGCGCGGGTGCGCCCAGCGGTTCTGGTGAACCTTCTGGATGAAGTGCCTGAGCATCTCCTCGGTCACGTCGAAGTCGGCGATCACGCCGTCCTTGAGCGGGCGGATCGCCTGGATCGTCCCAGGCGTGCGCCCGAGCATGCGCTTGGCCTCGATGCCGACGGCGTGCACTTCGCCGGTGCGCGAGTCGATCGCGACGACGCTCGGCTCGGACAGCACGATGCCGCGTCCGCGCACGTACACGAGCGTGTTGGCAGTCCCCAGGTCGACCGCCATGTCGCGGCCGCCGAAGCCTGTCAGGTAGGTGAAGATGCTCATCGGTCAGGTATGGGGTGCATCGTCCGCGCTCGGCACGAGATTCGGCTCTGGGGCGCGGATTTCGGGTTCCGCTCCCCGCTGCTGGGAGCATGTCCGGCGGCCAGCGTCTGCCCGCGGCGCAGTCTAGCGGACACCCCCTCGCGGTGACCACGCTTGCCAGCGGATTTGCAGGGCCAAAGCGTGGGATCGGACGTCTCGATCGCCAAAACAGGGACTTCCAGCAGCCGCCCGGAATGCTGCTTATCCTCGTGGCCGGGTCGGCGCGGCGCGTCCTGTTTCGCGAGCTAGACATATTTATGTCACCACTGCTATGCTGAGCGGCATGCGAACCACCGTGCGACTTGACGACGACCTGCTCGCCGCGGCCAAGCAGAGGGCCGCGGCGGACCACACGACGTTGACCTCGCTGATCGAAGACTCACTCAGGAGCACCCTCGCCCAGCGGCCGCGTGTCGGGGACGAGCGCTTCACGATACGCCCGCTCGGCGATGCAGCGACCCAACCGGGCGTCGACCTGGACGACTCGGCGGGCCTGCGCGAGTTGATGGACGGGCTGCGCTGATCCTGCCGGACGTCAACGTGCTCGTCTACGCCCATCGCGGCGGAACGCCCGAGCACGAGCGGATCGGCGCCTGGCTGCAGACGGTCGCGAACGGCAGCGCTGCGTTTGGCCTCTCCGCGCTCGTGCTGAGCGGGTTTCTGCGGATCGTCACCCATCCGCGCGTGTTCGCCACGCCGACCCGCCTCGACACGGCGCTCGCCTTCGTCGCCTCGCTGCGCGCGCGCCCCAACTGCGTCGAGGTCTCGCCCGGCCCGCGCCACTGGGAGATCTTCGCCGACCTCTGCCGAGCGACACAAGCCACCGGCAACCAGATTCCCGACGCCTACCTGGCCGCGCTCGCGATCGAGTCCGGCAGCGAGTGGATCACCACCGACGGCGGCTTCGCGCGCTATGCGAGGCTGCGCCGGCGCCATCCACTCGGATAGGCGACCCGCGATGCCCAACGTCGCGGCACGGAAGTCCCGTGTGAGCGATAAAATAACGATATGGACAGTATTATGTCAGCTGCGGCGCTCGCCCGGGAGCTCAATACAAGCGTCCCGCGAGTGATACGCGCGATCGAGCGGCTGGGGCTCGACGCGCGCCAGGACAACGGGCGCATGCGGCTCACACCCGCGGACGCCGCGCGTCTGCGCGAGGAGCTGGGCGTCTCCCCCCCTCCGGTACCCGGGCTGATGCCCGTCGAGGCCAAGGTTCTGGGTGCGCTGGCCCGAGCGCCATTGGGTCTGACCTCTGCCCGGACCGCAGCCGAACGCGCCGGCGTCTCCCCCACGAGCGCGAGCCGTGCGATCGACTCGCTGCGCGCACAGGGACTGGTGATGATCGAACGGCGCACGCTGCCCGCCGGACGAGCCCGCACGCTCGATCTGATCCGCGTCGATTATGGAGCGCGTCGCTGGCAGCAGCTCGCGGGCCAGATCGCGGGCCTGCGACCGCGGGAGCGCCGCCCCACGGCTACCGGTCCGCGACGACATGTCCCCCCGAGACTCAGACACCTGTTCTGGAACACCGCCCCCTCCCAGCTCGACACCGAGCGCGCCGGCGGCTACATCGCCCGGCGGCTGCTGAGCGCGGGCGACCTCGATGGCCTCGCGTGGGGGGCCGCCAACCTTTCCGAGGCGGATTGGCGCCACGCCGCCCGCACGCGCGGCGTATCGCCCCGACGGCGCGCGCTCGCGCTGAACTACGCCGCCGCCCGGAGTCGCGTGTGACGCTCCCCGCCGACCTCACGGAGATCCTGCCGCCCGAGACCGCCTGGGCGTGGGAGCAGATCGCTCCCGCCCTCCCGTCCGACTGCCGGCTCGCCGGAGGAACCGCGCTCGCCGTGCACCTGCGTCACCGCCAGAGCCGCGATCTCGACTTCTTCTACAAAGACCCCACACTTGACCTCACCGCGCTGGAGCGGCGACTGTCCGGGCTCGGCTCCTTCGCGGTGAGCAGTCGCGCGCCCGGCGCCCTCAACGGACTGCTGCGCGGGGCCAAGCTGCAGTTCCTCGACGCCCACGATCAGATCGACCTCGCCGAGGCCGAGCAGCACGCCGGGATTCTCGTGTCCAGCCTCGCGGACATCTTCGCGATGAAGGTCAAGGTCATCGGCGACAGGGGCGAGCTGCGCGACTATTTCGACCTCAAGCGCATCGAGGAGCTCACCGGCCGCGGCGTCGAGGAAGGCATCGGCCTCTACATGACCCGCTACCAGATCCCACCCGAGCACCCGAGCATCGTCCACATCGTCGAGGCCCTCGGCTATCTCGACGACGTCGACGAGGACGACATGCTCCCCGAGGACCGGGCGGCGATCGCCGCCTACTGGATGCGCCGCCAGCCCGAGATCGGCCGCAGCCTGGCTCGCTTCCCGGGCGCGTAGCCGGGCTTGGCGCTCCATCAGGTTCTCGCCGATGCCGCTCGGGACGGGATAGAGCTCTACGGCACACTGCGCCTGCTGCGCCGTGGCGCGAAAGCCCGGAGCGCGGGATGACGCCGCGACTGCGTGCTACCCCGGCGGGATGCGCAGATAGGGCAGCGCAAAGCTCATGATCTGACCGAAGGCCGGAGCCGCGACCGTGCCGCCGAAGATGGAGCCGGACTGGGGTTCGTCCACGATCACGGCACACAGAAGCTGGGGGTCGGACGCGGGAGCGAAGCCGACGAAGGAGGCGACATAGGCGCTTTTGGAGTATTCGTGCGTGGCGGGGTCGATCTTGCTGGCAGTGCCGGTCTTGCCCGCGAGCTGGTAGCCGGGGATCGAGACCTCGCTGGCGGTGCCCCCGGGTGCGAGCACGCCCTCGAGCATCGTACGCAGCTCCGCGGTCGTCGTCGTCGAGAGCACCCGGTGTCCGGCGGGCAGGTGGCGGGAGCGGCCGTCGACCGCGCCGATGATGTGCGGGCGGCGCAGGATGCCGCCGTTGGCGATGGCCGAGTAGGCGGCGACCATCTGCATGGGGGTCACCAGCTCGCCCTGGCCGATGGGGAGGTTGCCCATCGAGGAGCCGGAGTACTTGGACAGCGGCAGGGTGACGCCCTGTTCCTCGCCGGGGAGTTCCACGCCGGTGGGGGCGCCGAAGCCGAAGCGATGAACCCACGTGTTGAAGCTGGGGGCGCCCTCGCGCAGGCCGATCTGGATCGCGCCGACGTTGCTGGACTGGGCGAGGATTTCGGCGGTCGTGAGCGTCTCGTCGGCGTGTTCGGTGTCGTCGTGGATCGTGCGGTCGGCGACCTGGATGCGGTTGGGGACGTTGAAGGGGGTGGTGGGCGCGATCAGGCCCTGTTGCAGCGCGCCGGAGACGGTGAACGACTTGAACGTCGAGCCGGGTTCGTAGGCGAAGCCGACCGCGCGGTCCTCGAGCGCGGCCGGGGAGAAGGCGGCGGGGTCGTTGGCGTTGACCTGCGGCCAGTTGGCGACCGCGAGCAGCGCGCCCGTGCGCGGGTCGATCACGATCGCCGTGGCGTCTTTGGGGGCGAAATCGCGCGCGAGCGCGCCGAGCACGTCTTCGGCCCGCTGCTGGATGTTGGCGTCGAGCGTCAGCGTGAGCGTCGCGCCCGGCTTCTCCGTGCGCACGTTGACGATCGAGATCGGCTGCCCGCGCGCGTCGCTGGTCGTGCGCCGCTCGCCCGCCGTGCCGCGCAGCAGCGCGGACTGCGAGTACTCGAGGCCCGACAGGCCCTGACCTTCGGTGCCGACGAAGCCGAGCACCTGCGCGGCGAGCATCCCGCGCGGGTACACGCGGCGCATGACGGGCGTGCCGGAGATGCCTTCCAGCTTCAATGCCGTCACCGCGCGCGCCTGGCGGGCCGGCAGCGCGCGCGCCAGATACACAAACCCCGTGCGCTCGCTCAGCTTGGCCAGGACCTGCGCCTGCGTCTGTCCCAGCAGGGGCGCCAGTGTTTGTGCGGCCTGGAGCGGTTCCTTGACCAGGTACGGCGTGGCCGAGATGTCCTGCGCGGGCTCGGAGACGGCCAGGTCGACGCCGCTGCGATCCGTGATCGTGCCCCGCTGAGCGGGCAGCGTTTCGTTGCTCAGCTGCTGGATCTGGGCGGCCTTGCGCAGCGCTCCGGCGCGCACCGTCCCGAGATACAGCGTGCGCGCGGCGGCGAGCGCGAGCAGCAGGAAGAACAGCGCGAAGATGACCCCGATCCGATGCTGGACGGTGGCCACCGTGTCAGCCTCCGGGGCTGGGCGAGGAGCCGCCGGATTCGCCGCTCGGCGCGGTCGTGGCGGCCGCTGCTTCGCCCGCGCCGCCCGCGCCGGCGCCGCTCGGGGCGCCGTGGCTGGGGGCGGATTCGCTTTCGCCGGTCGTGCTCGTGTGGCTCGCTTCAGGGGCAGCGGCGCCCTGCGAGGTTGCTTCGCCGCTCGCGCTGGTGGAGCTGCTCGATTCGCTTGGGGCGCTGGACGCCGGCGTTGCGGACACTGCGGATGCGGAGGGCGAGGACGCTTCGCCGGACGTGGAGCCGGCGCTTGCGCCGACCCCATTCGCCCGGGCGCCGAGCGCCGCGACCGCCCGATCGATCTCGCTGCCCGCCGCGGACGCCGACAGGAAGCGCAGCGACCCCGCCGGGACGAGCCGCATGCCCATGTGCGCGGCCTGCAGCTCGACCGTGTTGCCAGCGGCGACTTCGGAGTTTTCGACGCTGAGCGCCGCATTTTCGCGCTGCAGCGCCCCCTCGTGCTCGAGCGCGCGCCCGATGCCCGCGTTCAGCTTCAGCAGGCCGAGCTGCATCGTCACGATCCCGATCAGCGCAAACGCCACGATCCCGATCCAGGCGCGTCCGTGGATCAGGCGGTCGAGGGCGGGATGGTGCGTCGTCAGGCCGAGCGCGGGCTTGGCTGCGCGGCGCGGCGCGGGCACGGTCCGACGCGCGGGCGTGGGCCGCGCGGGGCCCGACACCCGCCGGGGACGACGCGGGGGCGCCAACGGCGCGCGGCGGGGATGGACGGCGGGAGCGGCGGCGGCCGCTCCGGGCGGCGGGGTCATCGCGTGCCCCGGCGCTCGCTGCGCGTGCGGGAGCGGCGTGACGTCGACTTGGGGAACGGATCGCCGGGCGCCCGGGCCGGCGCGGGCGAGGACGGCGAGGAGCTCTCGCCGAGCTTGCGCGCGGCGCGTAGGCGCGCGGATGAGGAGCGCGGGTTGGCGGCGATCTCCCCCGCGGAGGGGACGATCGAGCGGCGCGTCAAGAGCGCCGCCTCGGGTGTGCGCCCGCACGCGCACACGGGCAGGTCGGGCGGGCAGATGCAGCCCTGGGCGCGCGCGGCGAGGAAGCGCTTGACGCGCCGGTCCTCCAGGGAGTGAAACGAGATCCCGGCGAGCACGCCGCCGTCGCGCAGTAGCTCCCAGGCGAGCGGCAATGCGGCGTCGAGCTGGTCGAGCTCGTCGTTGACGGCGATGCGCAGCGCCTGGAAGGAGCGCTTGGCGAGGTGCCCGCCGGCGAAGCGCGCGGGCGCCGGGATCGCGGCGACGATCGTCTCGACGAGGTCCTGCGTGGTCTCGATCGGCGCGTGCCGGCGGCGGTGGACGATCGCGCGGGCGATCGCGCCTGCGTGGCGCTCCTCGCCGAAGTCGCGCAGCGTGCGCGCCAGCCGGCGCTCCTCCCAGGTGGCGAGGATCGCGCGCGCGGTGAGCTCCTGGTCGGGGTCCATACGCATGTCCAGCGGCGCCTGGAACGAGTAGGAGAAGCCGCGCTCGCGCGCGTCGACCTGCATCGAGGACATGCCCAGGTCGAAGTAGACGGCGTCGGCGCGCACACCCTCCTGCGCCAGTTCTCCAAGCGCCTGCGCGTAGCCGGCGCGGATGAAGCGCACCGTGCACGCCACCTCGCCGGCGAGCTCCTCGAAGCGCTCGCGCGCGTAGGGGTCGCGGTCGATCGCGATCAGCGTGCCCTCCGGCCCGAGGCGCTCGGCGATCAGCTGCGCATGACCGCCGCCGCCGAAGGTGCAGTCGATCGCCGTCTGCCCGGGACGGGGGTCGAGCAGGTCGATCAGCTCGCCCGCGAGCACCGGGATGTGGGTGCTGGTGGTCATGTCAAGGGTCAGCATCAAGATAGGTGGTGAATCGAGGTGGTCGGGCCGTGGATGGCAGACGATCGTCTGAGATCGGCCGGCACGTCGAGCATCGTGGGTGGCGTCTGACGCCGCTGGCCGATCTCCGCTCGGTCGGCCGCCTCACTCGTCAACACGGGCCGTGATCTCCGCGACGCCCCCGAGGAGCGTCGGTCGATGGTCGTTCCAGCCGCTGCGGTCCCACAGCTCCAGGCGGTCGCCGGCGCCGACGACCACGACCTCCTTGGCCAATCCGGCGTGTTCGCCCAAGAAGCCGGGGATCATGATCCGCCCGGCGGCGTCGAGGTCGGCGTCGTGGGAGCTGCCGTAGAAGAAGCGCTCCAGCTCGCTCAGGCGCGAGGACAGGGGCGGAAGCTCGGCGAGCGCGCGCTGGGTGTAGCGCTCGTAGTCCTCCGGGCGCCACACCCCGACGCAGGGCTTCAGGTCCACGGGCATCGCCAGCACCACTCCCTCCGACAGCGCCGCGCGATAGCGGGCCGGGACGGTCAGGCGGTTCTTGGCGTCGAGCGTGTGGTCGAACGTGCCGCGGAAATGGACCATATGTGTGCGGGGGGAGGACTTTTGTCGGGCTCGTCAGGGTGCTTACCGAGCCGGGGTGGAGGAGTGGGAGGAGCCCCTCCACCTCGGCTCGCTTCCGGCAAGTTACCCCACTTTCCCCCACAACGCAACCCTAATTGCACATTTTTTCCCACAATCCTGCTCGGAGGGTCTCGAAACGGCCGCAATCGCGGGCGTTGAGCCGCATCTCGCGGCTGGCGCGGGGGACGGCGCCGGGCGACGAACGGGCGCGAAAGCTGCAATTCGCCGTGCATACCGGGGCGTTGCAGCGTGCGTTGCGGATAGGATCGATTCATGCGGGCCGAGCAGGGGCACGGAAGGGGACCACGCCTCGCCGTGGGGTTGGCCCTCGCAGCGCCGGCGATCGTGCTCGCGGTCGCGCTCGCGGGCTGCGGCTCGAAGACCTCGACCGGCACGAGCGCCGATCCCGCCGGGGTCGTGCCCGCATCCGCGTCCGTGTATGTGGGCGCGGCCGTGCGCCCGAGCGCCAGCCTCAAGCGCGAAGCGCTCGCCGGCGGACAGGCGCTCACCCATCAGCGCAACCCCTACATCCGCATCCTGGGGGTGCTGCAGACACCAGGCTCCCCCACGCTCGACTTCGGCCGCGACGTCGCGCCGTGGCTGGGCGAGAACGCGGGACTGTTCCTCATCTCGCTGGGATCGAGCGAAGCGCTGACGAGCCTGCTCCGGCAGGGCCTGACCGCGAGCGGCACGGTGAGCTGGCCATTCGGATCGGGGAGCGGCGGCGCTCAGGGCGCGATCGTGCTCGACACCAGCGATCTGGCCGAGGCGCAGTCGTTCGTCGCCAAGCAGGCCGCGCACGCGGGCGCGCACGCGAGCAGTCTCGACGGCGTCCCCTACCAGGCCGGCTCGGGCGCCGCGTTCGCGGTGATCGACAAGCTGGTCGTGCTGGGCAGCGAAGCGGGTGTGCGCGCCGTGATCGAAACGAGCAGGGGCGGCGCCGCGCTGAGCGCCGACGCGACGTACGCACAGCTGCAGTCGCACGCGCCGGCGGGCGCGCTCTGGCACGTGTACGCGAATCCGGCGAGCGCGCACGGTCACGGCGGCGGCGGAAGCGGAGCGCAGTCGACGACGGGGCTGCTGCAAGCGCTGAGCGGCGACCGTCCGCTGAACGTCTCGCTCGTGCCGAGCGCGAAGACGCTCGCGCTGGACGCCGACCTCGGCCCGGCGCCGGCGGGCGCCGGCAGCGGAGGAGGACTGCTGACGGCGCTTGCCACCGGCAACCGCGCGCTCGGCGAACTGCCCGGCGAATCGTGGCTGGCCGCCGGACTGGGCAACGTCGGCGGAGAACTCGGCGGCAGCCTGGGCGGGCTGAATCAGCTGCTGTCGCTCGTGAGCACGCTGGGCTCCTCAGGCGCGGGCGCGCGGGCGCCCTCCTCGGAACAGACGACGCTGAGCATCGGGGGACTGCTCGAAGGCTTCCTCACCCCACTGAAGCTGCTCGGCGCGAACACAGCGCAGGCCAGGCACGACTATCTCAGCTGGATGGGCGAAGCGGGAGTGTTCGCCGCCGGGACGACCGTGGTCGAACTGAAGGCCGCCGCGGCGATCGACTCGAAGAACCCGGCCGCCTCGCGCGCGGCGGTGGGCAAGCTCGCGAGCGCGCTGAACCGCTCCGGCGCCGAAGCCACGCCGGCCACGATTCCGGGCACCGAAGCGGCGATCGAAGCGAAGATCAAGGGGCTGCCCGTCACGCTCGTGATCGCCGACGGCCGCGCCGCCGACGGCCAGACGAAGTTCGTGCTGGGCCTCGCCGAAGCCTCGATCCAGGCGGTGCTGAACCCGCCCAGCGCGATGTCGGGCGCGAGCTCCTACAGCGCCGCCCAGACCGCGCTCGGCGCAGGCATCCAGCCGAGCGTGGTGGCGAACTTCGGCACGCTGCTGACGCTGCTCGAAGGGGTCGGCCTCAGCGAAGACTCGACGATCTCGCCGTTCGTCCCCTACCTGCGCAACTCGACCGTAGTGTCGGGCGGCGGCCAGAACCTCGGCGGGGGCGTGCAGAGGCTGCGGATCGTGCTGGGACTGCAGCCCGCCAAGGGCTGACTCGCGGCGTGCGGCGAGGGGACGATCCGTCGCGGGCACACCGGGCGAGCCCGCGCGAGGGCCATGCCGAAGCGGATCGAACGCGAGCCTCACGCCGGGGCGGGCTCGGGCTCGCGGACACGTGACGGGCGGTTATCCGTCTCGATGATCACGCGGCAGGGGCGGCGCGCGAGCAGGTAGGCGGCGGTCGGCCCGATTCGCTGCTCGCCCGCTGGGGCGTGCAGCGTCGACCAGTAGATCACGTCCGAGCCCACGCGCAGCGCTTCGTCGACGAGCGCCGAGCCGGGGTTGCGGGTGCGGATTAGGCCGGTGTGGATCTTGATGCCCAGGCGGCGCGCGGTGATGCGCGCGGACTCGAGCACCGAGCGACCCTGCGCCTCCTCCTCCTGAAGGCCCGAGTCCAGCGACAGCTGGCTGGGGACGGGCAGCACGAAGATCGCGTACACAACGCCGTCCTCGCCGATCAGCTTGGCGGCGCTCGACAGCGCCTGCGCGGAGACGTCCGAGCCGAAGATCGGCACGAGCGCGGTGCGGTAGTCGAGCTCGTGGAAGTCGGGCGGGCGCTCCTCGCGCGGGATGCGGTAGCTCTTGCGGGGGTCGAGACCCTGGCGGCGGCGGTAGTAGAAGTAGCCCGCCATGCCGGCGAGCATCCAGGGGATGCCGATCGTGCGCGCCTCGCCGTGCAGCGCGACGACCGCACACCACGCCGCGAACGTGCCGATCGCGCCGATCACCGCCGTCAGCGGGATCTGGCTGCCGCGGAGGCGCACGTTCCAGGGCATCCGGTAGGGACGCTCGCGGTCGGGGTCCTTCACGCGCAGCGCGACGACCGCCACGTGGGCGGTCGTGAACGAGAGCATCGCCCCGAACGAGTACAGGTTGCCGAGCAGTTTCGTTTCGCCCGGCAGGATCAGCAGGGCGGCGATGATCGAGAAGAACACGATCGTGAACCACGGCGTGCGAAACGTGGGGTGCAGTCGCGAGAAGATGCTCGGCAGCTGGCGGTGCTCGGCCAGCGACCACGACAATCGCGAGATCCCGATCAGGCCGGCGTTGGTGGCGATGAAGAGGATCGTGGCGGCGAGCACGCCGACGTAGTCCTGGGCGAGTTTCAGCACCGTGCCATGCAGGCCGAGATGGCGGACGATGCCCAGGACGGGGTCGTTTTCGTATGTGGTGCCGAGTTCGGTCGCGTAGCCGTGGGCGGTGTGCACGACCGGCAGGGCGGAGAGCGCGACGACGGAGATGCCGGCGTAGACGCCGAGCACGGCGATCAGCACGAGGTTGACCGACTTGGGCACGTCGTGACCCGGATCCTTGGCCTCCTCGGCCATGTTGGAGACGGTCTCGATGCCGGTGTAGGCGACCATCGCGACCGACAGCGCGAAGATCAGATTGTGCCAAGAGGGGGCCGTGCCGAGGTGGACCTGGTCGACGAGCAGCGAGGGGTTGAGCACGAGCACGATGCCCAGGCCGACGAGCAGCACCTGCGTGCAGAGGTCGGCGACGGCCAGGAACAGGTTGAGCTTGGCCGACTCGCCCAGCCCGCGGATGTTGAGCGCGGCGAGCAGCGCGATCGTGATCAGCCCGCCGACGATATCGCCGGGGTTGTGGGTGAGGCTGGGAAAGAACGCGCCCAGATAGTGAGGCACGAAGAACGCGGAGATGGCGATCGTGATGATGTAGTCGAGGCTCAGCGCCCAGCCGGCGAAGAAGGAGACGACGTCGTTGAAGGCGTGGCGCGCGAACGAGGAGGAGCCGCCGGCTTCGGGGAACATCGCGGCGCCCTCGGCATACGTCTTGGCGGTCAGCACGAACAGGCCGCCGGCGAACATGAACACGACCGGGGTCAGCCCGAGGGCATAGAAGGCGACGAGCCCGAGCGCGTAGTAGATCGAGGAGCCGACGTTGCCGTAGGCGGTTGCGAACAGGCCGGGGACGCCGACGGATCGGCGCAGTCCTCGCTCGGTCAATCGGGCCATGCCGCGGAGCGTATCCGGGAGGTCGGCCTGGATGGGCGGCAGGGCCGCATGCGGCCCTGCCCGGAACCGTGCATGCACGGTTCCGCCACCGGCGCATGCGCCGGTGGTTGACAAGTCGCATGCGACTTGTCACGGGGCCGCGCATGCGCGGCCCCGCAGACGGCGCATGCGCCGTCTGAACTGCAAAATCCCATTCATCGCCACGACCCGAGCAGGAACGCAGCATATGATCCCGACGACCCGGGCTCCAACGATCCCCCGGCCAGAGAACGTCATGGAAAGAACGTCACGCCGCGGAAACTACGACTCGGGTGAGGACTTCGTCCTCGAATACGGTGAGCTGCGCTTCACTTTCAACGAAGAGGACTTCTCCGAGCGCTGCGAGCAGGCGGCGCTGAAGCTCGGGTTCGTCGGCGGGCGGCTGGGCTCAGACGAGCTCGAAGACCTCGTCAACCTGGCGGTCAACGGCGAGGTCTACGACCCCGCCTCGGCGCTCGGCGAGCACGTCAACGACTGCTGGCCGGAGCTCGTCGGACCGGCCGAGCGCTCGCTCGTGCACTGGCTGCGCCGACTGGTGTTCAGAGGCGCGTGGCTGGATCAGCGCGTCAACGAGGGCGAGCTCGGCGTCGCGTTCGACGAAGCGACGGGCGGGTTCGTGTACGTGCAGCCCGAGCGCGCCGACGAGCCGATCGAACTGGCGCGCGAGCCCTCGTGGGGCCGCGTCGCCTACAGACGCTAGGACGCCGCTGACCGAAGCCTGGAGACACTCGCCTTCGGCTCGCATCCCCGTTTCGGCCAGCGCGATACTGCGTCCTCAGTCGCTCGCGTGCCGAGCACGCCACGCTCCCTGCGTCCTTACCGATTGGAGATCGACGGGATCTCCAATCGGCCAGCATGCCCAGCGATGTCCTAGAAGCTGACGGTTCTATCGTTGGCAGTGTCGGACGCTAGCCCGCGGCCTCAAGCGCGCTCGCGCGGGCCTTGGCGATCGCCGCGGCGCCCTCCTCGCCCACCAGCAGCTCGGCGCGGACGGTGCCGCTCGCCGCCAGATCCAGGGGCGGGCTCCCGGCGTCGGCGAGCGCGGGGTCGAGCGCGATCACCGTCGTCTCGCCGCCATGCAAGCGGGTGGCGGTCGCGATGATCGTCAGCGACCCGCCGTCGGCGAGGTTGCGCGCGGCGGCGAGCACCTTGCGCGCCGCGTGCGGATGCAGCCCGTCGAGCGTGTCGATCGCCACAAGCGCGTCCCCGCCGCGCGCGGTCGTGCGCTTGGCGGTCTCGATCGCGCGTTCCACGGCCTGCCCCTGGGCGTCGGCGGAGGCGGCAAAGCTGAGCGTGGTCGCGGGCGCGACCGGTCCCTCGGCCCACTCGGCGACCTCCTCCGGGCGCACGCCCGCGAGCAGCAGCGTGACCTCGAGGTCTTCGCGCCCTGCCAGCGCGGTCAGCAGGCGCCTGAGGATCTCGGTCTTGCCGGCGCGCGCGGGACCGGCGATGAGCACGCGCGAGCCGCGCCCGAACGGCGTGAGCCACTCGATTGCCTGCAACGTCGCGTCGCCCCCATCGAGGGCCAGGCGCTCGGAGGGGTAGACGACGGGTCGCTCGTCGTAGCGCGCGCCCTCGGAGACCTCGCCGGCGGGGGCGCCGTTGATCGTCTCCACGCGTACCAGCGAGGAGTAGCGCTCCGAGCGCCGCGGCGTGCGCAGCGGCCCGCTGACGCGATCGCCGGAGACGAGCTCGCAGCGGCGCACCTGAGCGGCGGAGATGTAGACGTCCTCGTCGGAGGCTTCGGGCGGGTGCACGCGCAGGAACGCCGAGCCGTTGCCGAGCAGCTCCACCACGCCCTCGGCCACGCGCTCCTCGCCCCCCGACGCGCCTTCCCGGAGACGGCGGTCTTCCCGGGCGCCGCGACCGCCGCCGGCGATCGTGCCTGCGGCCGGTCGCTCGCCCCTGGCCGGACGACGGCCTTCCGCTCTGGACGGTCGGTCTTCGTCTGCCGGGACATCCTCGACCTCAGCCGCCGGCTCGTCCTCGGTGGGGCGCTCCTCGGCGTCCTGAGCGTCGCCCTCGCTGGCCGCACCGCGCCGGGAGCGGCGTCCGCGCATGCTCGGGCGCCGGCGCATCCTGCCCGCGGCGGGAGCGCCGGCGTCCTCCTCCCGTCCCTCGGCGGGCTCGCCGTCGGTCGCAGCGGCAGCATCGGTCGATCCCTCCGGCGAGCCTCCCGCGGCGGGTCCGCCGAGGATCGCGTCGATCAGGTCGGCCTTGCGCAGCCGGCGAAATCCTTCGAGGCCGAGCTGGTCGGCAATCGCGTGCAGGTCGGCCAGCGGGCTGTCCTGGAGCTCGGAGCGGTCGAGTACTGACATGGTGTGAGTCTCCCTCGTATCGGTATGGGCGGTTGGCGTCCGGTCGCGTTGCGCAGCGACCGGCACCCGTCGTGAGCACGAACCCTAGCGCCCGTGGCGGCTGTGCCGGGGCTCGTGTCGGAGTTCCTCGGCGAGGACGAGATCCCTGCGCGGCGCGGACACTCCCGACAGCGCCGTCCGCACCGTGAGGTAATCGGCGGCGGCGGCGATGTCGTGCAGACGAAATATGTGCGCGCCCGCGTCCACGCCGTGGGCGAGCGCGGCGAGCGTGCCCGCCCCGCGCTCGCGCGGCGCGCGCGAGGTGAGCGCGCCGATGAAGTCCTTGCGCGAGATCGCCATCAGCAGCGGCCGTCCGAGCTCGTGCAGGCGCTGCACGTCGGCGAGCAGCGCGATCGTCTGGGCGGGCGTCTTGGCGAAGTCCGGGCCGGGATCGACGATCAACTGCTCGTAAGCCACGCCGGCGGCGGTGGCCAGCTCGATGCGCTCGCGCAGACACGTGAGCACCTCCCCGGTCACGTCCTCGCCGTAGAGCTCCGGATCCTGCAGGCGCTGCTTGGGGGCGGCGCGTGTGTGCATCAGCACGAGCGCGGCGCCCGTCTCGGCGCACACGCGGGCGAGGTCGGGGTCGCGCAGGCCGGAGACGTCGTTGACGATCGTGGCGCCGGCGGCGACCGCGGCGGCGGCGACCTGCGGCTTGTACGTGTCGACTGAGACGATCGTCTCTATGGTGGCGGCGATCCGCTGCACGAGCGGAACGACCCGCTCGATCTCCTCCTCGACGGACACGGGCGGCACGCCCGTGCGCGCGGACTCGCCGCCGACGTCGAGCATGTCCGCGCCGGCGTCCACGAGCTCACGCGCGCGTCGCGCCTGACGGTCGAGCGTGCGGGCGGAGCCGTCGTCGCTGAACGAGTCGGGCGAGGCGTTGACGATCCCCATCAGCCATGGTCGGCGGCCGAGCTCCAGCGTGTTCTCACCCGCGCGCAGGACGCGCCCGGGAGCGCCGTCATGAGGCCCGGGAACGCCGTCGTGAGGGTCCCTGCCGCCGCCGATGCCGCCGCCGATGCCGACGCCGCTCACCACCGCTCTCGCCTCACACCGACCGCGCTTCCCGCGTGCCCGCGCCGTCCGCATCGTCCGCGCGGGCGCCTTCGCCGTCCGGGCGGGCTGGCTCGATCCCCTCGCGCTCCGGGCGGATGGGTTCGGCGTCGCCGCGAATCCCCTCGGCATCGGCCTCCGCGGCGAAGCGCTCGACCTCGCGCGCGGTGCGCTCGGCGCTCCAGTGAAGCTCCCGCGCGAGCACGTCGGCGACGCGCTGGACCGGCAGCTCGCGTGCGGCCAGCAGCCCGAGGCGGGTGCGGCGCAGCAGCACGTCGCCGATGCTGCGCGCCTGCTCGCGGCGGGCGGCGAGCGCGACCTCGGCCAGCAGGTCGGGCAGGCCGGGCACGATCGGCTGGGCCAGCTCGCCGCGACCGAAGCCGGGAGACGCTCGCCTTTGGCGAGCATCCCCGTTTCGGCCGGCCGCGAGCGCGAGCACCTCGCGCGCGGCGTAGCCATACCGGCCGGCCAGCGCCGCGTAGGACTGCTCCGGCACACCCTCCACGCGCGGCAGATCCTCCACGGCGATCCCCTGACCGAGCGGGATCTCGTGCGTGCGGCAGGGCGCCTCGCTCCAGGCGCGCTCGACGAGCCGATCGACCGTCAGCTTGGCCATGCGCCGCCACGTCGTGAGCTTGCCGCCGGTGATCGTGAGCATCCCCGAGGACGCCTCGTACAGCTCGGCCTTGCGCGAGATGTCGACCGACTTCTTGGGGTCGCCGCTGGAGATCAGGGGTCGTACGCCGGCGTAGGCGCCCGCGAGATCGCCGGCGGCGAATGTCGTCCCGAAGAATGTGTTGATCGCGCTCAGCAGATAATCGACGTCCTCCGAGGACGGGCGCACATGGTCGAGTTCGCCCTCGTAGTCCAGGTCGGTAGTGCCCACGAGCGTGCGGCCCAGCCAGGGCAGCGCGAATATTGTGCGCCCCGCGTCCGCCGGAACGATCGCCCCGCCGACGAGCGGCAGGTCCTCGTGGCGTAGGAGGATGTGGGTGCCGCGACTGGGACGGATATGGGGCAGCTCGGATGCGCCGCGAGCAGACTCCTCGGCCGATCGCCCGACGGACGTGGTGGAGGCGGTGGTGGCCCCCAGCCGGTCGGCCGCGGAGGCGGTGGCGGAGGCGCTGCCGGCCCCCAGCCGGTCGGCCCACACGCCCGTCGCGTTGACGACGTTGGCGGCGCGGATCTCGAACTCCTCGCCGATCTCGCGGTCCAGCGCGCGCACGCCGCACGCGCGCCCGTCGCGCTGGAGCAGGCTCAGCGCGTCCACGCGATTGGCGCACACCGCGCCGAAGCGCTCGGCCTCGCCGAGCACCGTCAGGACCAGGCGGACGTCGTCGGTCTGGCAGTCGTAGAACAGGTATCCGCTCGTCGGCTCGCGCGCGGCCAATGCGGGCAGAAGCTCGAGGACTTCCTCGCCGGAGATCGTGCGGTGGCGCTCGGGGCTCCACGACTCGCCCTCGTCGGGCTGCGCGGCGCGAACCGTCGCCTGAGACTCGCCATCCACGATCGGCGCGCCCTGGGCGCGCGCCCCTCGCCCCCGCCTGCTCCGGCGCGAACGCAGCCGGTCGCCGGCCGATCTCCGATCGGTAACCGACATCGCGTCATACAGGTTCAACCCCACCCCCATCAACCTGTCCGGGCGGGCGCCGTCGAATGCCGGGACGACCAGCGGCAGCGGATGGACCAAGTGCGGCGCGAGCGCGACCAGCAGCTGGCGCTCGAGCAGCGCCTCGCGCACGAGCGCCAGATCGAAGTTCTGCAGATAGCGCAGCCCGCCGTGGACCAGCTTGCTGGAGCGGCTGGACGTCCCGGAGGCGAAGTCGGCGCGCTCGATCAGCGCCACGCTGAGACCGCGCGTGGCGGCGTCGAGCGCGACACCAGCCCCGGTGATGCCCCCGCCGACGACCACGAGGTCGAACTCGTTTTCCGCGAGAGCGGCCAGGGCCTGGGTGCGAGCGATCACGCATCGCAGTCTGGCAGAGCCATGCGTCGCGGAGAACGTGTTTGCAATAGGCGGTGCCGGCCGATCAAGCTCAGCGACGACGGTGCTTCTTCCTCCTACCCGGCCGCCGCCCCGCGAGCTTCGCCCGGTGGCCGACGTCTGAGGCGAGGAAGCGCGCGATCGCGGGATCGGCGATGCGCGTGTACACGCCGGCGAAACCGGGCTGGGCGCAGCCGTTGCCGAAGGCGACGAGCCCTATCAGCACATAGTCCCCGGGAGGACGGGCGGGGCTGTTGCGGTCGACGACGAGCGGGCCGCCGCTGTCGCCATAGCACGAGTCCGCGCGCGGCCTGGAGCTGCCGGCGCAGAGCATGCGCGGG
The DNA here is from genome assembly GCA_035567335.1 of Solirubrobacteraceae bacterium. Lineage (GTDB taxonomy): Bacteria > Actinomycetota > Thermoleophilia > Solirubrobacterales > Solirubrobacteraceae > Palsa-744. The sequence goes on from DATMPZ010000047.1 coordinate 64,033, forward strand.
GTGATCGTCTGTTCGATCGAGGCGTACTCTTCCCGGCAGAGCGCTTCGGGAACGAGCGGCACGCCGTTCGCGCGCAACGCGCTCGGATAGCTCGGAGGACCCGACGGCGCCGCGCTCATGTCGCCCCAGCCGCTGACGGTGGCGAGCGGGGCGGACGTCGAGCTCGGTTCACCGTCGCCCGCGGCCGCCGCGACGTCGATCGGCAGCGGCGCGATCGTGTCGGCGCCGTTGACCCTCGGCGCGCTCGAGCCGGACCACAGCGGATGTGCGAGCGCGATCACGCCGACGTCGTAGTCGTTGGTGAAGGGGTCGTAGCGGGGGTCGATCGACACGCTCGCGGCCGGATCGCGGACGCTGCCGGGATCGGGGCGGTCCAGCCGGGTGGAGCCCGCGAGCACCTCGATTTCGCCGGAGACGCTCCCCCGACCGTGCCCGCCGCCGGCGAGGCAGTGCGCCGCCGTGATCACGTGCGTGGCGTCGACGATCACCCCGCCGCAGAAGAAGCCCGCCGCCGGCGAGCCCGCCGCGGGGTTGTACAGGGCCACCTGAAAGGGAAAGCTCGCGATCGCGGCGCCGGCGCCGCCGACGATGCTCGCGACCGCGCGCGGCGAGCGTCCGGCGAGTGCCGGGTCAGCGGCGTAACAGTAGAACGACCCCCATACCACCATCCCCGTCGCCGCTCCAATCGAGAGAGCCAGACGAGCGTAATAGGAGCAGCACCGACGTCGGCGGCCGGGCGCTGACACAGCAGATCCCCCTCCTCCACGCGCTGGAGTCGCGAGCTAGACGCTGTCCCTCTCCTGTCAGTTGACGGTAGAGTACGGCCAACGTTTATGCAAGGCTTCTGTGTGCCGAATCCGTTGTGCGCTGGGTACAAACTTCCGCACAACCATCGGACGTGCAGGCCCAGCACGGGCGTGCGGGTTCCTTGACAGAAGCTGAATCCGCGAGGATGCAGCGCCGCTGACGAGACGGCGGTGGCGGCGTCTGGATCAGCCGATCGCCGCCGGAGAGACCCGGCGCGGGCTGGTGGGCGCCGCGTCAGAGCTGGGCGAGCTCCGCGGTGATCTCGCTCACCGCGGACTTGGCGTCGCCGAACAGCATCGACGTCTTCGGATCGAAGTACAGCTCGTTCTCGATCCCCGCGAACCCGGGATTCATCGAGCGCTTGATCACGATCACCGAACGGCTGTCGGCAACCTCCAGGATCGGCATGCCGTAAATCGGCGAGGAGGGCGTGTTCTTGGCGGCCGGATTGGTCACGTCGTTGGCCCCGATCACGAGCGAGACATCGGTACGCGCGAACTCGGGGTTGGCGTCGTCCATCTCCTTGAGCTGGTCATATGGGACATCGGCCTCGGCGAGCAGCACGTTCATATGTCCGGGCATGCGACCCGCCACGGGGTGGATCGCATAGCTGACATCGACCTGACGCGCCTCGAGCTCCTTGGTCAGCTCACGCACGGCGTGCTGCGCCTGGGCGACCGCCATGCCGTAGCCAGGAACAACCACCACGCGACTCGCGTAGGCGAGCTGGATGGCGGCGTCGGCAGCGCTGGTGGAGCGCACCGTGCCGGCGTGCTCACCGGCGCCCTCTGCCCCCGCGACGGCGCCCCCACCCCCGAACCCGCCGGCGACGATCGCCGGGATCGAACGGTTCATCGCGCTCGCCATCAGACGGGTCAGGATCGTGCCCGAAGCGCCGACGATCATGCCCGCGACGATCAGCGCCGGGTTGTTGAGCGCCATCCCGGTGGCGGCCGCGGACAGCCCCGTGAAGGCGTTCAGCAACGAGATGACGACCGGCATGTCCGCCCCGCCGATCGGCAGCACGACGGCGTTGCCGAGCAGCGCGGCGACGATCAGCATGCCGATGAACAAGAGTTCGGAGTGGGCGCCGGCGATCAGATCGACGCCGGCGGCGAGCGCGAGCACGAGCAGCACCAGGTTGACCGCCTGCTGAGCGGAGCCGAACGAGATCGGACGGCCGGGGATGATTTCCTGGAGCTTGCCGAACGCGATGTTCGAGCCCCAGAACGAGATCGAGCCGACGATCGCGGCGAACACCGAGAAGATCGCCACGTATGTCGGCACCCCGCCGATCTGGATGCTCGCCCCGAGGGGGTGGAGCAGTTCGGCGCCCAGATGGACAGTGTGCGAGCCGTAGGTCGAACCGGAGTGGCGGAACTCGACCCAGGAGATCAGCGCGACCGCGCCGCCGCCGACGCCGTTGAACAGCGCGACCATCTGCGGCATCGCGGTCATCTTCACCTGGCGCGCCGCGGGCACGCCGACCGCCACGCCCAGCGCGATGCCGAGCGCGATCAACCCCCAGTTGCCCTCGCCGGGGTTCAGCAGCGTCGCGATCGTCGCGATCGCCATGCCGACCGCCGCGATGCGATTGCCGCGCACGGCCGTCGTCGGCCCGGCGAGCCCGCGCAGCCCCTGGATGAACAGGGCGAAGGCGACGATGTAGAGGACGTAGATGAAGTCTTCGCTCTGCAGGAACGAGGTGGCGAGCAGCGTGGAGACGATCACGAGCGTCCCCCCTGCCCGTCACCGGAACCGCCGCTGCCACCAGGACCGCTGCTCGCACCGCCCTCCCCCTCATCCGCCTTGGGGGGCTTGGGCTTGGACTTGAACATCTCGAGCATGCGGTCGGTCACGAGAAAGCCGCCGACGATGTTGATCGTGCCGAACGCCACCGCGATCACGAGCAGCGCCTTGCTGAACGCGTCCAGCCCGGCGAGGCCGAGCAGCAAAAGGCCCCCGAGCAGCACGATCCCGTGGATCGCGTTCGTGCCCGACATCAGCGGCGTGTGCAGCGTGTTCGGGACCTTCGAGATCACGACGAACCCGATGAAGCCGGCGAGCACGAGGATCGCGAGGTTGGTCGTGAGCGTGCTGGCGAGGATCATCGGGGGGCGCCTCCGCTCGGCGCATCGACGTCGGCGGCGGATCTCGTCTCGCCCGCAGTTGCGCCGGACGTTCCCACGCCGGGCGCTCCGCTCGCAGCGACGCCGGGCGCGGCGCCCGCGACGCCCTCAACCGCCGCCCTGGCCCCCGGGTGCACGATCTCGCCGTCACGCACGATGCACGCGCCCGCGACGATCTCGTCCTCGAAGTCCAGGCGCAGCGCGCCGTCCTCGCCGACGAGGAGCTCCAGCAGCGCGAGCACGTTGCGCGCGAACAGCTGCGAGGCGTGCTCGGGCATGCGCGCGGGCAGATTCAGGGGCGAGACGATCTTGACGTCGTGCCGCACGACCGTCTCCCCCGGCTCGGTCAGCTCGCAGTTGCCGCCCGACTCGCCCGCGAGATCGACGATCACCGACCCCGGCTTCATGCCCTGGACGGCCTCCTCGGTGACGAGCCTCGGCGCCGGACGGCCCGGGACGAGCGCGGTCGTGATGACCACGTCAAAGCCCTTGATCGCGTCGGTGAGCGCCTGCTGCTGGGTGGCGCGCTCCTCCGCGGTCAGCTCGCGCGCGTAGCCGCCCTCGCCGCCGGCCTCCAGGCCGAGGTCGAGCCACTGCGCACCGAGCGAGCGCACCTGCTCGGCCACCTCCGGGCGCACGTCATAGCCGGTCGTGCGCGCGCCCAGGCGCCTGGCCGTGGCCAGAGCCTGCAGCCCGGCCACGCCCGCGCCGAGCACAAGCACCTTCGCGGGCGGGATCGTGCCGGCGGCGGTCATTAGCATCGGGTAGAAGCGGCCCATGTGCTCGGCGCCGAGCAACGCCGCCTCATAGCCGGAGACGTTGCTCTGCGAGGACAGCGCATCCATCGACTGCGCGCGCGAGATGCGCGGGATCGCCTCCATCGCGAACGCGGTGGCGTGGGCGTCGGCCAGCGCGCGCGTCGTCTGAGGGCTGCTCAGCGGCGCGAGGAAGCCGACGAGGATCGAGCCTGAGCCGAGACCGCGGACTTCCTCGGGGTCTGGCGGGGCTATCTTGACGACCACGTCACAGCCCCACACCGCGGCGGCGTCGCCGGTGAGCTCGGCGCCGGCGTCGGCGAAGGCGGAGTCGGGCAGCAGCGCACCGGCGCCCGCGCCGTTCTGCACGACGACTTCGAGGCCCTGGGCCTTGAGCTTTCCGACCACCTCCGGCACGAGCGCAACCCTGTGCTCGCCGGCGGCGGTCTCAGTCGGAACTCCGATCCGCATGTGAGGTCCGAGAACGTATCCGATCGTCCCGACGGCGGGCGGTCAGGCCGCACGACGCGTGTCTGGACGCGTGAGCCAATGCTCTGGTATGGAGGGGTCGGGACCCGATCGAGGCCCGTGACGGATCGGGCTATACCATCACTGTCCCGAAGCCGGTTTGGAGGCCGGCCATGGCCATGACCGTGAACCTGACGCGCATCTACACAAAGCTCGGCGACGGCGGCGAGACGCACCTGGGAGACATGAGTCGTGTCTCCAAGCTGCATCCCCGCGTCGAGGCCTACGGGACCGTCGACGAGCTGAACGCGACGCTCGGCGTGGCGCTGGCGCAGCCGGGTCTGCCGGACAAGGTGGTCGTGTGGCTGACGCGCGTGCAGAACGACCTGCTCGACCTCGGCGCGGACCTGTCGGTTCCGGGCGCCCCGCCGGATGCGGGCGAGGAGCGCAGGGAGGACGACCAGCGCCCGCGACTGCGCGTCACCGCCCAGTACACCGAATGGCTGGAGGGCGCGTGCGACGAGGTCAACGCGACGCTGGCCCCGCTGCGCTCGTTCGTGATCCCCGGCGGGACTCCCGCCAGCGCGCAGTTGCACGTCTGCCGCACCGTCTGCCGCCGGGCCGAGCGGCGCGCGATCGCTGCCGCGGATGAGGGCTCAAACCCCGAGGTGGTGCGCTATCTGAACAGGCTCTCGGATCTGCTGTTCATCCTCGCACGCGCCGTCAACGAGGGCGCGGAGCCGCTATGGGACCCCGGCGCCCACGCCGCCGGCGGCGGTGGGAGCGCCAAGGCGTCCCAGTCGCGTTGATCGCGAGCGCGCGTCGGCGGCGCGCAGCCCGGCGAGCACCAGCGCCACCCACAACGCGCCGAGCAGATAACCGCCCAGCACGTCGCTCGGCAGATGCCAGGCGAGGATCAGCAGCGAGACGCCGACAGCCGCCGCGAACATCATGCCCAGCGCGGCGACGGTCGGGCGCAGGCTGCGGGGCGCCACGAGCACGGCGCACAGGGCGAGCGCCGCGGCGGCCGTCGCGTGACCGCTCGGCCACGAGGCAGCGGCGATCTCGCTGTCGCCGATCCGTGCGTGGGGATGTGCAAGCAACGGCTTGAGCGCCTCCGCGCTGAGCGGCGCCAAGCTCAACACGAGCCCGACGGCGAGCGCGACCCGTGGGTGCCCGCGCAGGATCGCGAGCGCTACGAGCAGGACCCCCCAGAGGATGTAGAGGGGCGGATCGAGCAGGTACAGCACGGCGTTCGCCAGAATGTCGATCCGCGGACGGCCGAGCAGCGTGAAGTCATACAGCGCGACCGCGTCTTTGACGTGCGTCGCCGGCACCAGCGCGGCCACGGCCCAGGTCAGCGCGAGCGCCAGCGCGCACAGGCCGGCGACGTGCAGGGGAGCCCGTATGGCGGATCGGTGCATCGTGGACATGGTCACAGGGTAGGCGGGCCGGTAAACCTCCGCTGAAGCGATACCGTAAGCGCTGGTTATCAAACGTCTGCGATGTCCGGCCCGCCCATTACTGGCGGGCCGAGTCGTTTCCAGGCGAGTAGTCGAGGCGCCGTTGCGCCGCCGATCACCCCACAGGGAACGTCCGGCCCGACAGCGCTATCAGCGCCTGGGCCGTCACCCATACGGGCGTCTGGGAACCTGTGCGGGAGTAGCGGATGCTGCCGTCGGGGGCGCGCAGGCTTTCCAGGTAGCCGATCGGGGTGCGGCTGCCGCGGCGGCGCACCGCCCCCGGGTTGTTACCGGCGGAGATCAGGCCCTGGATCGCCCAGGCCGTGGACTGGGCGTTGGACTGGCCTCCGTACTGTTGCGGGAACCCGCCGTCGAGGCTCTGCGAGCGAACCAGGTAGCTCGCCGCGGCGGCGAGGATGTGCGCGTTATGAGCGCCCGCGTCCGCGAGCGCCTGCAGCGCCGCGCCGGTGTCGTCGACGTCGCTGGAGGAGCCGTGAGAGCCGAAGGAGAAGCCGCCGTCGGCGTTCTGCTGGCGCTCGATCCAGCCCGCCGCCTGGTGGATCGCGGCGAATCCGGGGGAGTGGCCGGCCGCGCGCAGCGCGAAGATCGCGAACGCCGTGAGGTTGACCAGGTGACTGAACGAGTGGTCGCTCGCGCGGGCGCGCAGCACTTCGGCGACGAGGTTGCGGCCCGCGAACGCGTACGCGGAGGCACCGCAGGCGCGCGCGGCGAGGATCGTGCGCTCGGCGTCGCCGAGGCCCTGCAGGGTGCCGACCTGCGCGCGCAGGGAGTCGAGCACCGAGTGCCCCGAGCGGCGCACGGTGGTGGGGTTGCGCCCGGCGGCCGCGAGGCCCATCGCCGTCCAGGCGGTGTACAGCTCGCTCGAGCCCTGCCCGCGCGCGCCGCCGAAGCCGCCGTCGGCGTTCTGAGCGGAGGCGAGGAACGAGAGCTCGGGGGAGAGCGATGAGGCGTCATGTGCATGAACGGTGAAAGCACGGCTCGCGGCCGGGCGGATCGCGAGCCCGCCCAAGCCGAGCGACGCAAGGACGATCACGAGAATGGCCGCTGCCGCAACGCCTCTGCCCGCGCGCTCCGGGTCGGGCGGCCCTCCCATGGAGGCCGCCGGCTCAGCCGACTCCCAACTGACCGTCATGCGCTCGCGCGTGCGCGCCAGCAAGCGCGCGAGCTCGGGGCCGAAGGCGAGCGCGAACAGCAGCGTGGCGAACATGTCGGTGAGGTCGAACGGCAGCGCCGTGCCGGCGATGGCGAGAAACGCCGCGGGGGTGTGGGTGGCGGCGAGGGTGTAGGTGTAGAGGTTCATGATCTCCTTCGCGATGAGCGCAGCCACGGCGCAGACCAGCGCGAGCTGGACGCGGCCAAGGCGCCTGCGCGTGAGCCGTCCGAGCCCAGCGCCGGCGAGGCCGACGAGACCCCAGGCGGCCATCTGCCACGGGGTGTAGGGGCCCTGGCCGAGCATGATGTTGGACGCGAGCATGCCGATCGCGCCGACGCTGAAACCGGGCAGCGGCCCGAGCGCGTAGCCGACGACGAACGCGATCGCGGTGATCGGCTTGACGTCGGGCAGCGCGACGAACGCGTCGCGGCCGAGCGCGGCGACGGCGGCGAGCGTGGCCACGACCGCGACCATGCGCGCCGAGGGGCGCCGGCGCTCATACGCGATCCAGCCGGCGGCGAGGACGAGCCCGACGATCAGCGAGGAGGCGAGCAGCCAGCTCATCGCATGAGCCCCGGGGCGACCGCGTCCGTCTCGAGTGCGTCCGCATCCACCCCGCGCAGGTCGGGATCGCGGGCGGTGACGTGGGGGGCATCCTGACGGGAGGCACGGGTCGCGGCCTCGTGCAAGGCGAGCAGATCCGCGCCCTGCTCGGGCGTCAGCGCGCCGCCGGCGCCCCCGAGGATGCGGGCGGTCTCGGTGGCGAAGTACCACCCGCCGGCGAGCAGCTCGCTCGCCGGCCCGTCGGCGATCACGCGACCGTCGGCCAGCAGGATCGCGCGCCGCGCGCAGGACGCGGCGAACTCGGGGTCGTGCGTCGCTACGATCACCGCCTGGCCCTGCTCGGCGCGGCGGCGCAGCTCCAGCGCGAGCTCGGCCTTGGACTCGCGGTCCATGCCACGCGTGGGCTCGTCCAGCGCCAGCACCGCCGGGGGGTCTCCGTCACCCGTGACGATCGCCAGCGCGAGCCGCTGGCGCTCGCCGCCGGACAGGTCGCGCGGGTTGCGCTCGGCCATGCCTTGAAGTCCGACCGCCTGAAGCGCCTGTGCGGATGCCTCTTCGGCGACGTGCTCGTGCACGAAGTAGTCGCCGGGGTTCTGCAGCAGCAGCGCGACCCGCCCGGCGCGCTCGATCCTGCCGCGCGTCGGCGTGAGCAGGCCGGCGGCGTGGCGCAGGAGCGTCGACTTGCCCGCGCCGTTGCGGCCCATCAGCGCGACCGTCTCACCCGGATGCAGCGTCAGGTCGAGCCCTCGCAGGATCGCGGGGCCGTCGCGCAGCTCGTGCCAGACGCCGCGCACGCGCAGCGCGGCTGCGCTCGAACGCCGGGCGATCCGCCGACCGACGACCTTCGCTCGGGCCCTACCGGTGTGCGCGTCGCCCCGCTCCGACGCCGGAGGGCCGGTGGGCTCAGAGTGTCCGCCCTCGGGGAGCAGCCCGCGATCGCGCAGCAAGGAGCGCGCCTGGCGCACGCCGACGGGCAGCGGGCGCAGGCCGGCGAGCGTGAACAGCTTCGCGCCGGGCGTCTGCAGCGCGGGCGACTCGCCTGCGGCCCAGGCCAGGAACGACGCGGGGTCGCCGTCGTGGGCGATGCGCCCGCGACGCAGAGCGATCACGCGATCAGCGACCGACAGACAGCGCTCCAGGCGATGCTCGGCCAGCAGGACCGTCGTCTCCCACTCCTGGTTCAGGCGGCGCAGCAGTCCGATCAGCTCATCGCCCGCGACCGGATCGAGCTGGGAGGTCGGCTCGTCGAGCAGGACCACCGGCGGCCTGCCGGCGAGCGCCGCGCCGAGCGCGACGCGCTGCTGCTCGCCCCCGGAGAGCTCGTGCACCGAGCGGTCGAGCAGCCCGTCGATCCCCAGCGCTAGCGCGACCTCCTCCACCCCACGCGCCACGGCGCCGGCGCCGCAGCCACGACTCTCCAGCGACAGAGCGAGCTCCGAGCGCACGGAGCTGGTCACGAGCTGGGTCTCCGGATCCTGGAACAGAGCGCCCGCGACGGCGCCGAGCCGGGCGGGTCCGTGCTCGCGGGTGTCCATGCCGGCGAGCGTCACGGCGCCGGAGAAGCGCCCGCCGTGAAAGTGCGGGACCAGGCCGCAAGCAGCGCGCAGCAACGTCGACTTGCCGTGACCGGACAGTCCCGCCAGCAGGCACAGCTCGCCGGGCTCGACGTCGAGGCTGACATCCTCCAGCGCGGGCGTCTCGGCGTTCGGGTAGCGGTAGGTGACGCGGTCGAAGGACAGGATCGGACTCATGGGTCGATACCCTGGCGATCCGTAAACGGCAGCAGGATGGCGGCGAGCAGCGCAGCGCAAAGCGCGCCGGTTGCGACGGTGACCGGCATGTGGATGAGAGGGTACGCCTGAAAAGATGCGCCTTCGCCGAGCTCTCCCATGAGGACGAGCGCGAGGATTGCCGCCGAGGAGCACGCGAACGCCACGTCATGGCGCGACCATGGGCGCCTCATGAGCGCGCGGCGCCGCGGGCGGCGGGCGACGGCGAAGCCGCGCAGCTCGAGCGTGGCGGCGACGTCCATCGCGCGATCGAGCGAGCCGCCGACCACGGCCCCGAGCAGCGCGACGCGCGCGCGAGGGCCGGTCGGAGCGCCCGTGGGGCGAGTGCGCTGGGCCTCGGCCAAGCGCTCGGAGTCGGCCGCAAGCAGTGGGATCATGCGGGTGGAGAGCGAAGCGGTGAGCGCGGAGCGAAACGACATCCGGCGAAATGCGCGCAGCAGCTCGTCCGGGTCCACCGCGAGGCTGGCGAGCGTCGTGACGAGGATCAGCAGGGTGACCTTCAGCCCGATCACCGCGCCGTACACGGCCGCCTCGACCGTGAGATTGCCCTGGCCGAACGGGCCGAGGTCGCCGAGCCGCGCGAACACGGTCAGCCCGTCGCGGGAGACGAGGACGTTGATCGCGACGATCGGCACGACGACGATCGCTGCGGTGCGCAGGGTGCGCGCCAGCTGACGGCCCACTCCGGCGCCATACCCCGCACCGAGCACCGCCAGCGTCAGCGCGAGCAGGACCAGCGGATGGAACAGCATCAGCCCGGCCGCGGTCAGGACCAGCGCCCAGATCGCGCCCACGCCCGCGCGCGCGGCGTGCAGGGGGCTTGCGAGACGGCGGTAGAAGAACGGTCGCGAGTGGGCGAACACCGCGCTCAACCCCCTGCGGAACTCGCGGCGGGCGCGGGCAGCGCGCCGCCCCCGGGCGCAAGCGCCAGCGCGAAGCGGTGGGCGAGCGTCGCCGCGTCCAGCGCATGCGCCGCATGTTCGACGCCGGTCGAGTCGGTGCCCGTGATCACCCACGCGGGCGCCTCTTCGGCGTAACGGGTGGCCGCAACCAGGCCCGCGCCGGCGGTGAGGGTGCGCGCAGGAGCGCCCCGTTCGTTCAGCAGCGTGAGCGTGGCGCCGTTCGCGGCAAGTCGCGCGTAGACGCCGCTGGATCGAGGACCGAGCTCGATCTGATGCGCGGCCGGAACGCCGCGCAGCGCACTCCATGGCCCGACGAGCACGCGCAGCGTTTCGGGCTCGTCCCCCGGTCCGATCGCCGCGAGCGCGGCGGGCACGCCGAGCGCGCGCAGGCGCGAGCTGACGGTGCGGCACGGGATGCTCGAGATGGCGGCGCATTCGACGCGCACGGGCAGGCGCTTGCCGCCGATCCCGTTCAGGAACGGCTCAGGGAAGGCCCCGACGACGGCGGGCACGCTGTCGGTCTGGCTCCAGTCGTGCAGGTCCCACCAGATGTGATCGCCCGGGCGCACGTTCGTCGCCGCCGCGCCCTGGGGCGCCTGTACGCCGTTGACGTAGTAGAACCAGTCGCGCGGCTGCCCGCCCGCATTCCCACCCGACGAGCCGTCGACGCTCTGCACGAACCCACCGCCGTAACGGGTGGTGACCGTCGCGTTGCGCATCAGCAGGCTCATCACGGTCTCCTGGCCGTGCACCTGCAGCGCGCTCCATGAACGCACCGGCTGGGCGCCGAAGTCGCGGGTGACGGTCAGGTCGATCGCGGTGGGCGCGGGGCCCGCGCCGAGACCACAGCCGGCGAGCGCGACGGCAAGCAGCGCCGCCGCGCTTACACCGAGGGCTCTCGGTGTCCTACCGGACATGTGCGGTGGAGCTAGCGGACATAGAACACGACACGACTGACCCCGCTGAC
>DATMPZ010000048.1:0-79181 GCA_035567335.1 Solirubrobacteraceae bacterium
GCGAGGCCGCGGTCGATGTCATCCCAGTGCTGCATTGTGAAGACGCCCATCGTCGCGTCGACGCTCTTGTCCTCCAGCGGAAGGGACTCGGCGGTTCCCTGGATCGCTGGAGCGGCGTCCGCTGGGCGCTGCGCGATCATCACCGAGAGGGCTCAACCGCGATGACCTCGCGATCGCTCGGCTCGTAGGAGCCGGCTCCCGCCCCTATGTTGAGGACGCGCCTGGTGTCACCGAGCGCTCTGAGGATCGCGTGCTCGAAGCATGGGTCGGCGCAACGAACCTCGCTGTAGCTGAGGCCGATGCGGTCGTAGGCGGGAGCGCTCATCGCTTTGCGCTCGCACGGCGGCGAGGGGGGCTCTCCAAACGGCCCGCGCGCGTGATTGAAACCAGCAGTTCGACGAAGTCGCCGTAGAGGTCTTGGCGCACGGCGTCAGGACTGACCAGCGATTCGATTGCGAGGCCGATGCCGAGCGCACGCAGGACGAGGGCGAGGTCATCGACTGGCATCGCCAGCTCCACACCGGCCTCTTGCTGATAGTGGGCGATGTAGCGAGAGACCGCCTCGCGCATAGCCGCGGAGCGGGTGCCAAATCGCTTGGCGAGCTCGGCGTCTCGGTCGGCGTGAGCGATGAACTCCATGTGCAGGACGAAGGACTCGCGGTCCCGAGCGAGCCGGTCCATCCACTGGTCGGCCAGCGCACGGGCGCGAACCTCAAGGGGAGCATCCTCTGCAAGCGCGACTTGCGTCTCTGCCAACTCACGAACCCGCTGCGCCATGTAATCCTCGAACACGGCGAGGAACAGGTCGGCCTTGCCCTCGAAGTTGGAGTACACGGCGCCGTGGGAGTAGCCGGCCTCCTCGGCGATCTCCTCGACACTCGCTGCCTGAAAGCCACGCCGAGCAAACACCTTCGCTGCGGCGTCGATCAGCCGAGCACGGGTCTGAGCCTGCTGCTCGGCTCGCGTCAGTCGTCGTGCGCCGTCCATACTCGGATGATGATAACCACTCAGATTGTGGATATCATCCAGCCCGATGTCTCCCGCCCCTCCCTCCGATCCCGCACCCCGCAGAAGCCTTCGTGCTCCCCTCGCCGATCGCTTCGACGGCTTTGCCGGGACGCGTCTGCTCTGGCTGGCCGGTATCGCGATGCTCGCGTTCGGCGCGGCCGAGCTTCCGGCACTGGCGAGAATGAGCGCTCATGGCACCGGGGTCGTCGGGTTCGAGTTCGCCGCCAGTACCCATCGCATGCACGAGATCCTCACCCGCTGGGGACCGACCGGACATGCGGCCGCACGACAGCATGTCTTCATCGATCTCGGATTCATCCTCGGTTACGGTCTGCTGCTGATCGGCTTGTGCGCCCGGCTCGCTGGGCGCTTGCAGCGCGAGGGACATCCACGGGCAGCGAGGGCTGCGGCGCTGCTGGCGTGGGGCGCGCTCATCGCGGCCGTCGCCAATGCGCTACAGAAGATGGTCCTGTGGCTCGAGCTTCACGGGCACATCGCGCAGCCACTGCCCGTGCTCGCGGCGGTCTGCGCGACGATCACATTCACACTCGCGATCTCTGCGGCGCTGTTCGCCATCGGCGGGATGATCGCACTGCGCCGCTTGCCTGCCGTGACGGTGCCGGAAGGACAAACGCGATGAGCGAGCTCGAAAGCCTGCTCGCCGAGCAGACCCACTACTACCGCGAACGAGCCGGCGAGTACGAGGACTGGTGGTTTCGCCGCGGACGCTACGACCACGGCCATGAGACGAACGCCCGCTGGTTCGCCGACGCCGCCGAGGCGCAAGACGCCCTGGAGCGGTTCGATCCGTCCGGAGACGTCCTGGAGCTCGCGTGCGGGACCGGACTATGGACCCAGCGACTGGCCCCTCACGCCACCGGCATGACCGCGATCGACGGTTCGCTGGAGATGCTCAAACTGTGCCGCGCCCGCGTGAACGATCCGCGTGTCAGCTACGTCCACACGGACCTGTTCGCGTGGGAGCCCGACAGGACATACGACGTGTGCTTCTTCGGCTTCTGGCTCTCCCACGTCCCCGAGGAGCGCTTCAAGACGTTTTGGGAGAAAGTCAGGCGCGCTGTTGGATCGGAGGGCCGGGTGTTCTTCATCGACAGCCTGCGCACCGAGAAGGCTTCGGCCATCGACCACACGCTTCCCGACCAGGATGAGGAGACGATGCTCCGACGGCTCGCCGACGGACGCGAGTATCGCATCGTCAAGCGCTTCCACGAACCCGAGCCGCTGCGGCAGCGACTCGCCTCGCTCGGCTGGAACGCCGCGGTGCGGACGACGAGCGAGTTCTTCATCTACGGACAGGCGACCCCCAAGAGGACCTCGGGGTTCGCGCGCGCGTTGTAGAACCACGAAGGATTGTCGGCGCGGCCGGCTTGCGAGGCGATGATCGTGACTCGCTCGCCGTCGTGGAAATAGATGACGGCGTTGCGACGGGCGAGGCCGGTGCGCGCGCCGCGCGTCTGGAGCAGAGCGGTCGGGAGCAGGAGTCCTGTGCCGAGGCGGCCTCTGGTCAGTCGCAGCAGGTATGGGTCGATCTTCCACACGATCGCGCTCCAAATGGCCCTCTTCGACAGCCACGTCGCCGGGCGGCTGCTGGCGAGGCGGACGTAAGCACGGTAGATCGGGCCGCGAGGGGTGCTCGGTTCGACGTATCGGAGGGTTCCGTGTGCGGACATCGGCGAGAGGGCTTCGCTCGATTATCTCAGGCGACGCGGTCTGTGGCCTCGTATTCGACTTCGCTGGCGCGCACGGGCTCGCGGCAGTGCTCGCAGACCACGAGCGGCGCGAGTTCGGCGCCGCAGGCGCTATGGCGGATGTGCAGTCGGGGGTTCTTGGAGTCGAGCAGGTGTCGCTCGGCCCACGCCTTGATCGTGAGGATCGCCGGGAAGAGATCCAGGCCAGCCTCCGTGAGGCGGTACTCGTACCAGTCGGGGTCGGTGCGGTAGCGGACGCGTTCGAGCAGGCCGTGCTCCACCAGCGCGGCCAGGCGCGCCGCGAGGACGTTGCGACCGATGCCGAGGTTGCGCTGGAAGCAGCCGTAGCGCCGCACGCCGAAGAACGCCTCGCGCAGGATCAGGAACGTCCAGCGGTCTCCGAGCACCTCGAGTGAGCGCTTCACCGCGTCCGGGTCGGGGCGTGTGCCGGTCTGGTTCATCTGGAGAAACTAGTTCGCCACCCTCTATGGATCGTTTGGCGTACTAGTTCGTTGAGCGTACCATCTGCTGGGTGAGCGCTGTGACGTCGATCGACTCGCCCGCCGAGGTCTCCGAGACGCTCGTCGCCGCGATCAACGCCGGTGATTTGCCGGGCGCGCTCGGCCTCTACCGTGAGAACGCCGTGTTGCTCGCCCCCGACAATCAGTGTGCGCGGGGCGCCCAGGCGATCGAAGATCTGCTCCGCGGCCTGGTGACGATGCAAGTCGAGATGGAGACCCGGATCGAGAACGTGATCGAGGTGGGCGATATCGCCGTCGCATCAGAGGCGTGGACGATGCGCCTATACACCCCTGGCGGCGCGAGCAGCGAGCAGCATGGCCAGTCGATCGTCATCTTCACTCGCGGCCGTGACGGCTGGCGGTTTCTCATCGACGCGCCCTGGGGACTGCGAGCGCCGTCCAGCCATAGCGAACGAGCCGGAACCCAATGACCCAACCTCAAGAGGAGAGCGACGCAGGCGCGGTCCGGAGCGCCGTGGAGCTGCCGCGCATCGACGAGCACTTGACCACGATCCACGTGAGTGATCCCGGGCGGGTGTGGAGCGCGCTCGGGGATGTGCTTGCGGGCTCGCGCGTCCCTGGGTTCGGACGATCGCGCATTCCGAAAGCCATGAAGGTACATCCTGGAACGCGCTCGGGCGAGCCCCTCATCGCCGGTTCGACGCTCCCCGGGTTCACGGTCGTCCGTGCCGAGCCCAACAGAGAACTCGCGCTGCAGGGTCGCCACCGCTTCTCCTCATACGCCCTTATCTTCCGTCTGGCCAAAGGCGAGCGTCACACGACTCTCAGCGCAGAGACCCGTGCGGTGTTCCCGGGCGTCGGCGGTCGCGCCTACCGCGGCCTTGTGATCGGCACACGGGGCCACGTCCTGGTGGTTCGCGCACTCCTACGCGCGACTCGCACGCGAGCGGAGCGGCAGTGAGGATGATCCGCCGGCGTGAATCAGTCACCGCTCGCCGGCACCACGGCGATCTCGCGTGGGAACTCGCGCAGCAGCTCGAACATCAGCGCTGGATCGGGCGCTGCCTGCCGAGCGCCGTGTCCGTCGGATGCGAGCGCGAACATGCGCTCGACGAACACCTCCCAGCGAAGCGCCGGACTCATCTGGATACGCAGGTGCACGGGCTCCTCGGTCGAGTTCCAAGCCAGATGTCGCACACCCGGCGGGGCTATCACCACCTCGCCTGGTCCCGCGGTCCGTTCGGCGCCGCCGATGCGAAAGCAGGCGGTGCCGGCGAGGACCTCCCAGCGCTCCTGCATCTCGGGATGCACGTGCTCGGGCGCGCGGTGCCCCGGCTGAGTCCAGAAGTCATCCATCTCGAGCAGCCTCCCGGCGGTTTCGGCTGCCGTCTTGCGGAACACGATCCGCTCGCCGGTGATCGGGTTGACCAGCTCGTCTCCCGCGCGCGCCATCAAAGCGATCCTGCCACAGCCACGCCCCTGCTGTGAACGCTCCCGCCGGTTGACGGAGTCGAGCGTCGAGTTTTCGCCGTTGACCGGTCTCGCAGGCGACCGGCCACGCGGGTCATAGTCGGCGATCCCCAGGAGCATCGCGACCCCCGCTCGCGCCAAGTCCTCGGCTGCTGCGCCGCGACGGTCGGTACGCTGCATCTGTCGTAGGTACGCTGCATCTGTCGTAGTCTCACAGGCCGCGTGACCGGCAGACGTGGCGTGAGGCTGATGAGAATCCCCGAGCTCTCGGTCGATCGCGATGACGGTCGATCGCGATGACGGCCTCACGGTGTCTCAACGCGACACGACCCTAACGCGTCTACCCCACTCACTGGCGAGCATCGAGTAAACGACCTGACCCACGTAGCGCTCGCCCATCCGCTCGGCCTCGCGAGCTACGCCCTCTTGGGTGAACCCGAGGCGCTCGGAGATTGCGCGGCTTCGCGCGTTATCGACGGCCGCGCGGATCTCGACCCGATGAAGCCCCCATGTGCCAAACGCGTGATCGACGAGCGCCTCGACGGCGCGAGTCATGGTGCCGTGACCCTGCGCTGACTCGGCCAGCCAGTAGCCGATGCTGGTCGAGCGATGCTGCCAGGAGACACCGTGGAACCCGACCACACCGGCGATCCGGCCGCCCTCGACGACCGCGGTTTGAAACCCGTCGTTGTTCGCCAGCTGCTCACGCGTGCGCTGGATGAAGGTCAGGGTGTCCTCGAGCGTCTGCCCAGCCGCCCACGGCATCCAACGCGTCAGATTATCGCGGTTGGCCTCCACGACCGCGTACAGCTCCTGCGCATCTGATTCCTCGAGCAGACGCAGCCACCGCCCGTCGGCAACCTCGATGCGACACGTCTTATCACCGGCTTGGCCATCGTGCAGACGCATCGGCTCTCACACCCTACGCCCTGCTTATGCACCATTCGCGAATTTGCCGGCTCGTCGATCGACCAAACCTTGGCCGCCGCGTCCGCAACCTGTAAACCACCTCCTCATGCGGGCGGGAGCCGGCACCGGTAGCAAACCTCCTCGACCTTACTATGGAAGCCGGGCAGGCCGGTGAGCCGTTTCGTCCCTAGCGCAGGTCATCCTCGCCTGCGTCATCCACGCCTTTCCAGCCGACGCAAGCGCTTGGGGGAGTGCTGCGGTGGGCCCACGGCGTCGTATCCGCTCAGCAGGATCCGTGTTGCGAGCGCTGCATTCAGCGCACGCGATCGACCGCGGACACGATGCCGCGACCGATCTTCGATCGGCCGCTCTGCGACCGGTCTCGACGCCCCTCCCAAGTCCCGGCGTGCACTACCGAGACCTATACTCGCCATCGCCGTCGTAACGGCTCAATGGGACTGCACATCGAAATCTCCCAGCACTTCCTCGACGAACCGGGCCCGCGAGCCGGGTTCGTGCTGCTGGGGGCGTTTCTGGTCTCGTTCCTATTCATCCGCACGAGCGCCCGCCTGATCCGCAGCCCCCGCGTGACGTGGTGGCCCGGGAGCGTGAAGACCAAGGGAGGGCTGCACATCCACCACCTCGTCTGGGGAATCGTGCTCGTGCTCAGCGCCGGATTTTTGAGCTTCGCCCTGGAACCGGGCAGCCCCTGGAACGAGGTCCTGGCGGCCCTGTTCGGCGTCGGTGCGGGCCTTACGCTCGACGAGTTCGCGCTGTGGGTCCATCTCGAAGACGTCTACTGGACTCAGGAGGGACGGGCCTCCCTCGATGCCGTCGTGATCGCGACGCTGCTCGGTGGCCTCATCGTCCTCGGCCTCGCGCCCTTCGACCTCGCCAACCAGTCCTCCGCGGTGTCCTCGCTCGCGCTCCTCGTCGCCGTCGACATCCTGCTGTGCACGCTCGCGATTCTCAAGGGCAAGCCGCTCCTCGGCCTCACCGGCGTGTTCATCCCCTTCGCCTCGCTCGTCGGAGTCATCCGCCTGGCCTCCCCCAGCTCGCCTTGGGCGCGCCGGCGCTACCCATCCGACGGATCGAAGATGGCGCGCTCGCGCGCGCGTTTCGAGCGCATCCGCGCGCGCCGGCGTCGCGCGCTCGACGCGATCGGCGGGGCTCCCAGCCTGCCGGCGGCGAGCGTCGCCGACACCTCGCCCACGAGCGACTCCAAAGACGCCTGACCGTCTGACACGCTGTCCCCGACAAACGACCTACGTACGACGTGCCCTCCCAAGCCCTTGCCCTGGCGCTGGCCGCCTCGATCTACCCGCCCGCCGTGGCGGCCGTGATCGCGCTCGGCCGAGGCTCCGACGTGCGACCGCGGGTGTTCGCATTCGCGCTCGCGGCGTGGCTCGTGACGTATGCGATGGGCGTGCTGATCCTGTATGTGCTGGTCGAACTCGGCGCGACCGGATCCCACCACCTGACGCCTGGCGCCGCACTCGACCTGGCACTGGGCGTGCTGCTGCTCCTCCTCGCTCTCCGCCTGCACCGTCAACGCTCCGACCCGCCGGCGTCCAACTCGGGCGACACGGCGGCCAATGCGAGCGAAGCGCCCTCCAAAATCGAGCGCTACCTGGAGAGTCGTCGGTTGGCGTTCGTGCTCGGCGTCATCCTGTACGTGCTGCCGTCGCCAATCTACATCGGCGCCGTCAAGGCGATCGCCGACGCGAACCTATCGACCAGCGCAGAGCTGGCCTCGCTCGTGGCGACCGTCGCGGTGATGCTGTGGATGGTCGAGCTGCCGATGCTGATGCTGCTCGTCGTCCCCGCTCGCGCGGCGAGCACGCTCGAAGGCATCAACCTGTGGTTCGCCCGCCACGGCCGTACGCTCGCGATCGTCGCAGCCGTCGCGGTTGGGATCTATCTGATCGTCAAGGGCCTCGTCGACCTGATCGGATGATGCTCCACCGACACACAGGCGCCGGCGAATAGAGCTCGGCGTCATTGCGGTTTGGCGTGGAGGCTCCGGCGGCGCCCCTTCATGGCTCAGATCTCGGTGTCGGCGGGCACGCCCTCGTGGTGCTTGGACCCGCGCTTTGCCTGTCGCTTGGCCTGCCGCTTGGCCTTGCGAGCCGCCGACTGCTCGGCGCTCTTCTGGCGCGCTTCGGCGTATGACTGCTCGACGAGCGTCTTGCCCCCGCTCCAGCCGAACGCTCGCACGAGCAGCAGGATCGCCAGCAGGATGCTCCAGGCCGTGACCACGAGCTGCTGGGCCACCGAGTAAGCGGTCGCGTTGGCGGGAGTGGTGACGCCTCGCAGCGAGACGGCGTTGAACGCCTGCGTAACGCCCGCCCCGCCCGGCGTGACGGCTGTCGCGTTGGCGATCGAGTTGCTCGCCACCACGCGCATGATCGTGTGGAAGCTGACGGGGATGTCATACGCGCCCAGGAACACCGCGATGATTCCTAGCCCCGCAGCCCAGCTGATCGCCTGCGGCGCCACCACGCGCGTGAGGAACGCGCGGGGGCTGGCGAGGATCCTGCCCCCCGCCTTCGCCTGCTCCCACCACTTGTCGATCCGCTCGCGCAACATCTGCGCGACCAGGAACAGGAGCGCCGCGATGCCCACGAGCAGGACCGCGATCGCAACCGGATGGGCGCTGATGAAGCCCAGCTGCAGGCTGAACGATCCGCCGACGGTCAGGAACAGATACACGTAGCACGCCGTGCCGATCAGCGTGAAGAAGATCTTCTCCACCGCCAGCGAGCCCAGCACCCCCGCGAACGTAACGCCCGCGATGATCGTCGTGAACATCAGCAGCATCGCCCACGTCCCCAGATTCGCCGGCAGCACCCAGTTGAGCGCCACCGCCGCCGCATAGCAGGCGAGCACCTGCACGAACCGCACGCCCCCGCGCGGATACGCGCAGCGCAGGATCGAATACCACGAGAACCCCACCATCGTCGTCTGCAGCGTCACGAGCGCGAGCGCGCCGAGCAGGCTGGCGAGCGGCAGGCTCGTGATCGTGTCCCAGATGTGGCGGAACCAGGCTTCGACGTTCCAGCCGAACAGCGTCGCGCCGGCGCCGAGCACGACCAGCACGAGCGCGCCAATCAGCAGCCGTCTTGCGGGAAGGCGCCTCCCGATGGGCGCCGCCGGCCGATCGGCGATCCTCCGATCTCCCCGCGGCGGAGTGGGCGTGCCGCTGCTCTCAAGATACGCTCCCACATGCTTAGATTAGGCTCTCTTACCAGCCAACTCGATCGCAACTCCATCGCGCGCCCGTAGCTCAGTGGTCAACGGTTCTCTTCGGGGAGCCAAAGAGCAGCGGTCTTTCAAGCCGCAGGCCGCGGGTTCGATTCCCGCCGGGCGCACTTTGACAAGGCCTCAAATCCACGAGATTCGGAGGGATGGGCAGGTGGCGGGCGCCGGTCTTCAGGCGCCGGTCTTTAGTATCCGTGGATACCACTCGTGGATACCACTCATAGGTACCACCCCTAACCTAACCCTGCGCGCCTGACCTCGCTCTTCGCGCCCAACTCACGCCCAACCTCACCCCTCCGCAATCGCCCGCCAGGCCGCCCGCGCGCCCATGAATGGGGCGAGCGCGATGTAGACGACGTGGTCGGCCAGCTCGGGCAGGCGTCGCGACTGCCCGCGCAGGACGTAGTCGTGGAGCAGCTCGAACACGCCCCCGACGATCGCCTCCCCGACGACCGGCGAGGGCAGCAGCGAGGGCGCGTCGCGCGCCGTGCGCAGGTCGAGCAGCCCGGCGTAGAAGTCGTTGGCCTGCTGCACACGCTGGGCCATGTGCGGGTAGGCGATCATCACGTCCACGCACGCCAGGTGCGCGTAGGAGGGCTCGCAGGCGAGCAGCTCCAGCAGCGCCGCCGCCCCCGCGCGCACCGCGCCGATCCAGCTGGTCTGCCGCGCGAGCGTCTGGTTGACGACCGCCATCGCGCGCGCGTGACCGGTCTCGTAGGTGGCGACGAACGCCTCTTCCTTGCCGGCGAAGTGCGCGTAGAAGGTCTGCAGCGACACGGCCGCCTCGGTGGCGATCTCATCCAGGCCGAGGGCCGGATAGCCGCGCGCCGCCGTGAGGTTGGCGATCGCGTCGAAGATCCGCTCGCGCTGGTTGTGGGTGACGAACCCGCGCGGCAGGTTGTGCTCGCCGCGCGGCAGCCCGCGCTCGCCCGACAGCGCTCGCGCCGATAGCGTGCCGGGCACGCGTCCGCCGAGCTGCCCGCCTGCGACGCGCGCACGCCGTGCGCGCGGGCGCCGCGGCAGCCCCTCGGGCGAGGGGTAGTAGCAGGCGATCCACGCGAGCAGGTCGGGCACGACCTCGGCCAGGTCCGCCCGCAGCGACCTGCTGGAGCGGGCGCGCTGCACCCGCGTGTACAGGATCCGGCGCACCGCCCCTACGATCGCCCTCGCCACCGGGTCGGGCACCGTGCCCGGTCCCTCGGCCCGCGCGAACCCCGCGACGATGTAGCGCTGCAGGCGCTCGGCCCCGTCCGCCCAGCGCTGCACCCCGGCCGGGCCCGCGGCGCCCATCTCCACGCACACCAGCCGGGCCGCGTCGGGTCGGTCGCCGGCGGCGTCGAACAGGGTGCGGATGTACGCCTCGAGCTGCTCGTTCCAGTTCTCGGTGGGATCCAGGGCCTCCTCCAGGCGGCGCCTCAACCGCTCGACCACCGTGTCGTAGGTCGCCAGCAGGCACTCGTCCTTGTTGTGGAAGTGCTCGTAAAAGCTGCGCCTGGAGATGCGCGCTCGCGCAACCAGCTCGGAGATGGTCGTCGCGACGTAGCCGTGCTCCTCCACGCATTCCACCATCGCCTTGTAGAGCCGCTCGCGCTGGTGGGCGGCGACCTGCTCGCGCGGGAGCGCCTGCGGGCCGCGCGGCAGAGCCGCCCCGGAGCGGCGCTCGCCGGCCCCGTCCGGAGCCTCGGCGCGTGTGGCTGTGGCTCTGCGCCCGGCATCGGCATCAGCCCCGCCCTCCGCCGTGGCTCCGCCTCCCGCTGTGGCTTCGCGCCCCGCCGTGTCCCCGGCGCGTGGGCGCGCCGGCTCGCTGCCGGCGCCCGTCGCACCTGCGCGGCCCCCACGATTTGCTCGACCCCTTCCAGCAGCTCCCACGGAGTTCCTCTCCTCGTATGACTCGCTTGACAGACTAACGTGCCCTGAGGTTGACAGACTGAGTAAAACATGATTTATATGTCGGTGCGGGAAAGGACCTGCGCACGATCCGAGGAGGTTTGGTTAGGGTGGTGTGCGGGGTCAAAAGCGATTTGGGGGCCTGGGTATGGGTCAATGGTCAAGCAGGAGGCTGGGACCGGATAGGAGGGAGAGAGGGTGTGTCGCAGAATGGGCAAGTCTGCTCCCGTTCTGTAGGCGCCGTACTATTAGCTGGGACGTTCCGTCCCGTTGCAGGGATCTCTGTTGGCCGATTCGGCCGACGAGCCGCGCGCGAGGCGCCGCCGCCGATGGGCGCCGGCCGTGCACGCGCCCGGAACGAGCAGAGAGGGAGGGAGAGAGATAGATGAGACTGCCGACTTGCGAGGAGCAGCGGATGCTGCGCTCGCTGCACGACCGATGGCCGTATCGCCGCTCGCACTGCCGTCACGACCTGCACTGGCTCGTTCGCGTTCGTCCGCGCAGGCGCTGGTGCGCGTCCGGGCGGGTGCACTCGGTGGCGGGCCTGCGGGCCTGCCGGCGCCGCCCGCCCGCCGGTTAGGGCTGGAAGGCGAGGTCCGCGATCCTGGGGCTGCGTCGATGCGACGCAGCCTCTAGGATCGGGCCGTGCCCGCAGTCGATGCACCCGACATACAGCGGCTCTCGATCGACACGATCCGCGGCCTGGCGATGGACGCCGTCCAGCAGGCCGGCGCGGGGCACCCGGGCACGGCGATGGCGCTCGCGCCGCTGGGCTACACCCTGTACGAGCGCTTCCTGCGCGCGAACCCCCGGGACCCGCGGTGGCCCGAGCGCGACCGGTTCGTGCTCAGCTCCGGACACGCGTGCGTGCTGCAGTACTCGCTGCTGCATCTCACCGGCTATGAGCTGAGCCTCGACGATCTGAAGCAGTTCCGCCAGTGGGGCTCGCGCACGCCCGGTCACCCCGAGCGCGGGCACACGCCGGGCGTCGAGGTCACGACGGGCCCGCTCGGCCAGGGGTTCGCCAACGCCGTCGGCATGGCGATCGCCGAGCGCTTCCTCGCCGAGCGCTTCAACCGCCCCGGCAGCGAGATCGTCGACCACCACACGTACGCGATCTGCTCAGACGGCGACATGATGGAGGGGATCAGCCAGGAGGCGGCCTCGATCGCCGGGCACTTCGGCCTCGGCAAGCTGATCGTCTGCTACGACGACAACCGCATCACGATCGACGGCAGCACCGCGATCTCCTTCGACGGCGAGAACCACGCCGAGCGCCTCGCCGCCGACGGCTGGCACGTGCAGCGGGTGTCAGACGCCGAGGACCTCGACGCGCTCACAGCCGCGCTGAGCGCCGCGCGCGAAGAACGCGAGCGGCCGTCTTTCGTCGCGATCCGCTCGCACATCGCCTATCCGGCGCCGCACGCGGTCGACACCGCCAAAGCGCACGGCGCGCCGCTGGGCGAGGAGGAGGTGCGCGCCGCCAAGGCCGCGATGGGCTGGGAGGATCCCGAGCGCACTTTCTGGGTGGACGAGCGCGTACGCGAGCACATGTCGCTGCTGGACGCCGGCGCGCAGGCGCAGACGCGCTGGCAGGAGCGGTTCGATCAGTGGCGCCGTGCGCTGCCCGAGCTCGCCGCCGAGTGGGATCTCGTCTGGAACGGCAATGGCCTGCGCGAGGGTTGGCGCGAGGCATTATCGCTTCCCCACTTCGAGGCCGGCACGGAGATCGCCACGCGCGCGGCCGGGCAGAAGACGATGGCGGCGTTCTCCGAGTATGCGCCGACGATGATCGGGGGCGCCGCCGATCTGGTCGAGTCGACCAAGACGGCGTTTGCGGGCGCGGGCGCGTTCTCCCGGCCGCACGCCGGGCGCAACGTGCCGTTCGGCATCCGCGAGCACGCGATGGGCGCGATCGTCAACGGCGCCGCCGCGCACGGCGGGATCGTCAAGCCGTATGGCTCGACGTTCTTGATCTTCTCCGACTACATGCGCGCGTCGGTGCGACTGTCGGCGCTGATGGGGCTGCCGGTCGTGTGGGTGTGGACGCACGACTCGGTCGGCCTCGGCGAGGACGGGCCGACGCACCAGCCGGTCGAGCACTATGCGGCGCTGCGCGCGATCCCGAAGCTGTGGGTGATCCGCCCGGCCGATGCGAACGAGACCGCGCAGGCGTGGCGGGTCGCGCTGGAACGCACGGACGGCCCGGTGGCGCTGCTGCTCTCGCGGCAGAACATCCCCGTGCTCGACCGCGACGGCGATGGGCTCGGGCAGGCAAGCGAGCTGGAGCGCGGCGGGTACGTGCTGTGGGACTCCGCGCCGCCTGGCGAGGATAAGCCCGAGCTGATCCTGATCTCCACCGGCGCGGAGGTTCCGTTGACGCTGCGGGCCGCGCGGACGCTTGCGGCGGAGGGGACGCGGGTAAGAGTTGTTTCGATGCCCTGTATGGAGCTGTTCGAAGCCCAGCCGGCCGGCTACCGCGAGCAGGTGCTGGCGCCGAGCGTCGGCCCGCGCCTGGCGGTCGAGCCCGGCGCGAGCCTGAGCTGGTGGCGGTGGGTGGGCGATCGCGGCGGGGTGCTGGGGATCGATCGCTTCGGCGCGAGCGCGCCCGGGTCCAGGGTCCTCGAAGAGCTCGGCTTCACCGTCGAGAACATCGCCGCGCGCGCCCGCGCGCTGCTCGACGGAAAGGCACAGGAGGCGAGTCGATGAGCAAGAGTCCGATGGGCAAGAGTCCGTTGCATAAGCTCTCGGAGCTGGGGCAGAGCGTGTGGATCGACTCGCTCTCGCGCGCGTCGATCCGCGGCGGGCATCTGCAGAGCCTGATCGACGAGTGCGCGGTCGTCGGAGCGACGTCGAACCCGACGATCTTCCAGACGGCGATGGCAGAAGGCGACGCCTATGACGAGCAGCTGCGCGAGCTCGCCGACCGCGATCCGAGCGACGCGTTCTGGGCGCTCGCCGTGCGCGACATCAAGGACGCCTGCGACGTGTTCAGGGGAGCGTTCGACGCGACGGGCGGGCGCGACGGGTACGTCTCGCTGGAGGTCGACCCGACGCTGGCGTACGAGACGCTGCAGACCTTCCGCGAGGCGATCGAGCTGCACGAGACGGTGGACAGGCCGAATCTGCTCGTCAAGATCCCCGCGACCAAGCCGGGGCTGGCGGCGATCGAGGACGTGATCGCGTACGGCCGCTCGATCAACGTGACGCTGATCTTCTCGCTGCGTCGTTACGCCGAGGTCGCCGAGTCCTATATCCGCGGCATCGAGCGCCTGATCGCCGCCGGGGGCGACCCCACCAAGGTGGCGTCGGTGGCGAGCTTCTTCGTCTCGCGCATCGACGCCGAGGCCGACCGGCGACTGCAGGAGATCGGCGGGCACGACGAGCTCAAGGGCAAGCTCGCGATCGCCAACGCGCGGCTCGCCTACCAGCACTACAAGAGCGCGTTCGCGAGCGAGCGCTGGGAGTTTTTGGCCGGCAAGGGCGCCACGCCCCAGCGCGTGCTGTGGGCATCGACCTCGACGAAGAACCCGGCCTATCCGGACACGCTGTACGTGGAGGAGCTGCTCGGACAGGACACCGTCAACACGATGCCCCAGCAGACGATCGACGCCTATCAGGACCACGGCGATCCGCAGCCGCGCCTGGAGCAGCGGCTCGAGCAGGCGCACGCCCTGTTCGACGAACTGGCCGCGGCAGGCGTCAGCTACGAGGACATCACCGACACGTGCGAGCGCGAGGGAGTCGCCAAATTCTCCGACTCGTTCGCCAAGCTGCTGGAGGGACTGCGCGAGAAGCAGGCGTCGCTCACCCCTGCCTGAGGGCTGTGTGACCGGTGGCGGGTTATTGGGGGAAACCCATAGCCAGTTCAACTGCCACAGCTGTCGGCGCCGGTTACCGCACCCGCCGGCTGGGCGGAGGCAGACACGGCGCGGGCGATACCTCGGTCCACGTGCGAGACCGCGGCCGTGGCGATTCGCGGCGAGGGGTCTGATTCGCGGCGAGGGGTCTACGAGTAGGGGATCGGGATCAGCACCGCGATCCGCAGCGGACCCGACGGGAACGCCTCGGCGCGGAGCGTGTATACGCGGAACGTGCGCCCGCGGTAGCGATAGGACCCGCTCGCGGGAACCGCGCCCGGCGCCGGGCCGAGGCTGTTCTTGACCAGGCGCGAGCCCATGTACATCAGCACGTCCAGGCCGGCGAGCCGCCCCGCCAGGCGCTTGTAGCCCTCGTCGTCCTGGATCGACAGCACGACGCTGCCGATCCGCCGGCCGTGCAGGCGCAACGGCGCGTGCACCGGCCCGAGCACGTAGGGGCCGCCGACGTCCGACAGCAGCCGTGCGCCCGCGCTGACCCGCAGGCGCACGATGTGCTGGTTGAGCAGGCCTGCGATCGCCAATCGCGTGGCTGCCGCATCGCGCATAGCGACCGCGCGCAGCAGCGGCTGGTTGTGCTGCACGCGGTGGACCTGGACCCGCGCGCGCGCGCCCACCTCGCCGGCGTAGATCAGCCGCGCGACGCGGCCGATCGCGTTGACGACCGTATCCGTCGGCGTGTGCCCGCACAGCGGCGCGATCGAGGCGATCGACTTGAACAGGTAGATGCGCAGCGGCTGCCCGCTCGGATAGACGGCTGCCGGGAACGAGGTGTAGGCGTAGCTGACGCCCCCGACCGTGAGCGTTCCCCGCGCCGGCAGCGCGCCCGGTCCCAGCGCGATCGAGCCGGCGATGCTCTGCCCGCCGGCGCGCAGCGCGGTCGCGCCCTCCGCGATCCCGCTCGTCTCGGCGACGAGTCCGCTGTCGGTCCATACGCTGGTCACGAACGCGCCGATCGGCGCGCCGCCGGCGTCGAGGATGGGGCCATACAAGGGTGCGAGCGCGCCCTGACCGCCCACGTCGGCCAGCACCTGAGCGCCGCGCAGCACCCGCAGGTTGGTCATGTGCCCGGTCGCGATCAGCGCCTGCGCGGCGGCGCGCGCGGCCTGGGGATCGTCGCGTTCGACGGCTTCGCGCAGCGGAATCGAGTGCGTGATGAAGCCGATCGCCGATCCGGTGCGTTCGCTGGAGAGCCCCTCGTGATAGACGTGCATGGCGACGCTGCCGAGCGCGCCGAGCACCGCCGTCGAGCAGGCGCCCGGTACGGCCTGCGCGGAGGTGGTGGCGCTGGCACGTGCGCTGAGGCCGCCTCGCGTGCTCGACCCGCAGCCTGCCAGCGCGGCGAGGATCGCGCACGCGATCGCCGCGCGCGAGGCTGTCGAGGGCTTGCTCACGCGCGGAACCATCGAGCCGGATCCTAAGCGGTTGCTAACCATATTGTGAGATTGCTCACATGCGGTTGTGCCCGGCTGTGCCGGGAGGTGTCGCCGCGGCGCGGGGAGCATCGCTCGTGCGCCTCACCCGCACGGGCGCCGCCGGCAGGTTCTGTCCGCTAGGGTCGGCCTGTGCCCACCGCCCTGATCACCGGCGCCTCCACCGGCATCGGGCGCGCCACCGCGCTGCATCTGGCCGCCGGCGGCTGGACCGTCCTCGCCGGCGTAAGGGAGCGGGCGGCCGGCGAGCGCCTGCTCGCAGAGGCCGTGGCGGGGCAGGTGATTCCGCTGATCCTCGACGTGACCGACCCGGGGCAGATCGCGCGGGCGAGGGCGCTGGTTCAGGAGGAGACCGCGCGGGCCGGCGGTGCGTGCGGGGGAGGACTCGACGCGCTCGTCAACAACGCCGGCATCGGCGTGGGCGGGCCGCTGGAGCTCCTCTCGCCCGAGGATCTGC
This sequence comes from Solirubrobacteraceae bacterium, assembly GCA_035567335.1. Lineage (GTDB taxonomy): Bacteria > Actinomycetota > Thermoleophilia > Solirubrobacterales > Solirubrobacteraceae > Palsa-744. The sequence continues at coordinate 16,495 of DATMPZ010000048.1, forward strand.
GGATGCAGTTCGAGGTCAACGTGTTCGGTCAGCTCGCGGTCACTGCTTCCAGCGCTGCGAGCCGCGCGGGGGCGGATCGTGTTCCTCTCTTCGATCGGCGGGCTTGTCTCGGTGCCGTTCAACGGGCCCTATGCCGCGTCCAAGCACGCGCTCGAGGCGCTCGGCGACGCCCTGCGCGGGGAGCTGCACAGCTCGCACGTCCACGTCTCGCTGATCGAGCCGGGATCGGTGAAAACGCCGATCTGGAGCAAGGCCCGTGACACCGCGGACGGATTGGAGATTCCGCCTGAGCTTCAACATGAGTACGGCCGCGTGCCGGCCGCGTTCGCCAAGGTCCTGAACGACACCGAGCGTCGCGGTGTCTCACCCGAGCAGGTGGCCGCCACGATCGAGCGGGCGCTCACCGCGCGCCGTCCGCGCGCCCGCTATCTGGTCGGGCGCGATGCCCGCGGCATGGTCCTCGCTCACGCGTTGCTGCCCTCCGGCGCGTTCGATCGGGTGCTCCGTCGCGTGCTGGGGATCTGACGGACACACCTGCTCTTTAACCGCTCCCGCTACCGTGCAGTGCAGGGGTTATGGGTGAGAGGACGATCACGCTCGTGCGCCGCCTGCGCTTCTTCGCAGGAAATCGCCCCGTGCCCGCGTTCGAGCACGTGCCGTCGCCGCCCTCCGAACGCGGCCACTGGTTACTGGCCGGCACGATCGCCGCACTCGGCGCCGCGGTGCTGGTCGCAGTCCTCACGGGACTCGTCGGGCGCTCGGCGGGCGTGCCGCCGGCCTCGCCTGTGCCGGTGCTGATCACCGCGGCCACTGCGGCTCCCGCCGCGGCCTCGGCGGACGTGTCCGCGACAGGGTCGCCCGGGGCGATCGTCGCGCACCCCTCGACCGCCGCGCAGACACAGTCGCTGGCCCGTCTCGACAGTCCGCTGCAGATGCTCGTCTCCAGCCGTTGGATGGAAGGGTTCTACCCGATCTACTCCGTCGCCCAGACCACGTTCGGCGTCAACTGGCTGCTGATCGCTTCGATCCACGAGCAGGAGTCGGCGTTCTCGACCGCCCCCACCACTTATCGCGGTCTCAACTTTGCCGGCTGCTGTGGGGGGCCGATGCAGTTCAACGTCACCAACGGCCCCGTCTCGACGTGGGATCTCGTCAGCAACTCCTTCCGGTACGGGCGCCGCCCGGCGGCCTACGACCATCCGACGGTGCGGCACCCGTCGATCTATGACGACTTCGACGCGATCATGGCGGCCGCGCACCTGCTGTCCACGGATGGCGCCACGCTCGCGCTCGGCGCCGGCGCGTGGAACGCGGCGTATGACTACTACGGTCACGACGCCGCCGGCGTCGCCTACGCCGATCAGGTGCTCGCCCGCGCGATCGGCTGGTCTCAGCACGGGTTCTGCATCAACTGCGGTCTCGACACTTCGATGGCCGCCGCCGTGCACGCCGCCTATGGCGCTCCCGTGCTGGCGGCGCTGGAAGCCGAAGCGGCGGCGGCGAGGCAGAGGGCGACGACGACCCGCAATACGACGACCTTGTCTGCCGGAGTCAGACCGTCGAAGCACGACAGAGCGCGGCCGGGCCATACCTAAGAGTCCTGACGGTCGGAGGGCAAGCGATGAAAGGACGCACCGAGCGAAGTGTGCCGATGGACGGGATCGCCGATCGGCCAGCGCCGCCATCCGACCGTCAGGTCAGGCCGCGTCGGCCTGCGCGATCAGCTCGCCCGCTACCCGGTCGGTCGCTGCGCCAGTCCCGCCGAGCAGGCGTCGGGAGAGCTGGGCGCGGCGGAAATACAACGGCGCGTCGTGCTCCCAGGTCGCGCCGATGCCGCCGTGCACCGAGATCATCGTGCGCGCCGCGTGGTCGAGCGCGCGCCCGGCCACCGAGCGCGCGGCTGCGGCCGCGAGCGGGAACTCCTCCGGCGCGCCGCGCCGCGCCCAGCCCGCGTAGTACAGCAGCGAGCGCCCGTTCTCCAGCTGGCGCAGCACCTCGGTGAGCGAGTGCTTTACCGCCTGGTAGGAGCCGATCGCGCGACCGAACGTGTGGCGCTCCTTGGCATACTGCACGGATACCTCCAGCGCGGTTTCGACGCTGCCCAGCGACTCCGCGGCGATCAGCGCCTGCGCGAGATGCCATGCCGCGGCGAGCGTCTCCGTCGATGCGTCCAGCACGGTCGCCGGGGCGTCTTTCAGCGTGACGTGCCCCAGCGAGCGGGTCGCGTCATAGCGCGTGATCGCCTCGACGCTCACTCCCATGGCGTCGGCCTCGATCGCCACGCCCACGGGCGTCCCCACCAACCCCTCCGCGGTCGGCGCCGGCAGCGCCACGCCGACGAGCACGTCCGCGCCGGGGGCGTCGGGCACGAACGCCAGCTCGCCGCTGACCTTCGCCGTGGAGCCCTCCGCGGCGGTGGCGGTCGGCGCCGGCGCGCGCGCGGCGCCGTGGCGGGGGTCGACGCTCCAGCGGTCCTCGACGTCGCTGGGCGGGCTCGCGGGCAGGTAGGCCGCGCGGCGCTCGCCGCTCGCCAGCGGCCCCAGCAGGGATGCGGCGTCCGCGGAGTCGTTCAGGATCGCGCTCGCCGGCAGGTGCCCGAGCAAAGGGATGCCCGCGAGCACGCGGCCGCACTCGCCGAGCACGAGCATCGCGTCGAACGCGTCCAGCCCGGCGCCGCCGTGGGCTTCGTCGATCAACAGGCCCGGCCAGCCGGCCTCGCACGCGGCGGGCCACATGTCGGGCAGCGCATCCTCGTCGCCGTCGAGCGCCTCGCGAGCGGCCTGCAGCGTCTGAAAGCGCGACAGCGCTCCGCGGGCCGCCTCGCGCAGGAACACCTGCTCGTCTGACAGCGCGAGGTTCATCGTGGGATCTCCTCGGCCGGGGTGACGCCGGCGCTGCGGCGGCGGGCGTCGTGAACGGGCGTCTGCGGTGGTGCGCTCATCATGCCGCCGTCGCTTCCTTGGAGCGCAGCTCCGAGAAGGGGATGCCCTTGTCCAGCCGCGGCTCGGGCGGCAGGCCGAGCACGCGCTCGCCGATCGTGTTGCGCAGGATCTCTTCGGTGCCGCCCGCCGACTTCAGGCCGGGCAGGAAGGAGATCATGTAGGCCCACTCGCTGTCCTTCTCGAGCGCGTCGGGGCCCTGCACGTCGGCGATCAGCTCGCCGGCCCTGATCGCGCCGTTGACGATCGTGACCTTCGCGAGGCCCGCCTCCGGGCCCGGGATCTGGCCTTTCTGCAGCGCGGTCAGCGTGCGGTAGCCGGTGAACCTGACGGCCAGCAGCTCGCTCGAGATCTCGCCGAGCCGGTGTCTGACATCCGGGTCGCGGCGGGCGTGCGCGTCGCCGGCGATCGCCGCGGCGAAGCGGGTCGAGTTGTACCCGAGCCCCTCGCCGCCGAGGCCGATCGTGACGCGCTCGTACATCAGCGTCGTCAGCGCCGTGCCCCAGCCGTTGCCGACCCCGCCGACGACCGCGCCGGCATCGAGCGGCACGTCGTCGAAGAACACCTCGTTGAACTCCGCCTCGCCGGAGATCTGGCGCAGCCCGCGCACGGTCACACCGGGCGCGTCCATCGGCACGACGAACATCGTCATGCCCTTGTGCTTGGGCACGTCGGCGTCGGTGCGCGCCAGCAGCAGGCCGTAGGCGGCGAACTGGGCGTTGGTCGTCCACACCTTCTGCCCCGTCAGCCGCCAGCTGCCGTCATCCTGCAGGCGCGCGCGCGTCTGCACCGCCGCGAGGTCCGAGCCGGCGGCGGGCTCGGAGAACAGCTGGCACCAGACCTCGTCGCCGTGCAGCATCGGGCCGAGATAGCGGCCCTTCTGCTCCTCGTCGCCGTGGGCGATGATCGTCGGGCCGAGCATGCCCACGCCGATCGCGTCGAGGATGCCCGGCACTTTCGCGCGCGCGATCTCCTGGTTGCAGATCACCTGCTCGATCGGGCCGCGGCCCTGGCCGCCGTACTCCTTCGGCCACACCACGCCCGCGAGGCCGCCCTCGGCGAGCCTGCCCTGCCACACGCGCCGGGCGGCGATGATCTCGTCCTCGTCCTCGATCGCGCCGGGACCCTGCAGGACGGGCGCTTCCGAGACGTGCTGCTCGAGCCATGCTCGCGCCTCGACGCGGTATGCGGCCTGCTCGGGTGTGTCGTCGAGATCCACGGCTCCTCCTTCGGGCTACGCTCAGGGCGGCTGACTGACTGACCAGTCAATCGACTGCACGTAACGGTACTCCCTCTTGGACGACGGTGTCGTCGCAGGGCGCGAGCGGGAGCCCGTCGCAGACGTGGGTGGGTGTCGTCGCGAGGCGCGAGCGGGAGCCGTCGTTTGGGCGGGCGCGCCCACGCCCGCCACGCCCGTGCTCAGGCCCCCGGGGGGAGCGGCGGCTCGGGGACGCGCGGCTGGTGGTAGACGCCCTCGAATCCGCGGTTGAGCAGGTAGCTCGCCTGGGTGCCCGGGTCGGGAGAGCGCAGCAGCACGACCCCCAGGCGCACGCCGTCGCGCTCGGCGGTCGCCACCAGGCAGCGACCGGCCGCGAGCGTGTAGCCGGTCTTCAGACCCGTCAGCCCGGGGTAGTGGTAGATCAGCAGCGGGTTGTTGTTGTACAGGTACAGGTAGCCGCCGTGGATCGGGAACGGCAGCCTCGCCGTGTAGGTGCGCGCGACGCGCGCGATGCGGGGCTGGGAGAGATCGACGTGCGCGAGCAGCGCCAGGTCGGCGGCGCAGGAGAAGTTGTACCGGTCGACATAGCCCGACGGCGAGGAGTAGCGGGTGCAGCCCATCCCGAGCTGCGCCGCCCGGGCGTTCATGCGCGTGACGAAGGCGCTCGAGCTCCCGGAGATGTGTTCGGCGAGCGCGACCGCGGCGTCGTTGCCCGAGGGGAGCATCAGGCCGTAGAGCATGCTCTCCAGGCGCACGCGCCTGCCCAGCGGCAGCACGCCGACCTTCGACCCGGCCGCCATGATCGCCTGCCGTGTCACGAGCACGGGCGCGCCGGGCGGCGAGGATTCGACCGCCAGGAGCGCGGTCATCATCTTCGTCAGGCTGGCGATGTGCAGACGCGTGTAGGGGTTTGACTGCCACAGCGCCCGGCCGGTGTCGAGGTTGAACAGCAGCCCGGCGCGCGGCGGGGTGTGGAAGGCGACGTGCACCGAGTCGCGCCGGGGGTCTCCGATGCCCGTCAGCGCGAACGGTGGGGCGCCCAGCGGCAGGCCGAGCGGCGAGCGGGTCGGACGTGCCGCGATCGGGGCGCGCGCGTGCGCGCGCGAATGCGCACGGGCGCCCGAGGCTGACGCCGACCCGTGGGTGTCCGACCTTGCCAGGGCCATCATGACCGCCACCGCGGCGCCGATCGCCAGCGCCAGCGCGCCGATTGCCAGCGCCCGCCTGCGCGCACGGCGCCGCCGCCGGGCGGTCTCGCGCCGCCGGCGACTCCGGTCGGGGGTCATGAAAGGAGAGTCGTACATCGTCATCGTCGCGGAGGGTTCAGCATCGCGCCGACGATCCCGATCCCGAGCAGCACGAGCACGAAGATCGAGACGGCGCTCAGCAGCGTAAACCCTTGCTGGGACACCGCGCTGAGGGTCAGGAACGCGAAGCCGGCGATGAACAGCAGCGCGGCGGCGAGGACGAGCCGGCGGCGGGTCATGCGAACATGGGTCCGGTGAGGCCGGAGCTGAGCTGCGGCGCGAGCCACGCGTCGAGCAGCAGCGCGGCCGAGATCTCGGCGATCGTCGTCGGGAAGCGATCTCGCTGGATGTCGGCCATGAGCGGCAGGATCGCGTGAGCCTATCCGCGCGACGCCGGCCGCCGGCACGGTCCGCCTGAAAGCGGCCGACGGCGCGGTGCGCCCGAAAGCAGCCGATGGGCCCGATGCGTCCCCGAAAGCGGCCGATGAGCGCGATGCGCTCCGAGGGAGCTACGCGCTCGCGGCGAGCGGCCCGACGCCCCCGCGTCGCTGGGGAACGTGCTGGTCGGCGTGGTAGGAGGAGCGCACGAGCGGTCCGGCGGCGACGTGGTCGAAGCCGAGCTCGTACGCGGCGCGCTCCAGCGCGGCGAACTCGTCGGGATGCCAGTAGCGCACGACCGGCAGATGGCGCTCGGAGGGGCGCAGGTACTGTCCGACCGTGAGCACCCGCACGCCATGAGCGCGCAGGGCGGCGAACGTCTGCACCAGCTCCTCGTGGGTCTCGCCGAGACCCACCATCAGCCCGGACTTGGTCACGACCTCGCCCTCGCCGAGCTCGCCTGCGAGCGCCAGCACGCGGCAGGAGCGGGCGAACTCCGAGCCGCGGCGCGCCAGCGGATACAGCCGCGGGACGACCTCGACGTTGTGGTTGAACACATCCGGGCGCTCGGCGATCACCTTCGCCAGGGGCATCTCCTGACCCTGGAAGTCGGGCGTCAGCACCTCCACCCGGCAGTCGGGCGCCTGGCGGCGGACCTGGCGGATCACGCCGACGAACGCCGCGGCGCCCTTGTCGGGCAGGTCGTCGCGATCGACCGACGTGATGACGGCGTGGCGCAGGCCCATACGCGCGATCGAGCGCGCGACCCGCGCGGGCTCGAGCGGATCGTTCCAGGTGGGCTTGCCGGTCTTGACGTTGCAGAACCCGCAGCGGCGCGTGCAGGTGTCGCCGAGGATCATGAACGTCGCGGTGCCCCGCTCCCAGCACTCGCCGACGTTCGGGCAGGCCGCCTCCTGGCAGACGGTGTGCAGGTTCTCCGAGCGGATCAGCTCGGTCAGCTCGCGGTAGCGCTCGCCGCCGGGCGGGGGCACCTTGAACCACGGAGGCTTGCGCTCGCGCAGCGGGCGGACGTTCGAGCCGAGCACGCTCAGCACGTCCATGCCTCCGGGGTTCGCGCGCGAACGGGTGGCGCTCATACGGGGGCTCCGTGGCCGGTTACGGGGGTGAGGGCGTCAGGGGCGGTCGGGCTTTGACCGATCAAAGATCGGCCAGCATCCGCGCAGGCGGTTCCCGCTCGGCGCGGGTTGGCGCTGGCCGATCGGAGATCCCGTCGATCTCCGATCGGTATCCGGCCCCGCATCAGCTCGGATCGCGAGACAGCCCGCGGGCGCCGGTGACAGGCGTCGGCGAAGTGGTCCGCCATGCGTGTCCGAAAGCCGTCCGGATCGATCGTGCGTCCGGAAGGAAGCTCGCGGGCGATCGAGGTCATCGTCACGTCCGGGAGACCGCAGGCGATCACCCACGAGAACGGCGCGAGATCGACGTCGACGTTGACGGCGAATCCATGGGTGGCGATGCCGCGCGAGACGTGCACGCCGATCGAGGCGATCTTGCGGTCCTCCACCCACACGCCGGTATAGTCGGGTCCCTCTTCGCAACGCGAACGCGCCTTTACGCCGTAGCCGGCCAGCGCGGCAATGATCGCGGCTTCCATCGTGCGCAGATGCGCGCCGATGTCATCGACGCGCATGATCGGATAGCCGACCAGCTGGCCGGGACCGTGGTAGGTGACGCGCCCGCCGCGGTCTGTCTCGACGACCTCGATGCCACGCGCGCGGTAGAGGTCCTCGCCGAGCGTCAGCTCCCCCGGCGCCGAGCGCCGTCCGCGCGTGTAGACGGGCGGATGTTCGAGCAGCAGCAGCGTGTCTGGCAGCTCCCCGGTCAGCCGGAGTTCGCGGATGTGCAGTTGCAGGGCGAGCGCGTCGCGGTAGGAGGCCGTGCCCAGGTGGTGCACCCATAGCTCCGGTGAGGACGGTTTGGCTTCGATCATCGGCTGCAGTCTCAGGTTAGCGTCGGCCGAAGCGCTCGAAGACCTGGTGCGTTTTCGTCGTCCCATCATACGTTCGATACACTATGACCTGCCAAGATGAGCGCTATTGAGTTGCTCATTCCGGGGTCCGGTTCGCCGGGCCCCGTCTTTGTTAAACGTGCGTTCCGGCGGGCATCGGGCCCGACTCCCGCCGGAGCTGGGTTTGGCGCTACGTCTGGTTGCGGATGACCGCGACCAAAGCGCAATCGTCGCGTTTGCGTCCCGTCATGCGTCCGGTACACTGGACGAGCCAAGATGAACTCAATGGAGTCGTTTATTCCATTGCCTCGGGGTCCGGCATGCCGGACCCCGGCTTCGTTTAAAGGGCGCCCCGGCGGGCCCGAGGCCGACTCCCGCCGGAGCTTGGGTGGCGCTATCTCAGGCTGCGGATGACCGCGACCATGAGCGTAATCGCCAGAATGAACTCAACGGAGTAGTCCATCCCATCACCTCCTTTCCTGGGCCGGTCGGCCTCGGGCCGGCATGATCGGGCGGTGGGTGATAACCCGCCGACGAACCTACAGATCGCTTCGGGGATTCCTCCGAGGCTTACAGCGTTAGCGAGGCGGGCTGTTCGAGCAGCTCGCGGATGCGCGCCAGGAAGCGCGCGGCGTCGGCGCCGTAGAGGATGCGGTGGTCGCAGGCCAGTGTGACCGTCATCGTCTGACGCGCGGCGATCTCACCGTCCTCGCGCACGACGGGGCGGGGGCCGACAGAGCCAACCGCCAGGATCGCCGCCTGTGGCGGATTGACGATCGCGGTGAACGCGCTGACGCCGAACATGCCGAGGTTGGAGACCGTGAACGTGCCGCCGCCGAGCTCGGGTGGCGTGATCGAGTGCTCGCGCACGCGCGAGGCCAGGGCGCGCGTCTCGCGGGCGATCTCGCCGAGCGACTTGGCGTCGGCGTCGAACACGGTCGGCACGATCAGCACGCCGCCGCTCGAGGGTCCGTCGGCCTCCACCGCGACGGCGATGCCGACGTTGACGCGCCCGTGCAACTGCAGACGCCCGTCGCGATAGCTGGAGTTCGCGCGCGGGTGCTCGCGCAGGGCCAGCGCGCAGGCCTTGACGACCATGTCGTTGTAGGTGGGTGCGTCCGCTTGGCCGAGGCGCTTGAGCTCGGAGCGCAGCGCGACGCACTCCTCCATGTCGATGTCGGCCTGGAGTGAGAAGTGGGGGATCGTGGCCTTCGACTCGGCCATGCGCCGGGCGATCGTCTGCTGGGTGCGCGAGAGCTCGATCTCGGTCGTCTCGCCGCGGGCCGTTGTCACACCCGCGAGCGCCGCTCCGGGCGACGAGCCGGCGGCCGCACCGGTGGTGGCCGTGTCTGCTACGCCGGATGGCCCGTCTGCGGCGTCGGCGGTCGTGCGGGGTGTCTCGGTGTGGACCGTCGAGGCGACCGCCTGGACGTCGGCCTTGACGATGCGCCCGCCCGGGCCCGTGCCGGTGAGCGCGTGCAGATCCACGTCGTTCTCCCGCGCGATGCGCCGCGCCAGCGGCGACGCCTTGACGCGCTTCTGGTTTGCCGTGGGGCTCGTCTCCGCCACCGGGCCCGGGATGGCCTCGCGGACGGCCTCGGCAGGTGTGGAGGGAGTAGCCGCACCAGACTGGCCGGCTGCAGCGACGGCGCCCTCGTTCGCATCCCCGCCGCCGGAGGTCACGTGCGCGTCCTGACCGCCCACGCCGGTCCCGTCGCCCGAGCCCACCTGCGCGATCACCGCGCCGACCGGCAGCGTGTCGCCCTCGGCGGCGACGATCTGAAGGACGCCGTCGAGGTCTGACTCGTAGGTCATGGTCGCCTTGTCGGTCTCGATCTCGACGATCTCCTGCCCGCGCCGCACCGGCTCGCCGTCGGCGGCGAGCCAGCGCAGGATCGTGCCCTCCTCCATCGTGTCGGACAGGCGCGGCATGACGATCTCGGCCATCAGCGCGTCTCTCCCGGAGTGAGACACGCGCCCACGTAAAGGCCTGTGCGTCCGGCCATCAGAGCCCCTCCTGCGCGGCGACGGGCGTGTCGGAGCCCTCGCCCCGCCCGAGTGTGGCCAGCGCGGCGGCCACCACCTGAGGCTCATGTGGAAATGCGATTTCCTCCAGCGGCTTGGAGTAGGGCATCGGCACGTCCGCGCCCGACACGCGTGCGACCGGGGCGTCGAGGTCATCGAAGGCGTGCTCGGCGATCAGCGCGGCGAGGTTCGCGCCGACGCCTCCGTGCGGCCAGCCCTCCTCGACGACGACGCAGCGGTTGGTGGTGTGCACGGAGGCGAGGATCGTGTCCAGGTCCAGCGGGCGCAGCGTACGCGGGTCGATCACCTCCGCCTGCACCCCGTGCTCGTCGGCGAGCGTGGTGGCCGCCCGTTCGGCGGTGAGCGCCATCCGCGAGACGCCGACGATCGTCACGTCCGAGCCCTCGCGGCAGACGCGCGCGCGGCCGAACTCGACGAGCGCGTCCTCGTCGTCTGCCACCTCTCCGCGGACGCCGTACAGCGACTCGTGCTCGATGAAGATGACCGGGTTCTCGTCGCGGATCGCCGTCTTCAACATGCCCTTGGCGTCGGCGGGCGTGGCGGGCACGGCGACGAGCAGGCCGGGGACGTGCAGGAACATCGCCTCCAGGCAGTGCGAGTGGGTCGGCCCGAGCTGGTGGCCGGCGCCCTGGGGCATGCGGATGACCAGCGGCACCGATACCTGGCCGCCGAACATGTAGCGGATGTGCGCGGCGTGGTTGACGATCTGGTCGAACGCGAGCAGCGAGAAGTTGATCGTCATCAGCTCGACCACGGGGCGCAGGCCGGTCATCGCCGCGCCGACGCCGATGCCGACGATCGTGTTCTCCGAGATCGGCGTGTCGCGCACGCGCCGCTCCCCGAACTGCTCGAGCAGACCCTCGGTGACTTTGAACGCGCCCCCGAACACGCCGATGTCCTCGCCGAGCAGCACCACGCGCTCGTCGCGGCGCAGCTCCTCGCGCAGCGCCGCGTTCAGGGCTTCGCGATAGCGCAGCTCGCTCACCGGCGCCTCCCGCCGAGCGGCGGAGTGGCCGGCGGCGCGGCCACGTGCGGGGATGTCCAGGGCGTGGATGTGGGCGTGGATGTCGGCGACACCGATGCCCGCGCGGACGAAGGGCGACCGGATGCAGGGCGGCGGGCGCTCATGCGTGGTACCGCCCGTGGGGCTGCTCCCCAAGCACGTATACGTCCTCATACAGCGACTCGGGCGTGGGAAACGGCGAGTTCTCGGCGAACTCCACGGCGCGCTCGACCTGCTCGGCCGCCTCGCGCTCGATCAGCTCGCGCGCCGCTGTGTCGAGAACGCCCTCGCGCTGCAGCCGCTCGCCGAACTGGGGGATCGGGTCGCGCTCGCGCCACTGAGCGACCTCCTCCCTCGTGCGGTACTCCTCGGGGTCGGCCATCGAGTGGCCGCGAAAGCGATAGGTGACGGCCTCCACCAGCAGCGGGCGGCGGTCCTCGCGCACGCGCCGGATGGCCTCGTCGACGACGGTGTAGGTGTCGAGCACGTCCATCCCGTCGCAGCGCACGCCGGCGACGCCGAGCGACTCGCCCTTGCGGCGCAGGTCGGTCACCGCCGAGTGGCGCTCGATCGAGGTGCCCATGCCGAACTGGTTGTTGACGACCATGAACACGACCGGCAACCGCCACAACGCGGCGAGGTTGAGCGTTTCACCGAACGTGCCCTGGTTGGTGGCGCCGTCGCCGAACGCGCACAGCGTGACCTCGTCGCGGGCGAGATAGTCGCTGCTCAGGCCGATGCCCGCCCCGATCGGCAGGTTGCCGCCGACGATCCCGTAGCCGCCCATGAAGCGGCGCTCGAAGTCGAACATGTGCATCGAACCGCCGTGCCCGCCACAACAGCCGTCGGCGCGCCCGAACAGCTCGGCCATGACCCGCTCGGGCGGGGTGCCGCGCGCGATCGCGTTGCCGTGCGAACGGTAGGTCGAGATCAGGTAGTCCTCGTCACGCAACGCGCGCGCGGCGCCGACGATCGTCGCCTCCTCGCCGATCGACAGGTGCAGGAACCCGCCGATCTTCGCCCGCGCGTACATCTCCCCTGCCCGCTCCTCGAAGCGGCGGATGAGCGTCATGGTTGCAAGCCACTCGCGGGCGACAGCGGGCTCCGGCAGGGGCGCGTGCGGGGGCGCCGGGCCCTCGCCGGTGGCAGCCGAAGCGCGCTCCTGAGCCATCCAGGCAACCTTAGAACACGCATGGCCGGCCCGGTGACTACGCTTCGACGGCGCTCCAGCGCGCGAGGAACTCCTCGGCCTGCAGCTGCGACAGATCGGCGCGCAGCGCCCGGGCCGTACGCGAGGCGGTCTGCGGCGGGAGATCCCAGAACAGCACGACCTCGCCGGAGTCGATCTCGACGACCTCGATGTGGTCTACCCGGGTCGCGTCGGCGAGCAGCGCAGGGGTCAACCCGCCGCGGGTGACGATCAGGCGATACGCGCGGTTGGCTCTCATGTCACGGCCGTCCGCCCGAGTGCGCCGGTCCTGCCGAGTGCGCTCGCGCGCTTGAGGGCGTCCTCGCCGACGAACACGTGTGTGCCGATGCGAACCGCGGGAACGTCGCTCACGCCGGCTTGCGCGGCCGCCGCCGTCGTGGCGTCCAGCTGCGCGCGCACGGAGATGAGCTCGGCGCCCTTCAACACCGCGGCCGGATGCATCTCGCACGCCGCGGCGGCGATCAGCACGTTGTCGGGCTCGCCGAGCGAGCGCCCTCCGGCGAACGCCTGGCGGAACGCGGCCTGCGCAAACGGCACGGTGCGGCCGATCGACTTGGCGTACGTCGCGGCGCGCATCGCGAGCGTGCTGTCGAACGGGAACTCCGCCGGCCAGCGCAGTGGCTGCAGTGCGAGCGAGCGCGCGCGACGGGCGACGTCCACGCGAAAGACGTCTTCGTCCTCATGGCAGCGGAACGCGTCGAACGTCTCCGCTCCCGGCAGGTCGCGGGCGAGCACCGGCTGCCACTGCACCGGACCCGGCAGCACATGCAGGATGCGCTCCGCGGCGAGGTAGGCCAGCGGGCTGGCCAGGTCGAAGTAGAAAGCGGCGTCCGGTGCGGTCATCGGCATCGAGGTTCAAGGCCCCGTGCCGGTGGGCGGGAGGTGGAGGTCTGGCAGGCGATCGGGTCTGCGCCGCGCCCGGCAGGAGGCGGGGGGATCGTTATCTTTTTAAAACTTTGTTTACCATAGTATGGCGGCATATACGAAAGTAGAACCTAAAGTATAAATAATAGTATATACCCTACTACTATGGCACACCAACGGATAACAACACAACACACCACCACCCAGGTCTCCGCGAACATACTCTCAGCCGTGAATCAGCCACCCATCCGCCGCGCGTCCCGCCTCCATGACCGCCTCCGATAGCGTCGGGTGGCCGTGGATGATGCGCGCGACCTCGGCATAACCGCCCTCCAGCGCGCGCACGTTGACGAGCTCCTGGATCAACTCGGTCGCGCGCGAGCCGACGATATGTCCGCCGAGCAACTCGCCGTAGCGCGACTCCCCCACGAGCTTGACCAGCCCGGTGCGATCGCCATAGACGGTGCCCCCGCCGACCGCGCCGTAGGGGACCTTGCCGACCACGACGTCGTAGCCCTGCTCGCGCGCCTGTGCCTCGGTCAGCCCGAACGAGCCGACGTTGGGCGTGCAGAACGTCGCGCGCGGGATGTCCACGTAGGACAGCGGGTGAGTCTGCAGGCCGGCCGAGTCCTCGACGGCGATAATGCCCTCGTCGGAGGCCTTGTGCGCGAGCGCGGGACCGGCGACGAGGTCGCCGATCGCATACACGCCCGGCGCTGAGGTGCGCAGCGCGCCGTCGACCCTGACGAGGCCACGCGCGTCCAGCTGCACGCCGGCTGCCTCCAGGCCGAGCGCATCGACGTCGGGACCGCGGCCGGCGGCGATCGCCAGATAGTCGACTTCGGTCTCCTCGCCGCCGTAGGTGAACGTCACGCCGGAGTCCGACGGCTGCACCGACTCGATGGGAGTGCCCGTGTGCACGCCGATCGACTGGCGCTTCAGCCCACGCTCCACCAGGCGCGAGATGTCGGCGTCCTCGCTGGGGAGCACGCGCTCGAGCGCCTCCAGCAGCAGCACCTCGCTGCCGAGTCGCGCGAACCCCGAGGCGATCTCCGCGCCCGAGGCGCCGGCGCCGACGACCGCGAGGCGCGCGGGCAGATCGGACAATGCCCAGGCCTCCTCGGTGCCGAGCACCCGTCCCCCGAGCTCGACTCCGGGGATGGCGCGCGCAACCGAGCCGGCGGCGAGGATCACGGTCGCGGCGCTCAACTCGCGCTGGCCCACCCGCACCGGGACGGCGCCCGTGGCGCTGCCGCCTGGACCGAGCGAGGCCTTGCCCTCTATCAGCTCGATCCCACCTTTCTTGAACAGCCCCCCGACCCCGCCGGTCAGCGTCGAGACGACCTTTTCGCGCCGCGCCTGCACGGCCGGATAGTCGACCTCGACGCCCGACACCCTCAGCCCGAACTCCTCGGCGTCGCGGATCTCCGACAGCAGGTCGGCCGAGCGCAGCACGGCCTTGGCGGGGATGCACGCGTAGTTCAGACAGCGCCCGCCGACCCTGTCCTGCTCGACGACGGCGGTCTTTTTTCCGAGCTGGGCGGCACGGATCGCGGCCACGTAACCACCCGGCCCGGAGCCGATCACGATGCAGTCGTAGGAGGTCTCTGCCATGGCTGCTCGGAGCCTATCGAAGCCGGGCATGCGGCCAGAGCCGTCTCGCAAGGCTCTTGGCGATCACCGCGTTGCGCCGAGGCCGTCGAGAGTCGAGCGCCACCAGACGCAGGGAGCGCGGCGTGCCGGCCGATCGGAGATCCAGTCCGATCGGTAAGGACGCCGTAACGCGAGGCTATCGGCGGTCCCGGGCCTGAATGCGTCCCATCACCCGCACCAGCTTCCAGAACAGCCACCCCGCGAGCCCGATCGACACCAGGCACAAACCGGCGGCGAGCGGCGTGGAGGCGACCACCAGCGCGAGCGAGGTCACGAGGATCTGAAACGCGAGCAGCGCCTCGAACGCGAGCACCGCCCAGTAGCGGCGCCGGTACATCCCGAGCGCGAGCAGCGCGAGCACGCATGCCAGGAACACTCCGCCCGCCGGCGACCCCCCGTGGCGGCTGAGGCCGTGGACCGTGAGTGTGCCGACGACCACTCCCAGCGCGAGCAGCACGGCGACGACCACGGCGACGAGCAGGGCCGGCGAGCGCTCGCCGGGTCCGAGCGGTGTCAGCGAAGCCCGCGCCTGCGCATCGCGCGTCACAGCAGTGCGCGCAGTTCGCGCGCCGCGCGCGCGGGGTTCTCGGCCTCGGCGACGGCGCGGAGAACACACACACGGGTAGCCCCCGCCGCGGTGGCCTCGCCGACGTTGCCGGCACCCAGGCCGCCGATCGCGAAAAACGGCACGCGGGCGTGGGCCGCCGCATAGCGCACGAGCTCGAGCCCGACGGCGCGGCGGCCCGGCTTCGTCGGCGTTGTGTGAACGGGGCCGACGCCGATGTAGTCGACGAGGGCAGGATCGGCCGCGTCGATCTCTTCCGGTGAGTGCGTCGAAAGGCCGACCAGCATGTCCGCACCGACGATGGCGCGCACCTCGGCCACCGCCATGTCGTCTTGCCCCACGTGCACGCCATCGGCACGGACTTCCCGGGCGATCTCGGGATAGTCGTTGACGACGAACAGCGCGCCGTGTTCTTCGCACAGCTCGGCCGCGTGACCGGCCGCTTCGAGCATGAACCGCCGCTCGTAGGGATCCTCGCGCCAAGCGCTGTTCTTCTCGCGCAGCTGCACGATTTCCACGCCTCCGGCGATCGTCGCAGGCAGGAAGTCCCGCAGACTGTGGCCGCCGGGCATGGCATCGCACACGAGATACAGCCGCGCGGCGGCGAGACGTGCACGACGGTCGTCACCGATCGGGTTGGGCACGACACGCAGGTGGGACATCGCGCAAGTCTGACACCGGACTAGCATCAACCGTATGTCCGAGCACACCGAGTCGGCCGATGTCGCGATCGTCGGCGGTGGGATCGTCGGGCTCGCCTGCGCCTGGCGTGCCCGCCTGCAGGGGATGTCGGTGACGCTGCTGGAGCGCGATCGCGTCGGGCGAGGCGCCTCGCACGTGGCGGCGGGGATGCTGGCGCCGGTGTCCGAGGTCGAGTTCGGCACGGCGGGCAGAAGGCTGTTGGAGCTGGGGCTGCGCTCGGCCGAGATGTGGCCGGGGTTCGCGCGCGCGCTGGAAGAGACGGCGGGCACCGGTGTGGGGCTGCTGAGGACGGGCACGCTCGTGCTCGCCCGCGACGAGGACGAGGCGCGCGAGCTCGAGCGCCGGCTCGTGTTTCGCCGCTCGCTGGGCTTGCACACCGAGCGGTTGCGCGCGAGCGAGGCGCGCGAGCGCGAGCCGGGGCTGGCGCCGGCCGTACGGCTGGCGATCGAAGCGCCGGACGACCACTCGGTCGATCCGCGGCTGGCGCTCGCGGCGCTGCGCCGTGTCTGCGAGATCGCCGGGGTCACCGTCCGTGAGCACGCCACGGTCGAGTCGGTCGAGCTGGATGAGCACCACGAGCGCGCGATCGGCCTGCTGCTGCGTGGAGGCGAGCGTGTCAGGGCCGCTGACTTCGTGCTCGCCGCCGGCCCGTGGAGCGGGCAGATCGAGGGGTTGCCCGCTGCCGCGCAGGTGCGCGTGCGTCCGGTCAAGGGCCAGATCCTGCGTCTGCGCGATCCGGCGGGCGCGGGTCTGCTGAGCCGCGTCGTGCGCTTCGAGGGCGGCTATCTCGTGCCGCGCGCGGACGGCCGGTACGCGCTCGGCGCGACGGTCGAGGAGCAGGGCTTCGATCTGAGCCCGACCGCCGGCGGAGTGTATGAGCTGCTGCGTGATGCCAGCGAGCTCGTGCCGGGGATCGACGAGCTGCGAATCGAGGAGCTGTCCGTCGGGCTGCGCCCCGGCACCCCTGATAACGCCCCGGTGATCGGCCGCGGCGCGCTGACGGGGCTCGTGTGGGCGACGGGCCACCACCGCAACGGGATCCTGCTCGCGCCGCTCACCGCCGAGCTGGTTGCCGCTGCCCTCGCCGGCGAGCCCCCCGGGCCGCTCGCCGAGTCCTGCCGGCCGGATCGCTTCGAGGCGGTGCCCGCATGATCGTCAATGGCGAGAGCTCTGAGATACCAGCGGGGGAGACGGTGGCAACCGTGCTGCTGCGGCTCGGCCTGGATACGAACGCAAGAGGTGTCGCGGTGGCGGTCGACGGCGAGGTCTTGCCGCGCGCGTGTTGGGAGGCGTTCGCGCTCCCGGAGGACGCGCGCGTGGAGGTGCTGACCGCGATGCAGGGAGGATGAGCGTCGCGTGCCCGATCTGAGCGAGCCGGTCGCGACGACATCCACACCGGGCGAGCGCAACGGCGCTGCGTCAGAGGCGCCCCTCGCCTCGCCCGAGGACGCCCTGACGATCGCCGGTCAGACGCTGCGCTCGCGGCTGCTGCTCGGCACCGGCGGGTTCCCCTCGCTGGAGCTGCTGGCGACCGCGATCGCGGCCAGCGGCAGCGAGCTGGTGACGGTCGCGCTGCGTCGGGTGGATCCCGCCGCCAGAGGCTCGCTGATCGACGTGCTCGCCGACGCCGGCGTGCGGCTGCTGCCGAACACGGCCGGCTGTCGCACCGCTCGCGACGCTGTGCTCACAGCCAAGCTCGCCCGCGAGGCGTTTGACAGCGACTGGATCAAGCTCGAGGTGATCGGCGACGAGGACACGCTGCTCCCCGACGCGCCCGAGCTCTTGCGCGCCGCCGAGGAGCTCGTCGACGAGGGGTTCGTCGTGCTCCCCTACACGACCGACGACCCGGTGCTCGCCCGCCGCCTGGTCGACGTCGGCTGCGCCGCGGTGATGCCCCTGGGCTCGCCCATCGGCAGCGGCATGGGCATCCGCAACCCCTACAACATCGCCCTCATCCGCGAGGCGGTGTCCGTGCCCGTCGTGCTCGACGCGGGCGTCGGCACCGCCTCCGACGCGACGCTCGCGATGGAGCTCGGCTGCGACGCGGTGATGGCCGCCTCGGCGATCGCCCGCGCTCAGGACCCCGTGCGCATGGCGAGCGCGATGCGCCACGCGGTCGAGGCTGGGCGCCTGGCGCATACCGCGGGACGGATCCCCCGCCGCCACTACGCGCGGGCATCGACACCCGACGAGGGCCTGGCGGACTTCTCTACTTGACGACTTCGATCGTCCCGTTCATCGACGTCGGATGAATCGTGCACCTGTAGTGGATGACCCCCGGCCTGGTCACCCTGACTTCGTACGTCCCGCCTTCGCTGAAGTTTTTCGAGGCGAACTTTGCCACGCCGCCTTCGCTGGTGACGTTGTGTTCGACCGAGTCGTAGTTCGTCCACTTGATCGTGCTGCCGACCTTCACCCGCAGCGTGTCCGGGTCGATCGCGATGTTGCGGTAGGCGACCTGAACCACTCCGCTCTGGATCGGCGAGGAGGGGGCCGGAGAGGCGTACTTCGGCGTCGTGTTCGCTTTCAGCCCCCCCGACGTCGGGGTGCTCGAGGTCGTAGAGGTCGTGGCGGTGGAGGCGCTCGAGCTCGAGCTCGAGCTCGATTCGCTCGCTCCGCAGCCGGCCGCAAACGCAAGCGCGGCGCAGGCGATCATGATGGTGGGTAGGCCGCTTCTCATGGCGTCATCCTAGACTGCCGGGTCCATGCCTCGCCACTTCCTCACCGGGGCCGAGCTGACCGCCGCCGAGCTGCACGCGCTACTCGACCGCGCGCTCGAGCTGAAGGCCGCCCCGCTGTCCTCCCAGGCGCTCGCCGGGCGCAGCGTCGCGCTGATCTTCCAGAGGCCCTCCACGCGCACACGGCTGTCGTTCGAGGTGGGGGTGCGCGAGCTCGGCGGCCATTCCGTCGTGCTGCGCGCCGAGGAGCTGCAGCTCTCGCGCGGGGAGGCGCTGCGCGACACCGCCTACGTCCTCTCCCGGCACGTCGTCGCGGTGGGGGTGCGCACCGGACCCGACGCGATGCTCAGCGAGCTGGCCGAGCACAGCGGCGTGCCGATCGTGAACATGCTCACCGCGCTGCACCACCCCTGCCAGGCGCTGGCCGACCTGCTCACGCTGCGCGAGGCGTATGGCTCGCTGGAGGGCGTACGCGTGGCGTATGTAGGCGACGGCAACAACGTCGCGCGCTCGCTCGCGCTGCTCGGCACCCTCGCGGGGATGCACGTGGCGATCGCCTCGCCCGCCGGCTACACGCTCGACGAGCAGGCTACGCCGCTGCCCGCGCCCGCTGGCGCGACGGGAACGCTCGAGCTGCACACCGACCCCCGCGCGGCGGTGCAGGGCGCGCAGGCGGTGTATGCGGACGTGTGGGTGAGCATGGGCGACGAGGACACCGCCACCGATCGGCGATCGATGGGATCGCCGATCGACCGGCGCCGCGCCGCGCTCGCCTCCTACCGGCTCGACGACGCGCTGCTGGACGCGGCCGCGCCGGGCGCGTTCGCGATGCACGACCTGCCCGCGCATCCCGGCGAGGAGATCGCCGCCGAGGTCCTCTACGGCGAGCGCCAGCGCATCTGGGACCAGGCCGAGAACCGCCGCCACGCGCAGAAGGCGCTGCTGGAGCTCTTGGTCGCGCCCGCGGCCGGCCCCGCGTCGCGATGACCTCCCGGTCCGGGACTCTGCCCGCTGCGACGCCCGGCGACGAGCGTCCGGCGCGCCCGCGCCCCGGCGACGAGCTGGAGCTGCGGATCGACTCGCTCGCCTTCGGCGGCGAGGGCGTCGCGCGGCTCGGCGCGGAGGGCTATGTCGTGTTCGTCGCCGGTGGCATTCCCGGCGATCGCGTGCGCGCGCTCGTCTACAAGCGCAAGCGCTCCTACGCGCACGCCCGCGCGATCGAGGTGCTCGAGCCGAGCCCGGAGCGCATTCCCCCGACCGCCGACCATCCCGGCGTGCCCTGGCAGGTGCTGCCCTACGAGCGCCAGCTGCAGATCAAGCGCGACCAGGTCGGCGAGGCACTGCAACGGATCGGGCGGCTGGACGGCTTCGAGCTCGAACCCATCGTGCCCGCCATCGAACAATGGCGCTACCGCAACAAGCTCGAGTACTCGTTCGGCGAAACCGAGGACGGCGGCCTCGTGTGCGGCTTCCATGTGCCCGCCGGCGCCAAGCGGGTGACCGCCATGGGCGACTGTCTGCTCGCCTCGGAGGTCGGCAACCGCGCGCGCCAGCTCGTGCTCGACTGGTGTCGAGCGCAGGGACTGTCGGCTTGGGATCGTGGCCGCAGGCGCGGACGCCTGCCGCCCGCTGTCCAGGGCGAGCGCGCCCAGCCGCCGGCGCCCGCGCCAGACGGGCGCATACGCCTGCGCAACCTGGTTGTGCGCGAAGGGCGCAAAACGGACAAGCTGCAAATCCGCCTCGTCACGACCGACGGGACGCTCGAGCCGGACGGGCTCGCCGCCGTGCTGCAGCGTGCGCTCGGCGAGCATCTCAGCGGCGTCCTGTGGACGCGCTCACGCTCTCTCGCCGAGACCACGGCGGGCGGGCAGACCGAGCTCGTGTGGGGCGAGGCCGAGCTGCCCGAGACCCTCGGCGAGCTGGATCTGCGCATCTCCGCCGAGGCGTTCATGCAGACGAACACCGAGATGGCCGAGCTGCTGTACGGCGTCGTCGCCGAGTACGCCGCCCTTGAGGGCTGGGAGCGGGTGTACGACCTCTACAGTGGCATCGGCACGATCGCGCTGACGCTGGCGCCGCGCGCGGGCGAGCTGTGGGGGATCGAGCTCGTCGAGCAGGCCGTCGCCGACGCGATCGCGTCGGCGCGACGCAACGAGGTGACGAACGCGCACTTCTTCGCCGGCGACACCCGCCTCGCGCTGCCCGAGCTGGTGCAACGCGCCGGGCGCCCCGACGTGCTCGTCGTGGACCCGCCCCGCGCTGGGCTGTCCAAGAAAGTGGTGCGGCGGATCGTCGAGGCCTCGCCCAAGCGGATCGTGTACGTCTCCTGCAACCCCACCACCCTCGCGCCCAACGCGGCCGAGCTGGTGCAGGCGGGATGGATGCTGAGGAAGGTGCGCCCCGTGGACATGTTTCCGCAGACACATCACATCGAGTGCGTGGCTTTGTTCGAGCGAGGATAGGCTTCGCCGATGCGCGCCGCCACCATCCGCGAGCAGGAGATCGTGATCGAGGAGCACCCGGACCCGGTGCCGGGCGCGGGTGAGGTGCTCGTGCGTGTGCATGCGGCGGGCCTCAACGGCGCGGACATGATGCAGCGGCGCGGCCTCTACCCGGCGCCGCCCGGCTCGCCCCAGGACATCCCCGGCTTGGAGCTGGCTGGGGAGGTGGTCGCGCTCGGTCCGGGCGCCGCGCGGTTCGCCGCGGGCGAGCGCGTGATGGCGGTCGTCGGCGGCGGCGCTCAGGCCGAGCTGGCCGTCGTGCACGAGCGCCAGCTGATGCCCGTGCCCGCGTCGCTTGGCTGGCCCGCGGCGGGCGGGCTGCCCGAGGCGTTTACGACCGCTCACGACGCGATCTTCGTCCAGGCCGGGCTGCGCCCGGGTGAGCGCCTGCTCGTGCACGGCGGCGCCGGCGGCGTGGGCACGGCGGCGATCCAGCTCGGCCGGGCGGCCGGGGCGCGCGTGATCGCGACCGTGCGCAACGAGTCCTCGCGCGGGCAGGTCGCCGCGCTGGGCGCGCATGCGATCGCGCCCGAGGATGTCGCGCAGCATGGACCGTTCGACGTGATCCTGGAGCTCGTGGGCGCGCCCAACATGCCCGAGAACCTGAACGCGCTGGAGACCGGCGGGCGGATCGTCGTGATCGGCGTCTCCGCGGGCGTCAAGACCGAGCTGAACCTGCTCGCGCTGATGGGCAAGCGCGCGCGCATCCACGGCTCCACGCTGCGCTCCCGCCCGCTGGAGGAGAAAGCGATCACTGCCCGCCTCTTGGAGCGCGAGGTGCTGCCGCTCCTCGACACGGGCGCGCTGGGCGTGCCGATCGCCGCGACGTTCCCGCTGTCGGAGGCCGCCGCCGCCTACGAGCGCTTCGCGGCGGGCGGCAAGCTGGGGAAGATCGTGCTCACGCTGTGAACGATCAGTTGTGTCGATATTCCGCGAGCCAGTCCGCGATGACGGCTTTCGCCCAACGAAGCCGATTGCCGAAGAGGGTGCGAGGCCGGGCTTCGAAAGCAGCCAGGTGCTCGGTAGACGCCATGGGTTGAGCTAACAGGCCTCTCAGTACGGCGGCTGCGCCGCCCACCAGTCTCCGAGTGCCCGGAACGCCGCCCAGAACGCGCGCTTTGAGTCGGTCTCGTCGAGGGAGTCGTCGATGTTGGGGACGTACAGCGCGTCGATCGTGGGGGTCAGTTGCTGGATCTCGCCGAGGCGCGGCTCGAGCTCGCGCGCGAGCGGGATCTCCAGCTCGCCCAGCGCGGTGAGCGCGCCTGCGCCCATCACGACGACGATCCGCGGCTGCACGATCGCGATCTCCTCGACGACACGCGCGACACAGGCAAAATCGGCGAGCGAAGCGTCGCTGAGCGGGCACTTGACGCACAGCGTGCCGTACACCGCCAGCGGGTCGATCGACAGGCGCTTGAGCGACTTCATCAGCGCGCCGCCGGCGCGGCCGTAGAAGGCGACGCCCTCCTCGATCTCCGACGGCTGGGGGGCGTACTTGAGCAGCATCACGTCGGCCTGGGGATGCCCGGAGCCGAGCACCGGCATCAGGTTGCCGCGCGGACAGTGCGGGCAGGCCTGTAGCTCGCGCGTGAGCGTGTTCAGCTCGCGGATGGCGCGCTCCAGGTACTTCTCGCGGATCTCGTCGTCGGTCACGGGCATCGACCCCGAGGGTTTTGACGGACCCACGATGTCTCCCTGCCCCTGCACTCTTACTTGCGGCTGCCGCCCATCGCGCGCTTGACTCGTCGCGCGCGGCTGGCGCGGCGCGCGGAGGGGGGGGTGGCGCGGGTCTGCAGGAACTTGAGCGCCTGCACGTACAGCAGGCTGGTGGGGCGCGTGAGGATCTCGGCGTCGCGCAGGGATTGCAGGAACTCGGCCGGGCCGTCGAAGTCGCGCATGCGGTTGCGGACCGAGCCGAGGCCCTGGGCGACGTGCGAGTCCGAGCCCGCCGCGGCGACGATCCGGTACTTGGCGGCGAAGCGGGCGGCCTCGTCGTTGAACGCGCCGATCGCCACGCGCGGGTTGAACACCTCGAGCGCGTCGATCTCGCCCACGATCTGAAGCAGGTGCTCGTAGTCGGGGACCGCGTGCAGCCGGTCGAACGGGTGCGGCACGTACACGACCCCGCCCTGGCGGCGGATCTCCGCGACGGTCTCCTGCAGGGTCATGCCGCGCGGGATCAGCTCCTCGACGAACAGCCCGATCACCTCGCCCTCCTCGGCGGTCTTGACCTCCTCGCCGACGATCACCCGCACGCCGATGTCCGCTTCCCGCGCGTGTTCGCGGGCGGCGATCGCGCCGGAGATCTCGTTGTGGTCGGTCACCGCGATCGCCCCCAGGCCGCGCTCGCGCGCGGTCGCGAGCAGCACCTCGACGGGGGTGGCGCAGTCGTGGGAGTGGTCGGTGTGCATGTGCAGGTCCACGTCGATCCGCCGCCGCCCGGCCAGGCGCTCGCGCAGCGCGGGGTCGCCGTCGGGGTCGTGCCGGCGGGCCGCCAGCTCGCGGTAGATCGACTCCAGCTCCGCGGCGGCGCCGCCTGAGTCGGGCACGAGGCGGTAGTCGCCGGGGAACTGGCGCGCCATCAGCTCCGCCGCCGCGGGCGCGCTCGCGGTGCGCGCGTCGAGCCGGCCGAAGAAGCTCTCCACGAACCGGCGCGCCACGAGCGTGGACAGCACGTAGCGCTCGGAGGCGGAGTGAAACGAGCCGACGTTCAGCGCGCGCGAGTGGCGCAGCGCCGCACCGGAGGCGCTCGGGGCGAACGGCTCGTGCACGTGCACGACGTCCAGCGGCACGGTGCTCAGCAGTTCCTCGATCGTGCGCGCCACGTCGATCGGCAGCGCGGGCGTGCGCCGTCGCGAGGAGCCGGGTGGCCCAGCGCCGTCGTGGTGGGCGGCGACCGGCAGGTCGAGCACCTCGCCGACCGCGATGACCCTGGGGATGCCGCCGTCGGTTCCCGCGAGCAGAGATCCGGGCCCGTCCGCCCGGGCGCGCGCGGCGCGCAGCTCCCGCCGCGAGGCCCGCACCCGCTCCTGTGAGCGCGAGGGGGCGAGGATCAGCACGCGGTGCCCGCGCCGCGAGAGCTCCTCACAGACCGCGCGGACGTGGGCGTTGACCTCGTTGTCCTGCGCCTCCCACGGATAGGGAGTCACATGGGCGATCGAGAATCGCGACGAGGCCATCGTTCCCATTATCAAGCCACTCGCTCGGTGGCGTGGAGCGTCATCGGCGCCTGCGCCTCGCGGCCCGCTAGGCGGCGCTCGCCTTCGCGGCGGGCTCGGCCCCGGCTCGCGCCGTCGCCGGCTTCATCGCCCGCGCGGTCTTCTCCACCCGCCTGGTCGTTCCGGGTGCGCCGGCGTACTTGGCGATGAACTTCTCCGTCGCCTCGCGCGCCTGGTCGTCGGGGCGCTGGTTGTGCGGCGACTTCATCAGGTACGACGACGGCCCGTCGAGCTGGCCGCCGACGCCGTGGTTGAGCGCGAGCTTGCAGCAGCGCACGGCGTCGATCACGATGCCGGCCGAGTTGGGCGAGTCCCACACCTCGAGCTTCAGCTCGACGTTCAAGGGCACGTCGCCGAACGCCTGGCCCTCGACGCGGATGTGCGCCCACTTGCGGTCGGTCAGCCACGGCACGTAGTCGGACGGTCCGACGTGGACGTCGTTCGCCGGCAGTTCGTGGTCCATGATCGAGGTGACGGCGTTGGTCTTGGAGATTTTCTTGGACTCCAGCCGCTCGCGCTCGAGCATGTTGTAGAAGTCCATGTTGCCGCCGACGTTCAGCTGCGAGGTGCGCAGCATCTTCACGCCGCGGTCGGCGAACAGGCGCGCGAGCGTGCGATGCACGATCGTGGCGCCGACCTGAGACTTGATGTCGTCGCCGACGATCGGCAGACCGGCCTTTTTGAAGCGTCGGTCCCAGTAGTCCTCGCGGGCGATGAACACGGGGATGCAGTTGACGAACCCGCAGCCGGCCTCGAGCACCTGCTCGACGTACCACTTGGTCGCTTGCTCGGAGCCGACCGGCAGGTAGGAGACGACGACGTCTGTGTGCGTGTCCTCGAGGACCTTGACGATGTCCGCCGTCTCGCCGGGGGCCTTCGCGATCTTCTCCTTGAGATACTTGCCGAGGCCGTCGTGCGTCATCCCGCGGTGCACGGGCACGCCGAGCTTCTTCGGCACCTTGGCGAACTTCATCGTGTTGTTCTGCCCCGCCCAGATCGCCTCGCCCAGGTCCCTGCCGACCTTCGTGCGGTCGATGTCGAACGCGGCGGTGAACTCGATGTCGCGCACGTGATAGCCGCCGAGATCGACGTGCATCAGGCCGGGCACTTCCGCGGCTGGATCGGCGTCGCGGTAGTGGTGCACGCCCTGCACGAACGCCGAGGCGCAGTTGCCGACGCCGACGATCGCCACACGGACCTTCTCGCGCTGATAGCGCGCAGCGCCGTTGGACGAAGCGCCGTTATTGCTCATGGGAGTCAAATCCAGTTTTTCCTTCCTAAAGATTTCGATAACTGCCCCGTCGGCCGGAAAACAACTTTCCTTCCGATATCTCCACCATTACCCCGCCGGACGCGCCAGGTCACACGGACGAGGAGGCGGGCGCCGCCAGCTCGCGCCTTACGTGGGCGATGCGCTGGGCGACGGTGATCAGGCTGAGCGCCGCCAGCACGTACACCGCGGGGGCCAGCAGCTGAAAGTCTCCGAGCGAAGCTCCGCGGGCGAAGATCAGGCCGATCGAGAGGATCACGACGCGCACGGGGCGGGTGGCGATGCCGACCTTGCACTCCACGCCGAGCGCCTCGGCGCGGGCGCGGGTGTAGGAGACCATCAGCGAGGCGAGCACCGCGACGACGACCGCGGCCGCCGCGACGCGATCGCCCTGCAGCGCGAAGTAGGCGGCGACGGCGGTCAGCACTATGCCCTCCTCGATGCGGTCGAGCGTCGAGTCCAGGAACGCGCCGAAGGGGGTGCCCTTGCCCGACATGCGCGAGTAGCGCCCGTCGAGCGTGTCCATGATCGAGCCGACGACGAACGCGACGCCGCCGAGGAAGAACAGCTGCTCCCACACGAGCACGGCGGCAACCAGGTTCAGCATCAGACCGGTGAGCGAGATCGCGTTGGGGGTCAGCCGCGACTCGATCAGGGCGTTGCGCACGAGCTCGCGCCGAACGCCGGAGCCGATCGGCGCGCGCCGGCGGCGGGCACGGGTGCGGTAGGCGCCGCGGCGCAGGCGTCGCGGGGGAGTGTCGCGGCGGCGGGGGGTCATGGTCCACAGACGCCGGTGGAGCCATCGTCGTCGTCATCGCCGGCGGCGCCCGACCTGTCCGGCTCGCTCACGTTCGCGACGTCCCTTCGCGAGCGCTCGCAAACGCCGCCGCCGGGCCGCCGGTCGCGCTCCATCCGCCCACGCCGGCGGGGACCGGCGACACCGCTCCAGAGAAGCGCCAGACAGCGGGTCGAGTCCGCGCGAGCCACATCGCGCCGTAGGCGGAGGCGCCGGCGGTGAGCGCGCCGAGGAGCGCGTCGACGATGAAGTGGTTGGCGGTGACGACGATCACGAACACCATCAGGAACGGGTAGAGCAGCCACAGCACCCTGACGACGCGCCGGCGGGCCAGGCGCGCGAGCGGCCAGCCGATCATCAGCGCGAACGCGACGTGCATCGAGGGGACGGCGGCGTACGGGTTGAACAGCGCGCTCATCGAGGCGCTGGTGTGGGAGACGTTCACGGGTGTGAAGTCGGAGACCGAGTCGATGAAGCCCCACTCGGGCATGAAGCGTGGGGGGGCGGTGGGGAAGACTATGTAGCCGACGAGCGCGATCGCCATGGCGATCATGAACATGTTGCGCACGAAGTAGAAGTTGCGGTTGTGGCGCAGGTAGAGGTAGAGCAGCGCGGCGATCGTCACCGTCCCCTGCGCGTTCACGTACAGCCAGCTGGCGAGCGCCATCACGAAGTGGCTGCCCGACGCCCACGCCTGCACCGAGGGCTCGACGAACAGGTGGGTCGCGCGCTCGAGCGAGATCAGGTCGCGCGCGTGGGCGAACGCGGCGTTGGCGTTCCCCTCGACCAGCCCGCGCACGAGCCGGTAGGCGAGGTAGGCGAGGGCGAACAGGGCGACCTGGCGCAGCACGTCCAGCCATCCCTGAGGCAGGAGGCGTGCCTGCAGGGCACGAACGCGGGCGAGGGCGGACCCGGGCATCTGGTGCAGAAGCCTAGCGTGAGGGCGGGTCGAAGGCGTACAGCCGCCAGTGCTCCGAACGCCAGAGTTCGCGCAAATAGGGCAGTCCGCTGGCTATCAGCGCGCCCTCGGCCCGACCGGCGTCGTCCAGGCGCACGTCGGGCAGCGCGACGTAGGCGACGCGGTTGGCGCGCAGCCACGCCGCGTACTGCGAGGCGCTCAGGCGCGGCTCATAGAACAGGCGGGCGTAGCGCGTGTCGAGCTGGCGCTCCCAGCCGCGGGCCAGGGCGACGCCGCCGTGCCCGGCGAGGTCGGCGGCCTCCCAGTGCGAGCCGGTCAGGGGCACCTCGACGATCGTGCGCCGCCCGCCGGTGAGGGTGCGCAGCTCCGCGCGTAGGGGGGCGTAGTAGGCGGCGTGCACGGAGGGGTCGCCGGCGAGCGCGGCCTGGTCGTTGATCGGCGTCTCGAGCTGCCAGTACAAGAGCACAGGGGCGAGCAGGCACAGGATCAGGCGGTGGCGATCCCACAGCGCGCCCGCCAGCAGCGGGCCGGCCAGCAGCGCGCCCAGGCGCGCGGAGTTGCCGCCGACGGGAGTGTGCAGCGCGAACGAGCCGATCAGCGCCAGCGCGTACAGGGCGGCGCCCACACGCACGACACGATGCGCGCGCTGGGTGAGCGAGCCCCGGGGCAGCAGCAGGGCGATCAGCAGGACGCCGGCGAGCGCCGGCCAGAAGGCGGACGGCGCGAACGGCTCCCAGCCGCCTTCGGGGAAGATGATCACCAAGACCGCGATCGGGGTTAGCGCTGCCGCGGCATGCGCCAGCCCGCGCCCTGCCTGCCTGCGACGCCTATCGCTCTCGCCGAGGCCGGGCTCCGCCCGCCGGGTGGGGGGGTCGAGGTCGCTGGGCTCGGCCCGCGTCCCCCGATCGGCGTGGGCTTTACGCAGGATGGCGGCCAGTGCGTCGGCCACGCCCGCGAGCGCGAGGAACGCGCCGGCCACTGGACTCGCGAGGCTCGTCAGGACTGCGAGCGCCAGCGCGAGCGCGAAGCGATCGCACAGCAGCGCGAGCACGGAGGCGAGGCCGATGACGAAGCCGAGGTCGTAGGGGACGCGCCCGGACAGCAGGCCGACGCCGAAGCCGAGCGCGAACCAGCCGGTGGCGACGCGCGCGCCGGCGGGGGAGAAGACGCGCTTCGCGATCAGCCCGAACAGCGCGGCGGCCGCGACAGCGGAGAGCGCGAGGAGGGTGTAGACGCCGAGCCACGCCCCCAGCTCGGGGGAGAGCAGCGAGTAGCCCGGCAGGTAGTGGCCGTGGACGGCGTACCAGCCGTCGTCGCGCAGCTGAAAGCCGGCGCGGGCGAAGAGGTCGCCGCGGTAGGTGGCGGCGGCGAGGTCGCCGGCGGGGGGCTGGACGATCAGGTAGGCCAGCGCGAGCGGGACGGCGACGGCGAGGGCTACGGCCCAGGGCGGAACGTCGCGGCGCGCGCGCGCCGCGGAGGGCGCCGGCGGGGTGGGTGCGGCCACGGCCGGCGAGGCCAATCGGATCACCCCGCGGCGGCGACGCCCGGGACCTCGGCGCCCAGGAAGTCGGCCACGCGCTCGACGACGTCGGGCCGGTCGAACCACGGCCAGTGGCCGGCGTCTGGGAGCTCGAGCAGCTCGGCGTGCGGGAGCGCCTGCGCGTAGGCGCGGGCGAAGCGCGCGGGGATGTACGGGTCGGCCTGGCCCCAGAGGACGAGCGCGGGCATCGTCAGCGTCGCAAGGCGCGCGCCCGCGGCGGCGAGCACGTCGGAGGGCGAGCTGCGGTACAGGCGCAGGATCGCGCGCTGGGTGCCCTGGTCGAAGTGGTCGAAGACGGTGTCCAGCCACGTGTCGGGCATGGGCCGCCGGCCGGGGCGCGCCTCGCGCGTGGAGAAGCGCATGACGGCGCGCGTGGTGGCGCCCATCGCCAGCTCGCCCAGCAGGGGGGTGCGCCAGATGCGCGCGGTGCGGTGCCAGCGGTAGCCGGGCAGGAGGGGGACGGCGTTGATGACGATCAGGCGCGCGACGCGCTCGGGGTGGCGCTGGGCGAAGGCGAGCCCGACGGCGCCCCAGTCGTGGACGAGCAGGCTGACGCGATCGACACAGACGAGGTCGAGGTAGCGCTCGAGGAAGTCGGCGTAGCCGTCGATCGTGTAGTCGAGGTTGGCGGCCTTGCCGGTGCGCCCGAAGCCGGGCAGGTCGGGCGCCAGGCCGCCGGTGCGCGCCAGGAACGGGAGCCAGTCGTCGGAGTTGGTCGGGACTCCGTGCACGTACAGGGGCGTGGGTGCGCCCTCGTCCGTCACCGGCGCCTGGCGCCAGAACACGGGCATCGTGTCGATCGTGGCGGTCTGATCGCTGACGGAGGGCATGCGGCGAACGATCATAGGGTCGCGCGGAACGTTTCGGGCTTTGGGTGGTAGGCAACTTTGGTCGTTACCTAAAGTCGTAGCGTCCCCGGCCACATACGGGCGGCCCGGACAGGCGGTCCGGTGGTTAGGGTCATGCAGATGCGGACGGTGAAGACAGAGCTGGATGGCGAGTCGCAGGTCTGGAAGCCACCGACGCGCGCGCGGGTGCTACGGGTCAGGGAACGGCTGCGCGAGGTGTATGGCGTACCGCTGATGCGGCCGCACGGTCATCCGCTCGCGGAGCTGGTGCTGACGGTGCTGTCGCAGAGCACGAACGACCGCAACCGCGACGTGGCGTACCTGCGGTTGCGCGAGCGACTGCCGAGCTGGGAGGCGGTGATGCGCGCGCCGGTGGAGGAGGTCGAGGAGGCGATCCGCCCGGGCGGGATATCGAAGGTGAAGTCGGCCCGCATCCAGGCGATCCTGCGCGCGATCGCGGAGAGCCCGAGGGACGCGGACCACGAGCTGTCGCTGGACTGGCTGAGGGACGCGCCGATCGAGGAGGCCCGCGACTACCTGACCGCGCTGCCGGGCGTGGGCCGCAAGACGGCGGCGTGCGTGCTGCTGTTCGCGTATGGAAGGAGGGACGTGCCGGTGGACACGCACGTATCGCGGGTAGGTATGCGCTTGGAGCTGCTGGAGCCGGGCGCGCCGTTCGAGCGGCTGCACGGGCAGATGCTCGCGCTGACGCCGCCGGGAGAGGAGCTGGAGCTGCACGTGAACCTGTTGCGCCACGGCCGGCGGACGTGTCACGCGCGCAAACCGGCGTGTGGGGAGTGCGCGCTGGCGCGGATGTGCCCGAGTCGCGGGATGTTCGCCTGAGCGCATATTTCCCTCCACAGAGCCAGCTTGCGCTCCTGACGTCAACCCATGCGCAGTTGGGGACTTGACAAGCCGTGCCGTGTGTGCTTATGATTGGTAGGTCAGGTGCTCTCGATCGAGGGGGCACGGGGAAATAGATCGGGTTTGGGTCGGTCTTCTGGATCGAGTTCAAGCGCTTTTGCAGAGGGATTAAGCAGTTCGGGGAGAGGAAGCCGGATCGCATGAAGAGGGGTTGTACACACGTGAGTCCGTTGGGGACAGATGTGAAGAGGGTCGTTGCGCGGCGATGCGCGCCCGTAGGTAGATGCGTCAGCAGCGCTGACTCATCTCTCTCTCTCTCTCTCTCTCTTGTTCCAGTAGCACCCCGCTTCTAGCCGCCGATTTCCCCTGTTCCGAGCGGCGCTCGCGGGGACGGGCCACTCGCGGGCATGAGTCCGCTCTCGTCTCAGGCGTTCAGTCGCCGGTGGGCGATCTCGTAGACGGTCGGCGCGTGGGACCCCACGGGGTGGTGGCGCACGCCAAAGGCGAGAAACTCCAGTCGCAGTCGACCGTCGACGTCGATGACCTTGAAGACCATGCCGAACTTTCCGGCCGGCCGGGGCACGTAGATCTTGACGCAGCCCGTGAGTCGTGTCCCGTCTCTGCTTTCGGCTTGGCAGCCCTTCAACCAGGATTTGGGGACGCCGGTGTTCTTGAGCCGACCGATGAGTGGAGCTACGGCAGCGCGTCCGGCCGCGGTTGTGTGTGCGAGGTCTTCATCGAACAGGATGTCGTCAACCCCGACCGTGAAGCGTCGCTCCGGCCCGTCATATGTGGGCATCGGTCAGCCCTCGTCGTCGGTGGGCAGGTCTCCGAAGTGTCGCTCGAACTCCTCTGCGGTCAACTCGCGACCGCCGGAGCGCTCGAGGATTTCAGCCCAGGTGATCTTGGGATAGAGATCGTTGGGGTCAGGCGCGAGCACGAGGCGCCCGTCGGGGCGTTCCTCCTCGATCACGTACTCGCCGGCACGGTCGCCGCTGAGCGTTACATGGGGTGGTGCTGCCACGGGGTTCATGATGCCAGATCCTCCTTTGTTCGTGAGGCGCTTGGGGTTCGGAGCACCGCTTCTTCCTGTTCCGACGGGATCCTGAGATCGGGACAGGCGTCAGCCGGTCGTCGCCCTCGCCATCCTCATCTGGCGGCGGCGCGCGGGGAGGCCCCGGGGCGTGCTGGCCGATC
Organism: Solirubrobacteraceae bacterium; assembly: GCA_035567335.1. Lineage (GTDB taxonomy): Bacteria > Actinomycetota > Thermoleophilia > Solirubrobacterales > Solirubrobacteraceae > Palsa-744. The sequence continues at coordinate 48,121 of DATMPZ010000048.1, forward strand.
GGAGATCCGTCGATCTCCGATCGGTACACGCGGGGGCTGTTGTTCAGGACGCCGCGGTCTTGACCCGAGGCCGCGGCGTCCAGGTCTTTGCAGTGCTCAACACGCGTGCGCAGCGCCGGGCGCTCACACGTCCAACTCCATGGAGGAGGGATAACCGATCATGATGTTGCTCTCAGCAATACGTAAACGTCTCACTTATGCCAATGTCGCGGTGACGCTCGTGCTCGTGTTCGCGATGAGCGGTGGCGCGTATGCCGCGAGCAAGTATGTGATCACCTCGACGAAGCAGATCAAGCCCAGCGTGCTCGCGCAGCTGCGCGGCAAGCCGGGAGCGAGCGGCGCTCCCGGTCCAGCTGGGGCGGCGGGAGCCGCAGGTCCGCAGGGCGCCGCCGGGGCGGGTGGCTCCCAGGGACCCCAGGGCCCGCAGGGGCCCAAAGGCGAAACCGGAGGTAAAGGCGAAAAGGGCGAAAAAGGCCTGAAAGGCGAAAATGGGACGACCGGCTTTACGGAAACCCTTCCGTCCGGGAAGACCGAGACCGGTAGCTGGGCCGCCCACCCAGCTGAAGGCGCGGAAGAATTCATACCCATCTCGTTCGCGATCCCGATTGCATCCGAAATGGAATTCCAGAATGGTCACCCGGAAGCGCATGGTGTCCATATCGGGCCGGGCCCGGAGTGCCCCGGCAGTGCGAAAGAACCGAAGGCCCTGCCGGGAAGTCTGTGTGTCTATGTAGGCGAAAACTTCTTGGAACACGTGGAAGTCATCGCTGTCCAAAAGCCCTATGCATTTGAAACGGGCGCGGGCACCGCCGGTGGGGCTCTCAAAGTAAGGGGCCTTGGCGCCCCTGCCCTCGCGCTCGGCACGTGGGCAGTGACCGCAGAATGATCCGCCGGTCGCAATCTGGCGGCCGCCCGCGTTGTGCCGTTGTGCACGGCGAGAAGCGCGGTCTGCCTCGGCTCCTCGCCGTCTTGCCGGCGGTCGCCGCGGCAACGTTCGTCGTCGTCTCGTTCGCCGGCGCGGCGACCGGCCCGCCCAAGTTTGAAGTGCTAAGCAACAGTGTCCACGCGTTTTCGACCCGCGCGATCGTGCGCACAGAACTAATCGAACCTCCACCGAAAACCAGTTACCGCGCGGAATATTCGACCAGCGAAACCGGCCCTTGGACGTTTGTCAACGGCGGTGGCACGGAAGGAGGAGTCGCTCATCTCCTCTTCTACCTCGGAACCGAATGGGAATACCCCTTAATAAAAACTAATGGCACCTGCGATACTTGTGTGCTTCGACATCTCGCCCCTAGCACCCAGTATTATGCAAGGTTCTCGGTGAGAGACGAAGCGGGCGAATCGAGCGAGATCGTGCCGTTCAAGACGACGCCGATCGCCAAGCCGGAACTCCGCACTGAATTCGGCAGCACATTCCGGGGTACAGGTGAATTCACCACCAACGCGGCGGGATTCACGGCGCGGATCGAGACGAATGGCGCCGAAGCGACATACGCATTCGCCTATTCCACCTCGCAGTCGGGCCCGTGGACGCCGTGTGGCGCGGGCGGGGCGATAACGGTGGCCGAAGACTTCGCGGAACCTACCGGCGCGTGCACGGGCCTGAAACCCGAAACGAGCTATTTTGCTCGGGTCGCGGCGTCGAACGAAAAGGGCGCGGTCGAAGAACTGAAGGCGTTCGAAACGCCGTCGGTCAAGGCCACGGTCAACCCCCTCCAGAGCAGTGACGTTTATAACGTCACGGCGGTCTCCGTCCGCCCGCGCGGGGCGGTCTCCCCTCATGGTTCGAAGACGAGTTGGCGGTTTGAATCGGCGCCGTCGGCTTCGGGCCCGTGGTCGCCGATCCCGGGCGCGTCGGGCACGATCTCCCGGGCCCGCGCCGAAGAACTCGGCGTTAGTCACAGCGAACCAATCGACGCCGCCCTCACGGGTCTGAGGCCTTCGACCACATACTACATGCGGCTGTTCGCGGAAAACGACGCGGGTGAAGCTCTGTGCAGCCAGGGTGGCTCGCCGATTTCCGAAGGGAAGTGCGTGACGTCGTTCGAAACCTCTGGTCCCCCGTCTGCGGCGACGTTTGCGACGCACGGGGTCCATGGTGAAGCCGCGCGCGTGATGGGAGCGGTGGATCCGCGGAGCACGCCGACGTCGGCTGAGCAGCAGGTCAGGATCGAAGGCGCCCCGACGGGCGGAACGTTCACGCTCTCCTATGAAGGGCGGACGACCCCGCCGATCCCGATCAACGCCCCTGGCGAAGCTGGCCCGGAAGGGCAAGAAACGGTCAGCGGTGCGCTTGAGAAGCTTCCTGGCGGTGCGCCTGGGCTCGTGTTCGTCGATGGTCCTCCGGGCGGCCCGTACGATGTGATGTTCGCCGGTGGTGGGGCGCAGCCGCTGCTGCAAGGGGATGGTTCGGGTTTGACGCCGTCGGGTTCGGTGAACGTGACGACGATCCAGGCGGGTGGCGAAGCGTACGACGCGCACTACCACTTCGAATATGAACCGGTGGAACCTGGCGTCGAACCGTTCTCGCGTGCGCTCTCGACGCCGTCGAACGATGGGGGCTCGGGCGCGCAACCGCAGATCCGCGGCGTCGACCTCCCGGGTGTGTCGCCTGGCGCGAGCTATCGTTACCGTCTGGCGGCGTCGAGCACGGCTCCGGGTAATCCGGTTGTGCATGGCCAGGAACAGACGCTCACGGCACCGGTGCCCTCGACTGCCTCGAGTGAACCGTGTCCGAATGAAGCCCTTCGGACCGGGCCGTCGGCGAATCTCCCGGACTGCCGCGCCTACGAGCAGGTGACCCCGGTGGAAAAGGGCGACGCGCAGGAACCGTTCAACTACGGTGTCAGCTTGGAAGCGGAAGCGCCGGTCGGGGTGGACGGGGAACATGTGCTCGTGAACTCCCCGGCCGCGTGGGGCGCTGGGCCGCACGCCGGCCACGGCCCGTACCTGTTCTCGCGCACCGCCGGCGGCTGGCAGATGACCGCCGCGGCGCCGGAGCCAGAGTTCGGGGTCAACAGGCTCGAACCGCGGGGGCTCACGCCCGATCTCACCTCGATGCTGTTGAAGTCGTTCGCGGAAACGGTGCCCGGGGAACGCGGCGAACAGGTCGAATACCGCTTCGGCCCTACCGGCGGCCCGTACACGACGGTCGCTACGGTCCCGGCGAAGCAGGCCGGGCTTGGGTTCGTGTCTGCGACCCCGGACTACTCGAAGGTGATCCTCGCCGTCGAAGACCGCAACCTCGTCGAACCGCACTCCACGACCAAATCGGGGGAGGACCTCTACGAATACTCCGGCGGAGAACTGCGTCAGGTCAACGTGGGTGTCGGCACGTGCGGCGCGACCAGCAAGGGCGTCTCCCCCGACGGGTCCCGTGTGAGCTTCGAAGCGGTCCCCGGCGGCAACTGCAGCGCGCCGCGCCACCTCTACGTGCGGGTCGACGGCACCGAAACTCAGGACCTCGGCGTCGCCTCGGCGACCGACACGGTCCGCGGCTCAAACGAAGCCGGCACCGAGCGGCTGCTCGAACGCACCACCGGCGAAGAACACGAGCTCCTGCTCGAAGAACCCGAAACCGGGCACACCACGCACCTGCTCACCCTCCACGGCCAATTCGAACTCGCCCCATCGCGGAACCTCGGCGCGTTCTATCTGACCACGGGGCAGGCGCTCACCACGGAAGCGCCGGAAGGGTCCGTCGCTCCCGAATCGCCGACACCAAACGGCAGCCCGTCGGTATCCGTCTACCGTTACGACATCCCCCTCCGGAGCTTGCGGTTCCTGTTCGTCGCGAGCAACAACGCGAAGTCGCCTCTCCCCGTTCCGGCCGATCCGGAAGGCCGCTACGCCTACTTCCAGGCGCGCACCGTCGCCGGGCTGCCGGGCGGCGCAGAGGAAATCATCAAAAAACATATACCGCAACCGATCGAAACACCGGCCATGCAGGTGTACCGCTACGACAGCGAGACGGACGCGGTTGAGTGTGTTTCGTGTGCGTCGCCGTCGGATCCGGAACCGCGGTTCGGCTCCTACGCGCTGATCACACAGATCAAACCCAACGTTGGCCCGGGGTTGACGTCGGCGTCCGCGAACGGGGAGTTCGCGTTCTTCTCGACCCCCGCCGCGCTCTTGCCCGCAGACGTCGACGGCGAAATCGAACCCGAACCAAACGACACCCCTCCCGACACTCACCCTAGTCTCGGCGGCGAGACGTCGCTCTCGAGCGACGTGTATGAGTGGCGTGCGGATGGCGTGTATGGCTGTGCCCGCGTCCAGGGTTGCTTGTCGTTGATCACGAATGGCCGCGGGGGTTATCTGAACCTGCCGCTTGGGAGTGCCCATGAAGGCCGTGACGTCTTCATCTACACGCGCTCGCAGCTCGCGTCGTCTGACCGGGACAACGCGGGGGATGTCTATGATGTGCGGATCGGTGGGGGTTTCCCGCCGCCGCCGCCCGGTCCGGTGGAATGCGAAGGCGACGCGTGCTCGACCCCGGCGAGCGCGCCGAACGACGCGACCCCTTCAAGCTTCACGTTCCAGGGCACTGGCAACCTCGTTGCGCCGCTTGCGACAGCGGCGCCACCCCCGCCGCAGTCGCACAGGTGCCGGAAGGGTACGCGCTTGGTGCGTCACAGGTGTGTGAGGGTGAGGGCGAGGCACGCGAAGGCGAGGACCCGCCGCACCAGCTCAGGGTATCGTCGGCGGGGCGGCTCGCGATGAGAGCTCGGATTACCCGCTCGCTTGTGATCTGTGTCGTGGCCGTAGCGCTGACCCCGGCGGTGGCGCTGGCGAAGCCGAGCGCGGAACCGTTTGAAATTGTCCCTGGCTCGTTTCGTTTCGTGCCGTCGTCTTTGCAGGCGGGTGCGCACGCGGATTGGGTGACGTCGTTCGATTTCGCGCATGACCCGAATGGGGCGACCCATAACGATGTGCGCAACATCCTCGTGAACGTGCCGGCTGGTTTCGTGGGTAGCAGCACGGCGGTGCCGACGTGCACCGACGCCCAGCTGCTGGCACGGACGGGCCTGGAAAAGGAAGTGCCGGAGTGTCCGGTGGCGAGCCAGGTCGGTCAGGTGAGGGTGGCGATCACCCCGTCCAACGAAGGGGGGAGTGGGGGTGTGCGTCTGGTTACGGTGCCGTTGTATAGCATGCAGGTGGCGAGTTTTGGTGTGGCGGCGGAGCTGGGGTTCAGGACGGCGCTGTTCACGGGGCTGCTTCAGATTGTGGTGCGACCGGGGGATACGGGTTTGAGCTCGACGACTCCGAATGTCCCGCGGACGGGTGAAGCGCATGACATCACGGTGACGGTGTGGGGTGACCCGGCCTCCTCGGAACATGACGCGCAGCGCGGCGAAGTTTGTGAGAGCGAAGGGTTTTGCAAAAACGAACTTGGTGGCCCGCAGCCCGCGGGTATCCAGAGCAAGCCGTTTCTCTCGAACCCGACGAGTTGCGGGATGTTTTTGGCGTCGATGGAAGCGTTTTCGTGGGAGACGCCGGACTCGCCGTCGTTTGCGAGCTCGGAAGTGGGGCCGGTGACGGGTTGTGAGCGTGTGCCGTTCGAGCCGTCGATCGAAGTGCAGCCGACGACGCGGGCGGCGGAATCCCCGTCGGGGTTGAACGTGTCGCTGGTGGTGCCGCAGGAATACGACAATCCGCTCTCGTTGGCGTCGGCGAACTTGAAGGACACGCGGGTGACGTTGCCGGAAGGTATGACGATCAACCCGTCCGCCGGCTCCGGGCTGGGGGCCTGCTCGCCGCAGCAGTACGAAGCGGAGACGTCGTCTTCGCCGCCGGGGGCTGGTTGCCCGGAAGAATCGAAGATCGGCTCGATCGAGATCGAAACGCCGTTGCTTGAAGAAAAGGTCGATGGGGCGGTGTTTGTCGCGACGCCGTATGACAACCCGTTCCCGGAACCCGCACACCCGGGCGGGTCGTTGTTGGCGCTGTATATCGTCGCGAAGGACCCGGGGCGGGGGATCGTGATCAAGGTCGCGGGCCGGGTGTCGCCTGACCCGGTGACGGGCCGGTTGACGACGACGTTCGATAACACGCCGCAGCAGCCGTTCAGCAGGTTCACGCTGAAGTTCCGCCCGGGCGCGACCGCGCCGCTCGTGTCCCCGCCGGCGTGCGGGACGTTCGCCGCGCAGGCTGCTTTGACGCCGTGGTCAGCGCCCACGGAACCCAGGCTCTTGGAAAGCCCGGGGTTCCTGCTCACCGAAGGCGTCCACGGCGGCCCCTGCCCGTCGGGCGGCGTGCCCCCCTTCAACCCCCGTGTGGTCGGTGGCACGCAGAACAACGCGGCGGGCACCTACAGCGCCTTCTACCTGCGCCTGATCCGCGAAGACGGCGAACAGGAGCTCACCCGCTTCTCGACCGTCATGCCGCCGGGCCTCACCGGCAACCTCACCGGGATCCCGTTCTGCCCCGACGCGGCGGTCGAAGCAGCGCGATCGCAGACAGGCGCGCAGGCGGAAACCGAACCGTCGTGTCCCGCGGCGAGCCAGATCGGGCACACGATCGTCGGCGCCGGCGTCGGCACCGTGCTCGCGCAGACCCCCGGCCGGCTCTACCTCGCGGGCCCTTACCACGGCGCCCCGCTGTCCCTGATCTCGATCACGAGCGCGAAGGTCGGCCCGTTCGATTTGGGAACGGTCGTGATCCGCTTCGCTTTGCGGATCAACCCGATCACGGCCCAGGTTGAAGTGGACGCGACCGGGTCGGATCCGATCCCGCACATCATTCGGGGGATCGTGGTGCATGTGCGTGATATCCGCGCGTACGTCGACCGGCCCGGGTTCATCAAGAACCCCACGAGCTGCGAGCGTATGCAGATCGCTAACACGGTTACGGGGGCTGGGGCCGACCCGTCTAACCCCGCCGGCCAGCAGGCCGTGAACGTTACGAGCCCTTTCCAGGCCGCGGACTGTCAGAGCCTTGCCTTCAAACCGTCCTTCATGGTCACGACCAGCGGGAGGACCAGCAAAGCGGATGGGGCAAGCCTGTCCGTGAAGCTCGCCTACCCGAACGCGCCGCAGGGCTCGCAGGCGAACATCCACCAGGTCAAAGTGGAACTCCCCGTCCAGCTTCCCTCACGGTTGACGACGCTGCAGAAGGCGTGCACCGCCGCGCAATTCCACACCAACCCGGCAGGTTGTCCCGCCCCGTCGGTCGTGGGTTACGCCCGCGCGATCACACCGATCCTGCCCGTCCCTCTGGAAGGCCCCGCGTACTTCGTCTCCAACGGCGGGGAAGCGTTCCCGAACCTCATCGTCGTGCTGCAGGGGTACGGCATCACGATCGACCTCGTCGGCGACACGTTCATCAGCAAACAGGGCATCACCAGCAGCACGTTCAAGGCGGTCCCGGATCAGCCCGTCACGAGCTTCGAACTGACCCTCCCCCAGGGCCCGTTCTCCGCACTGACAGCCAACGGCAACCTCTGCGCGCTAACCCGCACCGTGCTGGTCAAGAAGAAGGTCACGGTCAGAACCAGGGGTCGCAGGCGCACGATCGTGCGCAGGGTCAGGCAGACACTCCCCGCCTCCCTGTCGATGCCGACCGAATTCGTGGCTCAGAACGGCATGACCCTCCACCAGAAAACCCTCGTCAGCGTCACCAACTGCGCCAAGGCCAAACCGGCAAAGAAGCGCAAGCACTCCAAAAAGGCTTCCAAGAAGAAGGGCTGATTCCGTCATGGCCTCCGCTCGCGTTCGCCGACCGGACCGCTCGCGGCCCCCAGCGCGTCCCCGGGAGGGCGCTGTGCAGGTCTCAGAGGTGCAGCGCGCGCGGATCCTCGCGGCGATGGTGCACGTCGTGGCCGAGCATGGTGTCGGCTCTGCGACGGTCGCGCGTGTCGTGGCGCGTGCGGGTGTGTCGCGGCGCACGTTCTATGAGCAGTTCACGGGTTGCGAGGAGTGCTTCCTGGCGGTGTTCGAGGACGCCCTGGCGCGCGCGGGCCGGAGCGCGAGCGAGGCGGCCGCGGGCGCACCGCCGGCTTGGCGCGAGCAGCTAAGGGTCGGCCTGGGCGCGCTGCTGGCGTTCTTCGACGAGGAGCCGGCGCTGGGGAGGCTGCTGGTCGTGGACGCGCTGGGCGCCGGTCCGCTCGTCCTGGAGCGTCGCACACGGGTGCTGCAGGCCCTTGCCACGGTCGTTGACCGGGGGCGCGCGCAGGCCAGGCACGGGCGCAGGACCCCAGCTCCCTCTTCGCCGCCGGAGCTGACCGCCGAGGGAGTCGTCGGCGCGGTGTTCAGCGTGGTCCATGCGCGCATGCTCGAAGCGGGCGCGGATCATCCGGTCAACGGGTCCTCGCGTTCCGGTTCGCGTCATGCCGCCGCGCCGCTCAGCGGCCTGCTGAACCCCCTGATGGGAATGATCGTGCTGCCCTATCTCGGCCAGGCCGCCGCTCAGAAGGAGCTCGTTCGTCCCACGCCGAAGGCTCCTCGTCCGCGTGGGTCCTCCCTCGCGCCACGCGAGCCTTCCGGGGACCCGTTGCGTGGCCTGAACATGCGCCTGACCTACCGCACCCTCGTAGTCCTCTCAGCCGTCGCGACCGACCCCGGCGCCAGCAACCGCCAGATCGCCGACCACTCAGGCGTCCACGACCAGGGCCAGATCTCAAAGCTCCTCACCCGCCTGCAAAAACTCGGCCTGATCGACAACACCGGGCACGGACAAGCCCACGGCGAACCCAACGCCTGGACCCTCACCCCCCACGGAACAGAAGTCCAACACGCACTCACAACCGGTCGCTGACCGCGCGCCGAGGCCTCTCGACACCTCGGTCGTGATCGACCTCGAGCTGCTCAGCCCGGAGGTCCTGCCGATCGAGCTGGCGGTTTCGGCGATCACGATGGCCGAGCTGGCGACCGGCCCGGAGGCCGCCGCCGATCCGGATGAGCGCGCGCGCCGGATCGCGCTCATCCAGCCCGCCCTGGATCGTGCCGGCCGGATTAAGGAACTGCTCGGTCGCGCTGAACGCCACCTCGATCGCCCCGCGGAGCAGCCATCTGCACATGATCGATACCCACCACGCTCATCACCTGCAACCTAGTGTCGTGAGTCGGAGATTCGTTGGCAGTATCGGGTGAGGCTGTCGAAAATCTGGTCTGCGGTCTTGGCCCAGACGTAGGGCGGGGGTTTTCGTTCCAGTGGGCGATCCAGTCGCGGACGAAAGGCCGGTCGGCGGGAAGGTCAAGCGTGCGGCGAGCGCCAAACGAACCCAAGGGCGGCAAGCTCAGTCGCGCCGGTATCAGTTGTTTAGTCGTCCCAGGTCCAGCCGAACCATTCGTTCAGCGTACTGCGCAAGGCGGCCAGCCTCGTCCACCGGAAGCGGCGAATCAACTCGCCCACAGTCGCGTCGGCCTCGGCCTTTCTGTTCACGCTTTCAAGTGCCTCGGACTTGTATTTCAGGGCGAGGACTACCTTTTCCAACACCTCAGGATTGCTGCTTGTGACAGAGTGGGATACGAGGTCATCGAATGCTTGAATCCCCTCATCGAAACGGTGCACGTCTACGCACAGGATGAGCCCTCGGTTTACGATGCTGTCGGCGACCAAAGCTTGGACCTGCTCGGCTGGCTCGTCGGCACAGATCGAGATCAGCTCCTCTTGTGCGGCGAGGGCCTCTTCGCACCTGTCGCGTCCCCAGAGCGCACCCATCTTTTTCAGCAAGGCCAGCGCGATCGCATTGCGGAATTCCCAGTGTTCCTCACTCCGGAACTGCGCCGCGGTTTCATCCCACACTGCGAGCGCCTCGGCCTCGCGCTCGACCGCCAGCAGGCGCTCGCCCTTCATCACCATCGCCATCGCAGCTCGTGCGCGGAGTCGCTCGTCCGGCTCCCGCGAGTAGAGCCCGACCGACTCGTCCAGAAGCTCGATCGCGCGCGCCATGTCGGCAATCTCGGCTGCCATTAGGCCACGCGCTCGGGCGACCATGACGCGCAACTCGATGTAATCCGCGTCGCCGAACCGCCGGATGACCTCGTTGTAAACGTCTACCGCGTCGCGGCTGTGGCCTTGTTCGCTGAGCATAGCCGCCTTGTTCAACAGTCCGCGGGCGACCTCGGTGTCGACGAGTGGATCGCCGCTGGAGGCATACCGGGCGGCGAGGTCATCGATGACCTTCATCGCGTCAGCGTCGCAACGAGCGAACTTTTTCAGCGCCATGTTCACACCGGCGTGGACCACGGAAGCCGTTATATCAGCCCCACCTACCCCTTCGTAACGCTTCACCATCGCAGCATTTACGTCGATCGACTCATCCTCTCGGCCCAGTTCTCCGAGGGTCGCCGCCTTTTCGACAAGCGCAGTGACGACGCTCTCCTGCACACGCAAGTCGTCATCCGCGCCGAACCTTGAGATCACATCGTCGTAAGCCGCGAGAGCGGCGTCCGGTTCACCGAGCACGATCGCCCGCCCGGCAGCGTAGAGCTCCATCGAAGCCACCTCCGCACGGACGAGTGGGTCCCGGTCTCGGCTGAACCGCATCACCATTTCGTCGACCTCGTTGAAGTCGTCCGCGAGGAGATCGAGCTTTCCCTTCGTGACCCCGTCGACTACATACGACGACGGCGATGTCCTGCCTTCCAGGACGTCCCGCCACACATCGGCCGCTTCCGAGCTTCGCTCCGCAGAGCCCCTCATTTTGTAGAAGAAATCCGCGCTTTTGACGGCGATGCCGAGGTGGTGTGGAAGTGCGCCGGACGCCCTCACGAGAAGCGACTGCTTCCCCCAAGGTTTTATCCCGGTGAAATGCACGAGGCGTGGCTCGCCGGCGACGCGTATTTCCATACACGTGTGTCGAAGCCGGTCGACCTTGTGTGCCGTGCCAGCGGCCATGTAAGCAAGAAAGGCTCGCGAAACCGGCTGGGGATGGCCAAGTTCGGCAACCGTGCCTACCCAGTTCTCGTCTTTGAACCCTTTGCGCCCCGCATAGAGGACGTGGCCATCCGCGCACAGTGCCAGGTCTGCAGGCCGGCCCGTGAGGTTTGGAGGCACGGCGCTGTGTGCGGGGAAGATTTCGACGCGATCAATGCGTACGACGTGTTCGAGATACGGCTCGAAGCCAGGCGTCGCCGCTTGTGTCCTTCCCGTGATCGATGGGGTCGCCGTCGTAGACGCCGCAGGCGCACGCGGCACTCCGTCAACAATAGTCGCTGCATCGTCGTCGGTACGTTCCTCCTGCCTGGCTGGGCGGTGAATAGTCTCGGGCGACCCGCCCCCGACCGACGCTGGGTCGAACCCGAGCAGCGTCCCGTCCATGTGGGAAACCCACACGGTGTCGTCCCACACCTCGATCGAACGTGGCTTCTCGCCCACCTCAATTAGTTCGCCTGAGATCTCGCTGGCGCGGGCGTCAAGGCGCGTGATCGTGTTCGAGTTGATGTTAGCGGTCCAAGCGCTGCCCTCACCGAAAGCGATCGCGTACGGGCCGGTGTCGATGGCATCAAGCGTCCCGAGAACCTCGCCGGTAGTTGAGTTAAGTCGAACGATCCGTTGTTGCACCCAGTCGCAGGCCCACACGCTACCCTCGCCCACCACGACCGCCATCGGGTCTGAAGCCATCTCGATTGGGTCGCCGATGACTTGCATCGAGGTGGGGTCGATGCGGCGGAGCGTGCGAAATGTGCCGACCCACACGGCTCCTTCACCGACCGCTATAGCTTCGGGCTGTTTGTCGAGTAGGAGAGGCTTTCCCACAGGTCGTCCGCGTCCTGAATCGAGGTGTATAACAGCGCCCGCCTTTGCGGCGCTGTCGGTGAGTGAAGTGGTGATTACCCAGACTCCCTCGTCGCCGATAGCAATCCCCTCGATCTTGTCACCGACTTGATCGCGCGTCCTGTGTATTCGCGCTTCGGTGCGCTTGAAGAGGGCGGACAGCCCGCTTCCGCCGACAACTATCCAGCCAACTCGCCCGTCATCGCCTGCCACCCATACGCGGTCGTCGCCGACGGCGAGCGCGACAGGCCGTGCGCCAACCGGAATCGAGGCTCCGAGCTTCTCTCCAGTCCCTGGATCCACGCGCGCAATCGATGGCCCGTGATATGGATAGTCTTCGACCCAGATCCCACCCCCTCCGATGCCGAAGACTCCTACGGCGCCTGGCTTAATCGGCCCACAGGTGATACGCGGTTTCGTTGGCCGTGACGGGTTGCTTATGTCCCTGGCCTCACACGTGCTTGCCACAACGCAGCCACGATACACCGTGGGTCGAACGTGACTCGAATCTCCGACATCCTTCCGGCCGCGCGAGTAGTCAGCGACCTGACCCCATAGCTAGCCGCGGGCCGCCACCGAGTGCGCGGCGATCGGCGGGTGTAGGATGGAGTGCCCGACTGGGAGGTGAGCATGGAGTCCAAGACGCTTGATTCCGCCGAGTTTCGAGACGGACAGCGGCAACAGTGGAACATAGCTGCGACTGGCTGGCGCAGATGGTCGGAGCTGATCGACGGGGCGGCGAGCGGAATCAGTGAGCGCTTGGTCGAGCTGGCCGGCGTCGAGCCCGGCAGCCGAGTGTTGGACGTGGCCGCCGGCTACGGCGAGCCGTCGCTGACCGCAGCCAGAGCGGCTGGGCCCGAGGGTGCCGTGCTGGCTACCGATATCTCCGCCGAGATGATCGCTTTCGGCCGTGAGCGCGCGGCTGCCACCGGGCTCGAAAACATCGAGTTCGTTCAATCGGATGCGGCATCCCTGGACTTCCCCGCAGCTAGCTTCGACGCCGCGCTCTCACGCTGGGGGATCATCTTCGAGCCCGATGCAGAGGCCGCCGCGGCGCGTATTCGTAGCTTCCTAAAGCCCGGCGGACGGATGGCGATCAGCTCGTGGGGATCGCCGGACCGTGTCCCGTTCCTCGCGATTCCCATGCGGACCGCGATGCAGCGCCTCGGGGTTCCGCCCCCGCCGCCCGGAACACCCGGTCCGCTCTCGCGTCCGACGCCGCAGGCGCTGGGCGGCCTGCTGGAAGCGGCCGGCTTTTCCGACGTGGAGGTGCAGGAGGCCGAGGTCACGTTCGAGTGGCAATCGCCCGAGGAGTTCACCATCTTCATCAGGGAGATCGCCCCGCCGATCACCGCGATGATGGCTTCGCACCCACAGGGGGTGCAGGATGAGACCTGGGTCGCCATAACTGAGGCGATCCGGGAGACGGCCGGAGATGGCGGAGCGGTGAGGCTTTCGAACCTGGTCCTGCTCGCAGCCGGACGAGCGTAGCCGAGGACCGTCACCGCATCCACACGCGCCTGCGTAAGCGAGCGCGCCAGCCTCTCCGCTCATCTGGGAAGGCGGCGGTGCGCCGCGCGATCTCGGCTGTCGGCATCCCGCCCCGTTTGAGCGCCCAGGCGCCAAGCGCCAGGCCACCGGCGCCGCCGGTGGGCAGGAGCGCGTTCGCGCCCAGCTCCGACATCCCGATCTGGTAGCTGACGCGCCAGCTCATGCGCCTGCAGAACACCATCCGAAAGATCGCCACATACCCCAGGCCCGAGAGCACCTTCAGCCCCGCTCCAAGCACGAGCCACACCGGGTCGGCGTACGAGAGCCGCGTGCGCAACCCCTCGAGGCCCGGAAGCAGCGTCACGACCGCAACGACGGCGAGGACGACCCCAGTCAAGAACAGCAACTGCTTACGCACCTTGCGACGGCTCAGCTCCGCGGGAACCCGCAGATCGTCTGGAAGAACGCTCGCCGTCATGCGCCACCCCCGCAGCCCGTCCTGGCGCGGGTGTCCTGACCTTTACATCTCACAAGACGACCGTAACGCGGGGATAGCGCTCTCAGGAAACAACACCGGATCGAGTGGTGAGCCGGGCCAGTCGCTCGTGTGCGAACTGGACCACGGCGGCGCCCTCGCCGACCGCGGTCGCGCAGCGCTTGATCGAGCCTGCGCGCACGTCGCCAGCTGCATAGACACCGGGCACGCTCGTCTCCAGAAGGCCCTCTGCGCCAGCGTCCGTGCCGGTCAGGATGAAACCGTCGGCGTCACGCGCCAGCACCTCGTCGAGCCACTCAGTGCACGGTGTAGCGCCCAGGAACAGGAACACAAAAGAGAACGGCAGCTGCTCTCCGTCGGCGAGCGTGACCGCTCGCAATCGCCCGTGCTCGCCTTGGAGGTCGGTGATTTCAGAGCGATCGCGCACGGCGACCCCGTAGCGGTGGAGCTCTTCGATCAGATACCGCGACATCGTCTCGCGCAGGGCGCCGCGGCGGTGCAGGAGTGTGACGAGCGCCCCCCCGCGCGCCAGCCAGACGGCGGCCTGGCCCGCCGAGTTGCCCCCGCCGACGACCGCCACACGCTGGGCTGTGCAGAGCTGACCCTCTGACGGCCCAGCGGCATAGAACACGCTCAGCCCCTCGTACGCTTCGAGTCCCGCGACGGGCAGACGCCGGTATTCGGCGCCGGTGGCGAGCAGCACCGCGCGTGCGGCGATCTCGTTGCCGTCCTCGAGCTTCACGAGGTGGCGTTCGGTGCCGGGCCTCAGTTCCTGGGCACGGTAGGGCGAGGCCATGCGCGCGCCAAACTTGCGCGCCTGGGTGGCAGCACGGCTGATCAGTTCGCTGCCGCTGATACCGGCCGGAAAGCCCAGGTAGTTCTCGATCCTGCGCGAGGTGCCTGCCTGGCCGCCGATGCCGCTGCTCTCCAGGATCAGCGTGTCCAATCCCTCGGAGGCACCGTACACGGCTGCACCGAGTCCCGCAGGGCCTCCGCCGACGATCAGAAGATCGACCTCCTCGCGCGGCGCGAGCTCCAGACCTATGCCGAGCGTCCGTGAGAGCTCGCCGTTACTCGGGTTCAGAAGCTCCACGCCGCCAGGCAGTCGCACCAGTGGCATGGCGGACACGGAGGGCTCCGTCGCCGGGTCAGCACCATCGGTCGTCTCGGTGGGATCGATCCACGTGTGGGGGAGCCGCTGGGCTCGCGCGAACTCGAGCAGCCGGCGGGTGTCGGGCGAGTCGCGCGGGCCGATGATCTCTGGTCCGATGCCTTGGCGCTGCTGAAGCAGCTCGCGGCGCTCCACCAAGGCGCCCAGGATCAGATCTGAGAGCGAGGGGTCATCGAACAGCAGGGCTCGCAGCTTCTCGCGTGGGAGGGCGATGTAGCGCATCGGCTGGGTGACGACCGCGGTGACGAACACCGCCTGCCCACTGAGAAGGTTGACCTCGCCGAGAAACCCCGACGCGCCGTGGCGCACGATTTCGTTCCCTGCGCCATCCAAGATTGCCGCCTCACCGTCGATGATCGCGATGAACGGATAGGTCGCGTCGCCGATCTCATACAGCTTCTCGCCCACCCCGGCTACGTGCTCCTCGCCGTGCTCGGCAAGCAGCTCAAGCTGAGTGCTCGAAAGCACTCTGGCGGCCGGAACCGCCATCTGATCGTCATCGTGGGAAGTCACTAGAGGCAAGCGTAGCTGGCCTACGATGGCCGCCAGGCGGCCGCGGGGCCGCCCGCTGTCGCAACAGACCACACGAATTGCCTGCAAACGTGTCGACTTTCGACGAGCCACATGGCTGGTCGGGCAGGTCTACCCACCACTGAAAATCGTGGTGTCCCCAGTTCGAATCTGGGTCTGGCCATCCAGGTTTTGCCTGCTATTTCGCGGGGTTTCAACTCTTTCTGGCAAGGCTGCGTTCGGGCCCAAGGGTTTGCGAACGCGACGCTTCCCCCTCCGCACACTGGGGGATGCGGGCGCTCGGCGAGTACGTCCTCGACTGGGACGATCTCGGGCCGCTTCGGCGGCACTCGGCGTGGTGCTCCGTGTGGTTCAGGAGTCAGCTGGCGGGCGGCGCTCGCGCTTGCGTTCGGAGGCCCGGCGCTTGGCCGCCAGGCGCCGCTCACGCGACGCCGCGGTGGGACGGGTGGCGCGGCGGCGCTTGGGGGTGGCGAGCGCGCTCGCCAGCCGGGCGCTCAGGCGAGTCACAGCCAGCTCGCGGTTACGCGCCTGCGATCGCTCGTCCTGCGCTATCGCCACCAGGCGCGGCCCGGCGCGCGCCAGCACCCGCCTGCGCTGCGCATCGGTCAGCGACCGCGAAGCGAACACGTCGAAGCTCGCTTCCACACGCGAGGCCGTGACATTGGCATGCTGTCCCCCCGGGCCAGAGGAGCGGCTTACGCGCACCGTGACCTCCGAGAGGGGAATCGTCAACTCGCCGGTGATCCGCAACCGTTGATGAGCGCCCTCTTCAGATTCCATCGATGGTGTCACCGCGCCGCAGGGATCAGTCGAGGTTCTCGAGAATCTCGTTCGCGCGCGACCACTGGCCGGGAGCGACGAGGAGGTAGATGTCGCCACGCCCATGCCGATCCAGCGGATGATCGGCGACACACCCCGCGTCGATCCCGAATGCGCGCAGTTGGTCGCGCCACGCCACCGCTGTGCTCTGATCCTCGAAGGCGCCGACCGTCTCCCAACCGTCAAAGCGAGGGTCACCGATCGCGACCGGCGGGTCCTTGGCCGCACCACCGAACAGGCGAAGAGCACGCATCGAAATGAGCCTACACCGCGGCCGGCTCGATCACTCTTGCTCCCGTGAGCGGAACGCAGACAGAACCGCCGCTGACAGTCGACGATTGCGCGGATGTCGTCGTGCCGGCCGGCTGACCGGCAGATCAGACCGCCGTTCCCCAGCAGGGCCAGACTCAGTGCGAACCATTGCGCATAGCTCCCTGGCGGGAGGATGTCGCTTGACGAGGCCTGGGCAAGGAGCTTCGCGGGATCTTGTCGTGGTCCTTGACGTTTCATCGCGATTACTTCTGCGTGCGGATTAGCCGTGGGTTGTAGAGGATCTCCCATAGGTGCCCATCTGGATCGCGAAAGTAGCCGGAGTAGATTCCCCATGGACGGTCGTGGGGTGGGTCGGTGAGCGTGGCTCCGGCGGCTTGGGCTTGGGTTAGCAGTGCGTCGACCTCGGCTTTGCTTGCGACCGCGTGTCCGATGCTGAACTCGCCGGTTTTCGGTGGGCCGAGCGGGACGTTTGCGTCCTTCGCCAGCTCTGTGCGGGGGTAGAGCGACAGGATCAGCCCGTCTCGGAGCTCGAACATTGCGATGGCCCCGGCCGGGTTGACGTCGTCGCCGACGAACTCGGTGCCGATCACCCCGCGCGACTGCAATCCGAGGCCGTCTCGGTAGAAGTCGAGCGCCCGCTCCAGATCGGCGACGGCGAGCGTGATTATGTCGATTCGGGCTTGCATCTTCCACCTTTCTTCACGACGGATCGTATTCGTCGAGCAACTCGCGGCAAAAGTTGGCTGTGCGCGCATGGCGTCCGCGCGCGCCTTGCTCCAGAAGCCCTGGGTGTGAGAGCGAAGCGCACGGGCTCTCCGAACCGCGCTTAAGCAGCCGGCACGGCAAATCCTTCTCTATAACAGTCCGATACCTGGAGTCGCTCATCATCGCGGAGAAATCACACGCAGCGATGCCCCGTTCCAGAGGGATTGAGCGGCATCGTTTTCGCCCTTCCGACTAAAGCGTTCGACACTGCCGTTGCCCCATGTGGCGGTAACAGAAATGTGTGTACCGTCTGTGATTAACGATCTTCCGGCGGGCGTGAGCGGAACGTCAAAACCGTAGTTTGGGTAGGGAGTGGTTGAGTGAAAGTTGCCTGCGGCGACAACGACGCGGCGACCATGGTTCTTGACTGTCTCGACTATCCGGACTGTGCACGGACAGGACGAGACGGTGAACTCCTCGAGCCGGTCATTGTCTTCGAGGACCTTCTCCAGCTGGAGGCTGCCGTCGGAGGCAGCCACGATGCGAAATCTGGCGTGGGACACGAACTCGACGCAAGAGGCAGAGGGCCTTGGGCATACCCAGTCGAGGCGCACACGAGCGGTCGCCCATCCTGGACCCCGTCTAATCGAGGCCGTGTGGATCCGCGGGACTAGCCGCAAATGGGCGCTCGCTTCTGGAATCGCGGATACGGCTTCTTCGCGTGGCGACGTGGATTGGTAGACGAAATCGCTAGCGAGCGATGTCGTATGGCCATGCACGGTAACGTCATGGGCATACGCGGTGAGCAGGTGTCTGATTTCGCTGACTGCGGGGACGGGAAGCGGCGGGGTTGGGGCCGGTGAGGGGGCAGTGGGGGAGGCGGACTGACTGGAGGGTTTCGGGTTACTCGAGTGGCCCCCACGCAGTACAAACCCAATAATCAGCGCAAGGCAAACCCCGACGGCGAGCAAGGCGCGGGCCGGCATTTCCTTGCGGCGTCTCTCCCGCTTCGCCCTTGCCTCGGCCGCCCGTCGAGCCTGCTCTGAAGCCTCCCGCGTAGCCTGCCGCGAAGCGTTCCGTCGAGCCTGCTCTGAAGCCTCCCGGGTGGCCGTCAATACGTCCCGGCGGCGCACCGTCTGTTCATCGAGCCGGACGCGAAGCTTCGACTGACGGCCCCTGTTCGCCGCGATCCCAGAGACCCCTTCTGGGCGACCGGCGGCGGGCGTCTGCCCGGGCCTCGCCTCAAGGATCGGCTCCTCTGCCTGCAACTGGCGCAGAGCCGGTGTGGCGTCTGCGAGTTTGGTCAGAGTAGCGGTCAAGGCGGTGGCTATCTGGCGTAGTGACTTGTGGTCGCTCTCGCTCCACGCTAGAAGGGCCGGCGACCTCAGTGGATCGCGTAGATCAGCGGCACTTAGGAGGAGCTTGTCGTCCCCCCCGTCGTAGCGCTCCCACGACTCAGGATCATGAGCGCAGAGCAGGATCGAGCCGTAGATGACCCAGGCGGCGTACCGATCCATCTCGGGACCGTAGAGGTCGAGCTGGCCCGAGATGCGCGAGGGGTGCTGGTAGTTGGGGTGTCCAGCCTCGCGGCTGGGCGTACCTGCGAGCTGTGGCACGTACATGCCGTCGTAGTCGACGAGCTTGAGCCGCCCGTCCGCCAAGACGAGAATGTTGCCATGTTGGAGGTCGCCGTGCGCCCAGCCACAGCGACCGAGGTCGTCGACGATGCTGCGGAAGCGCTGCGCCAGAGTTATGAGCTGCTGCGAATCGCCCAGGTGGTCGGCGATGTACTCGTCCAGGCTCGCGCCGTCAATCCATTGCATCTTGACGATCGGGAACTCTCCTCCGTCGACGCGGATCCCCGGATCCTGGAAGTCAAACGGCACGTACCAGTCGCGCGCCTGCGAGCCGAGCACGTGGCTCAGCCACCGGCTGCGCTCCTCGCGTCCAGTCTGGTTGCGCACGAAGCACTTGATTGCAAACGGGGTCGCGGCTGTCGCGACGTGAAATACGGAAGAGAACTGCCCACTACGCATGAGCGGCAGTCCGCTCGTGCCGTTCGTGGCCGTGGCCCCGTCCTGTAGATCGGAATCGAGGAAGCAGGTCGCGGGAACCCGGATGGCCGCGGAGTACTCAATCCGGGCGGGCCATCGGCGCAGGTTTTCGCTCCCCATCACACCCCTTCACATCGGGACGATGCGCATCACCGACACGTCGTCATTGTGAATCGCCCTCTGCTCGACGCGGCGCTCGAGCCAGCGAGCCATAACTTCGCTATCGCTGCTCGCCAACAGATCGTCGAGCTCGCTCCAGGGAGTTCCCCCGTCGCTGCTGGAGCGAAGGAACCATTCGGCGAGCGCGTCGGTGCAGAGATAGAAGCGATCGCCCGGATCCCAGTGCCACCACCAGTCGGCCAGGCTGTTGAGCGATCGCTCGACATCGGGGAGGGCTCGCCGGCTGGTCGGCACGAGTTCTGGGCGCGTGCCAAACTGCTCGGGTCGGCGCAACGGATGCGCCCAGTACACGTCCACCTCGCCGGCTGGGATCTGGAACACGCAGGAATCGCCAACCGCGCGTCCGAGCCACAGGCCGCATTGGATGTCCTCGCGGTAGGGCAGCAGGTCGAGGACCAGGAGCGTCGAGAACGCGCCATGGCGGAGGTTCTTCTGCTCGAACCACTGCAACGGTTCTCTCCTAGTCTCGCGGTCCACGACGTAGTTTTCGATGTCGAGCTCCCAAGCGTCGACCGATGCCGACAGCAGCCCATCGACGTCAAAGGGATCGGCAGCGCAGGCCTCTCGCGCGAGGATCTGCGCCCACTGGCCACAGCGATAGCCATAGCTCGCGCCGTCAGCTATCGCGCACCGCAGCGCCCGCATGTTGCGGTCGCCGACGTAGGTGCCGTTGGGCGGGAAGACCGCGTCCCGGCACTGCTCCCTGCGAGCGTCGAGCTTCGGCGCCGAGATGCTCGACACCAGCGGCCGCAGCGGCGTCTCGATATCCACCGCAGTGTGGCCGTCGGGGGTTACCGGCAGAGGGCGGATCCACGTTTTCAACCGCCGGCTGGGAGGCGAGCGGAGCAGCCAGTTCACAGGACGCATACGCGGCCGCGACGCTGGCTAGCGGAGCGCGCCCGGATTGGGTCTGGTGCCGATGTCAATGAACTTAATGAGAGCCGTCATATCGGCGTTGTAGACGAAGCCACGGCTGTTTCCGGTGATCTCGCCGAAACCCTCGTTTGCGGCAAGCCTACGCATCGGTGGGGGCAGAACGCTGGAAAGCGCGAAGAGCTGCATCGCAAAGCGAGCGTTGAGGCGGTCGGGGGAATCGGGGAACATCACAGGGTTTCCGCTGTCCTCGGACAGGTGAAGGTTAAAGAGTAGGATGTTCCCGTTGCCCGTCGCCAGATCCGTCAGGCGGCGTGCGTGCCCGTCAGGCTGATCGTCTTGGTTTGCCTCACCATCCGTGATGTTCATGACGATCGGCGGGAAGTCCATATCGGTTGGGTGCTCGGCGACCCACCGGGACGCGACGTCGATCGCTTGCCGCATGGCCGATCCCATCGGCGTGCCTCCCTCCGCTACTGGCTCGAACCAAACCGGGAAGCTGCCCGATCGGCTGAGCGACGCGTAGTTGACCGCGACCTCGCTGATTGGCAGCAGATCCCTGTCCGCGAGGGCCCCGCCGAAGGCTGGGCCGACGCGGGCGCCGTAGCCGATAACCGAGACATAGACGCGGTCGATGATCTCGGCGTCTAGGGAGTTCTGCGCGATCAGCTCAGCAAGAAGACGGTTGATCTGATCGGCTACGCCGTCGGCCTTCGATTGCTTGGGCTTGCTGCCGGCCATCCGATCCCGCATCGAGGCTGATTGATCGATGAGGAATATGAAGCAGGCTGGGTGGCGACGATTGATCTCGGCTGTGTAGTGCGTCGGATCCTCAGACCGCGAGGGCGCCGGGGTGACCGTTGGCTGGGGGTCGGGTTGCGGCGACGTCGCCTTGGGAACAGACTGGGGCGTCTGCAATAGCGCGGCGCCGCACTTCTTACAGAATTTGGCGCTAAGACGATTGTCGTGGTCGCAGACGGGACATCGCATGAGTCTGACTCCTTAAGATGTGTCGCAGGCTTGGCGGATTGTAGCGATAGAGGCCCTGACACGGCTATCGGCTATCAATGGACCGAGGTCGAAAAGCCGGACCTTCGACAAGCCCAGTTCCCCAAGCTCAGCCGGACAACCTAGACTTAGCGTCGCGGTGAGTGGGGTGCCTCGGGCTGGTCAGTTCAAGCCGCCGACCGATTCGCGTCTCACGGATCACATCTCGATCGGGGTGTTTCTGGCATCACGCTTCACCTCGTGGCAGTTTTCGCGGCCGGTACAAACGCCTGCGGGCAGTCGTCGTCGATGCGGTGAAGTGACCTTTCATGTAGCATGCCCCCGTCGAAATTCGAGGAGGCTCGTGGCGGCAGCGCCCAACCAGCGGCGGTGGGTACAGGTCCTGGAGGGGAGCCGTGTCGAGGACCCTGCACGCGTCGTCGGCGTCGATTTCACCGACGGGGTGCCCCCTCGCGCGGTCGTCCAGGGCATCGACAGCGCCTTTCGGTTCAACGACGAGCTGCTCAGCAAGCACGTTCTGTTCCTGGGGAGTATCGGCTCGGGCAAGACGAACGCGATGCAAGCGCTGTTCTGGTCGCTGCGAGAAAACAGCAGACCGGACGACGTATTCGTCATATTCGACACCAAGGGCGACTTCTTGGAGGGGTTCTACCAGGATGGCGATGCCGTTATCACCAACGACCGTGACCTCGCCGACGGCTGCGTCACGTGGAACATCTTCGACGATCTCCATGGGGTCGGCAAAGAGCGCATCGACGATGCTTTTGAGATCGCATCGACGATCTTCAGCGAGACATTGGCGCAGGCATCGAACAATTACTTCTTCGCGGCCGGCGCGAGGGACATCTTTGCCGCCGTCCTCGAGGCGATGGCCCGCGGCGACGGTAGTCGTCCATCGAATCAAGAGCTGCGCCAGGCACTCGAAGGCTCACCCCAACAGCTGTTGGAGTTGCTCGAGCCGCACCCCGACCTGGCCAGCAGTCGTGCGTATCTGACGGGCGAGGTGATCGCAAGATCTACACTGGCCTACCTCCAGCAGGCGGTACGGACCGCCTTTTCGGGTGCGTTCCAAGACCCGGGGAGCTTCTCGGTGCGAGGGTACGTGCGGGAAAAGGGGGGGCGGGCTCTATTCGTCGAGTACGACATAGCCAAAGGTGCTGTCCTCCTTCCGATCTACCGGGTCCTGCTCGACCTGGCGATTAAGGAGTCGCTCGGACGCTCACGCGCGCCCGGCAGCGTGTTTTTCCTGCTGGACGAGTTCGCGCTCCTCCCGGAGCTCCGGCACATCTCAGATGGAATCAACTTCGGGCGCTCGCTGGGCCTGAAGTTCATCGTCGGCAGCCAGAACGTCTCACAGGTGTATCACTCATATGGCGAAAACATCGGCACCAGCATTCTCAGCGGTTTCGGCACGGTGTTCGCCTTTCGGCTGATGGACGCGCCGAGCCGTTCGTTCGTGTCTGACCGCTTCGGACACAATCGCAAGCGCATAACGATCGAGCAGTCGGTCAGAGCCGAAGGCGTGCATGACAGCGTGCACGAAGGCAAGGTCATCGAGGACTGGGATCTGTCCTCACTGACGATCGGCAGGACGATCGCGTCGAAGCCGGACGGGCCCCCGTTCTTCTTCGCGTTTGGCGAGTGGAGGCAAGGTGAGCACCACGCAAGGTGATATCGAGAACGCTGCGCCACCGACCCTAGGCGACATCCCCGACGGTGGGCTTCTCCTAGCCGTGGGGTTGCCGAAGGGCGTCGTGCTCGCCCTCGACGATCGGGAAGCCGACCCCACCGCGTGGGTGCGCGCAGGCGGAAAGAACTGCCCACTGCTTCCGGCGGTGTGGGCGCTGTGGTTGGTCGCCCTGCGGCCTCAGACCGAGTCCGAGCTCGTCGCAATGGCTGCAGAGGTGGGTCTCGCCGATGGGAACGACGCGGTCCACTCGCTTGAGGACGCGGGCCTGTTGCTTCGCATGGATCCCGCAACCTCAGGGTCCAGTCTCGGCGAAGTTCGTGTTATCCCGCTGGCCTTCGGCGCCGGTACGGCGCCGGAACGAAGGTCGGTCTATCGCGTGACGGATACCCAGACGGTGGTGGAGATGGACTCCGTGTCCTTTGGTCTATGGAGTGAGTTCGACGGTGCGACGCTCGTTGGGCATGCCGCTCGGGCGGTGACGGAGAGGCTCAAAGGAGAGGCTGCCGCCGCCATCGACGAAGCCGCGGTCTCGGCCCGCTTGCCGCCGCTCCTCGTTGCACTGATGAGAGCACGGTACGTGTTCATCGACCAACCGATTACCCATGGACCTTTCGCCTAAGAAAGCTTCCGACTGGACGCGAGCGGCAGGCGCCGCCGGCGCTGGCGCCGGGTGGGGTATGGGCGAGTGGCTGAGCGAGCAGGTCCAAACCGTTACCGGTGCGTCACACGGCGTAGCGATGGTGTTGGGCAGCGTGGCGTTTGGTTCGGTGTTCCTCGCCATCGGCGCGACCTTCCAGGGCGTGCAAGGACCCGGCAGAGCACCGGCTGCCCCAAGCATGGGCACCGGCGAGGCCGGCGCCGAGACTCCCGAACCCGAAGCCGAAGCGCCGGAAGCTGTAGCGGAAGTACCGGAACCCGAAGCCGACGGACCGGAACCGGAAGCGCCGGAACAGGAACCAGAAGTACCCGAAGCTGAAGCACCGAAACCCGAAGCGCCGGAACCGGAACCCGAAGTACCCGAAGCTGAAGCACCGGAACCGGAAGCGCCGGAACCGGAACCTGAAGCGCCGGAAGCTGTAGCGGAAGTACGGGAGCCCGAAGTCGACGGGCCGGAGCCCGAAGCACCGGAAGCACCGGAACCGGAAGCGCCGGAACCGGAACCCGAAGTACCCAAAGCTGAAGCACCGGAACCGGAAGCGCCGGAACCGGAGCCCGAAGCGCCGGAGGCTGTAGCGGAAGTACGGGAGCCCGAAGTCGACGGGCCGGAGCCCGAAGCGCCGGAACCGGAACCCGAAGCACCCGAACCTGAAGCACCCGAACCTGAAGCGCCGGAACCGGAAGCGCCGGAACCGGAACCCGAAGCGCCCGAAGCTGAAGCGGAAGCAGCGGAACCCGAAGCACCCGAAGCCAAAGAACCCGACGCGCCACCAGCCCCGCCAGAACCGGAACCCGAACCACAGTAGGCTTTGCAAGTCAAACGCGAAAGGATGAGGACCGTATGACGACCGACACGCGCAGCGGTGTCATGTACTGTGAGAACTGCGGAGCTGAGATAGCTGCCGACGCCATCGTTTGCGCCAAATGCGGGTACGAGGTGAGCGGCGACGGTGAATCGACGACGCCGTTTCAGCCGCAGCCGTCTGACCCTAAACCTCGCATCGCAGGCACTCAGATCGTCCTGGGGGATGGGGAGACCGTCTGGCGCGAATACGCCGTAACGCAGTTCCCGACGCCGGAAATACTGGGGAGGCACCTATCCCGTCATCGCGGTAGCGGCAGCCTCTATGTGACTGATTCCCGAGTGCTGTTCTTTGCCACCTACGAACGGCGAGGCGGCCGTAAACGTAGCGTCATCCTTCAGGAGACACAGGTGGAGCACGTGACGGGAGTCACCGCATTTGTCTCCCGCAGCATCAGCCTTTGGGGCCTCGTGGTCGTAGGGCTGATCGGGCTTTTTGGACTGATCGCGCTGCTCGAAGAATCGACGGGTCCGGGCATCGTGTTGCTCCTGATCGCCGCTTTCGGCGCGTTTCTCCTCGCCCAGGGTCTGGGTCGTCGCGGCACTGTCGGCGTACGCATCCATTCGGGTGCCACCCAGGCGAGCCCGCTGGGCTTCGGCCAGTTGGGAGAAAGCCGCGGTCGGCTGAGAACAATGCTCGAGGCCGCGCTCGGGCCCTACGGACAGCTCCTGTCGGCGGCCTCGGGCCCCCAGGACGCGAGCGATCTGCTGATGGCTCTTCCGGGCCCAGATGCCGAGCGAGTCATCGTGGAGCTCGGGGCCCTGATCGCCGATCTGCAGTCGAAGGGCAGCCTGGCGGGGACTCACTGGGGAGTCCACAGCTGACCATGGGCAACTCGGCCAAGCGTCAGCCCATCCGCCGGTAGCGCCATACGCAAAGTGGAATGAACCCTGCAGCTCGACGAGCTGATCGACGCCCGGCGTCCGGACGCCGGCGAGGCGTGCGCCTCCCAGTCCGGCGCTTGCGCCGCGGGAACAGCATCAGTCCCCCGCGACGTCCACCTCGCGCAGCCGGTGGGTGTCCACGTCGTAGACGAACCCCCGCACCCGCTCGCGGTGGGGCAGGAACGGCGAGCGGCGTACGCGCAGCAGCGACTGGCGCACGTCGGCGTCCACGTCGCTGAACGACTCGATCGCCCACGCCGGCGCGACGCCCGTGGCCCGCTGCAGCTCGGCGCGGAAGCCGTCGTCGCTGAGCGTCTGCATGCCGCAGTCGGTGTGGTGGATCAGCATCACCTCGCGCGTGCCCAGCCGCCGCTGGGAGACAGCCAGCGAGCGGATCACGTCGTCGGTGATCGCCCCGCCCGCGTTGCGCAGCACGTGCACCTGACCATCGCCCAGCCCCAGCGCCGCGAACACGTCCAGGCGCGAGTCCATGCACGTCACCACCGCCAGCCGCCGGCTGGGGCGTACGTCCAGGTGCCCCGCGGGCAGCGAGCCGGCGAACGTCCGGTTGTTCTGCAGCAGCTCGTCGATCGTGGAATCCACGGCAGCACCCTATGTGCTCGCTCGTATATTTGGCTGTATGTCCACGGCGACGCCATTGGACCTGACTCTGCTCCCGGGGGCGCGGACGCTGCTGGCCATCCACGCCCGCGAGGCGCCCCAGCGCGATGACCTGTGCGGCGCGTTCTGCGGCGCATTGGCGCTGGGCGCCGCTGGCCTGACGAGCGTCCCGGACGGCGAGGGGTACGGCGGGCCGATCGACCAGGACGCCGTCGCGCTGGCCGCCGGCAGCGTGGTCGGCGCGCACACCGATCCCGCGATCCTGCCGCTGCACGAGACCGGTCGCCGCGACTATCGTCTGGCGCTGCCGTTCGTCGAGGACTCCTCCGTGTCCGGCACGACCGCTGCCGGCCTCGCGCGCGCCGTCGAGGAGCTCTCCGCCGGCCGGCTCGCGGCGATCCCGTACAGCGCACCCTGGACGCCGGCCACGCTCGACGGCCTGTTCGAGCTCGCGGCGGGGCTCGAGCGCCCGGTTACGTTGCTCGCCAACCTCGCCACCCGCCACCTGTGGGGATCGCACCCGCGCGCCGAGGAGGTGCTGGCGTATCTGCTCGACGGCACGCAATCCGGACCGCCGCCCGACTGGGACGTGGGGCACTTCGCCTGCGTTTTCGGCCGCTTGGCGGGTCCGCGGGGGAGCCTGTATGGCCTGGCCGACACCTACCTCTCGCTGGGGACCGGTGGTGTGCACGTGCAGCCGCGCGAGCGTCTCGCCGCCGCGATCGAGCGACGCGACAGGCCGGCCGGCGGCGTGCTCGTGGTCGTCGACGCACAGGACGCGCCCGCGGTGCGCGCGGGCGCCGGCGGCCTCGGGCTCGCCGAGGGCATGTGGGACAACGGCACCGTGACGTCCGACGCCGTGTCCGCGCCGTGAGCGATCGGGAGGGGATTACTTCTACTACTTGCGGCATCGGGTCGGCGGACCCGACCGAGCTGGTGGCGCTCGTCTGCTGCGACCTCGGCGCGATCGTGCGCGGCCGGGCATTGCCCGTGTCCGACCTGGACGCGCACCTCGCCGCCGGCGTCGGCTGGGTGCCCGCCAACCACGCGCTCACGCCGCTCGGACCGCTCGCCGAGCCCAACCCGTTTGGGTCGACCGGCGACCTGCGCCTGCTGCCGGACATGGACACTCGCGCGCGCGTAGAAGCCGGCGCGGGCGCCACCGCGCTGGAGCTGGTGCTGTGCGACATCGTGCAGATCGACGGCTCGCCGTGGGAGTGCTGTCCACGGAGGTTCCTGCGCGAGACCTTGACTGAGCTCGAGGACGAGCTCGACGTCACCCTGGCGGCGAGCTTCGAGCACGAGTTCCAGTTGCTGACCGATCCAGCCACTCGGCCCACGCCGGACGGCGCGCTCCCGCCGGCGCGTTCGCCGCTGCCGTTCTCGCTGGAGGCCCAGCGGCGAGCCGAACCGTTCGCCGCCGAGGTCATGACCGCGCTGGCCGAGGCCGGCGTAGGACCCGAACGCTTCTTCGCCGAGTTCGCCTCCCATCAGTTCGAGATCCCCGTCCAGCCCGCCGCCGGGCTCGCGGCGGCCGATCGCGCCGTCTTGCTCAGGGAGGTCGTGCGCGAGATCGCCCGCCGGCGCCGGCAGCGCGCGACGTTCACGCCGTTGCTGGACCCCGCCGAGGCGGGCAACGGGGTGCACATCCACCTCACCCTGCTCGACGCCGCCGGGCGCTCGGCGCTGTATGACCCCACGCACCCGGGGTGCCTGAGCGAGCTGGGCGAGCGCTTCGCCGCCGGGATCCTGCTGCACGCCCGCGCCCTGACCGCGCTGAGCGCCCCCAGCCCCGTCTCGGCCGCGCGTCTGGCTCCCCACCACTGGAGCGCCGGCGCCGTCTGTTTGGGTCAACGCAACCGCGAAGCGCTGCTGCGCCTGCCGCCGCTCGTCTCGCTCGGCCGTGCTGATCGATCGGAGGTCCCGTTGACCTCCGATCGGCCGGCCGGCCGGCTGCGTCTGGAGTACCGCGGCGCCGATGCCGCCGCCAACCCCTACCTCGCGCTCGGGGCGATCGTCCGGGCGGGTCTCGACGGTGTGCGCGCCGGGCTGCCGGCGCCGCCGATCCTCGATCGCGATCCCGCGGGTCTCGACGCCGCCGAGGCGACCCGCTACGGGGTCGGCGCGCTGCCGGCGTCGCTGCAGGAGTCGCTCGACGCGCTCGCGCAGGACGCCGCCGCGCGCGCGTGGATGACACCGCTGCTGTATCAGGCGTACGTCGCCGTCAAGCGTTTCGAGGTGGCGGCGACATCGGACTGGGACGTCGAGGAGATGTGTCGACACTACGCCGCGATCTACTGATGAACGTCGTGTCGTCCCCAGCGAGCACCGAGACCCTCAGACGCCTGCTCGCGGCCGTCGAGCGCGAGCTGCCGCGGGCGGTCGAGTTGCGCCGTCGACTGCACGCCCACCCCGAGCTGGCGCACGCCGAGGTCGAGACCTCGGCGGCCGTCGCCGCGGAGCTGCCTGTCGGTGGCGAGGTCGTCGCCGGGACGGGGCTGATCGCCCGAGTCGGCCTCGCGAACGGCGCCCCGGTGGCAGTGCGCGCGGAGCTCGACGGCCTGCCGATCCGCGAGCGCACGGGCGCGCCGTTCAGCGCCGATGCCGCTCTCGGAGCGATGCACGCCTGCGGCCACGATGTCCACATGGCGGCGCTCGTCGCCCTCGCCCGCGCGGCGCACGCGCTCGGCGCGGCGCTGCCCGCGCCGCTGCTGGCGGTGTTCCAGCCCAGCGAGGAGGCGTACCCCTCCGGCGCGGAGCAGCTCCTGGAGCCGCTGGGGGCGATCGCGCCCGCGGCGATGGTGGCGGCCCACGTGCACCCCGAACTGCCCTGGGGCGCGGTCGCATTGGATCCCGGCACGGTCAACGCGTCATGCGACGCCGTCGAGATCACGGTCGCGGGCGAGCCCTCACACGGGGCCTACCCGCACCGCGGGCGCGATCCGATCCTCGCGCTCGCCCACATCGTCGTCGCGCTCCACGCCCAGGTCGGACGGTCGATCGATCCGATCCACCCCGCCACCCTCACGGTCGGGGCGCTGGAGGGCGGCAGCGCGGAGAACGTGATTCCGGCGCACGCCCGCGCACGCGGGGCGCTGCGCGCCTACCGCCCGGAGGACCGCCTCGCGCTGCGGCGCATGGTCGAGGAGGTCGTCTGCGGGGTCGCATCGGCCCATGGCTGCCGCGGCGCCGTCGAGCTCACGCCCGGCGAGCCGGCGCTCGTCAACGACCCCGCCGTCGTCGCGCGCGCACGCGAGCTGCTCTCCGGCGCGGGACTGTCCCCGGCGCCGGAGTGGCGCTCCACCGGCTCGGACGACTTCGCCTTCTTCGGCGCCCTCGGCGCCACTGCGACTACGCCGATGCCCCTCGCGATGGGCTTCGTCGGCCTGCACGGCGCGGCCGGGTTCACCTGCCGCCCGCTGCATCATCCCGAGCTGCTGGTCCCCGACGAGGCGGTCGGCGCAGTCGCCCGCGTGCAGGCCGTGCTGTATTTGTCCGCATCCGCACGGCCATCACACGCGGCGCCTGGATAGGCGTATCGTTGAGGCGGTATCCGCACGCAACCGAGCTGGTTGGGGGAAATTGTGAGCACCACGCCTAGCACGCCGATGACCGAGCCCTCTACGGAAGAGGACAACGAGGAGGCGATCCGCGCCTGGGACGGGCCGCTGTATGACCGCTTCGTCCGCTTCCGCGAGACCGTCACGACGGGGCTGGGAGCGCACGGCGAGGAGGCCCTGCGCCTGCACCCTCCCCTGCCGGGACAGCGGGTTCTGGACGTGGGCTGTGGGTTCGGCGACACCACTCAGCGGATCGCCGGCCTCGTTGGCCCCGACGGTCAGGCGGTCGGCGTCGACGTCGCGCCGCGCTTCATCGAGGACGCCGTCCGCGAGGCCGGCGAAGCGGGGGTCGCCAACGCCCGCTTTCTGGTCGCCGACGTGCAGGAGACGCTCGCGGGGGAGACCGGCTTCGACATGGCGTTCTCGCGCTTCGGGACGATGTTCTTCTCAAGCCCCGTCGCCGCCATGCGCAACATCCGCGGCGCCCTGTCGCCGGGCGGCAGGCTCGTGATGGTCGTCTGGCGGCGGCGCACCGACAACGACTGGCTCTACCGCGCGCAGACGATCGTCGAGGCGATCGTGGAGCGTCCCGAGGAGTACGACGAGCCGACGTGCGGTCCCGGCCCGTTCTCGATGGCCGACGCCGACACCACCAGCGAGATCCTCACCCACGCCGGCTTCACCGACATCGCGCTGCGTCGCTGCGACATCCCGATCGCGATCGGCCGCGATCTCGACGAAGCCCTCGACCTTGTCATGGCGCTGGGCCCTGCCGGCGAGATCCTGCGCCTGGCGGGCGATCGCGCCGCTCACCTGCACGGTCAGGTGCAGGACGCGCTGCGCGAGGGTCTCGCAGAGTTCGCTGCCGACGGCGACGGCAAGCTGCGTGCCCCCGCCTCCACCTGGATCGTCACGGCGAGCGCTCCGAGCTGAGGCGGGGATGGTCGGCAGGGCCGCATGCGGCCCTGCCCGGGGGCGCGCATGCGCGCCCCCGCCGTTGGCGCATGCGCCAACGGCAGACGCGCCACATGTGGCGCGTCTCGGGGCTGCGCATGCGCAGCCCCGCCGACAGATCGACGATCGGAGGGATCGCCTGATCTGCCAGCATGCGCCGACCGCTCCAAAATCTCGTGACGCGAGCGCGACCGAAGCCCTGCATCGGACATAATCCCCGCAGTGCAAGCCGTCCAGATAGTCGACCTCTCCGGCCCGGACTCCGCGCTCGCGCTGGGGGAGGTCCCCGAGCCCGACTCCCCACCCGAGCACCCGCTCACCCCGGGCGCGGGGGTCCTTGTCGAGGTTCATGTCGCCGGCGTCTCGTTCCCGGAGGTGCTCCAGACCCGTGGCGAGTACCAGCTCAAACCGCCGCTCCCGTTCGTCCCCGGCAGCGAGATCGCCGGCATCGTCCGTGAGGCGCCCGAGGACGCGGCGGTCAAGCCCGGCGATCGCGTCGCGGCGTTCTGC
>DATMPZ010000049.1:0-22060 GCA_035567335.1 Solirubrobacteraceae bacterium
GGCAAGTCGATGCACTCGGGCCACAGCAGCCCTTACTACGTCTACAAGATGCTGCTTTCGATCTTCGTGACGCTGCTGCGGCGGGGAGTGAAGGTCATCCCGCAGGCAAAGCTCGCGCCATGATCAGCACCAACCTGCGCATCGTCGCGATCGCGGGCAGCCTGGCGCTGCTCATAT
The DNA here is from genome assembly GCA_035567335.1 of Solirubrobacteraceae bacterium. Classification (GTDB taxonomy): domain Bacteria; phylum Actinomycetota; class Thermoleophilia; order Solirubrobacterales; family Solirubrobacteraceae; genus Palsa-744. Next base: position 178 of record DATMPZ010000049.1, read on the forward strand.
TCATAATCGAGCTCGTCCGCCGCCGCCACCTGAAGGAGGAGTACTCGGTGCTGTGGGTAGCCACCGCCCTGGCGCTGCTCCTGCTGGCCGCCTGGGAAGGACTGCTGCACGATCTCGCCCACTTCATCGGAGCTAGCTCTCAGGCCAGCACGCTCTACTTCTTCGGCATTCTGTTCGTGGTCTTCCTGCTCCTGCACTTCTCCGTGCGCGTCAGCAAACTCGAGCGTCGCGTGATCGTGCTGCTCCAGGAGATCGCGCTGCTGGGCGAGCGCGACGGGCGTCCGGCCGCGCCCGGCTGGGATCTGGCCGCGGACGAGCGCGACGGCGTGAACGAGCGCGACGGTCGTATGACCGCGCGACGAGGGGACTCCGACTCCGACCTGCCCGCGCACGAGCGCACCTGGGAGACGAGCGTACGGTGAGCCCGGTCGTGAGCGATGCGCCGGAGGGCGAGGACAGCGTCCGCGAGCACAGCGTCCGTTACCTTGCGGCCGCGGCGAGGCTGGCCGAGGCCGTCGATCCTCGCCAGATCGACGAGCTGGCGCACGCGCTCGCTGGGATTCGCGCGCGGGAAGGGCGCCTGTTCGTGCTGGGGGTGGGCGGCGGCGCCGGCCACGCCGGACACGCGGTCAACGACTTTCGCAAGCTCTGCGCCCTGGAGAGCTATGCGCCGACCGACAACGTCTCCGAGCTCACGGCGCGCACGAACGACGACGGCTGGGAGACGTCGTTCAGCGGATGGCTGGAGATCTCGCGGCTGCGCGAGCGCGACGCCCTGCTCGTCTTCTCGGTCGGCGGCGGGTCGCGCGAGCACAACGTCTCGACGAATCTCGTGCGCGCTATGGAGGCCGCGCGGGACGCCGGAGCGGCCATCTACGGCGTCGTCGGAGCGCCCGGCGGCACGCTGGCCGAGCTGGCGGACGTGGCGATCCTGCTCGAGCCTCCGCCCGCGCTGCGCACCCCTCTAGTCGAGTCCTTTCAGGCGGTGGTGTGGCACGCGCTCGTCTCACATCCGGCGCTGGCGGTCAAAGCGGGGCACTGGGAGTCGCTCGGGCTCGGCGCCCTCTCCAATTCCTGAGCGCGATCGCGATGGTCAGCGCACATGGCCGCGCCGCGGCATTCCTCGACCGAGACGGGGTCTTGAACGAGCTGGTTGCGGATCCCATCTCGGGCGCGCCGGAGTCCCCGTTGAGTGTCGCCGATGTGCGCCTGGTGCCTGGCGCTGCCGCGGCGGCTGTGCGCCTTGAGCGACTCGGATTTGTGCTGGTGTGCGTCTCGAACCAGCCGGCGGCGGCCAAGGGCAGGGTCTCGGTCGCCCAGCTGCTCGGCGTTCACGACCGCGTGGTGGAGCTGCTCTGCGAGCAGGGTGTGAGGCTGGCGGCATCGCACCTCTGCATGCACCACGAGCATGGAGTCGTGCCGGATCTTTCCCGGCCGTGCGATTGTCGCAAGCCCGCGCCCGGGATGCTGCTCGACGCTGCTCGCGCCCTCGCGATCGATCTGAGTGCTTCGTGGATGGTCGGAGACACCGACGCCGATATCGCGGCCGGAAAAGCAGCCGGTTGCATGACTCTCCTGATCAGCCATCCCGGCAGCGTTCACAAGCGTTTGCGGGCGGTTGCCCCCGATCTCCTCGCCGAGGATCTCGCCGACGGAGCGGCGAGACTCACTGTCCGAATGTCAGAAACAATCTGATTTGACTGGTGCCGTTATGGTGGCCCTCATTCAGGGATTGCCATGCTCGATCAGATCACGACACGCATATTCGCCGATGGCGCCGACCTCGACGGCATTCTCGCGCTCGCCGCGGATCCGCGCATCGCTGGATTCACCACCAACCCGACGCTCATGCACAAGGTCGGGCTGACCGACTATGAGCGCTTTGCGCGGGATCTGCTCGAGCATGTAAACACGCATCCGATCTCATTCGAGGTCTTCGCCGACGAGGCCGAGGAGATGCGCAGGCAGGCCGTCAGGATCGCGTCCTGGGCAGACAACGTATACGTCAAGATCCCCGTTACCTCGACAGGGGGAGAGTCGATGGCGCCCCTGGTACGAGAGCTGTCGGAGGACGGGATCAAAGTAAACGTGACGGCGCTGTTCACGACGGCCCAGGTCGAGCTGATCGCCGCGGCCGTGGCCGAGGGGGCGCCGTCCTACATCTCGGTTTTCGCCGGGCGTATCGCGGATGCCGGGGTCGATCCGATGCCGATAATCGCACGCTCGCTGGAGATCATGCGCCAGGCGCCGGACTCGGAGCTCATCTGGGCCTCGCCGCGTGAGATTCTCAACCTGATTCAGGCCAACGAGGTCGGCTGTCACATCATCACGATCACCCACGATCTGCTGAAAAAGCTCGATGGCCTCGGCAAGAGCCTCGAGCAGTTCTCACTCGAGACCGTCCGGATGTTCCACGCCGACGCGCTCGCCGCGGGCTTCACTCTCTAGATGCGGCGCACATCCCTTTGCATCATGATTATCGAAGCGCGCGCCTCAGGAGGTCCACGGTGAGACGGGCGTGCGTTACCGGCGGGGCCGGATTCATCGGCAGCAACCTCGCCGAGGAGCTGGTGGCCGGGGGCGTGGAGGTGGTGATCCTCGATAACTTCAGCACCGGTCGCCGCGAGTTCGTCGCGGAGCTGGCGCAGGCCGATGGTGTGAGACTCCTCGAGGGCGATGTCCTCGATGCCGACATCGTCGAAGACGCCGTCGCCGGTTGCGATTGGGTCTTTCACCTGCAGGCAAACGCCGACCTGCGCAGCGGCCTCGACCATCCGCGGCGCGATCTCGAGCAGAACACCATCGCGACGTCGAACGTGCTCGAGGCCATGCGGGCGCAGGCAGTGAAGAAGATCGTGTTCGCCTCGACCGGCTCTGTCTACGGCGAGCCCGAGGTATTCCCCACACCCGAGGACGCGCCTTTTCCGATCCAGACGTCGCTGTACGCGGCATCCAAGCTCGCCGGGGAGAGCCTGATCGCTGCGTACGCCGCCGGCTATGGCTTCACCGGGCTGATCTGCCGCTTCGTCTCGATCCTCGGAGAGCGCTACACGCATGGGCATGTCTTCGATTTCTACCGCGCGCTGAAGCGCGACCCCAGCCGCCTGCGGGTGCTGGGCGACGGTCGGCAGGAGAAGTCCTATCTGTACGTGCATGACTGCCTGAGCGCGATCCTCACCGCCGTCGAGCGCCATCGCTCAGAGCCTGGCGCGCACATCTACAACCTGGGCACGGAGGAAACCGTCCTGGTCACGGACTCCGTGCGCATCATCACCGAGCACCTGTCGCTGTCGCCGCGCATCGAATACGCCGGCGGACGCCGCGGATGGACGGGCGACAGTCCGTTGATCTCACTCGACACGGCGCGTATCCGCGGGCTCGGCTGGAGACCGCGGCTGACGATCGGCCAGGCGATCAAGCGCACATTGCAGTGGTTGGACGCCAACGAGCACGTGTGGCGGGACCGCGAGGAGCAGGCCGCATGAGCGTGATCTTCAGCCGCGCTCCCCTGCGCATCTCGCTGGGCGGTGGCGGCACCGACCTGCCCTCCTACTACCGCGAGCACGGTGGCTTCCTCGTCTCGGGAGCGATCGACAAGTACGCCTACATGCTCACCCACACGACCTTTCAGCACCGCTACCGCATGAAGTACTCGGAGTTCGAGGAGGTCGAGGAGGTGGCTCAGATCCGCCACCCGATCCTGCGCGAGAGCCTGACCCGTCACTGGAGCGGCAAGCCCCTGGAGATCGCCTCGGTGGCCGACGTGCCGGCGGGGACCGGCATGGGCTCCTCCGGCGCCTACACGGTTTGCCTGCTCAAGGGCCTGGCGCGGGCCCGCTGCACGGCGATCGCCCCTGGAGACCTCGCCGAGCTGGCGTGCGAGATCGAGATGGACGTGCTCGGCGAGCCGGTCGGCAAGCAGGACCCCTACGTGGCGGCCCATGGCGGAATCTGTGCATACACGTTTCGTCCAGACGATCGCGTCGAGGTCGAGCCGCTCGAGCTCGACCCCGACGTGCTGCGGCGGATGCGCGATCGGCTGCTGCTGTTCTACACCGGTGAGGCGCGCTCGGCCTCGAACGTGCTGGCCGATCAGGACAAGCGCTCGAAGGCCGGCGACGTGGCGATGCTCGAGAACCTCCATCGCACCAAGGATCTCGGGCTCCTCAGCCACGAGCTGTTGAGCGCCGGCGCGCTCGAGGACTACGCCGAGCTGATGCACGAGCACTGGGAACACAAGCGTGCTCGCTCCCCCGGCATGACCGACGAGCGCATCGACAACCTCTACGCGCTCGCCCGACGCAACGGCGTCATCGGCGGCAAGCTCGTCGGCGCCGGTGGCGGCGGCTTTTTGCTGCTGCTTACTCGCGATCCCGAGGAGACTCGGCAGGCGATGGTGGCGGCGGGCTCGTCCGAGCTCGCCTTCGACTTCGAGTTCGGTGGAGCCTATGCGGATGAGTACGCATGAGACGCCCCGGACCAGCCGCACGGGGCACACGGGCGCCGGCAGCCAGATGAGCCCGCTGCGCGTGGCGATCGTCGGCTGCGGCCTGATCGGGGCCAAGCGAGCTGACGCGATCACGCTGGCGGGCGACGAGCTCATCGCCTGCCATGACATCCAGGGGGATGCCCAGAGGAGCCTGGCGGAGAGGTATGGCTGCCGGCCGTGCGCGACGTTCGCGGAGTTGCTGGACCACCGGCCGCAGGTCGTCGTGGTGGCTACTGTCCACGATCGGCTGGCCGAGCTGGCCGAGCTGGCGCTGGCGGGCGGAGCGCACGTGCTGGTGGAGAAGCCGGCCGCGATCTCGAGCGCCCAGGTCGATCGCCTGATCGAGTGCCAGCGCGCCAGTGGGCGGCTCGTGAAGGTGGGCTTCAACCACCGCTTCCATCCCGGGCTGGCGCGCGTCGCCGAGGAGGTCGAGTCCGGGCGCCATGGCGAGCTCATGCACCTGCGCGCCCGCTACGGGCACGGAGGGCGACCCGGCTATGACCGCGAGTGGCGCGCTGACCCGGCGCGCTCGGGCGGCGGCGAGCTGATCGACCAGGGAATGCACCTGCTCGACCTCTGCCACTGGCTCGCCGGTCCACTGCCGCTGAACTGCGCGCTGCTGCGGACCGAGTTCTGGGACGCTCCCGTGGAGGACAACGCGGCGCTGATCCTCGGCGAGCCACGGGCGCGCACCGGCCCATGGGCGATGCTGCACGTCAGCTGGACCGAGTGGAAGAACCTCTTCTCGCTGGAGGTGTTCTGTCGCGCGGCGAAGCTCCAGGTGGATGGGCTGACGCGCTCCTACGGGCCCCAGCGGCTGCGGATCTACCGGATGCGCCCGGAGCTGGGGCCGCCGGACGTCGAGGAGCTCGCCTATCCGGACGGGGACGACTCCTGGACGGCCGAATGGCGACACTTCGCCGCGGCGGTGCGGGCCGGCGACGGACGGCCGCTGCTGGGCGACCTGCGCTCCGCCCGCTATGCCTGGGACCAGGTCGAGAACGCCTACGCAAGGAGCGCGGCATGAGCTCTCCGATCGGGGTGATCGGGCTCTGGCACCTGGGCAGCGTGACGGCCGCCTGCCTGGCCGAGGCGGGCTATGAGGTCATCGCCGTGGACCCCGACCCCGCCGTCGTCGCGGCCCTCGCAGCGGGGCGCCCGCCGGTGTCCGAGCCGGGTCTCGCCGAGCTGCTGGCACGCAATGCCGCGCGCCTGCGCTTCACAACCGAGCCACGCGAGCTCGCAGGCGCCGGGCGGGCGTGGGTGACCTTCGACACGCCGGTCGACGACGAGGACAATGCCGACGTCGACTGGGTCCTTGACCGCGTGCAGGAGCTGCTCGCGCCGCTGCCCGACGGCGCGCTCGTGATCGTCTCCTCCCAGCTGCCGGCCGGCAGCGTCGCCGCTCTGCGGGCGCGCTGCGTCGCCGGGCGCGATCGTCGGGATCTGCGCTTTGCGTGCATACCCGAGAACCTGCGCCTCGGCGCCGCTCTGGAGTCCTTCCACGCGCCCGACCGGATCGTGGCCGGCGTGCGCAGCGAGCGGGATCGGCGCGAGCTGGCCGAGCTGCTGGCCCCGTTCAGCGACGACGTGCAATGGATGCGGGTGGAGTCGGCCGAGATGACCAAGCATGCGCTGAACGGCTTCTTGGCGACTTCGGTGGCGTTCATCGACGAGGTGGCCGGCGTCTGCGAGTCGGTCGGCGCCGACGCCGCGGAGGTCGCGCGCGGCCTCAAGAGCGACCGCCGCATCGGACCGCGAGCGTATCTGAGCCCGGGAGCCGCATTCGCGGGTGGGACGCTGGCGCGCGACCTCGGCTTTCTGCGAGCCCTGGCCGAGCGCCACGAGCTTCCGGCGCACGTGTTCGCGGGCGTGGTCGCAGGCAACGCCGCGCATGGGCAGTGGACACACCGCAAGCTGCTGGAGCTGTTCGGCGGGGAGGGGAGACTCGCCGGGCGCCGCGTGGCGGTCTGGGGGCTGACCTACAAGCCCGGAACCGACACGCTGCGCCACTCGAGCGCCGTCGAGCTGTGCCGCTGGCTGGCCGACGTCGGGGTGGTGGTGCGAGTCAACGATCCGGCCGTGCGCGCGCTTCCCCGCGACCTTCCGGGGGCGATCGAGCTGTGCGCCGCTCCCCTGCAGGCCGCGGCCGGGGCCGATGCGCTCGTGGTCTGCACGCCATGGCCGGACTATCGCGAGGTGCCCGCGCAAGCGCTGCTCGGCGCCCTCGCCCAGCCGGTGGTCGTCGATCCCACTGGGCTGCTGTGCGGCGCGCTGGCCGCCTATCCGGGGGTGCGTCACGTTTGGGTCGGCAAGCCATCGGCACCGCCAGACCCGGTCGCCTTCCAACACGAGGCGCGGGAGGCGGTGGGATGAGCGGCGACGGAGCTCGTGCGGGGATCGATCACGCGCTGGACGGCCGCAGCGCGCTGATCACCGGTGGCACGCGGGGTCTGGGTCTGGAGATCGCGCGGGCCTACATCGATGCCGGGGTGGCCGGCCTCTGCGTCTGCGGGCGCGACTCCGACGCCGTCGAGGACGCCATCGCGGAGCTGGCCGAGCGGGCCGCGCCGGGCCAGCGGGTGCTGGGCGAGGTCGCCGACGTGTCCGTACCCGAGGACGTGCGGCGCCTGGTGGACGGGGCCATCGCGGGCCTGGGCGGGCTGACGATCCTGGTCTGCAACGCCGGCGTCTACGGCCCCAAGGGAAACGTCGCCGAGGTGGACTGGGCGGAGTGGGTGCGGGCGATCGAGATCAACCTGTTCGGGTCCGTCCTGCCGGCCCGCGCCGCGGCGACTCACTTCGCGGCGCGGGACTACGGCAAGATCGTCCAGCTCTCCGGAGGCGGCGCCACTGCTCCGCTGGCGAGACTGAGCGCGTACGCTGCCTCCAAGGCGGCGGTCGTGCGCTTCGCCGAGACGCTTGCCTGCGAGCTGCGCGAGCACCGCGTCGACGTCAACGCGATCGCGCCCGGAGCGCTCAACACGCGGATGCTCGCCGAGGTGCTCGCCGCCGGGCCGGAGCGGGTCGGGGCGGACTACCATCGCCGCGCGCTGGCGCAGAGCGAGGACGGGGGAGTCCCGCTGCGGCGAGGGGCCGAGCTCGCCGTCTTTTTGGGGTCGGCCGCCAGCGACGGCATCACCGGCAAGCTGCTCAGCGCGGTGTGGGACCCGTGGTCTGAGCTGCCCGGGCGCCGCACCGAGCTCGACTCCGACCTGTTCACCCTGCGGCGCATCGTGCCGCGCGACCGGGGACTGGACTGGGGCGATGCCTGACTCGCCGAGCCCCCGCACGATGCTGAGAGGCTCCGCGCAGCTGAGACGCCTGGCGCAGCGCAGACGCCCAGCGCAGCTGAGCGACTCCGCGCAGCTGGATGGCTCGAGCGGCGGGGCGGACGGAGCGGCGGGCAAGACGCTGAGCGTGGTCGTCCCCGCCTACAACGAGCAGGACAACGTTCGCCTGGTGTACGAGCGCCTGCGCGAGGTCATGGAGCCACTCGACTTGGAGTGGGAGCTGATCTTCAGCGTCGATCCCTGCACGGATCGCACCGAAGAGCTGATCCTGGAGCTGCGCGAAGAGGATCCGCGCGTGAAGATGCTGCGCTTCTCGCGCAGGTTCGGGCAGCCGATGGCGACGATCGCCGGGCTGGAGGTCGCCGGCGGGGATGCGGTGGTGGTGATCGACTGCGATCTGCAGGATCCCCCCGAGCTGATCCTCGAGCTGGTCGCGCGCTGGCGCGAGGGATACGACGTCGTGTACGCGCAGCGGCGCACGCGCGCGGGCGAGACGATCCCCAAGCGCATCGTGGCGGCCATCGGCTACAGGGTGATGAAAGGGATAGCGGACGTCGAGATCCCGCCGAACACGGGGGACTTCCGGCTGATGAGCCGCCGCGTCGTCGACAACGTGGTGTCGTTGCAGGAGAGCCACGGGTTTCTGCGCGGATTGGTCGGTCTGGTCGGATTCCGCCAGACGAGCGTCCTCTATGACCGAGCCTCCAGGGCGGCGGGAACGAGCAAGTACAACCGCTTCTGGGGCTCGCTGGTGATCGGGCTGAACGGAATCGTCGGTTTCTCGCGCTATCCGCTGCAGCTGATCTCGATCCTCGGGATCGCCCTGTCCGGGATCGCCTTCCTGCTCGCGGTCGTCTATCTCGCGCTGAAGCTCGGCGGCGCCAATTTCCCGCTCGGCAATCCCACGATCGTGATCGTGATCGCCTTCTTCAGCGGCATCCAGCTGCTGTCGCTCGGCGTGATCGGGGAGTACGTCGGCCGGATCTACGACGAATCGCGCCACCGGCCCAAGTACATAGTCGAGTCCCGCCACGGGTGGGACGAGTGAAGGATGGGCGATGAGATCCCCGACGACATCCCTCCACGCAGAGGGTCGGCGGATGGGTGAGGGCGCCCATGCCCCTGCGGATGAGCTGCCGCCCGTATGCATCCTGGCGGGAGGGCTCGGCACGCGCCTGGGCGAGCGCGTGCGCGAAACGCCCAAGCCGCTGCTGGAGGTGGCGGGCAAGCCGTTTCTGATGCATCAGCTGCGCCTGCTGGCACGGCACGGCGCGCGCGCGGCCGTGCTGTGCGTCGGCTACCGCGGCGAGCAGATTAGGGCGCGGGTCGGCGGCGAGCGTTTCGGGATCGACATCCGCTACAGCTTTGACGCCGACCCCGGGCGAGACGGCACGCTGGGCGCGATCCGGCGCGCGCTGCCGCTGCTGGGCGAGCGCTTCCTGATTCTTTACGGCGACACCTACCTGCGGATCGACTATCGGGCCGTGGCGCGCCGCTGGCGCGAGAGCGGTCTGCCCGCGGTGATGAGCGTGCTGCGCAACGACGGCCGCTGGGGCGCCTCCAACGTGGCCTATCGCGACGGCATGGTGCTTCGCTACGACAAGCATCGGCCCTCGCCTGAGATGCGCTGGATCGACTATGGCTTGGGCGGGTTGACCGCGCGCGCGCTGGCGCGCGCGCCGGCCGCGGAGAACGACCTCGCAGCGCTGTACGGGCAGCTCGCGCAGCGCGGGGAGCTGTTGGGGTTTGAGGCAAGCGAGCGCTTCTATGAGATCGGCACCGAGCACGCGCTGCGGGAGACCGAGGCGTTTCTGGTCGGCGGGGCGGTGGGACGGTGAACACGGGCTTGGTGACGCTACGCGATCTGATCTTCCGCGCCAGCCCGACCGTGCCGAAAGGCGGCCGCTCCGCCCGCAAGCGCGCACCGGGCAGGAGCACGCGGAGTCGGTCCACCCAGAGTGAGTCCATTTGGAGCGAGCGCGTGCGGAGAGCGTGGCGCGGGGCCATCCGCGCGGCACGCGGCAAGCCAGTCCTCGTCGACTTGGCGATCGGCGCGCTCGCCTTCCTGTTTATCGCCGCGCCGTTGCTTTTTACCCGCGACGGTTTCTCTCCTGACTTCACTAACGACATCTGGCTTTCCGCTTACGAGCAGCATGCGATAGCGGCGCATCTTTATCCGACTTTGTTCCTGCAAACACAGCAGGTCGTCTTTAACCCTCTGTTTGCTTTTTATGGTGGAACGCTGTTTGCGATCGTCGGTGGGCTCGGTGCGATCCTCGGCAGCTCGACAGTGCTCGCGTTCGAAATCGTTACGCTCGCAGCGATCGTGTCGTCCTATGTAGGACCTTTCTGGCTGGCCCGGCAGCTGGGCGTGCGGGGCGTGGCGGCGCATGCTCCGGCGATCGTGTTTGTGACGAGCGCTTACAACATCACCGACCTCTACGGACGAGGGGCGTGGGCGGAGTTCATGGCGACCTCCATGCTGCCGCTCGTGATCGCCTCGGCGTTGCGAGTCGTGCGCGGTCGCCCGCGCGTCGCCCCGGCTGTCTGTCTTGTGGCGGCGACCGTCGTGTTCAGCGGCAGCCACAACATCACACTCCTGTTGGGCGTCACCTTGACAGTGCTCGCGCTTGTGGTCTATTGGCTTGTGAGCGGACGCTCGCGCGAACTGCCATGGCGCAGGATGGCCGGTGCCGCCGGACTGATCGCGCTCGGGGTCGGTCTGAACGGCTGGTTCCTCGTGCCCGATGTTGGCTTCTCACACGACACGCTTATCAGCACGGACATCATTCCCTGGAGCGCGACAACTATCTACAACGCCGCGGGCTTGATTTTCGACCCGTTGCGCTCTGCGCCGCCCAATCCAGAAGCCCCGGCGCTCTTCGTCCAGATGCCGGTGATCGCTCTGGCTTGGGGTTTGCTTGCGATACCGCTTGGGTGGCGCTACAAGCGCTTGCGAGCGGGCGCCGTGACGGGACTGGCCATGGTTGTCGGCCTGCTTGTGGTGATCATGTCCGAAGGCGTATACTCACGATTGCCAAAACTGTTCCAGGAGATCGAGTTTCCCTACCGGCTGCAAACCTATGTGGTGCTGGCCTGCGCCGCGCTGGTGTTGTTGGGAGTCCTGGCTCTCACCAGGCGTGCACAGAACGGCCGCGCAACGGGCGCGGACCGCGTTCTCGCGATCGGACTGGCGGTCACTCTCGCGTTCGGCGTGGCGCTCTGCGCGTGGCAAATGTGGGTCCCGAACACACACACCAACATCGAAGGTTGGTACCACTCGTTCGCCGACCGCTCTGAAGTCCTGGCGAGCGTGCCACCAGCCATGCCTGGGTCGTGGAACGCACGTAACAACTACGGCGATCGCAGCCTGCCGGTAGTCAACGCGCTACGCACTATCACGTTCAACCCGAGCACGCTGGTGAACACCGATCGGTTGGCCGGTAGTGGTGTGTTTCCGCCGGGACTGCAGCCGTTCGCGACGAACATCTCTGGCGGCCCATACTTCGTCCACGTCGGCGGCGGCGTGCACATAGTCGGGCGTACGGCCGAAGGAACCCTCGTGCTGGCACGCACCAAGGACGGCTCCGGAGCGATCCCGTTCGAGGTCAGCCCCCAGCTCAGCGGACCGGTGGTGCTGGGTCGGGTCCTCACCGGCATGGCTGCCGCGATCCTGCTGATGCTGGCGGCGTTCGCCGCCGGACGTGGTTGGCTCCGGCGCCGCCGGTCCGTCGCTGCCGGCGCCTAGCTTCGCCACGCCTCGGCGCATATCTTCCCTGCGAACGGCATCTAGTCCTTCTTGGTCCGGTCAGGGGAACAGGTGGCACAGGTGGCACAGATGCTGAAAGCGACCGCGAGGAAGCGCCGATCCGACGGTATCCCCATGATCGCCTGCGCAACACAGAGCGCTATGACCTCCGCGTCTGTGGACCTCCGCGTCTGTGGTGATGGCTCCTCCTAGCGTTTTTCGACCGTTCAGGCAGGAGATCGTCAGCCGTGACGTAAACGGTAGTAAGTAGCAGGTCGAGGTCGGCGTCCATTGAGGCCCTTTTCGGTCGGCGATGCTTTTGAGCGCCTCCGACTTCGACCCCGCTGCTCAGACCCCCTCCACGAGATCCGGCTCAGGCAACTCGAAGCTGGTCTCCTGCTCCCACGCGCGAAGAGACTCCGTCAGCCGCTCGCGGGCCTCTGTGCGGTCGGTGAGCCATACCAGGAGTGCCTCGCCGTCGTCACCGATCATCAGTAGACCATCCATGCCGCGGGCACGATCGAGCGTCTGGACTGCGTGCTCTGGCGTGTGGGCGATCGGAGCGCCGACGTTGAGGGAGGTGTTCACCGACACCTCGACCTCTGCCCGGCGCCCCATTGCACGCAGGAACTCATGGCAGAAGGGATCGGTGGCGGGGCGAACGATCTGTAGGCGTCCAGTGCCGTCGTGATGGATCACTGCTGGGATCGTCTCGTGGGCCTCGGGACGGGCGCGTGCGGTGAGCACCATGTAGTTGTAGGCATTGTATTCGTCGTCTGACACCCCGTCCTCCAGATAGAAGAAACGTTTGGCGGCGGCCAGCGTGCACATTGGAGCTAGCGGCCTGATCAGTTCCCGGTGCTTGACGCGTTCGTTGAGCAGTCGCCGCGTGTCCGGATTGCACGGATTGGCGAGTATGCTGCGGTGCCCCAGGGCGCGTGGGCCGGTCTCGGCGACGCCCTGGTAGAGGCCGACAATGAGGTCATCGGCCACCAGATAGGCGAGCAGGTCGGCCGTTCGTGCTCGGACATCGGGCTTTGAGCAGTCGCCCAAGGACATATTGCCCGTCTGGGGCCCGGTTCTAAGGGCTGCTCGGATAGCAGCGGTCGCAGGCGCAAGGCCACAGTGGAAAGCGTGCTGCAGGGGGGAGCCGGGTTGTGCGCCGGCGCGCATCGCAAACGCGTAGGCCGCACCGACCGGCGCGCCCGCATCGCCCGGTACCGGTGGGACCCAGAGGTGCAGCCGCGTCTTCTTGAGGCCGAGATTGCGACTGTACCAGTCTTCGCCGAAGCATTCCAGCAGGCGCGTGTTGGCGACGCAATTCAGGGCCGTGCCGCCGGTGAGAATGAGTTGATGACTGCTGGTTGTGCGAATGACGTGCTCTACGATATGCATGAGTGCATCCTCAAAGACCATCTGCACAGCGGCCGCCTTGTCGACGCGATCACGTGTGACCTCCGGATGATGGACGTCCTCCACGTTCAGGACGGCATCCGGGTTCCAGATATACTCCGGCGCGATCGGCTCACCGATTATATCTATCAATTCTTTGCTATAGGGCTCATCCAGTGACGCCTTGACCCAGTTGGCGAATTCTCGGTTGATATAGACCTGACCTTCTGGCGCCAGGTGGAATATATATTTCAACCGCCGGTAGTACGGATTCGTAAGCCGGCTGCCGTCTCCCCAGGCCGTCGCACCCATGTAGCGACCCTCCGCACTCAGTGGCGGCCAGCCGCCCTGCGTGACGCTTAGCACCATGTACATCGTGCCGAGAGAGTCGAAGCGACTCGTGCCCATCGTACTCAACAGCTTGATTTGGCCGCCGTGGCAAAGATAGGTAGAGGTCGTACAGTCGTCTCCAGCGGCGTCGGCGACTACGATCATTGTTGGCTCAGCAGAGGCGGCGAACGGCGACACGGCATAGCTGAAGTAGGCGTGAGTATCGTGATGACGAACTCCGATCACAGGCATACGCCCAGCTAGCCCCAGCTGGCGCCCGATCTGGGCGGGGGTGTCGAACAGTGCCGAGCCCTTGCGGCCGGGCAGGAGCTCTGGCTGCGTACTTTTCGTGAAGGATCTCTCTCGCCAGAGCACGGCGAGACTGGCGGGAGCCTCCTCCAGCAGCGGATTCACCCTGCCTATATTGAAGCCTGTGGCATAGTTGGCAGTACTCACACATGCGGCCAGGTCCTCTGGTCCGACACCGAGCGCGCGCATTCTCTGCTTGACGATCTCAATGGAGCAGTCGGGGTATTGCCCATAGTGCTTTAGGGCCTTGTAGCGCTCCTCCTCTTCGTTGCAGATGATATCTATACGACCGCGCTCCGAAATCCGCACAAGTGCTGCTCCGGCATTGTGGTTTCGAGTGTTGACGCCGAGCACGTAGGCCTCCTCGCCAGCACGGATCCTCCGTTCGAGCTCGGCGACTCGCGTGCGTGCGTGCTTGCTTTCAGCGCCATACAGACCCCGAGCGGCGAGAGCCCGCTCGAGCGCCAGCTGGATCGCGCGACCACCCCACTTCGTCAAGCGCGGATGACGCGGCCCAGATCGACCAAAGACAGAGCTCAAATTATAGCCTCATTCCATTTAATCTAGGTATAAGGGGTTAGTATGCTTCACGGTTTCATCCAAGTCAACTAGTCAGAGACACAAGTTGATAACTGTCTTTCAAGATTACTGAGCCCTTTCACTGGGGAAAAACTGACGTTCCAGTGGCGATGGCAGCGAGCTGTGTCGCGTGGGCACCGCTCAGCACAGCGCAGAGCTTTTATGAAGAAGGGCCGGTTGTCAATAGGGTTTGTTCACCGCATTGGGAGTCGCCCTCGCGCCTCGGCTCTGGTGGCGGCCGAAACGCGCCCGCAGCGCCAGCCACAGCCCGTACCACAGGCCGATACTCATCCCCGCCAGCCAGTTGGGGCCCACCCAGCCAGCCGCCGCCACGGTGGCGCGCTCGCGACGCAGCGCCAGAGCTGCCGCGACGAAGGGCATGGGCGCGGCGAGCGCGGCTCCCAGGACCAGGCGCGGTCGGCGCAACGCGCTCACGGCCGCGAGCAGGCTGAGCGGAAAGTAGGCGAGCAGGAGAGGAAAGAAGCGGGTGCCGGGACGGCCGTAGCTGTCGATGAAGACTCTGCCGCGGTTGAAGACGTTATACATGAAGGCGCGGTAGGTCTCGTGGGGGGTGTAGAGGCAGGCGAAGTCGGGGGAGACGTTGACCGGCTGGCGGGCGGCCAGCAGGCGGATCAGGCCGGTGTCGTCGCTGGCGTGGCGAGTGTCGACGTAGTAGGAGCTGAACTGGCCCTTCGCGTCGAGCAGCAGCGCGCGCGGCGCGAGAAAGCAGGTCGTCGACTTGGGGTAGCGGTCGTAGGTCTCCAGGCCGAAGCTGGTGGTGCGCGGCTTGGAGTAGTAGCGCCACCACACGAGCGGGATGATCACGCTCCAGAAGCGCCCGTATGGAGTTTGCACATTGAACTCGAAGTGCGCCGACCAGATCGGGAGGTCGTGCTCGTCCGCGATGCGGTCGCTGACGAAGCGCAGCGCGTCGGGCATGATGGAGATGCGTGAGTCGAGCAGCAGCACGAGTTCGCCGGTGGCCGCCGCGATGCCTTGCTGGCGCGCGGCGAAGCGACCGGGGAGCTCCTCCTCGAGCACGCGCAGCGGCAGGGGCGGGGTGAGCCCGGCTAGTACCTCGCGCGTCTGCACGTCAGCGACCACGACGACGATCTCGGCCCGCTCGAACCCGGAGCGTTTGACCGCGATCACGGCGTCATCGATCGTGCGAGCGATCCGCTTGGGCTGCTTGAAGACGGGGATGACTATTGAGAGCGAGGGCAGCGGCATGGCGGCTGGACTCCCTTGTGACTGTGACCGGTCGTTGCCGGAGGACTCTACGACGATCTTACTCAGCGGCCGCAGGTTCGACGTGTTAAAGCCGAAAGTAAGAAACACTTTGAGATCCAGACGTACCCGCGAAGCGTGCGAGGTTCCTCGATTATCGCTCACGCCGGCGCCGTTTGACACTCACTGCAAGCCGCGGCCCACGCCGTCTCTGCAGCAGGTCATCGGGCCGGCGATAGAGTGCGGGGCCTATGAAGTCACAGTATCTGAGCAAGGATTATCAGAAACAGTTTTGGGCGGCAAATACGAACGCCCGCGGATTTGACCATCCCGTGGTGGAGTTCTTTGCCCGTCAGCGGCTCGACTATGTCAAGCGATATATCGACCTCACGACGGTGGACTCCGCTTTCGACGTCGGCTGTGGGGACGGATTTGCAACCTATTATTTCTCCAAGCACATCCCACGAGTGGAGGGTGGGGACATCTCCGAGCTGATGCTCGAGCACAACCCGATCGACAGCCGATCGCTGAAGGTGATCGACGCCGAAGACCTGGATCTGCCGGACGGCGCTTACGACCTCGTATATCTCTGGGAGGTGCTGCACCACCTCAAAGATCCCGCTCGGACGGTGCGGGAGATGGCACGTGTGAGCAAGCGATATGTGGTTATCTTCGAGCCGAACCGAGCCAACGTCCTGCAGTTCGCTTTTGGTCTGCTGAATCCGCAGGAGCGAGGCACGCTGCGTAGCTCGAAGGCGTACCTGCGTGGTCTGGTCGAGCAGGCAGGCCTCGAGATCATCGCCTGCGATTACTGCGGGAAGATACCCCCCAACAAAACCCCCGGGTGGCTGTTTGACATCGTGAAGAGGCTGCCGTTCAAGTCCAGCCGGATAACCGGCATCTCAGTAGCGCTCATCGCGCAGAGGTCCGGTTCCCCAGCCCGAGCGTGAGCGCGAGCGGCCCGCGCGTGGTCAACGCGTGGTGGACCTCGGGGGGGATCATGCCGATCAGCTGACCGACGCCGAGGAACAGGGCGCCGCTGAGCGCGGCGGCGAGGAGATCGGGCACGGGCAGCACGAGCGCCAGGCAGGCCAGCGCAGCCGCCAGCGCGATCCGCGCGAGGAAGCCGGCGCGAACGGTCACCGTGACGCCGCACGCGCGCAGCCGCCAGTAGATGAGCGACGCGAGCAGCGCGTCGCCGAGCACGCTGGCGGCCGCTCCGCCCTGGGCCCCGAAGGGGCCCACCAGCACGACCGCGAAGAGGGCCACGCCGAGCAGGCCGAGAGTGTTGGTGAGGATCAGCTCGCGCTGAGCACCCAGCGCGACGAGCGAGACCGCCCAGATCTGGACGAGCGCGCCGAACAGCAGCGCGCCCATCTGGATGCGCAGCACCGCGCCTGCGGGACCGAAGGCGGGACCGCCGATGATCCTCATCACGGGCTCGGCCGCGCGTATCGTGACGAGCACGATCAGCACGCCTGCGATCACGGCGCCCTCGCTGAGGCCCTCGACCGCATAGCGCAGCCGCGCGCGGTCGTCTCGCGCCGCCGCCGCCAGCACCGGGAGCGCGACGCCGGCCACCAGGATCGGGATGCTCACCAGCGCTTCGATCGCGCGCAGCGACCCTCCGAAGTAGCCGGTCTGCCGGGGGTCGGAGACGAGCGACATGAGCAGGATCACCAAGCGAAAGTAGACCTGGCCGAGCACGAGCGCCGCGGCCAGCGGAAGCGCTCTGCTCAGGAGCGTTCGCTGCTCTGTCCGATCGAAGCGCGGCCGCATGAACGCGTCTGCGCCCGCCAGCAGCGGGGTGACCGCCACCACCGTCAGGCCCACCACAAACAGGACGGCGAAGAACGGCGTCAGGCGGGCGCCGAGCGCCACGAGCAGCGCTACGCACGCGAGCGCGACGGCCTGCTTGAGGAAATCCACGAACGCCAAGCCGGCGTTGCGCAGCTCGACGGTCAGGGGCAGCAGGAGTGCGTTGGCCAGCGCCACGACGTACAGGCCTGCCCCCGCCATCGCGGCGCCGATCTGCATGCTCGCCGGATAGCCGGCGAGCACCGCGAAGGAGACGATCAAAAGCAGCGCGATCGGCGTGATCCACAGGCGCTGACCGAGGATGTTGGCCATCAACGCGCGGCGGCCGGCGCGCTCGCGCAGCGCCAGCTCGCGGCTGGCGCTGACATTGAGCCCGATGTCGACGACGCTCTGGGCGATCGCCACGAGCGAGAGCACCGTGACGTAGCGGCCAGACTGCGCCACGCCGAGGTGGCGCAAGAGCAGCGTGGCCGTGCCGAGACCCGCGAGAATGCCGAGGGCGTTGGCCCCTACCCGCCACACGCTGCCGCGGATCACCTTGCCGCCGGCGTCGGCGGAGGTCAGGACGTCTTGCACCGCGGAGCTCATTCGCCTGGCAGCGATCGCGCGGCGGACCGCAGCCCCTGCCGGTCGCACTCGACATCCAGGCCACGGTCTGACTCGATGCGAATCTGAATCCACGTCCGCGCCATCGCCCCACGAGGCTACTGGGACGGCTTGCAAGTGAAGCCGAGTCGGAGACGCCGGCCGGCGTCTGGCGCCTCATTTCAGCCGCTTTTTCGGGCGAGATTGGGGCGAGATTGAAATGTTGCACACAACCGGCGACCCTTCGCCGCTATGAGAAGGGTCATGGTCACGCTCGCCGTGGGCGTCGCGCTGCTGGCCGCGGCGAGCGCCGTGGCGCTCACGCGCTCCCCGCCGCGTGTCGCGAGAGTGGGAGTGCCCGTAGGCGACGCGAGCAGCGTGCCGCTGGGCAAGGACCTGGGCGATATGACGCTCTGCCAGTCCGGCGAAACGCTGCCCGCCGGCGTGTCGGGCATCCGTATCGGGATGTGGGCGTTCCTCGGGGCAAAAATGCACGTGCGGGTCTACAGCGGCTCGCGGATTCTCACCGAAGGCAGCCGGGGGCCCAATTGGACGAGCGACTCGGTCACGGTGCCCGTCAAACCGGTCGCTCACCAGACCTCCGGGGTCACTGTCTGTATCGGGATCGGGCCCAACAGCCAGCCGTTGCTCCTGCTCGGCACCGAAACGCCTCCACAGGAAGCGGCTGCGGCAACCCTGGGCCGCAACTCGCCCACGCCGGCCGCGGCGGCGAGCAGCCACTCAACGCTCGGGGGCAAGATCGGGCTCGAATATCTCGCCGGCGGGCAGGGCTCGTGGTGGTCGCGCGTGGCGTCGGTGGCCAAGCACATGGGCTTCGGGCGCTCATACAGCGGGGAGTGGATAGCGCTGCTCGTCGCGGCGCTGATGGCCGCCGTCGGCGTGCTCGCGATCCGACAGACGCTGAGGGGACTGCCGTGAGCGTCGCGCGGCCACCGCACGGGCAACCGGACAAGGCTCGCACCGGCTCCCGGTCCCTGCAGCGCAAGCGCAGGCGCGAGCAGGAACGCGCGTCGCGTCGGACACTCGTACCGGCACAGGCGCCCGGCATGCTGGGATTCGACCTGCGTGCGACATTGAGACGCGTGCCCAGGGCAGCCTGGATATGCGCGCTGATCGCGCTGCTGAACGCCACCGCCTGGGGGATCATCACGCCCCTGTTTCAAGGCAAAGACGAGATCGACAACTACTCCTACGTCGAATACCTCTCCGCGGCGGGCAAACTGCCTGAAAAAGCGCACCTGAGCGGAGAAGAACCGTACTCACAGAAGCTGACGCTGGTGACGCAGGGGCTGCGTTACTTCCAGGTGAGGTTCACCCCGTTCGAACACTCGCTCACCACGAATGCGGAGCAGAAGACCCTGACGGAAGACGTCAACAGAGCCCCCTCGCTGGAAGGCCACGGAGAAGCGGGACGCGTCGCGACCGAGCCGCCTGGGTACTACGCGCTGGCGGCGATTCCCTATGCCCTGGGCGGCAGCAACATTCTCGTCAAGCTGCAGCTGATGCGGCTGCTGGGAGCGCTGCTGGCGGCGCTCACGGCGCTGCTGACGTTCTATTTCCTGCGCGAGATCCTGCCGGGGGTGCCATGGGCCGCGACCGTCGGCGCGCTGTGTGTCGCGCTGCAGCCGCTGTTCGTATCCTCGTCTGCCATCGTGAGTCCGGACGCGCTGCTGTTCACGGCCTGCGCGGCCGTGTTCCTGTGCTTCGCGCTGGCGTTCCGCCGCGGGTTCGACACCCGCCTGGCGATCGTGACGGGAGTGGTGATCGCGGTGGGCTTCACGAGCAAGGTCAACTACGTGGGGGTCGCGGTGGGCGTGTACATGGGCCTGGCGGTGCTGGCGATTCACGAGTTCAAATCGCGCCGTTGGGGGGCGCTGCGCGCGCCGGCGATCGCGGGGGCCATCGGCATCGCTCCGGTCGCGCTGTTCACGCTGCGCAACGCGCTGACGAACAATCCGGCCACGGGCGGCTCGGTGCCGCTCGGCGGCGGCCAGCTCTCGCCGGCGACGGTGCTGAAGGAGCTGAGCTACAGCTGGCAGTTGTTCTTCCCACGCCTGCCGGGGATGACGTCCTATTTCAAGGGAGTGTTCCCCCTGCGGGAAATCTGGTTCGATCGCTCGGTCGGATTTTACGGCTGGATGGACACGACGTTCCCCACCTGGGTCGACAACGTCGCGCTCGTGCTGGCGGCGGTGGTGGCGATGCTGTGCGTGCGGGAGCTGCTCGTACGCCGCGACGCGCTGAGGGGGCGCCTGGCGGAGATCGCCGCCTACGGCGCGATCGTGGTGGGAGTGCTGCTGATGCTCGGGGTCTCCTCTTATCATTGCGATCTGATCGAACACGAATGCTCGCTGGGAGAGCCGCGCTACCTGCTGCCGCTGCTGCCGCTGTTCGGCGCCGCGATCGTGTTGGCGATTCGCGGCGCGGGCCGAAGATGGGCTCCGGCGGTGGGGGTCGCGATGGTCATGCTGTTCCTGGGGCACGACCTGGTCAGCCAACTGCAGACGATCGCCCGCTACTACGGTTAGCCTCGCCGTCGTGGGCGGGCGACGGGTGTGGGGACCCGCGCGGGTCCCCACACCGAGCCGTGCCTACATCATCCCGCTCATGTCCGGCATGCCGCCGCCGGGCATGCCGCCGCCTTCCTTCTCGGGAACCTCGGCGACGATCGCCTCGGTCGTGAGTATGTTCTTGGCGATCGAGGCGGCGTTTTGCAGCGCCGAGCGCGTGACCATCGCCGGGTCGATGACGCCGGCCGCGACGAGATCGACGATCTCGTTGGTGGCCGCATTCAGGCCCTGGCCCTTCTTGGCCTTGCGTACGTCGTTGACGACGACCGACCCCTCCAGGCCCGCGTTCTCGGCGAGCTGGCGCAGAGGCTCCTCCAGGGCGCGCAGGACGATGCGCGCGCCCGTCTGCTCGTCATCGTCGCCGTCGCCGTCGGTCGAGACGGCCGAGGAGGCCTGCAGCAAAGCGACGCCGCCGCCGGGCACGATGCCCTCCTCCAAGGCGGCGCGGGTCGCCTGCAGGGCGTCCTCGACGCGGTGCTTCTTCTCCTTCATCTCCGTCTCGGTGGCGGCGCCGACCTTGACGACGGCGACGCCGCCGGAGAGCTTGGCCAGGCGCTCCTGGAGCTTCTCGCGGTCGAAGTCGGAGTCGGTGTTCTCGATTTCGGCTTTGATCTGGTTGATGCGGCCCTTGATCGCCTCCGCGTCACCGGCGCCGTCGACGATCGTGGTCGTGTCCTTGGCGACGACGACGCGACGGGCACGCCCGAGCTGGGAGAGCTGGGTGTTCTCGAGCTTCAGGCCCAGCTCCTCGGTGATCACCTCGGCGCCGGTGAGGATCGCGATGTCCTCGAGCATGCGCTTGCGACGATCGCCGAAGCCCGGCGCCTTGACGGCTACGCCCGTGAAGGTGCCGCGCAGCTTGTTGACGACGAGCGTCGCCAGCGACTCGCCCTCGACGTCCTCGGCGATGATCAAGAGCGGCTTGCCGCTCTGGATGACCTGCTCCAAGACCGGCAGCACGTCGCGCACGGAGCCGATCTTCTGGTTGGCGATCAGGATGTAGGGGTCCTCGAGCGTCGCCTCCATGCGGTCCTGGTCGGTGACCATGTAGGGGGAGATGTAGCCCTTGTCGAACTGCATGCCCTCGGTGAATTCGAGGTCCATGCCGAACGTCTGGCCCTCCTCGACGTTGACGACGCCGTCCTTGCCGACCTTCTCGATCGCGTCGGCGATGACGTCGCCGATCTCCTCGTCGCCGGCGGAGATGGTCGCCACGCGGGCGATCTGGTCCTTGCCGGAGACCTCGGAGGACTGGGAGGCGATGTTCTCGACGACCTCGTCGACGGCCCGCTCGATGCCGCGCTTGAGCGCCAGGGGGTTGGCGCCGGCCGCGACGTTCTTCAGGCCCTGGCGGACGATCGCCTGGGCGAGGACGGTGGCAGTGGTGGTGCCGTCGCCGGCGACGTCGTTGGTGGCGGTGGCCACCTCGCGGACGAGCTGGGCGCCCTGGTTTTCGAAGACGTCCTCGACCTCGATCTCACGCGCGATCGTGACGCCGTCGTTGGTGATGGTGGGCGCGCCG
>DATMPZ010000050.1:0-17693 GCA_035567335.1 Solirubrobacteraceae bacterium
GCTCGCAGGAGTTCGTCGCCGACGGCGTGACCGAGCGTGTCGTTGATGCTCTTGAAGTTGTCGAGATCGACGAACAGCGCCGCCACAGGTGTCTTGCTGCGAGCAGAGCGTGCGAGCATCTGCTCGACGCGGTCCAGGATCAAAGTCCGGTTCGGCAGTCCCGTCAACGGGTCGTGGGTCGCAAGGAACGAAAGCTCCTCCTCGCGCCGCGTGAGCTCTTCATCGGTTCGCCGGCGCTCGGTCTCAAAGCACTCGCACATCCGCAGAAGGCTGAACTCGAGGCTCAGCTGCAGCAGGTTCATGGCGTGGGAGAGCGCCTCGGGCGAAACATCCAATTGCGTGGCGCTCTCGTGCAGCACCTCAGCCATCACATTGCGCCAGCAGAAACAGCGCCAGGTCACCTCGTCGAGCGACGCCGCGCGGTGAGCCGCCAGCTCGGCGAAGATCTCCCAGGTCTCCCGGCCTGCCTCGACGGCCACCTCCATACCCTCCCCCGCGATCCACCGGGCCACCGCGATCGTGGAGCTCATGCTGATCCGTTCGAAGCTCTCTTGAACCACATTGTCGACATCGTGATCCGGTCCCGCGGTGCGCGAGACCGTCAGCTCGAGCACATCCCCGGCTCGCCTCTTCAGCACCTCGCCGAGACCACGGAGCTCCTCCCCGGACTGATCTACTGGAACAGACGGCGGTGTCGGAACTCGCGCCTCATCGCTTCCTGGACTCGAGCGTCGAGTAGTCATCTCAAGACAACGAGTCGGCAACCAGCACTGATTCCTAAAGGCTGGATCCTCCCAGTAGACAGGCGTTCGCTTCGCGTCGCGAGGGCTCCGACACGCCCATCGACCGCTCGATCGGGCCATCGTCGCCCAGCTGGTTTGTCGCTCCCGTGGATCGAGAGAGCCAGCTATAGGTCTCGGTGTGCAGGTTTCGTCACAGTCCGGCAACAGTATTGACACGAATTGCGCTTGCAGGACACGATCGCCAGCCTAGCCTTGCCGATTATGCGCGTCGACTATGGCAGCCCATTCCCACCGTCCCCCTCGAGCGCCCCGCGCGAAGACCCCCGCCACACGCTCGGCCGGCGCGGCGAGGAGCTGGCCGCAGCCCACTTCGAGCGGCTCGGCTTCTCCCTGCTGGGGCGCAACGAGCGCACCCGCTACGGCGAGATCGATCTGATCGCCTTTGACGATCGCACGCTCGTGTTCGCCGAGGTCAAGACCCGGCGAGTGGACGCCCGCCCGGGCGGGCCCCGGCCCGACCAGCAGCCCCTCGTATGGCTGCGCCCCCGCCAGCGCATCCGCCTGCGCAAGCTCGCGACGGCCTGGCTGACCAACGAGAAGCACATCCGCCCCACCGCCCACACGATCCGCTTCGACGCGATCGGGGTGACGATCGACAGCAGAGATCGGCTGCTGCGGCTGGATCACGTGGAGGGGGCGTGGTGAGCGGCGCGACGTCAGCGAACTAAAGCGCCAGTTGCTGATAAGCCAGCGACTGAAACGACATCCGGTGCAAGGGCGAGACGCCCTGGCGGGCGATCGCATCGCGGTGCACAGGAGTCGAGTAACCGACGTGCTCGGCAAAGCCCCAGCCGGGATGCTGGGTGTCGGCATGGCGCATGTAGCGATCACGGGTGACCTTGGCGACGATCGACGCGGCGGCGATCGCGGCGCTCGTGGCGTCGCCGTCCACGATCGCGCGCTGGGGACGCTCGAACTCGGGTACGGAGAAGCCGTCCACAAGACATACGACGTCGCCGGTAACGTCGGCGGTGACGTTGCGCAGCGCGTCGCGCAACGCCGCCAGGTTCGTGACGTGCAGACCACGCTCGTCGATCCCCCCCACACAGCGTGAGACGACCGCGACCCGGGCCGCGCAGCGCAGCACCAGCGGGTACAGCTCCTCGCGCGCCTGAGGGGTGTGCTGCTTGGAGTCGTTGAGCGCGCTCAGCGATCGCAGCTCGCGGGCGCTCAGCGCGTCGTAGTCGAACAGGACGCCGGCCGCGACCAGTGGCCCGGCCAGACAACCCCGGCCGGCCTCGTCGGCGCCCGCGACCAGGCGAACGTCGAGATGGCGATCGAACGCGAACAGGCGCCGCCCGCTGGTGCGCGCCCGCGCGTGGCGCCGCCGGGCACGAGCGGAACTCCGCTTCCTGGATTTCGCAGCGGACCCGGTCGCATCGACAGGCTCGGCGAGGCGCGTCGTCGTCGTCGCGGTCCGCGACGCGTGCTGTGTCGCGATAGCGGCCGCGCCGGCATCCGCGAGCACGGTAGAGCTAGAAGAACCCGATACGGCTGGGCGGCCAGTACGTGGCGAATGCTTCGCCGATGATCCACCCGGTTGGGACCGGCCCCCAGAACCTGCTGTCGTCGGATTCGCCACGGTTGTCCCCCATCATGAACCAGTGACCGGCCGGAATCCGGATCGGGACGGGGAAGCTGCACTCGGCGCTGCCTTCGCACTGGCGGATGTAGGAGTCCTGCTCGGGTTGGCCGTTGCGGGTGACGTGGCCTTCGTGGATCGAGAGCACGTCGCCCGGACCGCCGACGATGCGCTTGATGAAGTTGACGCCGGTGTCCTCTTTGGGCACGGGTTCCGCACACGCCGCGC
This sequence comes from Solirubrobacteraceae bacterium, assembly GCA_035567335.1. GTDB lineage: Bacteria > Actinomycetota > Thermoleophilia > Solirubrobacterales > Solirubrobacteraceae > Palsa-744. The sequence continues at coordinate 2,614 of DATMPZ010000050.1, forward strand.
CGCCCAGCTTGACGGTGTGCGGGATCGGCCCACACTGCTGCTGCTTCGCGCCGTCGGGCGGGTGAAAGACGGTGATCTCCCCCACGTGGGGTTTGCTGAAGTGAGTGCCGATGCGATCGACGAGCACCCGCTGACCGATCGCGAGCGTCGGTTCCATCGAGCCACTGGGAATCCGGTAGGGCTTGACGACCCACGCCTGGATCGCGAGCGCAAGACCGAGTGCGACAAGGACTATCACGACCAGCTCGACGAGCGAGCTGGTCGTCGATTTAGAGCGCTTGGCGCCGGGCTTTGCGCCCGGGCTCACGCCGCTGTGTCGCCGGCGACCTCGCCCCCCTGGGTGTCGCCGGCATCGGGGGATGGGGGAGCGGCGTCGGGCGTCTCGGGCTCGCCCGCCGCCGAGGAAGTCGTTTCCGTCTCGGCCCCCCCCGGCTCGGCTGTCCCTGCCGTGGCCTGCTCGCCATCTGGCTGTCCCGCATCTGCATCGGTGGGCGTCTCAGCTGCGGCTGAGGCCGCCACGCCGGCGATCTGGACGTCGGCTCCGTCCTGCACGGCCTGCACGCCCTCGGCGACCGTCTCCTCTGCGGTCATGCCCTCCGCGTCCGTCGCACCGGCGGGCTCGTGCATCAGACCGGGCTCGACGACCTGTTCGGGGCCGGTGTAGCGACGCTCGCGCACCCGCGCGCGCTTGCCGACACGATCGCGCAGGTAGTAGAGCTTCGCCCGCCGCACATCGCCGCGTGCCGCCAGCTCGATACGCTCGATCTTCGGAGAGTGCACGGGAAACATGCGCTCGACACCGACGCCGAACGACTGCTTGCGCACGGTGAACGTCTCGCGCGCGCCGTGCCCCTGGCGCTTGATCACGACGCCCTCGAACACCTGCACGCGCCTGCGTGTGCCCTCGATCACCTGGAAGTGAACCTTGACACGGTCGCCCGGCGCAAAGGCAGGGACGCGGCGCAACTGCGCGCGCTCGATGGTTTCGATAACGCTGCTCATGGTGTGGGGGGTGCGAGGCATCGCGCCTGGACAACCGCTTCGCAAGCCCCCGGCAGGGGCACGACGGTCGGCGCGGTCAGGAATGGTAGCGGACGGTCGGTCCTTGCGCCCACGCTCTGAACGGAATGCCCTGCTCGCGGTGAGACCCACGGGTGGCACCGGGCGGCACGATCGCGGATCTCGGCGAGCGTCGCCTGACAAAAGCAAGCGTCTCATCCATCGGGCCTCTCCCCCATACCCTCTCCTGCCATGCCCTCTCCTGCCATGCCCTCCCCTGTATCCGACCCATCCCGCTCCCGACTGCGTTGCGCTCGCCAGCGCGCGATGCGCTCGTGATGCCCGGACAGCAGCACGTCGGGGACTCGCCAGCCGCGATACTCAGCCGGGCGGGTGTAGTGCGGATACTCGGGGCGTCCTTGCAGAGCCGCGCTGAAAGACTCCTCGATCGCCGACTGCTCGTGCCCGAGCGCACCGGGCAGCTTGCGCAGCACGGCGTCGCACACGACCATCGCCGCGAGCTCCCCGCCCGCCAGGACGTAGCGCCCGATCGAGACCTGTTCGGTCGCGAAATGCTCGAGGATGCGCTCGTCGAATCCCTCGTAGCGTCCGCACAGCAGCGTCAGCGCCTGCTCGGCCGCCAGTTCGCTCACGAGCTCGTCGTCGAGCAACCGCCCGCCCGGCGTCAGCGCGATCACCCGACGTTGCTCGCGCAGCCGCACGGGATCGATCCCGTAGCGAGCCCGCAGCGCGCTGTCGAGGACGTCCACGCGCAACACCATGCCCGCGCCCCCGCCGAACGGGGTGTCGTCCACCTGTCCGGAGGTCAGCGGTGTGTGCTCGCGGAAGTTCACGCACTCGAGACTCGAGCCCGTCGCGAGCGCGTTGCGCACGTGGCGCTGCTCGGTCAGCCACGCAAACCACGCGGGGAACAGTGTGAACACGTCGATCTCCACAGGCGATTCAATCCTCGATGAAGCTCATGTTCACGTCGATGCGACCCGCGGCGACGTCGATGTCGCGGATCGCATCTTTGACCATCGGCACCAGCAACGGCCCGCCAGCCTCCCGCGCCACCTCGAGCGCCTCACACGAAGGCAGCTCGATCATCCGTGTGACCGTGCCGACGCGACGCTCTCCGTCGAGGACGACACACCCCTCCAGCTCGTGCGCCCACCATTCGCCCTCGGCGAGCGGCGGCGCGTCCGCCGCGGCCACGGTCAATGTCTGTCCGCGCAGCGCCTGTGCGCCGTCGCGATCCTCGACGCCGTCCACGCGCACGATCGGACGTTCCTCGGTCCCGGCACGGCGCACGATCGCGGCGGTCTTCCCGGCAATCGTCACGGTGGCGCCGAGCGCGAGCAGGCGTGGCCGGGCGCCCGTGACATGGAAGCTGCCGTCCAGGCCGTGCGGACGGCCGACTCTGCCTGCCGGCAGCCGATCCTCAGAAGCCGAACCGCCTGAGTCCACCACCGTCCGGGTTCCCTGTCTAAAGGAGCGCGCGAGGTGGGTCAATCGACGATGTCGACGAGCACCCGGCGTCCCGCGCCGGTCGCGGCGGCTTTCACGACCGTGCGCAGCGCGTGAGCGGTGCGTCCGCCGCGTCCGATCACCTTGCCGTAGTCGCCGTCGGCCACACACAGCTCCAGCACGATCGTGCCGTCGTCCTCCTCGAACCGCTCGACTGAGACCTCATCCGGCTCGTCGACCAGCCCTTCGGCGAGATACTCGAGCAGCCGGCGCGGCGTCTCGCCGGGGTCGGAGTTGTCCTCTTGCGTGACCACGTCGGTGCCCCGGCGCGCGGCCGCCTCAGTCGGCCTGGGGTGTGGTTATGCCCTGAATGCGCAACAGCTTGCGCACGGTGCTCGACGGCTGCGCGCCGCGGGCCAGCCAGCTGCGCGCGCGCTCCTCGTCGATCGCGATCGTCGAAGGGTTCGTCTGCGCGTTGTACTGGCCGATCGTCTCGATCACGCGACCGTCGCGCGGCGAGCGCTGGTCGGCGACGACGACCCGCCAGATCGGATCCTTCTTGCCGCCCACCCGTGTGAGCCTGAGTCTTACCGACAACTTGTTCCTCTCTTGATGCGAAGAAGCTCCCCCTCCGTGCGGGAGAGTGGATGATTGGATCTCTGAGTCAGAGAGCTTAGACGGTGTGAAGACCCGGGGCGGCCGCGACCCGCCGGAAATAGACCTAGCGAGCTTGGCGCATGAGGGCGCCGATATCGGGCATCTTGCCGCGACCCACCTGCTTCATCAGCTTGCGAGTCTGACCGAACTGCTTGACGAGTTGGTTGACCTGCTGCACGCTCGTGCCCGATCCGCGCGCGATGCGCAGTCTGCGCGAGCCCTTGATCAGCTCGGGACGGGCGCGCTCGGACGGGGTCATCGAGAGGATGATCGCCTGCACACGGTCGAGCTCGCGCTCGTCGACCTTCATGTTCTGCAGTTGGTGGCCGGCGAGTCCGGGGATCATGCCAAGCAGGTTCGTCAGCGGGCCCATCCGCCGCACCGTCTTCAGCTGGGAGAGAAAGTCATCGAGACCGAATTCGTCTCGCCCCAGCTTGCGTTGCAGCTCGAGCGCCTCGTCCTCGTCGAACTGGCGCTCGGCCTGCTCGATCAGGCTCATCACGTCGCCCATCCCGAGGATCCGCTGGGCCATGCGGTCGGGATGGAAGCGCTCGAACTGATCGATGCGCTCTCCCGTGGATGCGAACATGATCGGCTTGCCTGTGAGCGCCTTCACCGACAGCGCGGCGCCGCCGCGCGCGTCGCCGTCGAGCTTGCTCATGACCACGCCGTCGAACTGGACCTCTTGCGCGAATCGCTCGGCCACGGACGCCGCGTCCTGGCCGGTCATCGCGTCGAGCACCAGCAGCACGTCGGTCGGCTTGACCGCGGCGCGGATCCGCACGAGCTCGGCCATCAACTGCTCGTCGACATGCAGGCGGCCGCTGGTGTCGACGATCAGCACGTCCTTGCCCTCCCGGGTGGCGCGCTCCAGGGCCCATGTGGCGATATCGACCGGGTCGCGCGTTATCCCCTGCTCGTACACCTCTGCTCCCGCCTGAGCGCCGACCTTGACGAGCTGCTGCACCGCCGCCGGGCGGTAGGTGTCGCACGCCGCCACCGCAACCGACGCGCCGCGCTCGGAGCGCAGGTGCAGCGCGAGCTTCGCGGTCGCGGTCGTCTTGCCGGAGCCCTGCAGCCCGGCCATCAGGATCACGGTCGGAGGGTGCGCGGAGAAGGCGAGCCCCGCCGTGGCGTCGCCCATCAGCGACGCGAGCTCCTCGGCGACGATCTTGATGACCTGCTGGGCCGGGTTGAGCTTGCCGATCACACCCGCGCCCAGGCAGCGCTCCTTGACCTGCGCGGTGAACCGCCGCACGACCTTGAAGTTGACGTCCGCCTCCAGTAGCGCGAGGCGAATCTCGCGCATCGCCGCGTCGATGTCCTGCTCGGTCAGCGTGCCGTGCCGGCGCACGTCGGCGAGCGTTGCCTGCAGCTTCTCGGCGAGCGCGTCGAACATAGGTGCTGATGATTCTCGCAGCCGCCGCTCCGGCGGCAGCTCGTCATCTCAGAACGTCTCAGTCCTTGCTGGGAGCGGACGGGTCCGGCGGCGCGGGCGGCCGCTTGGGGGCGCCGCCGAGTGCGGACGGCGGGTGCGGTGGTTCGGGCTCATGCCCGGGCGTGCGCCGCGAAAGCGCCTCGCCGATGCCGCCGAACGCCTGGGCAAACTCGCTCGGGACGACGAACACCTTGTTGGCGTCGCCTTCAGCCAGCTGGGGGAGCATCTGCAGGTATTCGTAGCTCAGCAGCTCGCGGTTGGGTTTGCCCGCGTGGATCGCGCTGAACACCGTGTCGATCGCCTTGGCTTCGCCCTCGGCGCGCAGAATCGCGGCCTGGCGCTCGCCCTCGGCGTCGAGGACCGCTGCCTGCTGGGCGCCTTCGGCGGTGAGCACCGCGGACTGCTTGGCGCCCTCAGCCGTGAGAATCTGCGCCTGCTTCTCGCCTTCGGCCGTCAGTATCGCCGCCCGCCGGTCACGCTCGGCGCGCATCTGCTTCTCCATCGCCGTTCTGATGTCCGGCGGCGGGTCGACCGACTTGATCTCCACGCGGTTGATCCTGATGCCCCACTTGCCCGTGGCCTCGTCGAGCACGACTCGCAACTCGGTGTTGACGTTCTCGCGGGCCGTCAGCGTCGCCTCGAGCGTCAGCCCGCCGATAACGTTACGCAGAGTCGTTACCGTCAACTGCTCGATCGCCTGCAGCGGGTTGGCGATTTCATACGTCGCCGAGCGAGGGTCCGTGATCGTGAAATAGAGCACCGTCTCGATGCCCACGACGACGTTGTCTTCGGTGATCACCGATTGCGGGGAGAAGTTGACGACCTGCTCGCGCAGGTCCACGAGCGGCTTGACCCGATCGATGAACGGCGTGACGATGGTCAGGCCCGGCTCCAGCGTGCGGCTGTAGCGGCCGAGCCGCTCCACGACCCCAGCCCTGGCCTGAGGGATGACGCGGATCGTGCGCGCCGCGACGAGCAGCGCGAACAGCACTACGACGGCGATGACGATTAGTGCGGCCATTGTGGTCAGTTCCCTTTCACGTTGTCCTGCGATTCAGTGCATCACGAGCGCGGTAGCGCCGCGTATCTCCACGACCTCGACCCGCTCGCCCGCGTCGATGATCTCGTCTTCGTCATAGCTGCGCGCCGTCCACACCTCGCCGTCGATCTTCACGCACCCGACGCCCTCGCCGTTGGCGATCCGCTCGATCACGATCGCCGGCTTGCCGACGAGCGCCGCGGCGCCCGTCCGGATCGCCGGGGGCAGCCGCCGGTGTCGCCGCGCGACGGGGCGCAACGCGCCGAACACGATCGCCGAGGAGGCCACGAACACGATCGTGCTGAGCAGCACGCCCACGCCGAGCAGGCCGACGACCGCGGCAAGACCCGCGCCGATTGCGAACGGCGCGAGATAGAACCCGCCCTGGTGCATCTCTCCGATGCCGAGCAGGCAGGCCGCGACGAGCCACACGATCCATGCAGACATGCCTTCAGATTACCCCTCGTCGCCGCGCGCACGTTTCCATCGCCGCCCCCGCATGCTGGATCGCCCGGCACGGCGCCTGAGTCGTGCCTGCGACTGTGCGCGTCACGCGGGCGAGATGAGCGCGCGCGCGAACGCCTCGGGGTCGAACGGGCGCAGATCCTCGACGGTCTCGCCGATCCCGATCAGCTTCACGGGCAGTTCCAGCTCCGCCGCGATCGCGAGCGCGATCCCGCCGCGCGCAGTGCCGTCGAGCTTTGTCAGCACGACCCCCGTGACAGCGGCCGCAGCGGCGAACATCCGGGCCTGACGCAGCCCGTTCTGGCCCGTGGTGGCATCGATCGTGAGCAGCGTCTCGTGCGGCGCCCCCTCGAGCTGGCGGGCGATCACGCGGCGAACCTTGCCGAGCTCGGCCATCAGGTCGTCCTGGGTGTGCAACCGCCCGGCGGTGTCGATGATCGCTACGTCCGCGCGCTCGGCGCGCGCCCTGGCGATCGTCTCGAACGCGACGGCGCCCGGATCCGAGCCCTCCGGACCGGTCACGATCTCACACCCCGCTCGCTGCGCCCAACCCTCCAGCTGCTCGCTCGCTGCTGCCCGGAACGTGTCGGCCGCGCCGAGCAACACGGTACGGCCGAGCTCGTGGCGCAGGTGCCAGGCGAGCTTGCCGACCGTCGTCGTCTTACCGGTCCCGTTCACGCCGACGGCCAGAATCACCGTCGGCTTGGGACGAATATCGATGCGTGCGTCGCCCACGCGCGCGGTCTGCGCGAGCAGCCCGATCAGCCGCTCGCTCAGCGCCTCGCCGACCCGGCCGTCCGGGCCGTGTGCCCCGAGCTCGCCGGCATCGGCCTCGGACTCGAGCGTGCCCACGATCGAGGCGGTCGTGCGCGCGCCGACGTCGGCGAGGATCAGCGCTTCCTCCAGCCGTTCCCACGCCTCGGCGTCGAGCGTGCCGAACAGCGTCGCCTGGATCTCGCCGCCGAGCGCCTCGCGGGTCTTGGCGAGGTTTTCGCGCAGGCGCCGGAACAGCCCGCGTTTGGGCTCGCCGGACGCGCTCGGCCCAGCATCGGGGACGGGCACGTCGGTGATGAACAGCTCACTCCAGTCGCGCGGCACGGATCGCGTCCTCGCAGGACTCAGGCGACCTCGGCTACCGGCGCGGCCGCCGGGGCGAGAGCATCGCCCGCATGCCCGTCCCCACCGTCCGGCCCGACCGCTTCGGGGGGCAAACGCCGCGAGAGCACCTTGGACACGCCGTCGTTGCCCATCGACACCCCGTACAGCCAGTCGGCGGCCTCCATCGTGCGCTTTTGGTGTGTGATCACGATGAACTGGGCCCTGTCGGAGTACCGACGCAGCAGGGCGAGAAACCGCTCGAGGTTGAGGTCGTCCAGCGCCGCCTCGACCTCGTCGAGGATGTAGAACGGACAGGGGCGCGCGAGAAACACGGCGAACAGGAACGCGAGCGCCGTCATCGACTTCTCCCCGCCCGAGAGCAGCGACAGGCGCTTGGTCGACTTGCCGGCGGGCGTGATCTCGATCTCGACACCCATCGCGTCCTCCTGCTCGCCCTCGCCGCGAGCACGCTCCTCGTCGCGCTCGGCCTCCGCGTCGGCCGCGGCCTCCCCGGCGTCGGCCGTAGACGCCTCCTCGCCGCCGGCGCCAGCACCCTCGGCGGGGGACTGCCCGCCCAGCACCGCCCGCGGCGTGTGCTCGTCGCGCACCAGCCGCAGCCGTCCGCTGCCGCCCGGGAACACGTCCCCGACGAGCTCCTCGAAGTTGCGCGCAGCGGCGGCGAACGTCTGCTCGAACGTCTCTGCGATCCGGCGATCGGCGTCCCTGATCACCAGCCTCAGCTCGCGCAGCGCGGTCTCCATGTCAGAGCGCCTGGTCTCGAGCTCCTCGACGTGGGCGAGCGCCTCGGCGTACTCCTCCTGTGCCAGCGGATTCACGGGACCGAGCTGCTCGCGTCGCCTGATCAGCCGCTGCACGCGGGCCTCCAGCGCACTCGCCTCCTCCGGCAGGAGCGGCTCGGAGCTCCCGCCATCACCCTCGGGCAGCGGGCGCTCCAGACGCTGCGCGATGGCGTCCAGCTCATCGGCGGCCTCCGCGGCCTGGTCGCGCAACCGCTGGGCGGCGACCTCGGCGGCGGTCACGGTCTCGCCGAGCGCCCGCAGACGCGCCTGAATCTCGGCCTCCTCGTGGGCACAAGAGCGCAGCTCGGCCGCGACCTCCTCGCCGGCGGCGTGATCGCGCGTGAGCTGCTCCTCCAGCTCCACCAGCAGCGCGTCGGCGCCTTCCGCCACCGAGGCGAGCGCCGCCGCGATACGCCGGGCGCGGGGCTCGAGCGCCGTGTCGATCGCACGCCTGACGCGCAGGCGCGCGATCCGCTGCTCGCGCTGGGCGCGTTCGGCGGCCAGCCGCTCGGCCTGCCGGCGCTCAGCGGCGAGCTCGCCCTGCAGCTGCGCGCGGCGAACCGCCAGCGGACCCTGCTCCGGGGCGCTGCGGCGCTGCTCGATCAGCCACTCGGCCCTGCGTACCGCCTCGCCCGCCTCGGCGAGGCGGTACTCGCACTCGCGCACCAGACGACCCGCCTGCTCACGCTCCTGTTCGAGCACGCTCAGCTCCCCGAAGGCATGCTCGATCGCCCCCTGCGCGAGGCGCTCGGCCCGGTCGGCCAGCTCGCCGATCGCCAGCTCCCGCTCGCGGTCCCCGCCCACGGCGAGCAGCTTCCGGACGCCTTTGGCGATCAGCTCGCGCACTTCGCTCCAGGTCGTCGCCCAGATACGCCCATTGCGCGCCGCCTCCAGGCGCTCTTCTGCGCGCCGGTGCTCATCGCGAGCTACGGCCGTCTCGGCCTCGGCCTCGGCCAGCTGACCAGCGGCTTGCGCACGCTCCTGCTCCAGCCCTTCGATCTCGCGCTCGCCCTGGCGTTGGCGCTCGCTGTCGAGCTCGGTCAGCTCCGATTCGAGCGCGCGCAAACGACCCTCGCCGGCGCCGTCCTCGCTCGCCGCGTCCGCCGCGCGCTCGGCCAGCACCGGGGGATCGACCGCGCTCAGCTCGATCTCGATGCGGCTCGCGCGCTCGGCCAGCGCGACGGCGCTCGCCTGGGTCTGCTCGCCACGCAACCGCAGCCGCTCGCGCGCGGAGCGGATCTCATACGCGCGGCGCGACAGCGCGTCGTGGCGCTCGGTGCGCTCCGCCAGCGCCGTCTCGGCGCGACCGCGTCGCGCCACGATCTCCTGAAGCTCGGCCTCCACGAGCTCGCGGCGCGCGCGCGCGTCGCGCACCTGCGCCTCGGCCTCACGCAGATCCGCGCCGCGAGCTCGCAACGCCTCGCACGCGAGCGTCCAGCTGGCTTCCAGCAGCTGGCGCTCCAGCCGCTCGTGCAGCTCGGCCGCCTCGGCCTGACGCTTGAGCGGGCGCAGCCGCATACGCGCCTCGCGCTCGATGTCGAGCGCGCGATCGAGATTCTCCTGGGTGCGATCGAGCTTCAGCTGCGCGCGGCGACGGCGCTTGCGGTGCTTGCCCAGCCCGGCGGCCTCCTCGATCAGCAGCCGGCGATCGCGCGGCTTGGATGTCACGATCGCCTCGACCCGGCCCTGGGAGATGACCGAATGCTGCTCCTTGCCGAGACCCGTGTCCGACAGCACCTCGATCACGTCCGTAAGCCGGCAGCGGGCGCCGTTGAGTCGGTAGCCGCCCTCCCCAGAGCGATCGAGCCTCCGTGAGATCGAGATCTCGCTCAGCGGCAGATCGACCGTTCCGTCGGAGTTGTCGAGCACGATCTCCACCTCCGCGGCGCTGCGCGCCTGCACGCCGCGCCCGCCGCCGAAGATCACATCCTGCATCGACTGGCCCCGCACCGCGAGCGGCGACTGCTCGCCCATCGCCCACAGCACCGCATCGGTCACGTTGGACTTGCCCGACCCGTTGGGTCCGACCACCACGCTGACACCCGGGCCGAAGTCCAGCCGGGTGCGGTCGGGGAAGGACTTGAACCCCTTCAACGCGAGCGACTTCAAGCGCATGGCTCAAACCTCATTGAGCGGCCTGCAGCTTCTCCACGGCCCGCTCCTGAGCCCGCATGGCGGTGCTGGATCTGCGTCCTCAGTCGCTCGCATACGTAGTACGCCACGCTCCCTGCGTCCTTGCCCAGCTTGCCCTGCGAACTCAGGGTCATGTTTGCTCCTGCAAACGGTCCACGGCCTCCCGCGCGGCCTCTTGCTCGGCGTGCTTCTTGCTTTTCCCCCCCGAGCCCGCATGGCGGCACTGGATCTGCGTCCTCAGTCGCTCGCATACGTAGTACGCCACGCTCCCTGCGTCCTTGCCCAGTTTGTCCTGCGAACTCAGGGTCATGTTTGCTCCTGCAAACGGTCCACGGCCTCCCGCGCGGCCTCTTGCTCGGCATGCTTCTTGCTTTTTCCCGACCCCGAGCCGAGCGTCTCGCCGTCCACGAGCGCCACCACATCGTAGGTGCGCTCGTGCGGCGGTCCGTTCTCGCCGGCGATCTCGTAGGACACGATCGACCCGCGCCGCGCGAGCAGCTCCTGCAGCGCTGACTTGAAGTCGACGGGATGCTCCAGCGCCTGCTCGATCTCCGGTGCAAACGCCTCCACGACCGCTTCGGAGGTGCGCTCGTAGCCGGCGGTCAGATAGCACGCGCCGATCACCGCCTCGATCACCGACGCGAGCACGCGCTCGGTCTCCACCAGCGCCACCGCGCCCCCCGCGGCGCTCGAGGGCGCGGCGGCGCGCAGCCGCTCGGGCACACCCAGCCGCTCGGCGACCGCGCGGCAGCTCGGACCCGACACCGCCTGCGCGCGGATCTTCGTCAACCGCCCCGCTCCGAACCGCTCCGCTTCCAGGCGCGGATACAGGTGCGCGGTGATCGCCAGCCCGAGCACGCTGTCGCCGAGAAACGCCAGCCGCGCATAGGAGTCCTCGCGGCGCTCGGTCCAGGACGCATGCGTGAACACCTGGCGCTCGAGTTCCTCGGGCAGGTCGTCGAGCAACTGGTTGAGCAGGTTCATGGGCGAGCATCAGGCAGCGGCGTGCGCCAGCACGAAGTCCACCGCCTGTCCGACGGTGGTGATCGCGGCCGCCTGCTCGTCGGTCATGCGCACGCCGTAACTGTCCTCCAGCTCCTGCACGAGCGTATACAGGTCCAGCGAGTCGGCCTCCAGATCCTCTCGAAATCGCGTTTCCTCGTCGATTGCGCTCGGCTCGACATCCAGCTCGTCGGCCAGATGGACCCTGATCAGCTCCCTCACCTCCTCACGCGTCATCCTCAGGCAGGCTAGCGACAGACGCGGACACGGGCGTAGCCCCTCGCAGCGCTCCCGCCCGCGCCAGCGCGGCGTGCGTGCGACCACTCAGATCCTCGCTCGCTCCGCGCTGGGCGCGCAGGATCGCGCGCGCGAACCCCCGCCGGGCAAACCCTCCGTGAGGGACGACCCCGAGCCGTCGCAGCCCGAGCAGGTACGCGCCACCCTGGCCTTCGGGGTCGATCTCCTCGCGCAGCCCCCGCAGCGCGGGCGCCAGCAGCAGCCCGCCGAGCTTCGCTTTCGTCGAGGACATCGCCGCATCGCGGATCGCCCCGAGCAGCGTTTGCGACACGCCCTCCATCGTCTTCAGCGCGATGTTGCCGGTCAGTCCGTCAGTCACGATCACGTCGGCCGCGCCCGAGACCAGGTCGCCGCCCTCGACGTTGCCGACCAGCTCGAACCCCGTCGTTTCCGTATCCGTTCGCGCGCGCAACCGGGCGTGGACCTCGATGACGAGCGCACTGCCCCGCGCGGCCTCCTCGCCGTTGGACAGCAGCCCCACGCGCGGACGCTCCACCCCGAGCAGCGTCTGCGCGAGCGCCACGCCCATGAACGCGAACTGCTCCAGGTGCTCAGCCCGCGCCCGCGCGTTGGCGCCGACGTCCAGCAGCGTCACCGGCCTGCCCGGCACCGGCAGCACGAGCGCCAGCGCGGGACGATGAATCCCCCGGGCGCGCTTGATGTTGAACAGCCCCGCCGCCAGCGCCGCGCCGGTGCCCCCAGCGCACACCAGCGCCTGCGCCCGGCCCGCGGCGACCGCGCGCGCGGCCTGGACGATCGAGGCCTCGGGATGGGCCCGCGCCGCGCTCGCCGGATCGGAGCTCTTGGCGATCGATACGGGCGCGTCCACCACCTCGATCTTGCCCCCAGCTGCGCCCTGGATCGCTGCCTTCAGCTCGCTCGCGGGGCCGAACAGGATCGTCCGCGCGCCCTCCCTCGCCGCGATCGCCGCGCCCGCCGCGACCTCCGCCGGGCCGAGGTCCGCGCCGTTGCAGTCGACCGCGACCACCACATCCGTGCGCCTGTCCGATCCATTCGCGCGCTTCGCCAGCCCTTCTGCGCCCTCCATGCCCGCCTCCCGGCTAGTCAAGCTTCAGCTCGCTCAACTTCGCCCACCGCGCGCTTGGCGCGCGCTCGTGCGTGTGCTCGGGACCGGCCTCGTTGAGGTCTGCCGCGCACTCCGGACACAGTCCCTTGCAGTCCTCCCTGCACAGCACCTTCGCAGGCGCCGCCAGCACGAACGAGTCGCGTGCCCACGCCGCGACATCCACACTCTCGCCCCTCACATACGGACTTTCCAGCTCCTCGCCTTTCCCCGGCACATCCACCTCACGAACCTCCACCTCGACCGCCGGCGCGGCGTCCTTCAGACAGCGCATGCACGGCCCACCCAGCGTCGCGCTCATCTTCAGCCTGAGCGCATACCCGCCACCTGTCATCTTCGACACGTCCAGCACCACCGGCACCCGTTCGGGACGCGCCTCATACCGCTCGCCCCCCAACTCCATCGCGTCGACAGGCACCTGCAGCGACAGCCTGCGGCCCTCCCCGGGACTGAGCCGCAGGCCCGCCAGATCGAACGTGTGCGTCTGCACCGCCATTCTCCCCAGGCTAGCGCCCGCCCGTCTCAGTTCGCCGTATCGCCCGAGCCTGCATCCGTTCAGCAGGACAAATGTTGAAAGCGCTCCATTCCGCGCACGCGTACCGCGACGGACCCGGCCGCCGGACTCGCCGGCCGATCGGAGATCCCGTCGATCTCCGATCGGTGAGCGCGGGCTCGTCCCCCCGCCGACTACGCCTGCGCGGACAGCTCGCGCTTGAGCACCTTGCCCGTCGCGTTGCGCGGCAGCTGCTCCAGGAACACCACCTCGCGGGGAACCTTGTAGCGGGCGAGGTTCGCCTTGACATAGGCCTTCACCGCCTCCTCGTCCAGCTCGGCGCCCTCGCGCAACACCACGAACGCCTTCAGTCGCTGACCGAACTGCTCGTCGCTCACGCCCACGACGGCGGCCTCCTCGATCTGCTCGTGGTCGGCGAGCAGGTCCTCGACCTCGCGCGGGAACACGTTCTCGCCGCCCGAGACGATCATCTCGTCGTCGCGCCCGTCCACGAACAGCCGCCCGCTCGCGTCGAACCGTCCGACGTCGCCGGTGCTCATCAGCCCCCGCACGATCTCCTTGCTGCCACCGCCGGTATAGCCTTCGAACACCATCTCGTTCGCGACGAATATGCGCCCGCCCTCGCCGGGCGCCGCCTCGCGGCCCTCGCTGTCCAGCAGCTTCACGACCGTCCCCATCGGCGGGCGGCCCGCGGTCCCCGGCGCGGCGCGCAGGTCCTCGGGCGTTGCGATCGTCGCCCACGCAACCTCGGTGGACCCGTACAGGTTGTACAGCACATCCCCCAGCGCATCCATCGCCCGCGTCGCCAGCTCGCCCGGCAGCGCCGAGCCGCTCAGCGCGATCACCCTCAGCGAGCTCAGGTCGTACTTGCCGATCGTCTCCTCGCCCAGCTCGAGTATCCGCTGCAGCATCACCGGCACGACCGCCAGCGCCGTGGCGCGGTGGTGGGCGACCGCCCGCAGCGTGTCCTCGGGATCGAACCTGCGCCGCAGCACGAGCGTCGACGCCAGCGGCAGCGCGAGCGTGAAGTGCGCGAACCCCCACGAGTGAAACATCGGCGCGGCGATCGCCGTCGTCTCGCGCGCCCGCAGCGGGATCTTCGAGAACAGCGCCGCCGCCGGCTCCATCGAGTCGGGCTGTTTGCGCGCCGCCCCCTTCGGCGTTCCCGTCGTGCCCGACGTCAGGATCACCACGCGCCCCTTTTCCTCCGGCGGCTGAAGCGGCGCATCCGCCTCCGCGGCGATCAGCTCCTCCAGCGACGGATCGGACTCGGCCAGCGCGCGTCCGCCGGGCTCGTGCCAGGCGACGAGCCGTTTCCGCCCCTCGCCCCCCTCGCCGACCAGGTCTCCGAACTCCTCGTCGTAGATCAGCGCCACCGGGTCCTCGCGACGCATCACATCCGTGATCTGCGGACCCGCGAACGCCGTGTTCAGATACAGCGCACCCGCCCCCAGCTTCGAGCACGCGATCGTCGCCTCGACGAACCCGCGGTGGTTGCGACACATGATCGCGACCCCGTCCCGTTCTTTGACACCCGCCCGCCGCAACCCTCGCGCGAGCGCATTCGTGCGCCGATCGACCTCCGCGAACGTCAGCGTCCCCTTCTCGTCGACGATCGCCTGCCGGTCGGGATGCCTGATCGCCGAGGCCGTATATGCAGCGGCCGGTGTCGGCCCCCAGCGATGCAGAGCCACCAGCGTACGCACCACCTTGTCGGGGCGCATCGGCTGGACCATGCCCGTGCCCAGCAGCGTCCGGGCGACCTCGAGCTTGTACTGCGCTTGGCGCGTGTTCATCGCGCGCGGGACCCTACCCAAAACAACGCGGTCTCACCTGAGAGTCCTATCGGGGATAGCTGTTCCAGTCGGTGCATGCACGACCCGGCCGGGCGGCGCATGCGCCGCCCGGGGTGGTGCCGCATGCGGCACCACCCCCCAGACGACGAGCCTACGAGACTTCGGCCGTTCATGAACAACGCCGCCTAGTAGGACTTCGGTAGGTGCTTGCAGGGGTTTGTGCGGTTGCAGGGAACTTGTGGGGCGTGGCGGGTTTGCGGACGCGGGAGTATGGGGTCAGGGCGGCTG
>DATMPZ010000051.1:0-20261 GCA_035567335.1 Solirubrobacteraceae bacterium
ACCCGACTGCACGAATCCCTCGACGACCGGCCACCCCGAGAGATCGAGGAACTCTACGCTGTGAAAACCAGGCCAACGAGAGAGACAGCCTGAAGATAGGAAACCTACAAACACCGTCTCCGCCAAACACAGGGCGGCTCATGGCACACGCGGCTACTTCGCGTAGGTACGCCGAGCCTGGTCGTCCGCCTCGGTGCCGATACTCGGTGCGTGACGACGATTCCCAACTGGATCGCGGTTCTCGGCCTCATCGTGGCTCCCGTGACGGGACTCTTGGGCTACGTCCTAGCGGGTCGCAACGAGCGGGCGCGCGACGAGCGCGCCGCCAAACGCGAGGCGGTCGCGCGCCGAGCGTCCGTCAGGGAACGCTTGGACGAGGAGCGCCACGCCTTCCAGCGCGAGACGCTGCTGGAACTCCAGGACGCGCTCCAGCGCCAAGTGCGATGCGCCGCGAAGGTCATCATCCACGACCGGAGCACGTTGAGGGAGCACGGCACGCTCACGCAGGTTGGGCCGGAGCTGAGCGGGGAGAGCTATGAGATTGGTGTGACGACGCGACGCTTGCAGGAGAGGGTGTTGGATGGGGCGCTGAGGGGCGCCGTAGGCGAGTTTTCGCAGCCACGTCGCGGACGTTGAAACTGCCTTCATAGCTGTGAGGGAGATGAGCGCCGAGGCGGGCATCCAGCACCTTGACAGCCTCCAACGGGAAGTGGCCGAGCATTACGTCGCCCTCAGCGATCAAGTGGGTACGGCGTTGCGGGTGGAGCTGGGTTGGCTTCCCGAGGAGACGCGGCAGGACTAGGCCGCGCTGCGGCGAACCCGCGTAGTTGTGACCGATCCGACGCCGGGAGAGCCGCGGTCGTTGTGGACGCCGGCGGGTGTTCGCTCGGTGCGGGGCGCGCGTGTGCCCGTGCCGTCGTACCTGTGGCGGCGGCTGCCTGACTGGCTCGGAACACGCCTCGGGGTGGCTTTGGTAGTGGGCCTAGCGCTCTCGGGCCTGGGGCAAGTCGCGGATGGGAAAGCTGTCGGCTGGTGGTTTGTGGTCGCCGTCATTCCCGTCGTCTTGTTGCCTCCCGCATTGTTCGTGGGGCTACGGGCGGATCAGCGTCGTGCCAGGAAACGTTTCGTTGCGTCCGCGATCGTGAGCGGCGTCCTGGTATCCGTTCTTGCCATTGTCTACGGCTGGCCCGCTGCGCTGCTCGGCCTCGCCGTTGTTCTCGTTGTCCTCGCCGGGCAGTAGTAACGGCATGAGGAACACGAGCAAGAATAGGACCGCGGCGAGCCAGGGCAGGGAAGCTCTAATCGCGAGTGTTGCGAAAACGCCGACCGCACAGCCCAACGTGACGCTGTAGATCGTCAACGCTTGCCGCGTGCTCCAGCGTCGTGTAGGCAGGTGGATGACTCGCGCTGCTGGCTGGCGCACCAAGTCGGTATCTCGTGTGCGTCCCATGTATCAACTCTACGCTGGCGTGGTCACGTCTTGCGCGTTTTTCGCGTTGATTCTCTCCAGCGCTTTCCGTCTCACGGCTTCCCAGCCGCCGTGTTGCTTGAACGCCGAGTTTTCCGGGGCGTCGTCCTGGCCCGCGGCCCAGACGTTGT
This sequence comes from Solirubrobacteraceae bacterium, assembly GCA_035567335.1. Classification (GTDB taxonomy): domain Bacteria; phylum Actinomycetota; class Thermoleophilia; order Solirubrobacterales; family Solirubrobacteraceae; genus Palsa-744. Next base: position 1,600 of record DATMPZ010000051.1, read on the forward strand.
AGTTGCGTTGCCCGGAGCGTTGCCCGGAGGGGAGTTGTTCAAGGTAACGCTGTACGCACGCGATGCAGTCCTCAACGTTGTCCCATTTGTGCTGCCGCGTCTCGCCGGGCATGGCGGCGCCCACGTTGCGCGTGTAGTCGGGGCGCTGGTCCATCGGTGGAAGGCCATCGGGTACAGGCAGTCCCGTCGCGCGGCGTTTCGCCTTCCAGTCCGTGATGGTTTCGCTCCATTTCTTGCTCCTGTCGCGGGAACACGGGATGTCGTTCGCGCGTGCGAAGGTTTCCAGCTCGTCCTGGCGCGGTTGCGTGCCATGGGCCTCGTAGCAGCGGTCAAGCAGGTCGGTAGTCGGCGGCGCGTACTTCCCCCGCTTCGCGCCGTGCGCGGGCCGGGGCTGGAGTCCGGCGAGGGCGAGCGCTCGGTCCCAGCCGCCCGCGGCGGCACCGCCGCAGGCGGCGATGATCTGGTCGTCGCTCGGCACGAGGAGCTGCCCGCCGTGCAGCCAGCGTGCCGCGTCAGCGGCGAGGATCGCAGCGCGCTCCTCTCGGTAGTGGTCGGGGGCGAGCGTCGTCACGCCGCGCCGGTGAGCCACGAGTTTGAGTAGGGAACCGATGTACTCCTCGGTGAGCCAGTCCTGGTACGGCGCTGTCTGCTTCTGACTCAGGCGGTGGTTCTGCTCGCCCGCGGGTTCATGGGCGACCATGATTACTTCGTGCCATCGCAGTTTCAGCGCCTTTGCGATGTTCCCCGCGGCGGACAAGTCCGAGGCGCCGTTCGCGTGAGCGGCGGCGTCAAAGGCGCGTCGGCTGACGTTCATGGGCTCCGCTGGGTTGGCGAGGGAGCAGACTTCGCGGACGCGCTGGAGGAGTAATAGGGGTTCCACTCTCCGACGATATCGCGGCCTCGGCTTTTCGTCGGATCGCTTCCCAGCCGCCTCGCCCGTCAAAGATGGAGGGCGCGGGCGCGTCGTCTTGTCCCCTCGCCCAGTCGTAGTAGTCGCGCTTCGTGGAGCGCTGGCCCGCGGGCAGATGCGCGAGGTAGCGCGCGACCGCGTTCACGCAGTTCGCCACCGTCCACTGGGTGCGGCGTCGCTCGTTCGCGTGCGCGGCGGACGCTCCGCGCACCGCGCCGTAGTCGGCGCGTTCCTTGGGCGGCGGCGTGCGATCGGGCACGGGCAGGCCCTTGTCGCGTCGGCTTTGCTTCCACGCCATGACTGACTCGTTCCACGTTCTCCCCGTTTCGCGGGGGTACGGGATGCCGTTCGCCCGCGCGAACGCTTTCAGGTCCCGCGCGCTCGGCTGGGCGCCGTGAGCCTCGTAGAAGCGTTCCAACAAGTCCGTGATCGGTGGCGAGGCTGCGGTGAGGCCCTGATCGCCAAGACCGGGGCGGGGCGCGAGCCTGGCGAGCGCGAGCGCTCGGTCCCAGCTACCCGTGGCCGCCACGATCTGGTCGTCACTCGGGACGAGGAGTTGCCCGCCGTGCAGCCAGCGCGTGCGGTCTGCGGCGCGCATCTCCGCCGCGACGACGCGGTAACGGTTCGGCGTGAGCGTGTCCGCGCCGAGGCGGTGCGCGGCGAGCCTCAACACGGACGAGATGTATTCGTCTGTAAGCCAGTCCTGCTCCGGCGCTCGGGTCTTCGCTTTCAGGCTGAGGCGGTGGTTCTGCACGTCCTCTGGTTCGTGAGCGACTGTGACGACTTCGCGCCACGCCAGCCGTAGCGTCTTCGCAATGTTTCGCGCCGCGGGAAGGACTGGCGTGCCGTTCGCGCTGCCGGAGCGAACCGCCTCGGCCGCAGCGTCAAACGCGCGCTGGCTTACTGTCGCGGGCGAGGTGGGATCGGCGAGCGCCGCGACTTCGCGGACTCTTTGGAGCAGGATCAGCGGTTCCAAGGCCGCACGGTGTGGAGGGTGAGGTCATCTACTCGGATGGCGGCGCGTGACGCTCTCACCTTGTCCTCGTCACGATTGAGCACGCCGTCAGCGTGGAGCCTGGCAATGCAACCCGCGATGAGGTCGGGAGCGTGGCCGAGCCTCTTTCCTAGCTCGTCTTCTCGCCACGGGTGATCCTCAGCGAGGAGAAGGGCGAGTATGGCTCGTTCAATACGGTCTGTCTGTGTTGCTGGGATGGAGCAAGTACGCTCGTCCTGCATGGGAGATTAGTCCTCCTGTGCTCGGTCCCGGCGCGGTTGCCGCCGCGTCGGGACCACTCGTTGGTCGTCATGAGTACGGCGTAAACGCCGGTACGGTGCCGTTGGGGAGAACTTCAAAGGCGGCTCCGTATTCGTTCGCGTTGATGTTCGTTGGCGGCGTCGCCATGAGCGCCGCGGCGCTCCTAACGGGCGCGGGTAGCACCCACGTCGCTAGCGCCTCGCCGAGTTCCCCCACGACGGCGCCTGGGCTTGTCGCGCCGCAGATTATGCTCACGGGCGCGGTGTCGTTCTGGCCCCACAAGCGAGGGTTGAGGACGAGGCCGTTGTGTTGCGCTGCTTCTTCTGCCGCTGCTTGGCGCTTCTCCGGTGGCGTCCACGACACCGTGATCGTCGTCGCCGGTCCCGTCGTGATCGTGTAGAGCCGCGTCCACGCGGCGGGGGTCTTTTCCCACAGCGCCGACGCGTTGCTGGAGTCTGGGTACGTTGCGATCCCCGTGAGCCTCATGCTTGACCCCGAACACGTCATGTTCGGCTTGCCCTCCGTGGCTTCCGTGTTGCCGATGATGACGGTGTACACGTAGTTGCCGTTACGAAGCGTCGGCTTGGGCAAGGGGCGGCGGTGGCGGGGTCGCGCGTGCGGGCGCTCGTGGCGCACCGTCGCTCGTGCGTTGGGGGCGTGTTCGCTTGCGGCGCTCGCGGGCGGGCAGGCGGCTCCAAGAACCGCGGCTCCGCTGCCCAACACGACTGTCATTGCTCGTTTTCTCGTGATCGTCACAGCTGGCCTCCTGCCTGTCGGGTTGTTTGCTGGCCTGCTTACGTGTTCGGCACCGTACCAGTCGTTAGGAGGTTTATCCTCTAACATCGTCGAACGTTGTAGGCGAGGCTGCGCGGATGCCGCCGCGCCGCCGACAGCCGCCCCGGTCCCCTGAGCACGCCGCACTCGGGGAGGCGATCCGTCGCGCTCGCGTGGCCTTGGGCTACTCGCAGGAGGACTTCGCGGGCGCGGCTGACATCCACATCACCCTGATCGGTGGCTTGGAGCGGGGCGTGAGCAACCCGAACTACACGACGCTTCTGCGGCTCAGCAAGGCGCTGGGAACAACGCCGGGCGCGCTGCTCACCGCGGCTGACAAGCTCGCCGCGGGCTCCAGTCTCAGCAGGCCACCGTCAGGCTGAAACCCCAGTCATAGCCTCGATTTCGTTTCGAAATCTTTTCGATTCGCCCCCTGTCGCTCCGTACGTTCGACCCTCCCGATGGACTGGAGGTCAGAACGATGCGTATTGACGATGGACGGGGGAAGGGCGAGGCGCGGCGACGCCGGGGCCGTGTGTTTCAGCAGGAACGGGCGTTGTTCGCGCTGCTCGTCGCGTACCCGCGAGCATGGACAGCCGCCGAGTTGGTCAGGGAGATGTCGCCGCCGACGCTTTACGTTGATGCGATAGCGGCGCTGCATGACGCGGGACTCATCCACTGGCAGGGCGGGTACGTCGTGCCCACCTTGGCGGCGACGCGCGCCAACGAACTCGCGGGCTGACCCCGTGGCGACGCCAACAGCATCCGTCCGGCTGGGCTGGGCGATCCGGTCCCTGCGCAAGCGCCGAAAAATCACGATTGAAGCGCTCGCGCTGGACGCGGGAATGCATCCCACGTACTTGTCGGGGATAGAGCGTGGGGAACGCAATCCGAGTTGGGGCAAGCTCTGCGACCTCGCGGACACCCTCGGCATCCCCGCCGCCACGATCGCCGACGCAGCGGCGGAAGCGCGCTGCCCAGCGTGCGGGCGCGCGAGCGAACCCGGCGACGGCGGCGGGTAATGGTCGTCGTGGGTCGCCGCTAGTCTGGCTGGGGTGTCGCCCGCTCGTCACAACCCCTACGACGGCGATCCACCCGATACGAGGCTCGCTCGCGCTCGCTTGAGCCGGGGCGTGACGCAAGAAGAGTTGGCGGACGCGATCGGCGTCAGCGCGCCCACGATCCGCCGCTTGGAGCGCGGCGAAGTGGAGAACCCGAAGCTACGCCATCTCGTGAACTGCGCGATCGCGCTGGGCGTGGACTTGGACGACGTTCTTGAGGACGAGTGGTTGGAGTGGTTGCCAGCCGTGGGCGCCGCGGAGCCACCCGTGCCGGACGAGTTCTGGCGCCGCCCGTACCGCCCCTGACCCATTGGCAGTGGGGTCAGGGCTAGCAGCTACTCCGTCCCCGCGTTGGTGGTTGGGAGTGGAGCCCGGCGCCACGCCTCCCGCATCGGTTGTCGGTAGAAGACGGCGAAGACGGGCGCGATGAGGAGTAGGACGGCCTCATCAAATGGTCCCGGTACGGGCAGGAGCGCGAGTCCCGCGAGCCAACGCAGCGGCAACGGTATGCGCCGATCACGAGCGAGGATCGCGGCTGCGCGGATTGTCCGAGCGATGAAGCTGCGCGCAGCGGCCACGCCCCAAGTATAGGTCGCCAGCAGTAGCCGCTACCGCCTCGTCCCACCAACTTCTCGGTGCGAGTCTACGAAACACCGTGGGAATGATACTCATTGCCTGTAAGACAGATGGCGGCCTATATCTTATCCACTGGATGATATATATGCTATGCTGTGCCAAAAGATTCTGTAGGGCTGCTGACCAGGACACGAGACCATGCCAACGCTTCGCTACCAATCCCCAGACCGCCTCCTCGGTGCCACTGACTACCCCGACGAGTTGCGTGGGTCGTTGAACTTGGTGAAGCTCGTGAAGTCTGATCGCCAAGGGTGGCGCCAACTGCGGAAGGCGTGCGACTTGGAGGTCAATTACGCGCGCAAACGCGAGCCCGGTCACTGGGAGCTGGCCGCGGTCGCGTTCGTCACGAGCGGTCACGTTGACGTGCGCCCGTGGTGGGACGAGGCAACGGACGAGAACTTGTGGCGGGAGTGCGGGTTCCCGAAGCGGCCGCCGTACAAGCGAACTTGGGAACGCTTGCGTGAGCTGGAGTCGGTCTGCGCCGCGTTCCTAGACGCGGCCGAGCCCGTGATCCGGCGCTGCCGCGCGCACGACCCGCGCGTCTTTGCTCACTCCCACGTTGACAGCACGGAGGACGAGACGCACGCGAGTCTAGTTCACGACTGCAAGCCTGGCGAGTCGTGCAAACGCGCCGCCGCTGCGAAGCACTCCAACGGCAAGGGCAAGGGGAGGGGTAAGCGTGTGCGTGGTCACGCGATCCGACCCGCTCGTGCGACGACGAGCGAAGCGCGGGAACACCGCCACGCATGGAACGAGCTAGACCAGCAAGACACTGAAGATCACGAACGCAAAGCGTCGCCAGATCAGATCGTGGAAGTCAAGGGAACTGGGCGCTGGCGTGTGCGCTTGGGCGGCTGCTGGTACTTGACGAGGGACGGCGACGCGGGTGTGCGAGCGTACACGAGGAACGGCAAGACGAAACGGTTTTGGTTTGGTTACTACAGCGGGAAGATGGTTGACCACTACACGGGCGGGGTGATTCCGCTCGTGGTGAGTGCGAGCGTGAACGAGTCAAAGATGTTCCCCAAACTGTTTGACCGCGCGAAGTCAATGATCGGGGCGGCACCGCAGACCGTGATCGGCGACAAGGGTTTCAGCGTCTCAGAGTGTTTTGAGCACGCGACTAAGAACGGCACGGCGCCCGTGTTCCCGTGGCGCGGCATCACGCGTCACGACAAGGACACTCACGACCGTCACGGCCTGATGCGTTGCAAGCATTGCGGCGGTCCTATGAGCCAAGTCAAGTTCTCGGCTTGCAAGGACAAGCTGGACCCGCTGGACCCGAACAAGACCAAGCCGCGCTTGTGGTTCCGCTGTGTTGACGGCACGGTGACGCCGGGCTGCGCGAAGCCGCAGACGATCACTTGCGCGAAGGACTGGCGCCTCCTCGTCCCGCTCGCGCGCACGGAGCCGCTGTACCAGGAGCTTCGCGCGTCGCACCAGGCTTACGAGGGCGTCCACGACTATTTCCGCGACCGCTACCGCGTGGCCGCGGACTCGCGGGCGAACCGCCCCAAAGCCGTTGGTATTGGCTGGCACCAGCTCCGCGCGAACATTGCTTGCTACGTGGATTGGCTGCGCATCGCGGCGAACAATGGCTGGCAAGGCTCCACGCGCGACCTCCAGAGGCACGGCTGCGCGCCAGAGCAGGGCCAGGTCGTGAGGCGCTGCGAGCAGGACGGCAAGAACGCCGCGTCTCGGCTCAAGAAGTTCCGCGCCGCCGCTGGCCTCATGTCTCGCTACGGCCAGGCCGCGAAGCGGCTCGGGCTCGGCGATGAAACCCCGCCGTCACGCCGACCCCGCGGCGCCCCGCCGCCAGCTCCCCCGTCGGCGCGAAAGCCGTAGCAGCGAGCCTCAAGTCTTGACCAGCCGCCCAGGGGGATCGCCCCTGGGCGGCTTCGCCTTTGTAGGGCCTACTCGGGGGCGGTGAGGCGGTTCTACGCACCCTCAGACCCGATCAGCGCTGAAAAACACGCGTTTTGGGGCACCTTCGGCGGTGCGGGCGCTCATTTGGAATCTCTAGCGGGAAGGGTCCTAGAGGCGACGACCGGAATCGAACCGGTGTAGACGGCTTTGCAGGCCGCTGCGTAGCCACTCCGCCACGTCGCCGGGAGGCTTCCCTAGGTTATCGGGCCGCCGCTGGTTGCTGGCGATTCTCGATCGACCGGCGACGCTCATGACCCGCCGCCGGTGCGGCACCTTATCGAGCGCTTCAGATCCCATTATCCAGCTTTCTCGCTTCGTTAGCGGCCGTTAGGGACGTTGTTAGCGCCCACACAGCGGGCGTGCGCATCATGGCCTCATTTCATCGAACCGGAGGTGGTCATGAAACGTCTACTCGCACCCATGCCGCTCGCCGCGATTGCCGGAGCGACCGTGGCGCTCGTCGCAGCGCTCGCGTTCGGCTCCTACGGCGGCGGACGGTCCACGCCCATGGTGCGCGCGAGCGCCGCGGCCGCCCGTGGCGGCGCATCGACGGGAACTCGCCGAGAGGTCTCAGCGACGGCACTTACGGCGACCCAGATCTACCAGCGGGACTCCGCGGGCGTCGTGGCGATCAAGGCAGTCGCATCGGAGGGCGAAAACAGCGGCACGGGCATCGTGCTCGACGACAAGGGACCGATCCTCACCAACGATCACGTGGTCGCGGGCGCGAGCAGCATCGTGGCCGGGCCGGGCAAGTCCTCGAATGCGACTCGCGCAGCAACGCTCGTCGGCGAGGAAGCCAACCAGGATCTGGCGCTGATTCGCATCGATCCATCCGGCTTGGGACTGCATCCGCTGAATCTCATCAGCTGGAGCTCCGTGCAGGTCGGCGATGCTGTGTATGCGATCGGCAATCCGTACGGTCTCGACGAGACTCTCACCCGTGGCATCGTCTCCGCGCTCGGCCGCGAAATCGCCGCTCCCGACGGCGCGAAGATCACCGGTGCGATCCAAACCGACGCGGCGCTCAACCCGGGCAACTCCGGCGGGCCGCTGCTCGACGAACAGGGCGAAGTGATCGGCGTCAGCTCGCAGATCGCCAGCGACGCAGCGCGCTCCGAGGGCTCCCAGCCCGGCAGTACGGGGGTTGGGTTCGCGGTCGCTTCCAACACCGTCGCTCAGGCGGTCAAGAAGATCGAGGCCGGCGAAGGCGTCTCCTCCGCCTCGGTCAGCCAGAATCACGTTCAGACCGAAGGGACCCCCGGCGGCGTGCGGTCACCGTACGGCGGCCGCTCCCCCTACCGTTCGCAGAGCCCTTACGGCGAAGCCGAATCGGGTGGCGCCGGCGCTGAAGGAGGCATCGAAGGCTTCCGGCCCGAGCGGCGTAGTCGTCCCCGGCGAAGCGGCTCGGGCGGCTGGGAATCGGCCGACGGCGAAGGCCAGACGATTGTCGTGCCATGAGCTCGAGGCCGAGCGCGCTGGCAGGCTCCGCCCGGACCTTGTCCTGCAGATGACACGCCGCGAGATGCTCCGGCACGCCGAGTTCATTGCGGCCGTTGCGCGTTGATAGGCTTGGAAATCGACCCCAGGGCGATTAGCTCAGCTGGGAGAGCGCCGCCTCGACAAGGCGGAGGTCACTGGTTCGAGCCCAGTATCGCCCACTGAACTTGTCGGCGCGCAAACCGCGGGTGCGCCGACGCGGTAGGTGGGTAGGACTTCCGCGCGGCTGTTGATTCGCAGGTCGGCGATGAGGATTGCGAGTAGGGCCTTGGCTTGCTCCGGCTCGCCGTGGGCGATGACGTGATCGAGTCGGTCGGCGACGGCTTGGAGGGTGGCCGTATCCGGCGTTGTGGGCGCGTCTGCGGCGAGTTCGAGGGCAAGTGCTTGGTCTTGGCCGTGAAGGGCGTCGAGGCGCGCATCCAGCGCGGATAGGCGCTCCTTGAAGCGGGAGGGGTCGAGGTCGCCGTTCTCGAAGGCGTCTTGGTAGCGCTCGATCGCGCGCTCTGCGCGGGCGATCTCCTTGGCGAGCGAGGCGCGCTTTTCGGTGAGCGCCGCCCGGTCAGTTTCGCTGCTGGCGGCGGCTTGCTCGATCGCATTGCGGATCATGCTGCCGTCGCGGTAGAGGCCGGTGAGCTGGTGCAGGATCGCGGCCTCCAGCTTGTCCTTCGGCAGTCGCTCGCCATCGCAGCCTCGCCGTCCGAGCTTCTGTCGCCCGGAGCAGGCGTAGTAGCGGTAGGTGCCGCCGTTGCCTTTGGCGGACATTCCGACGTAGGCGCGGCGGCAGCGCCCGCAGCGGACAAGCCCTGTGAGCAGGAAGTCTGCGCGGCTGGCGGCGCGCATAGCCAAGTCCTCGCCGCGCTCCTTCAACAGTGCTTGTGCGGTGTCGAGGGTGTCTTGGTCGATCAGTGGGTCGTGGATGCCGGGGAACGTCTGCTCGCGCCAGTGAACCCGCCCGACATACGCCTGGTTGCTGAGAATCCAGAGAACGACTGCTGGCTGCCAGCCGCGCGGCGGCGCTGGCGCTTGTTCGCCATCGAGCCTGCGTGCGATTGCCGCGGCGCCGAGCCGTCCGGCGGCGTACCACTTGAAGATGCGGCGTATGACGGGGGCGGTGCGATCGTCGGGGACAAGTTCCTTGCGGTCGTTGCGGGTGTATCCGAAGGGGATGCGGCCGTTCGGCCAGCGGCCTTCCCTCGCGCGGCGCTCGATGCCGCTGGTCACGCGGTCAACGATGGTGGCGTGCTCGAACTCAGCGAACACCCCGAGCATCTGAAGCATCATCCGCCCGGCCGCGCTTCCGGTGTCGAATGGCTCTGTCGCGGAGCGTAGGATCACCCCGAGCTTGTCCAGTTCCTCAGCGATTCCAGCGAGCTGGCGAACCTTGCGGCTCAGGCGGTCGATCCTGTAGACGAGTAGCTGGTCGATACGGCCTTGCCGCGCAAGGTCGAGCGCGGCTTGTAGGCCGGGCCGGTCAAGGCGCGTGCCGGTGGCGCGGTCTTCGTGGTGGGCGATGATCCGCCAGTCCTCCTGCACCTTGCAGAACGCCTCCAAACGTTCCTGCTGAGAGGCGAGCGAGGTCGGCTGGTTCTCCTCGTCGGTCGAGATTCGGGTGTAAAGGCATGTGCGGGTCATGGGCTCGGCTCCTGCTCGGGTGCTTGTGGGTGGTCGAGGAGATCAGATGCCACGGCCGTTCACAACCCCTCAGCGTGCGCGGCTGGGCGTGCGTCCCGGCGGCGCGTATCGACGTTGAGGACGGCCATCAGCGGCGGGTATGTGCCAGCGCTGCTCCACACGATCACGGCAAGCGACGGGCTCATCCCCGCAAGCGTGTCCGTGACAGTGCGTGCGCGTCGTTCGCTCGGCACGACGAACAGCACGATCGGATCGACCTCGCGCCAGAACTTGTAGTCGATCGTCTGCTCGTAGCGCTCGGCCTTGAGCCGCAGCGTCTCCAGGGTCTCGGTGCCGCGGTCAAGCTCGACCAGCATGTGCAGCGCCGGGCGGTCACGGAAGCCAAGCGCGGCATAGGAGTCGGGGATCAGCCTGCCAGCGAAGGCACGGTGCAGCCAGCGCTCGCCATACCAGTACGTCATCCCGCCGCCGGTGGCCTGCGCTTCGACGGCGAGCCGCACGACGAACTCGTTGACCTCCAGGTGGTGCGTGAGCTTCGGGCTCGTAGCGACGCTCACGGCGACCGCGTGCTGCCAGCCGAGCTTGGCGCGCTCCACGTCCTTCTGCGCGGCGACGATGAGCGCGCCACCCTCATCGAGAATCCAGTGATACGGAGCGGTGCCACGTCCTCGCGGCAATGACGGGCGGAAGCGATCGAGCACACGCAGGCGATACAGGACATTCAGGCGAGCGACGGTGGTGCGCGTGTCGGTGAAGTGCAGGCGCTTAATCTGGCTCGTCGTCAGGACGTGATGGTCGAAGCAGTCAAGCGCTATCTGCCGATCACGCTCAGTCAAGTGCGACGCGAGCCTCATCACGTCCTGCGCGGTAAACCGCCTGGGGCGAACGATCTCCTTCAACTTGTCTTTCTCCCTCTAATGTCGGACTCCACGAAAACACTCCGATCCGGCTTGGCTACTGGCGATCCGCCGCCTTCGGGGTGCTCGTTCTTCGGAGTAGCTATCGGAGTGCCAATCGGTCCACCGACCGGCCCACCGATCGGAACCCCACGGCGTTTGGCGGCGTCGGCCAAGAGCGCCGCGAGCAGCACTGTCGCCTCACGCTCCATCGCGGCGGACAGCCGCTGGACCCGCGGGCGAGCAAGGCGCACGCCCTCATCAGCGCGGACACGTTCATGCATAACCTCTTTTCAGCCGGCGGGCTGACCCTGGGCACCACAGAAAGGTGCGATCCAGGGCCTTCGTGTGACAGCCGGCCAACTCGGCAAGCCGTCGAGGCTTCCAACACAGAAAGGTCGATCCAACCCCCGCTACGGGACAGGCGACCGCCCACATTCGTGCGTCTGCCAGTTGAATGCAAGCTGCGTGCCAGCTAACTGTCAGCGGCCAAGACCGCCGCGCCCTCTCAGCGATCACCAGAAGCGATGCGGCGCGCGCCCGGCGGCTCAGCGCGCGCCGCACAGTCCTCACTCCGACGTGGCCGTCGTGTCCGTGAGGTCGGCGCCCTGCCGCGCCTCGGGGTCGAGCAGGTCGTCCTCCGTGAGCCGCGCCAGCACCTCCGCACGAGTCGCGGGCTCGTCGCGGCGTGCCTGCCTACGCCACAGTAGCGCCCGCTACAGAGAGCATGTATTTCCGTGCGCTGTCGAGGTCATCGTAGAACGGATGATTTTGGTTGTGATGGCTGTTGAGTGGCGGCAGCATGTCGTGGATCAGCGTCGGCTCGTAGTCCCACGCCCTGGCCGCAGGGCACCACGACACCTCTAGATTGCGTTGCATCCACCGTGTAAGCGCTGTGCACTCGTCCGGCATGATGGCAACCTTCTGTCCCTTCATGAACGGATGCCAATCCTCCTGCTCCCACAGCAGCGAGGCCAGCGCCCGGCGGAGCGTTGAGCTACCGAGCGCGTTGCCCAAGTGCTTGGTCAGGATGCGCGAGCGCATTGTCTCTTGCGAGGTCGCGTCCTTTGGAGAGATGCCGACGTACACCAACCCGAGCTTGGGCCGCGCCGGATGAGGCGAGGTCGGAACCGCGGACAACAGGTGCTCATCCGTGAGCCACCAGGCATAGAGGCCCGGTTCCGCAGGCGCGCCGCCCTCAGCCGCCGGAAGCCTGGCTGTCGCCACCGGCACCGGGTAGGCGGTCAGCCGCTCTGCGATTGCAACCGACATAGGCCGCCAAATCGTGACACTGGCGACTGGATCTTGCTCCTTCAACATCCTGTCCAGCAGCTTGATTGTCGAATCGCCGCGCGGATGAGCTGAGCAGCGAGGTCCCGGACAGATCGGGACGAGCGCCGCGCTACAGGCCGAGGCTTCGCTCTACCTCGTCCACATCTGCGCCGGCTCCGATCGACTGATCCAGCGTGTGCTGCGCGTCAGTGTCGAGCCGCGAGAAGGCGAGGAGCCTCTCTGAATCCTGCATGAACGCATCGGTTTCAAGCCGGTCGCCTCCAGTGATGAGACGATCGCCGTGGGCAATATGCTGCCATTCGCGCGCGAGTTCCTGCCCGACCTTCGTGATCTCGGCCAGGATCAGCACATAATCCTCGGGGAGACGGGTCCGTGCCGCGATCAACTCGTCCACACGCTCGGCGACCGATCGGCCGAAGCTGGACGCTCGACGCTTCGTGAACCGAACGGTCCGCCCACAGCCGCAAAAGCATTGTTGCGCCACGACGCCCTTCATCATAGGGTCGGTGGCAAGGTTTGGCCGCCTTATCGGTCGATGTTGTCTGTGGTGACGCGCCGCGTAACGCCGGCCGCCCGAGTGAGATCGAGCAGGCGATGTGAACGGTTCGGGTGTCGGGAGGGTCCGAGCCCGCTGGCATCCTCGCGAAGATGGACGTTCCCGGACCCCGTTACCGCGACCGCGAGGAATCGCGCTTCTATCAGGCAAGCCGTCTTTCGCCCGAGCAGACCTGGCAGGCTCTCGGAGACGAACTGGCCCGCGTCCTCAACGACGCGCAGCGAGCTTTCTGGCGTGCCCCTCTGCGGATCGACCCCGAGCGCATCCGTTGGTGGCATGGAGCGATCTTCGCCCACCACTTCCCACATGACGGTGGGCGCTTTCGCCTCGATCGGGCCTTCTTCGGCGTGGTGATGCCGAACGGCGGGATGCGGCAACTGGAGGGGGCAGCACCAGAGACGATCCGTAGGGAGCTCCAGTCAGTCTGCTCGTCATTCAACCGGCATGCAGACGCGCTCGGCGACCCGGATACGACGGGTATTTTCGACCGAACGCGGGCTGTGGCTGCCCTCTATGCGGGCATCCTGCGCGTGCATCCGTTCGTGGACGGCAACCATCGCGTGAGCTTTGTCGCACTCTCCGCTGCCCTCTGGTCATTCGGACTGCCCAACGTCGAGTTCGAGGAGGACGCGGAGGCAATCACCCACGACGATGCGCTCGTCCCCGCTCTGGAATCCAAGAACGGGAGCATCGAGCCCTTCGCGCAATTGCTGGCCGATCTCATCCAGCGCTCGATAGAGTCCCAGGCATGAGCTACGCTGAGCGCATGGAAGGCAGCTTCCCCAAGCTCGATCGAGCTCATACGGTCCGCAACGGACGTCTCGTGGAGACCACGCCAGAGGTCAACCGCGAGGTCGCCGAAAGCGCGATGCTGCTCTCCCAGGGAGCCCGCCGCGCGATTGAGATGAAGCAAGAGGCGCGCCAGGCAGCGGCCCCTGTCACGCCTGGCAGGGCCAGCCAAGCGGCCTGACGCACCAGCCGACCGCAGCGTCAGCCAGCCGCCACGGGTGGTCCGACCATCAGCAGATGGTTTGCGCGCCGAGAAGTTGCGCCCACTGTTCCGTGCATTGTGCGAACCGCTGGCGGGACACGGTAGTGGTGGGGATGATCTTGTGCTGGTCGTGGACGCGGATGTCCTTGATGAGGAGGCGTAGCAGCTCCTTGGCTTGCTCGGGGTTGGCGGTGGCGATGAGCTGGTCGCGGTCGCGGCCAGGCTTGCCGTGTCGGGCTGTGTGTCGGCGTGTGCGGCGAGTGTTTGGGCGAGCTGGTCCTCCTGGTCGCGCAGGGCTTGTAGGCGTGCGTGGTGGCGCTCGATGCGCTGCTGGCAGATGTCGGGGTCGAGCTTTGCGTCCTCGAACGCTTGTAGGTAGCGGTCGATCTTGCGTTCGAGGTTTTGGATGTCGGCGCGCACGCCGGCGAGTTGTTGCTCGTGCTGGGGACGGTCGATGCTGGCCTGTTCGGCGGCTTGGGTGAGTGCGTCGTTGATGAGTTGCCCGTCGCGGTAGATGGTGGCGAGCTGGGTGAGTACGGCGTGCTCCAGGCGTTCCTTGGACAGTCGTTGTCCTTGGCAGCGGGCGCGGCCGTACTTGTAGCGAGTGGAGCAGGCGTAGTAGGTGTAGCGGGCGTTGCGGCCGTGGGCGGAGGTGCCGACGTAGGCGCGTCCGCAGTGCTGGCAGCGCACGAGCCCGGAGAGCAGGAAGGGCGTGGGGTTGCCGCGCCGCAGCGTGGCGTCCTTGAAGCGTCGGGCGAGGATCTGCTGGGCCTGCTCGAAGGTGTCCTTCTCGATCAATGGCTCGTGTTGGCCTTCGTAGAGCTTGCCGCTCCAGCGGATCAGGCCGAGGTAGGCGGGGTTTGCGAGGATTTACCTGCAGAGCGTTTGGTGACCAGCCATGCTGTCGCGGTGGCGGGGCGCGGCCTTTAGGCCGGGGCGCTCCAGGGTCGTGCCGGTCGCCTGGTCCTCGAACGCGGCGGCGATATATGCCAGTCCTCCATCGCCTGGCAGTAGCGCTCCAAGCGCTCGCGCTGGGTGCCGAGCGAGGTCGGCTGGTGATCTTCATCTGTCGATATGCGGGTGTATAGGCAGACGCGCGTCATGACCACTGCTCCTCTTGTTCGTCGCCGAACGACTGTTCACGGTCGAGGAGATCAGATCCGTCGGCGGATCGCAAGGGCCGGTAGGCGCCGCCGTAGAGCAGCCCGGACATGTGGCGCTCGTCCCAGCCGTCGAGGTTGTAGGCGCCGCAGAAGTGGCAGCGCGCCGGCTCGCGCCTGGCCGGCTGGACGAGGTAGCCGTGGGACTCGTCTGCCGGCTCGGACGGGTAGACGACCTCATTGCAATCGCAGCAGATATGCAGCCGCTCGCGGTCGATGAGCGCGCACACTGCGGCGCGGCCGTGCGTGAGCCGGACGCTGAACGGCACGTCGTACTTGCGGTGCTTGACCTCCTGCTCGCGCCGCTGCAGGTAGCCGATGCGAAGCCGCTCCTGCTCAATGCGCGCCTGCTGGTCACGAGCGGCGTCCTGCTCCAGGCGCTCGGAGGCGAACACGTCGATCAGCCCGCCCGACGACAACTGCTCTTGGTGGCGGCGCAGCTTCGGCCCGGAGGAGCCGTAGCGTTGGGCGAGTTGTGCCACGCGCTCGCGCTGGCACGCCCGGTAGGCGTCGACCAGCCGCGCGACCGCCTCGCGGTCCTTGGCACTCGCGGGCACGGCCTCCAGTGCGTGCCTGCCCTGCAGTGGGTCGGGGTCGAGCTGGCGAGCAACAGCCGTAAACGCCGAGCGCTCGACCAGCTCCATCGGCCGCGTAGACGCCAGCAGCAGCTCAACTGCACGCACAGCCGTCGTTCCGAACTGCTCGAAGTGCTCGCTGCGGGCGTACAGGCGGTGCTCCTGTAGCAGCGCGCGCCAAGCGTCGGGGTCAGAGCGCAGCCGCTCCCGCTCGGCCTCGCTCGCGCGCTGCGCGGCGTCTTGCTCGGCTCGCGAGGTGTCGTAGGGGGCGCGAGCGGCACGCAGACAGTCGAGCAGGCACAGCCCGCCGCCCGACAGCGTCAGATCATCCCAGCACGGCTCACTGAACGCCCGGTACGGTTCGCGTGCCATCTCACACGCGCCCGCCGCAAACCACGAGACGTTCACGGCACGGTTGTCGTAGAAGCCGCCACGTCCGCCGGCCCTCTCAAGCAGCGCGGCGAGCATCTTCAGGAACGCGACGGCCCGCGCCTCCGTTGTCGTGATGAACAGCAGACAGGGAGAGAAGTCATAGCGCTCTGTCCACGCGGCCTGCGCGGCGTACGCGGCGTAGGCGCCGGCCTTGACCTTCAACCGCGCGTGGCTCATCGTCCCCAGGTCAAGCTCCACGAATGCGAGCAGCCCAAGGCCCTGCCCGTCGTGCAGTTCGACCAGCGCGTCCGGCGCCAGCGTCCGCGAGCGCCCCTCCGCCGTAAACGGCTCGCGCGGCTCACGCTCGAAGCGAGCAAGACGCACGCCCGGCGTCTGGGTGGCGAGCAGCGCGTAGAGCTCGGTCACGCCCACCGCGTGCGCCAAGAACAACGGGTTCGGCTCGGCACGCTCACCACCGCGGTGGGGCGCTCCACGCGCGAGCGTGTCCGCACGACGCGAGGGCCACAGGTGATACGGCGCGGAGCCACGCTCACGGTAGGGACGGCTGCGACCAAGAAGACCGGCACGGTGCAGATGCTCGGTGCGGTAACGCAGGGTACGGCCAGGCACATCCGAGAGAAGAAGCTCAAGCTGAGTCGAGGTCACGACACGCTGATCGCTCACCAGCCCGATGATCCGCAGGTCAAGCTCGCTCAACGACACCACCGACAACCGAAGATGACGTTCGTCGCACCGCGCGCGCGATCCTCAACGCAGCCAATTGATGAGCGAACCAGCTTCATCCGCGATACGCGCCTCCCGGCCGGAAGAGCGGTCAGACGGTGGCTGGCGGGCGTACGTAGACTCGTGACGTGTCCACGGCGGGAGACCCTGGGTATGCGTTGAGTTCGTCCAACGAGGACGAGCACGAGCGGCTGGTCCGCCAGGCCGACATGTATGCGCCGTTCACGCGCCGTCTGCTGGCGCGTGCGGGGATCGAGCCCGGGATGCGGGTCCTCGATGTGGGCTGTGGGCCGGGCGACGTCAGTTTGCTTCTGTCAGAGCTGGTCGGCGCCGACGGTTCGGTCGTCGGAGTCGAGCGTGACGAGCAGGCGCTCGCGAGGGCGCGCCGGCGGGCGGACGAGTCTGAGCTTCACAACATCGAGTTCGTGTGCGGGGACTTTCGCGAGGTCGAGCTTGCCGGTGGCCCGTTTGACGCGTTGGTCTGGCGGCTCGTGCTGATGTACCAGGGTGACCCGCCCGCGGCGGTGCGGGCCGCAGCACGCCAGGTACGCCCGGGTGGGGTGGTCGTGTTCGCGGAGATGTGCATGCGTACGGGGTCTGCGATACCGCAGAGGTTCTTGGTGTCCTGGCCGCATACCCCGGCGTCTGAGCGGCTCAGCGAGTGGATTGATGGCGCTTTCGGTGGGCTGGGCACGCAGCCGGACATGGGCATGCGGTTGCCGGAAACGTTGCGCAAGCCGGCCTACTCCCCAGCCTGGACCTCGACAGCGAAGTCGCGATTGCTGTTGGCGAGGAGGCGGTCTCCGAGGCCGTGGACTTCGCCCGCAGCTTGCTGCCTGGAATCGTGGCTGCTGGGGTGGCCACCGAAGAGGAAGTGGACATCGACACTCTCGCCGAGCGCCTGCGTGCCGACACCGGACCGGTCGGACGCATCTCGTTCTGGCCGACAATCATAGTAGGACTTCGGTAGGTGCTTGCAGGGGTTTGTGCGGTTGCAGGGAACTTGTGGGGCGTGGCGGGTTTGCGGACGCGGGAGTATGGGGTCAGGGCGGCTGATCTGGGGGCGCAGCGGGCGGCTTTGATCGAGTTCGCGGCGGAGATGTACCGGCCGTTGGTGCGGTGTGATCAGCGAGCGAAGGGCGAGCAGTATGTGCGCGGGCTGTTGTTGGAGGGGCGGCGTAAGTCGATTCAGCCGATGGCGGCGAGGCTGCCTGATGGTGATGAGGATGGGTTGCAGCAGTTCATCACCGACTCGCCGTGGGCAGATGAGCCCGTCCGGCGGCGGCTGGCGCGGCGTATGACGGCAGAGATCGAGCCCGAGGGGTGGATCGTGGATGACACGGGGCTGCCGAAGGATGGGCGGTTCTCGCCGGGGGTGGCGCATCAGTACTGCGGAGCGTTGGGCAAGACCGCCAACTGTCAGGTGCTGGTATCGGTCAACGCCGCGTCGGACAGCGCGTCATGCCCGCTTGGGTGGCGGCTGTTTTTGCCGAAGTCGTGGGATGAGGACGAGCAGCGACGTCGCCGGGCGCGTATCCCTGAGGAGATGCGGCATGTCCCGAAGTGGCAGCTCGCGCTGGAGATCATCGATCAGCTGTTGGAGTGGGGACTGGAGCGTCGGGTTGTGCAGGCCGACGGCGGCTATGGCGATACCACCGCGTTCCGGGTGGGGCTGGAGGAGCGCGAGCTCGAGTACGTGGTGCAGGTCAAGGGCGTGACCTCGGCTCAGCCCGCCGGCGCGGTTCCCGTTACGCCTGATTATCAGGGTCGCGGTCGTCCACCGCGCCCACGCTACCCCGAGAAGCCCGTCAGTCTCAGGGACCTGGTGCTGGCCGCCGGGCGTGAGCAGGTCCGAGGGGTCGGCTGGCGCGAGGGTGACCGTGGCCCGCTTCAGGGCCAGTTCACAGCGCTGCGCGTCCGTCCCGCCAATGATGCTCAATGCGACGATGACGGGGTACTGCCCGAGCGGTGGCTGCTGGCGGAGTGGCCCAACGGCAAGGACGAGCCGGTCAAGTACTGGCTCTCCAACCTCCCCGCCGAGACGCAGATCACGACGCTCGTCGGCCTAGCGAAGCTGCGCTGGCGCGTCGAGCACGATTACCGCGAGCTCAAGCAATGCCTCGGCCTCGACCACTACGAGGGCCGAACGTTCTGCGGGCTGCACCACCACCTCACCTGCGTCACCGTCGCGCACGCGTTCCTCACCTGCTGCCGCCTGCAACGCGCCGGCCCCGACACCGCCCGCCCTCAGCTGGCGGCAGCCTGATCAGTCTCTACCAAGCCCAACGCGACCTGCAGACCGCACTGGCATGCTGGCACGATCACTGCCCGATCTGCCAGCGCAAGCTGCCGCCATAACGACCTACCGAAGTCCTACTAGG
>DATMPZ010000052.1:0-51555 GCA_035567335.1 Solirubrobacteraceae bacterium
GCCTTCACGGTCGGGCGGCTGCACGGCAGCTCGAGCAATGCGACGATCACGGCGATCGAGCCGGCCACCTTCCAGCGGGTCTACCGGGTCGAATGGAAGCACGGCTCGCCCGCCACATTGCTCGCACTCGGAAACGACGGCGCGATCGCCACCAAGGGCTACGCCGAATCCGAGCACCTGAAGGTGGGCCAGACGATCTCCGTGCTGACGCCAACCGACAGGCACGTGTCGTTGAGGATCCGCGGGATCGCCTCGGACAACGCCCGGCTGCTGGGCAACCTGACGATCACGCTCGCGCTGGCGCGTGCGGCGTTCGGCCAGCGCGACGACGCCCTGGACTTCGTCTCCTACGCGCCGGACGCTGGCAACGCGCAGGTCCAGCCGGCCGTGAACCGGCTCCTGGCCGCGGGCTTCCCGCAGGCGCGGTCACGGACGGCGGCCCAGTTCAAGCAGGACCAGGCGAGCCAGATCAACACGCTGCTCGCGCTGATCTACGTGCTGCTCGCGCTGTCGGTGATCGTCTCGCTGTTCGGGATCGTCAACACGCTGATCCTCTCGATCTACGAGCGCACGCGCGAGCTGGGGATGATGCGCGCGATCGGCACCTCGCGCAGGCAGGTCCGGCAGATGATCCGCTACGAGTCGGTGATAACCGCGCTGATCGGCGGCGTCTTCGGGCTCGTGATCGGCGTGGTGGGCGCGATCCTCGTCACGACGCTGACGCTGTCCGGCTCGGGCTACGTGCAGTCGATCCCCGTCGGCACGCTGGCGATACTGCTCGTGGTCGCCGCGATCGCGGGCCTGCTCGCGGCGCAGCTCCCGGCACGGCGGGCCGCGCGGTTGGATCTGCTGGAGTCGCTGGCGTCAGAGTAGGGAGGCCCTTGCCGCATGCGGCAAGGGCGCCAGGGCCGCATGCGGCCCTGGCCGACCGGCGCATGCGCCGGTCGTAGAGACACCGCATGCGGTGTCTCTACCGGAGCCTCGCATGCGAGGCTCCGCCAGTCGGCGCATGCGCCGACTGGAACAGCCGAGCCGATAAGACGTGTGGATAAGCTGCGCTGATCATGTCCACGAGCGCTCCCGCCACTCCCACCGACCCCGAGCTCGAGCAGACCGCCTGGGATCTGAGCGCGCTCGTGGATGGCGAGGGTCCCGACGGCGTAGGGCGCCGCCTCGAGGAGGCGTTGACGCGCTCGCGCGCGTTCGCCGAGCGCCATGCGGGGAGGCTCGGCGAGCTCGACAGCGCCGCCCTGGCCGAGGCGATGCGCGAGCTGGCCGCGATCGGTGACCTGGTCGGCCGCGCAGGCGCCTATGCGGCCCTGGACTTCTCCACCGATACCTCCGATCCCGCGCGCGGCGCGCTGCTGCAGCGCACCCAGGAGCAGGGCACAGCAATCGAGACGACGCTGCTGTTCTTCGAGCTGGAGTGGGCCGCGCTGCCGGATGAGCGCGTGGATGAGCTGCTGGATCGTGATGGCGGCGGTGGTGGCGGCGGCGGCGAGGACGACGATCTGGGGTTCTGCCGCCATCATCTGCTGAGCGCTCGCCGCTACCGCGAACACCTGCTCTCAGAGCCTGAGGAGAAGATCCTCGCCGAGAAGGCGCTCACCGGCGCCTCGGCCTGGTCGCGGCTGTTCGAGGAGCTGACCTCGGCGATCGAGGTCGATCTGCCCGCCGCCGGCGAGGGCCCCGCGGGCGACGGGACAGCGGGCGGCGGAGCCTCGGGCGACAACGGCGGCAAGCAGGGTGCGGGCGCCGATGGGCGGGAGGGCCCGCGGCGCATACCGCTGGATCTCGCGCTCAGCAACCTCGTGCTGCCCGACCGCGAGCTGCGGCGCACGACCGCCGAGGCGATCACCGCGGCGCTCGAGCCCGGCCTGCGCACGCGCGCGTTCCTGTTCAACACGCTGCTCGCCGACAAGGCGACCGACGATCGCCTGCGCCGCTACCCCCACTGGCTGGCCGCGCGCAACCTGTCCAACGAAGCGGGCGACGAGTCCGTGCGGGCGCTGATCGAGGCCGTGCGCGGACGCTATGAGATCGCGCGCCGCTGGTACCGACTGAAGGCGCGGCTGCTCGGCGTGGAGCGGATCGCCGACTACGACCGCATGGCCGCCGTCACCGACGACGAGGTCACCTACACCTTCGCCCAAGCGCGCGAGGTTGTGCTCGACTGCTACTCCTCGTTCTCACCCGAGCTCGGCGCGCTTGCGCGACGGTTCTTCGACGAGCGCTATATCGACGCCCCCCTGCGCTCGGGCAAGCGCGGCGGGGCGTTCTGCGCGTCGGCCGTGCCCGCGGTGCACCCGTATGTGCTGCTGAACTACACCTCGCGACGGCGCGACGTGCTGACGCTCGCGCACGAGCTCGGTCATGGCGTGCACTTCGCGCTGGCGGCGCGCCAGGGGATCTTCCACCAGGGCACGCCGCTGACGCTGGCCGAGACGGCGTCCGTCTTCGCGGAGACGATCGTGTTCGGGCGGCTGCTCGCCGAGGACGCAACGCCCGCCTCGCGGCTGGCGCTGCTCGCGGAGAACCTGCAGGACACGATCGCGACCGTGTTCCGCCAGGTCGCGATGAACCGCTTCGAGGAGCTCGTCCACACGGCCCGTCGCTCCGAGGGCGAGCTGTCGGTGGCGCGCTTCGGCGAGCTGTGGTTCGACAGCCAGGAGGAGCTGCTGGGCGATTCGGTGGAGATCACCGACGGCTATCGCTCGTGGTGGTCCTACATCCCGCACTTCATCGGCTCGCCCGGCTACGTCTACGCGTACGCCTACGGCCAGCTGCTGGCGCTGTCGGTGTACGAGCGCTACGAGCAGCGTGGGGCTGAGTTCGTGCCTCAGTACCTGGAGCTGCTCGCCGCCGGGGGCTCGAAAAGCCCCGAGGAGCTGGGCGCGATCGTGGACGTCGATCTGGCCGACCCCGGGTTCTGGGAGTCGGGCCTGGATCTGGTGGAGCGCCAGCTGCATGAAGCCGAGGCGGCCGCGCAGGTGGCGCTCGGCGGGGAGTAGCGGGCGAGCTTTCGCGTGTAGTCCAGTCACGGACGGCTTCGCAGCGTCCTTGACGTGGGGCGGTGGCGATGATGGCGATGTTAGACCGCGCCGCCGTTGCGCCCACGGCTTGTCAGCGCTTTCAGAGTGTGCCCGCAGGCGCGATCCAGACGCTCTGGAACTCGAGGACCTCCGCCAGCGTGTCGTAGTGATGGTCGTAGTGCAGGACGCCGAATCCGCGCTCGGAGGCGGCTGCCGCGATGAGATAATCGGCGACCGGCACGTGGGGGTGATTGGCGGTGGCCAGCTCGCCCGAGGCAGCGACCGCCGAAGCGCAGACACTGCGAGTCACGGGAGCCTGGCGCAGCGCGCTCAGCCATTGCGCAAGCGCGGCATGCTCGTTCGGGTCCCTTGCGGTCGAGAGCAGCTCGAGGGCGACCACGGGACAGCCGGTGAGCAGCCCGGCCTTGGCGGTGTCGCGGAAGCTCTCGACTACCTCTGGATGGTGTTGACGCGCCCAGGCCGAAGAGTCCACGACGAGGGCGACGCCCGTTCCGTATCTCACCTCGGTTGCGAGGACCGCGACATCGATGCCGTGCGCTGCTGAAGGTCCGACTCGCGTTTCGCGACGATGTCGCTGAGCCGCGAGAAGTCGCAATCGAGCAACTGTGTGATCGCTTGCGCTCGTGCCTGGCTCTCGTGCTCGCCTTCTCGCGAGACCACCTCGGCGCCGCGCAGCGCCAGCGCGCGGATCAATCCGGCTCTTCCTCGCCGGCTCTCCAGGTATGCGCCGGCTTGATCGACGGCTCGTGCAAGCTCGGGGTCGAGCGTCAGCTGGACGCGGGGATGAACGGTGGACACAAAAGAAGTGTACCACCACGACCACCACCGTGAAAACGACGAGGCGGGATCGAAACCCGCCTCGTCGCCGGGATGGCTCACAGCAGCCCCAGCGAGCTGCCGACCCCGTGCACGAGGTCGAACAGCGGCTGCGGGACGATGCCGAAGAACAGCGTCGCGGCGCCCGCGACGACCGCGACCAGCATCACCTCGGCCTCGGGCTGTGTGCCCACCGCGGCGTCTGCGCGTGCCGGGTACGCCGGGGTCTCGTCCAGCTCCTGTGAGCCTTCCGCCAGAGCCGGCAGTGCACCTCGGGACGTAGGGAGCTGCTGGGACGGCAGCCCACGCGTCCGGCTTGCACGGGCGAGGCGTGTATGGGCGCGGGCTGTGGGTGGGTGAGCCACAGCCAGCTGTTTCATCGTTTGCGGTCCAAGCCGCTCACCGCAGTGGCGGGCGTTGAGGGAGCGCTTTTGGACGGCGGTCCGGGGCCGCGTGGAGGTTTCTCGGCGGGTCCGTACGCATGGTCTGGGCACTCTTTGAAGTTCGCACTTGACAACCCCTGTTGTAGACGCTATGTTCTTCTATGTCATGGCTACCCACAGGGGGTGGCCGGGCAGACATAGATCGGGTTTGGGTCTTCCTTTGTGGTCGACCTTGCAGCGCTAATAAGGGTTTCTTTCGGAGAGGGACCTGGATCGCTTCGGTGAGGGAGCTGTTTTCGCGTGGTTTCAATGGGGACATACGTGCCAGAGATTGCTGCGGGCCGCAATGGCGCCGTAGGTAGATGCGTCAGCAGCGCTGACTCATCTCTCTCTCTCTCTCTCTCTCTCTTGTACTGCTAGCGCCCCTCGTCTAACCGCGGCGTCACGGTGGTTCTTCAGCCTCCTCGCGAGGTATGGCTCCCCGCGCCCCAAGCCCTGTTCGAAGCTACCATGCCACGCGCGCAATGACGTTCGCCGCCCGCGCGAGGTAACGCGAGACCGAAGCCTCGCTTACACGTCCACGATCGGCCGGCAAGCCCACCGCGAGCAGATCTGCCGTGCGCCTGGAGGCGTAGCTTGATCACCAAGCGCCCCAATCCCACGCGTCTCTCGCGTCCCACCCCGCGTCGTGGCGATGCCTCGCGCGCGCAGGTGGCGGAGATGCAGCGCTCGCGCCTGCTGGCCGCAGCCGTGCGGACGGTCGACGAGCTCGGTTACGCGGGCGCGACGGTCGCGCACATCACGTTGCGCGCGCGTGTCTCGCGGCGCACGTTCTACGAGCTGTTCGAAAATCGCGAGGAGTGCGTCGTCGCGGTCTTGGAGGACGCGGCGCGGCGGATCGCCGCGGAGATCGAGCGGGCGGGTCTCGAGGATCGGCCGTGGCGTGAGCGGGTGCGCGGGGGTTTGTGGGCGATCCTGTCGTTCTTGGATCGCGAGCCCGTGCTGGCGCGGGTGTGCGTGGTGCAGGCGTTGCGCGGCTCGCAGGGCGTGCTGGAGCGTCGTGAGGAAATTTTGCGGGGGTTGGCACGGGTAGTGGACGAGGGACGCGCGGAGGGCGCTCGTGGAGCAGACCGTCCGCCCCTGACCGCGGAGGGCCTCATCGGCGCTGCGTTCGCGATCGTCTACGCGCGGTTGCTGCGCGGTGAGCGGGAGCCGCTCACTGGTCTGCTGGGGGAATTGATGGGCATGATCGTGCTGCCCTACCTGGGGCCGGTCGCGGCCCGTCGTGAGCAGGCGCTGCCCGTGCCGGCGTCCACGCGCGGCGTGGTCGCGCGGGCCGGCATGGCGGTGCGTGCCGAGCACGATCCGCTGGAGGGCATCCCGATGCGTTTGACGTATCGCACGGCGCGGGTGCTGGAAGACGTCGCCGCGCATCCGGGTGCGAGCAATCGCATGGTCGCGGAGTTCGCAGGGATCGTGGATCAGGGACAGGTCTCAAAGCTCCTGGCGCGGTTGGGGCGGTTGGGGTTGTTGCAGAACACGGGCGCCGGACACTCGCGCGGTGAGCGCAACGCATGGTGTCTGACCGACAGGGGCGTGCAGGTTACGCAGACGATCCGCGTTCACGCGAAAGGCGTGAACTCAGACGGGGGCGGGCTCTCGTGAGCTTCGACCCGAACAGCTGGGACCCGCAGCCGCGCTCAGCTGTGCTTCTCGACGAGCTCGAGCTTCTCGACGGGGACGACGGGGAGGTCCAGGGTGACGCCGCGGTCGTCGGAGATCTCGATCATCTTGTGGTCGCCGAAGTCGTGGACGACGGTGCCCTCGGTGCCGGCGGGCCATGTTCCGATCCCTTCGTCCTTGTCGACTGGGTCGGTGAAGGCGACGACGTCGATCTCTCCGATTGCCTGCTTGACGGTTGCCATGACTCCTCCAGTTTAGGGCCTTGGGAAGGCGGTCGTCATTTGCGGTGGACCGCCGGCGTCGGGGAGCAGCCAGGCCGTCCTCACGTCGACGACACGCCCGCTCTTTTCGCCGCGTCCACGCACCGGTACGACGACCACGCACTCTACTCCCCAGGGCGGCTTGTCTCGCACGGAGCTGACGGGCACGGTCAGGATGCCCGTCAAGATCGTGCCTTCGAGGTAGTCGATGTGCATGATCGTGATGCCGAGGATTCGTTCGAAGCCACGGGCCTTGGGGCCACCGCTCTTGTGATTGACGTCCAGAGAGTAGGTCTCGAGCTTGTCGCGTATGCCAAGCGCCTCCGCGGCACGCGGAAGCGGCTCGCCCACGGCGGGCGGTGGGGGCGTCTCGGAGCTCATCGGTGCAGGCCGGTCGAAGTCATGCCGGGCACGCTACCCCGCGCTTGGGATGGGACTTTGCCGGCGCGATCATATGCCGGAGCGCGTGTGTGCGCACTGGTGTTCCTCGTCCTCCTATTCGCCACGGCGCTCACGGCCAGCCCCGCCCTCGCGATCCCCGAAGGCCGCGTCTACGAGCAGGTCAGCCCGGTCTACAAGGGTGGTTATGGCGTGGGGACGCTGGCGATGGAGTCGGCGGATGGGGAAAGGGTCGCGTTCAATTCGCTGGGCGTGTTTCGCCGGGGCGCAATGGGATGTCCTGGATGTCAACTATCTGGCTCAACGTGTGGATGGTGTTGGTTGGGCGACCTCGTCGCTTCAGCCGCCTCCGCCGAGTGCAGGAGCAAGCCTCGACTTTTCCCCTGGGTTGGAGTACGCGTTTAGTAACCAAGCGGCCGGCGCGTCACAGTTCAGCGATCAGAGCACCGGAACCGAATATGTGCTGCATCGGGTTGGTGTGCCTGACACGCCCGCGAGCTGGGAACCGTTCGGTGAACCGCTTGTGCAGGTGAACGGGAAGCCCATCGATGGCTTGGTTTTCGACGGGAGCGATGACCTGTGTCATCTGATCCTTGGTGCGACGGACCCGTTGTTGCCGGTGACTGAACACACGGTGGGGCAGATGTATGACTACTCGCGGGGTTGCGGTGGTAGTGAACATTATGTGCGTGCGCTGGCTGTGACCAATGCGGGGCCGGTGATAAACCCGGAATGCAAGGTCGACCTCGGCACGGAATATGGGGCCCTCAGCACGGAAGGACAGGGCAAGCAGGAAAGCAGCTTCAACACCGTGAATGTCGACGGGAGCATCATCTTCGTCACGACGGCCGTGAAAGGGAAGCCGAACTGCACCGGGCACCAGGTCTTCGCAAGGTTGGGCGGCGAACGCACTCTCGAAGTGTCGAAACCGCTCGCAGAAGCGTGCGCCGATGTGCCTTGTCCGGGTGCATCGAGCAGGGCGGCTGCGTATTTCACGGGTGCTTCTGAAGACGGTTCCAAAGTCTTCTTCACGACCGCCGCTCCGCTCGTGGCGGGCGACAAGGACACCGGCAACGATCTGTATATGGCGACCATCGGTTGCGGCGAAGGCGAAGCCGGGTGTGCGGCTGCTGAACGGCGTGTGACCTCGCTTGTGCAGGTCTCGCACGATCCCGTTGTGGGGCAGGCGGCGGATGTGCAGGGTGTGTTGCGGATCGCGCCGGACGGTTCGCGGGTGTATTTCGTGGCGCATGGCGTGTTGAGCGAAGGCCCGAACGCTGAAGGCCGCGAACCTGTGAGCGGCGGGGATAACCTGTATCTCTACGACGCGGAAACGGGCAGGACGACGTTTGTCACGGACCTGTGTTCGGGTCCTGAACTGTCGGGCGCTGCCCGGGATGCGGCGTGTCCCGCCGGTCTGACTGGTGGTGAAGGATTTAAGTTCAGGAACGATTCTGGGCTGTGGAGCAACGGACAGGAAGTCAGCTCGACGCGTGACGGTCGTGTGCTTGTGTTCTCGAGCTACGGGCGCCTGACCCCGGATGATGCGGATTCGGCAAAGGATGTGTATCGCTTCGATAGCACGACCGGTTCGCTGCTGAGGGTCTCCGCGGGTGAAAACGGCTATGACGCGAATGGCAACGACGAGTTCGATGCGACCATCAGCCCGGCCGGGATCCAGCCGTCGGATTCGGTGCGTCTCAAGCGTGAATTGTCGTTCCGTTCGATCAGCGACGATGGCAGCCGGATCATCTTCTACTCGTCTGGTCCGTTGTCGCCTCGCGCACAGAAGCGCGTCCCGGACATCTATGAATGGCACGCCAGTCCAGAAGGCGGCCCGGGCGTCGTGTCGATGGTTTCTGGGGGCGCGTCCGACTCCCCCGATTTCGCGGCGACGATCTCACCGTCGGGTCGTGACATCTTCTTTTTGACGGCTCAGGGTTTGGTTCCTGGGGACCAGGATGGTTTGGTTGATGTTTACGATGCGCGGCTTGGTGGTGGTGGTTTCCCGCAGGCCGAAACCGCGCGGCAGTCGTGCTCCAGCGATGCGTGCCAGGGACCGTTGAGCAACCCTGCGCCTTTGCTCATGCCGGGCAGCGCGGTCCAGCGGGCGGGCGACAATCTCCAAGGCCAGAGCCCGCCGGCCCCGGCGACGAAGAAGAGCGTCAAGAAACGACCGGGGTGCAAGAAGGCCAAGGCCAGGGGGCGCAAAGCGCGATGCGCGAGACGTGCCGCGAGGCGAAGGACAAAGCGATGATCTCAAGGCGCTTGCTGCGCTTACGGCGGCTTGCCCGGCCCGTGGCGCTGGCGGCGGTGCTGGCGTGGACTCTGTGCCTGATTGGCGCGGGTGCTGCGTGGGCTGGTGAACCCGTGCCGCTTGGGATCACGAAGTTCGCTTTTGAAGCGACGAGATCTACACGCGTGACCCCTCTGCCCAGTGGTGATAGCGAAATCGTAAACGAACCGTACACGCCGGCGTTCACGCAGGCGGGTGGTCACCCGTGGGCTTTGACTTCGGTGATCGAATTCACCACGGAAGAATATTTCTTCGAACGGATTCACAAAAACGTGACCGTGGCGACGCGTGACCCGAAGGATATTGTCGTTGATTTGCCTCCGGGTTTGTTGGGTGACCCGTTGGCTTTGCCGTCGTGCTCGTTGTCGCAGGCGATCAACAAAGTCGATTGCCCCGCCGCGACGCAGGTGGGTGTGGCGCATCTGCGGTGGTTCTCGGGTTCGGAAGAGGTGGCGCCGATTGTGAATGTGACGCCGGAACCGGGGCAGTCGGCCGAGTTCGTGCTCGAGAACACTTTCAGTGTCCCGACCGTGATCACCGGTCATCTCGTGCGAACGGACCAGGGCTACGGGATTTCGGTGCAGAGCACGAGCATCCCCGCGATGGCAAAACCGTCGCGGGTGGAAACGACGTTTTGGGGTGTGCCGGCGGATCCGAGTCACGATCAGGTGCGGGGCATGAAATGCGGAAGAGCCAACGGCGCGCCAGCGTTGTCGTGTGCGGGTGGCGGTCATAGTAGTGGTGTGGTGCCGGCCCCGTTTTTGACGTGGCCGACGGATTGTGCGGCGGGCCCAGAGGCGGCGCGGGTGCTCGCGGATTCGTGGGAGGAACCCGGGCGTGTCGTGGGTCAGAAATATGAAGGGTACGTGCAGGCGTCGGCCACGATCCCGGCGGTCACGGGCTGCAGCGCGTTGCAGTTCGGCCCGACGGTCGGCGTCGAACCGGACACGTTGGCGGCGGATGAACCGGTGGGGTTGGGTGTGAACCTGCAGGTGCCGTTGAACGAAGCCGTCGAATCGAACGCCACCCCCCAGCTCCGCAACTCAGCCGTGACGCTTCCTGAGGGTCTGTCGGTCTCTCCGGGGGTGGTGGATGGCATCCAGGCCTGTAACGAAACTGGCCCCGAAGGGATCAACATCAACGGCCCCGAATCCGAAGAGGAAGGGTTGAACGGTCAGCTTCAGCTCGCTTCGGGTCACTGCCCCGACGGGTCGACCGTCGGAACGGCGGAAGCCATCACGCCGTTCCTCCCGGAACCGATCAAGGGTCACCTGTACTTGGCGCGCCCCGCGTGTGGCGGCGCCGGCCAGGCGGCGTGTACCGCGCAGGACGCCCAGAGCGGAAGGCTCTACCGGCTCTATCTCGAACTCGGCGGGACGGGCGCGCTCGCGAAGACCGGGATCCATTTCAAGGTCGCGCTCGAGACGCATGCGAACCCCGCGACTGGCCAGTTGACGAGCATCGCCCTCGACACGCCGCAAGCGCCATTCAGCGAACTGCGGCTGCATCTGAACGGTGGGCCGCGGGCGCCGTTGGATAACCCGAGCGTATGCGGCCCGGCGGTCACGACTGCCGACTTCACGCCGTGGAGCGCACCGGGCGAAACCCCGCAGCATCTGACGGTCACGGGCACCCCTGACGCGACGCCGTCCTCGTTCTACACGGTGAGCGGCTGCTCGAACCCGACCCCGTTCAACCCGGGCTTCCTGGCGGGGACCGTCTCGCCGCAGGCCGGGGCCTTCAGCGCGTTCACGATGAACCTCACGCGCCGAGACCGCGAACAGTACGTCAAGGGCGTGCAGGTCCACACGCCCCCCGGTCTTTTGGCGATGCTCTCGAGCGTCCCGCTGTGTCCCGAGGCCCAGGCGAACAACCCGGCTCTCTACGGTGAGTGCGCCGCCTCGAAGATCGGCACCACCAGGGTCGCCTCCGGTGCTGGCTCGCACCCGTTCGAAGTCGAAGGCAACGTCTACTTGACGGGCCCTCACAATGGGGCGCCGTTCGGCCTCTCGATCGTCACGCATGCGGTCGCGGGCCCGTTCAACCTGGGGCTGGTCGTCGTGCGCGCCCGCATCGACATCGACCCGGTCAACTCGACCGCGACGATCACGACCGACGAAACCGGGCCGTACGCGCTGCCGCAGATCGTCTTCGGTGTGCCGCTGCGCCTCAAACGGATCACGGTCGACATCGACCGTCCCGGGTTCATGTTCAACCCGACCAACTGCAGCGCGCAGCAGGTCACGGCGAACGTCGCGGGCAACCAGAACGCGACAGCTCACGTCGCGAGCCCGTTCGCCGCGGCCGGCTGCCGCAGCCTCGCCTTCCAGCCCCACTTCACCGTCTCGGCCAGCGGTCGCACGAGCAAACGGGGCGGTGCGAGCCTCGACGCGAAGGTGACCTACCCGCCGTTCAAGGCCGGCAGCCAGGCGAACATCGCCTACGTCAAAGTCGAACTCCCCAAGCAGATCCCCTCGCGGCTGACGACGCTTCAGAAGGCCTGCATCGCGGCCGTGTTCGAAGCCAACCCCGCCTCGTGCCCTGCCGCGTCGGTCATCGGGGTCGTCAGGACCACCACCCCGCTGCTGCCGGTGCCCCTCTCGGGCCCCGTGTACTTCGTCTCTCACGGCGGCGAAGCGTTCCCCTCCCTCGTCGCCGTCCTCCAGGGCGACGGGGTCCGCGTCGACCTGACGGGCACGACGTTCATCAGCAAATCGGGTGTCACGAGCTCGACCTTCAAGACCGTCCCCGACGTCCCCGTCTCCACGTTCGAGCTCTACCTCCCCCAGGGCCCCTACTCGGCGCTCGCCGCGAACACCAACCTCTGCAAGGCGGCCGGGAAGCTTCGGATGCCGAGCGAATTCATCGCCCAGAACGGCGCGGTCCTCAGGCAGAGCACCCAGATCCAGGTCACCGGGTGCGGCGCCCACGCCGCGCGCGCCAGGCAGAGCCGCCACAGGCGCAGGCACCGATGACCGCCGCGGCCCTCAAACGCCTACCCTTGCCGCTGCTCCTCGCCGTGACGCTCTCGGTCGTGTCGCCGTCGCTCGCGGCCGCCGGCGAACCCCCGGTCAAGCAGATCGTCACCGGCCACTACGGCTGGGAAGTCGACGCGACCACCAAAGGCCCGGTCTGCTCGGTCGCCTCGGGCGATGAATGCCAGCCCGGTGTCGCGAGCACCGAACCGGGAGGCTTCGGCGCAGAAGGACTTCCGACCAGCATCGCGGGTGCGGTCTTGGGCGGCGACATCTACGTCGCGGACGGCGGAGGGGGCGGCAATCATCGCGTGCAGGAGCTGACGGCGAGTGGCGAATTCGTCGCGACGATCGGCTGGGACGTCAACAAGACGAAGGTCAAAGAAGGCGCGCCGCGGGCGCAGCGCAACCTCTGCACCAAGGCATCGGGCGACACGTGCGGCGCCGGGATCGCTGGGAACCTGCCGGGGCAATTCTCGACACCGCTGAGCGTCGCGGTCGACCCCAAAAGCGGCGACCTCTATGTAGCCGAAATCGTGCACTCGACGGAAGCTCGGCGGGTGCAGAAGCTCACGCCCACCGGCCAGTTCGTGTGGGAGCTCGGTAGGGAAGTCAACGAAACGACCAAAGCGAACCTCTGTACGGCCGAAGAAGTCGAAAAAGCCGCCGTCAAATGCACCGCTGCCGCCCCAGTCCCGGTGGGGGCGCGCCACCCGGGCGAGTTCGCGTTCGGGGAAAACAGCGAGCTGCTCGCCGCGGGCGGCCCCGAAGACCTGCTGTACGTCGCTGATGAACACGGCGTCCAGGAGTTCACCGCGACCGGCACGTGGGCCGGTGTGCCGCTTGAACGAAGCGAAGCGATCAGTAAACGCTTGACCGAACTCTCTTCGGAACCCGGAAGCCAGGTGCGCGAACTCTTGGTCGACCCGGCCGGGAACACTTATGCCGTGTACGTCGCCGGACAGAGCTCCCCGGGTTCGGCGGTTCGCGAGTTCGACCCGTCGGGCAAAGAAACGAGGAGCTTCCCGATCGGCCAGATCCTGGCGACCGCTCTGGACCCGGCCGGCCGGCTTGCGGTGAACGAAGGATTCGGCGGCTCGCTCTATGCGATCACGGGCGCGGGGTTGCATCTGATCACCCGCTTTGTCACCAACTTCGAGCTCGATCTCGCGTTCAACAGCAACGGCGAAATGTTCGCAACGAACGGCGCCGCCCGGGAAGTCGTCGCTTACAAGCCGGTGCTCGTGGGGGAACTCTCAACGGGTCTCTCGAAATGCGGACCGGGGGCGGTCCTTGGCTCGAGCGTGACGCTGGATTGTGGTCTTGAAGGGGAAGTGAACCCGGAGGGCGTCGCTGAAACCCAGGCCTGGTTTCACTGGGAAACGAGCGCCGTGCCGGGGTCCGACACCGCGAAGCAGCCGGTCGCGACCGGCACGACCCCGGTCAAAGTGAGCGCGCAGGTGCAGGGGCTCGCCCCCAACCAGGCGCTCGGCTACAAGCTCACGGGCTCCGACGCGGTCGTCAAGACCCCGGAAACGCTGACCGGGGAACACGCTTCGATCGTGACCCCCAGCGTGCCCCCCAGGGACGTCGGCGAACCGTCCGTCGGCTTCGTGCGCTTCGCCAACGCCGTCTTCTCCGGCCGTCTGAACCCGGAGAACACGACCACGACCTACGAGTTCCAGTACGCGCCGGCGGCGACGTGCCTGGGCCTCGAAGAACCCACGTGCACCGGGATCGGCCAGAGCGCCGGCGCGCAGTCCGCGGCGTACGCGCCGACCCTCGCGACCCTCGAAGCGACGGGGCTGCAGCCCGCGACTACCTATCGATACCGGCTCTTCGCGACCAATGAGCACGGCGAAAAGGCGCTCAATGAAACCGGGACGCTCCCCCTCCCCGAAGGGACCTTCACGACCGCCCCGGCGCCGGTCCCCGCCGCGCTCACCGCCGGCGCGACCGTCACCGGCCCGACCTCGGCCGTCATCTCGGGCTTGGCGAACCCCGACGGGCAGCCCGCGAGCTACGCCTTCGAGTTCGGGGTGCAAGAAGGCCCCGCCACCCAGTTCGCGACCGTCTTCACCGGCTCCGCCGGGACGGGCAGCACACCGGTCCCGGAGAGCTTCGAACTGACTGGCCTGCAGCCCGGGACGACCTACGCGTTCAGGATCAGGGTATCGAGCGGCTACGGCACCGCCTACGGCCAGCCCGTGACCTTCACCACCCCGGGCCTCCCGTCCGTGCTCCCGATCCCGTCGGTGCTCGCGATGCTCGCCGTCCCCAACGTCGCGTTCCCCACCCAGACCGGCGGTCACCCGCCGGGGAAATGCAGGCGCGGCTACAAGCGCGACAAGCACGGCAGATGCGTCAAACCCAGACGCAAGGCCAAGCGCCACGGGAAGGGGGCACGCAGGACAAGCAGATAGCACCTGACCCGCAGTCCCGCTGGCCCGGACCAAGAACCCACACCCCTTTTATTGGAGGAGACGTAGATGCTCGCAATGATCCGCAGACGCTTCACCTATACCAATCTTGCCGTGACACTCGCGCTCGTGTTCGCTATGAGCGGCGGCGCCTACGCCGCCGGCAAATACCTCATCACCTCGACCAAGCAGATCAAGCCCAGCGTGCTCAAGCAACTGCAGGGCAAAGCCGGCGCAAGCGGCGCACAAGGCCCCGCCGGTGCAGCGGGTCCCGCCGGACCGACGGGAGCGGGCGGCGCTCAGGGTCCGCAGGGCCCCGTCGGCGGCGCGGGGCCCCAGGGGCCCAAAGGCGAAGCCGGCCCGAAAGGCGAAAACGGTAAAGAAGGCAAACCCGGCACGACCGGCTTCACCGAAACGCTCCCCTCCGAAAAGACCGAGAAGGGTACCCTCGCCGCCAGCTACAACGCCGCCGCCGCCTCAGAAACAGTGTATGCCTCGATCTCGTTCCCGATCCCGCTCGCAGCACCGGTCGCCGCCCACTTCGTCTCGAGCCCCACGACCGAATGCCCAGGCAAAATTGAATCGCCCGAAGCCAAACCCGGCAACCTCTGTGTCTACGGCTTCGCGAGCAACCTCACGTTCGCCGCATTCGGGAACCTCGAAAACGGCAAGGCCGCAACCGAAACCGGCAAGTTCGGCGTCCTCGCCGTCTTCGAAACCGGCGCCGCCGGCCCAGCAGTCGCCGCCGGCTCATGGGCCGTGACCGCGAAATGACATCTCAGAGCGCGGCGCGCTGAAGAAGCGGGGGGCAGGGCGCGGCGGCGAAGTAGCGCTTCCGCGCCAAACCATGGCGCCTGGCCTGTTCGGTGCAGGTCTCGCACCCGCTCGCCAGCGGGCCTTCCCCGCAGCATGTCGATCAGGACCAGCGCGGCGAGACCACTTGGCCTCGCCGATCAGGACCGCCTGCTCATGCCGGCCCGCCAGTGCGACTGCGTCCGGTGTCGCGCGTCCTGGAGCCGATCAGCCTGGCGGGGCGGCGGGCCAGTCGATCCGCGCGGCGAGCTCGTCCGCGCCCAGCTCGATCAGCTCGCTGCGCGCGATCGGGCGGTACTCGCCGCTGTCCAGCCTCAGCCAGTTGACCGTGCGCTCCTGGGGGTCGACGATCAGCACCTCGTCGACGTCGTGGGCGGCGTAGAACGGGAGCTTCTCCCAGCTCTCGTCGCCCGGCGAGACGATCTCGATGACCAGGGCGGCGGTCGGGTGCCACGTGTCGGCGGCCCCAGGGCGGTGCAGGGCGCCGTCGGGGACGCGGAAGTCGCGTTCTGACTCGCCGAGGTTGGACTGGCCGATCATGCGCAGGCCAGCCTGATGGGCAAGCGGTCTCAGAATCGCGTGCAACTGGCTTTCGATGTCGCCGTGCCCGTCGGTTGGTGCGGGGACCATGTGCAGGACACCCTCCCACACCTCGTCGAGGCGATCAAGACCCGAGCGGCGCCGGCGCTCGAGCACCTCTTCCAGCCCCGCCGTGGGTGGGTCCAATACCACTGCGCGCATACGGTGACTATAGCTCCGACCCAAGCGTGGGGGCGACCGCTTCAGAGCAACCCCAGCGCGCTGCCGACCCCGTGCACGAGGTTGAACAGTGGCTGGGGGACGATGCCGAAGAACAGGATCGCGGCGCCGGCCACGATCGCGACTAGAGCGACCTCGGGTTGGAGCCAGGACGCCGTGGGCGAGGGCTCGTCCAGCTCCTGTGAGCCGCCCGCCAGCGTCGGCAACGCCCCTTCGGCGACGGGTCCCGGGGCGTCCGCCCGCGCGTCGCCCATCCACATCGCCGCGATCACCGGCAGGTAGTAGCCGAGCGAGATCATCGAGCCGATCGCGATCACCACTCCCAACCACGTGTAGCCGCCCGAGACGGAGGCGTCGATGAGGTAGAACTTGCCCATGAACCCCGCCGTCGCGGGGATGCCCGCCAGCCCCAGCATCGCGAGCGTCATCGGCCAGGCCAGGTGTGGGCGCTCACGGCCGAGGCCGCGCATCGCCGCGACAGAGTCGCCGAGGCTGGTTTCCCGCTCGCGCACGACGATCGTGGCGAACGCCGCCATGTTCATGAACAGATACACCGCCAGGTAGAACACGGTCGCCTGGGCGCCCAGCCGGGAAGCGACGACCACGCCGGCGAGCATGTACCCGGCCTGGGCGACGGAGGAGTAGGCGAGCATCCGCTTCAGCGAGGACTGCCCCAGCGCGCCGATGTTGCCGACGACGATCGTGATCGCCGCCAGCGCCGCGACCGCCGGACCCCAGCTCGCGTGGGCTTCGATCAGCGCGACGTCGAACAGGCGCAGGAACACGCCCAGCGCGGCGACCTTCGTGGCCACAGCCATGAACGCCGTCACCGGCGTCGGCGCGCCCTCATACACGTCGGGTGTCCACTGGTGAAACGGGGCGACGGATGCCTTGAAGCACAGGCCCGCCACGCACAGAGCGATCCCGGTGAGCGTCAGCGGGTCGCTCGCGAGGTCGCCGCTGGACAGCGCGCCGTCGATCGCGGTGAAGTCCGTGGCTCCCGTCGCCCCGTATATGAGCGCCAATCCATACAGCAGCGTGGCCGAGCCCACCGAGCCGACGATCAGGTACTTCAGCCCCGACTCCAGCGAGTGCTCCTTTTTCAGCTCGGTTGCGCACAGCACGTACAGCGGGATCGACAGCAGCTCCAGCCCGAGGAACAGCGCGACCGTGTTCTGCGCCGCTGCCAGCAGCGACATCCCGCCGATCGACGTCAGCAGCAGCGCATGCCACTCGCCGTGCGCGGCTTCGCGCGCGGCGAGCGAGCGCCAGGCCAGCAGCACGGTGCAGGCGCCGCCCGCGACCAGGATCAGGTTCAGCGTCAGCGACAGGCTGTCGATCTTCAGCGCGCCCGCGACGATCGACTTCTCCGCGTTCCACTGCCAGATCGTGAGTCCGGCGGCCGCGCCGAGTGCGACGAGCGTGAGCGCGGGCACCACGTGCGCTCGTACCAAGCGCGAGCCGAGCAGGCCGACGAGCAGCACGATCGCCGCGCCGCCCAGCAGCGCGATCAGGGGGGATAGGGCCGCGAAGTCGACGTATGGGCCTCTGAGGGTGGTGGTGGCGAGCGTATTCATGGGCTGGGGCTCGCTGTCTTAGCGCCTTCGTAGCAGACGGTGTACGTCCCGTTGGGACCGCAGCGCCGTGGCGAAGTCGATGCGTTCGGTTGCGCCGGAACGACACTCGCCGTGGTTGGCGGGACGGGATTAACCGCCGCCTGCGCGCTCGCCACGGCGGCCTTGGTCGAGCCTTCGCTGCGGCGCAGCGCCAGCTGCGGGTAGACCGCCATGAACACGATCACCGCCACGAGCGGCACCAGTACGAACCCGTCGCGTAGCGAGATCTCGCGCGAATCCACCTTCTGACCGACGCGGTTGTGCATCGCGCGGATGAACAGCCGCAGCGCGTACACGCTCGCCATCACCACACCCGCGAAGGCGACGATCGCGATCGCGAGCTTGGTCTGGAAGACGCCGAGCAGGATCATGAACTCGCCCACGAAGTTCGCCGAGCCCGGCATCGCCAGCGTCGCCAGCGAGACGATCAGGAAGATCGAGGCCAGCACGGGCGCGCGAAACGCGATCCCGCCCATGTCGCGTACGTCCTCCGAGCCCCCAACGCGGCGGGAGAGGACCGCGACGATAAACAGCAGCGGCGCGACCACCAGCCCGTGGTTGATCATCTGCAGCAACGCGCCCTGCGCGCCCTGGGGGTTCAGGGCGAAGATCCCGAGGGTGATGAACCCGAGCTGCGCCACCGAGGAGTACCCGGCGATCAGCCGCGCGTCGGTCTGCGTGAACGCGACCGCCGACCCGTACAGGATCGAGACGAGCGCGACGATCAGCATCAGCGTCTGGAAGTGCGCGGCGCCCTGCGGGAACAGCGGCAGCACGATCGCCAAAAAGCCGTACGCGCCCACCTTCGACAGCACGCCGCTGAACACCATCAGCACCTCGATCGGCATCGCCCGGTAGCCGTCGGGCATCCAGCCGTGCAGCGGGAAAGCGGGCATCTTCACCAGGAACGCGGCGGCGAAGAACAGGAAGATCCACTCCTGCGATCCCGTGCTCAGCGGTAGTCCTTGCAATGCCGAGAGCACGAACGTGATGTGCCCCCCGCCCTGCTGCGCCGCCAGCACGCCGGTGGCGATCGCCGCGGCGAGCATCAGCAGCGAGCCCACGAGCGTGTAGATGACGAGCTTGATCGTGGCTTTCACGCGCTCCTCGCGCGTGCCCCGGCCCCACATGCCCGTCAGGAAGTAGAACGGGATCAGCATCAGATCGAAGAACGCCACGAACAACGCCAGGTCCTGGGCGAGAAACGCCCCCAGCACGGCGGACTCGGCGAGCATGAAGTGCAACCAGAACAGCCGCGGGCGCTCCCACGAGCGCAGGTTCGCGGCGATCGTCGCCGCCGCGAACAGCAGCGTCGCGAGGCCCACCAGGAACACGTTCAGTCCGCTCACCCCGAGCTTGTAGTGGATGCCCAGTTCGCTGATCCAGACCACGTCGGTGACGTGCGTCAGGCCGCTCGTGCCCGGCGAGTAGTCGGCGATGTAGCCGATCGCCAGCCCGAGCGCGCCGAGCGCGCCGATCAACGCGAGCACGCCGGTGATGCCCCAGGCGCCCGTCGATGTTTCAGCCTGCGTGGTGGCGGAGGTGGTGGCTGTCGCTGTGGCTGCGCGGGTGCGCCCGACCAGCGTGCACAGGATCGCGCCGAGCGCCCCGCACGCGGCGGGCAGCCAGACCAAGACGGACAGAGGGATGGACATCAGGTCTGAAGCAGGAAGTAGAACGCGACGCCCGTCACGCCGAGCACGAGCAGCGCTGCGTAGTAGCGCAGAAAGCCGCTCTGCACCGCGCGCACGGTGGCCGAGCCCGCGCGCACGATCCCGGTGGAGCCGCCGACGAGCGTGTCCTGCACGAACACGCGCTCGAACGTGCCCGTCGCGAACCGGCCCAGGGCTGCGGCGGGGTGCACGACGAGCGCGTCGATCAGCTCGTCGAAGTACCACTTGTGCGCGAGCAGCTCATACACCGCGCCGAAGCGCTCCCGCGCTCGCACCGCGAACTCGGGGTTCTTGACCCAGATGCGGTAGGCGATCGCGATGCCGCTCAGCCCCAGCGCCGTGCCGAGGCACAAGCCGAAGATGAGCAGCCCGTCGCGCGTATGCGGTTCGTACAGCGGCGAGCCCGCGAACGTCGGGCGCAGGAAGTTGGTGATGACCTCGTCGACTTCGGGGATCTGCACGAGACCAGCGCCGACCGCGCCGATCGCCAGCACGGTCATCGCCACCTTCATCGGCAGGGCGCGCTCGGCGATCGTGTGGTGCGGGCCGGGGAAGCCGACGTCGGTGTCCTCGACCTCGCCCGTGGCGGGGTTTCTCGGAACCTCCGCGTGGTGCAGGTGTCCTTCTTCCAGTTCCCGCGCCTGCGCAACGGGGTCGCCGTAGAACGCGCGGAAGATCATCCTGAACGTGTAGATCGCCGTCAGGAACGCGCCAATGTAACCGATCGCGTACAGAACCCAGTGCCAGCCGCCGAGCTCGCCCGTGACGAGCAGGATCTCGTCCTTGGAGAAGAACCCCGAGAACGGCGGGATGCCCGACAGCGCCAGGCCGCCGATCACGAAGCAGCCGAATGTGAACGGCAGCGCCCTGCGAAACCCGCCCATCTTCTCCAGCGACTGCTCCCCCGCCATCGCGCCGATGATCGAGCCCGCGCCCATGAACAGCAGCGCCTTGAAGAACGCATGCGTCATCAGATGAAACATCCCCGCCGCGTACGCGCCGACAGAGACCCCCATGATCATGTAGCCGATCTGCGACATCGTCGAGTAGGCGATCACGCGCTTGACGTCTGTCTGCACGAGCGCGATCGTGCCGGCGATCAGCAGCGTCGCCGCGCCGATCGCAGCGCCCGTGTCCTGCGCGGCGGGCGCCAGTTCGAACAGCACGTGCATGCGCGCGATCAGATACACGCCCGCCGTGACCATCGTCGCGGCGTGGATCAGCGCGCTGACCGGCGTCGGACCCTCCATCGCGTCGGGCAGCCACGTGTGCAGCGGGATCTGCGCCGACTTCGCGATCGCGCCCACGAGCAGCAGCAGACAGCCCGCGACGATGTCCGCTTCGCCTGCGTGGAACACGTGCGGCGCGGCGGCGAACGCGCCGAGGAAGTCGAGCGTGTGCGTGTGCTTGAAGATGAAGTACGTCCCCAGCACGAGCCCCGCGTCGCCGAGCACGTTGATCACGAACGCCTTGATCCCCGCGCGCGTGGCGGTCGTGCGCCGGTACCAGAACGAGATCAGCAGGTACGACGCCGCGCCGACGAACGCCCACCCCACGATCAGCAGCAGGAAGTTGCCGGCGAGCACGAGCAGCAGCATCGCGAACACGAAGAAGTTCAGGTAGGCGAAGTACCTGGCGAACCCGCGGTCTTCTTCGAGGTAGGAGATCGAGTACAGATGAATCATGCTCGAGATCCCGCTGACGATCAGGATCATGAACACCGACAGCGGGTCCACCAGGATCGAGACCTTCGCGTCGACGCCGACCGTGCTCGCGTAGTTCCACAGCGTGGAGGCGAGCTCCTGGTGGGAGCTCGAATGGCTCTCCAGCGAGATCAGCGCGCCTAGCGCCGACACGAACGCGAGCCCGATCGCGCCCGTGCCGATCACACCGGCAGAGCGGCCGGGCAGGACGCGATAACCGAACGCGATCACGAGCGTCCCCAGCAGCGGGAACAGCAGCACGAGCCAGCCGTAGGTCGTCGTAGCCATCAGCCCTGGAGCTCTCTCAGCTCGTCCACGTCGATCGGGAGCCTGCGCCGGTAGATCGCGACGACCAACCCCAGCCCGATGCACACCTCGCACGCGGCGACCGTCATCACGATCAGCGCGAACACCTGCCCGTCGCCGTTGCCCCACATGCGCGAGAACGCGACCAGCGCGAGGTTCGCGCCGTTGAGCATCAGCTCCAGGCACAGCAGCACCACGAGCGGGTTGCGCCGCACCATCACACCGGCGGCGCCCAGCGCGAACACGATCGCCGAGACGGCCAGATACCAGGCGATGCTCATTTGCGCGCCCCGACGCCCTCGGCCATGGTTCCCGTCTCGTGTGGACGGATGAGGTCGAGCGGGGTCAGCACGCGCCCCGTGCCGTCGCCGTCCTCGCCGATGCCGCCCCGCCCACCGATCGTCCGGGATCGGCCAGCGAGCACGACCGCGCCGACGGCCGCGATCAGCAGCAGGAACGAGGCGACCTCGAACACGAGCAAAAAGCGCGTCAGCAGCAGCTGGCCGATGTACGCCGGCGTGCCGAACGCCCTCGGCCCCGGCGCATACGGAGCGCCCGCGCCGCCCACGGCCTTCAATCCCGTGCCGAGCAGCGCGATCAGCAGCTCGACGAGCAGCGCGCCGCCGAGGATCGCCGCGCCGAGGCGCAGCTGCGCTCCCCCCGGGCCGCGTCCGCGCAGCAGCTCGCCGAGCTGGCCGATCCCGGACGATCGGTCCTCGCGCCCGCCGACGTAGGCGACGACGAACACGTACAGCACCATCACCGCGCCCGCATACACCACCACCTGCGCAGCGGCGACGAATTCGGCGCGCAGCAGCAGGAACAGCACCGCCAGCGACAGCAGGTGCGCGACGAGCGCGAGCACGGCGTAGAACGGGTCGCGCAGCATCACGACGCCGACCGCGCCCGCGATCGCGCCGAATCCGGCGACGAAGAAGAGAGCCGCGCTCACCTACTCGCCCTCGTTCCTCAGCGGCGTGCGCTCCAGGGGTTCGGCGAGCAGCATCTCCTTGGTGAAGATCAGGTCGGTGCGGTCGTAGTCCGACAGCTCGTAGTCGTGGCCCATCGTGATCGCGTCGAACGGGCAGGCGACCTCGCAGTAGCCGCAGAAGATGCAGCGCGACAGGTTGATCTCATACACCGCCGCATACCGCTCGCCGGCGGACACGCGGTGCTCGGGGGTATTCTCGGCCGCGACCACGCGGATGCAGTCGGCCGGGCAGGCGGCGGCGCACAGCGAGCAGCCGACGCACTTCTCGAGCCCTGTGTCCTCGAACTTGTGCAGCTTGTGACGGCCGCGAAACCGCGGGTAGACGGGCGTCTTCTGCTCGGGGTACTCGACCGTGACGGGCCGTTCCAGCATGCGCCCGAACGTCGTCTTCAGGCCGCGCGCGGTCTCGCGGAACGTGCGCCACGCGCTGCGCGCGGGACCCGGCGCGGGGGTGCGCGTGACTTCGACGACGTCCTCGCTCGGACACCAGGCCGTGACGGTCACGCCGCCTGCGGGCGCGGAGGACAGCTGGGGGGCGCTCGGGGGCAATGGGGCGGGCCGGGGAGTGGTCGCCTCGGACATCAGTGCGTCACCACCACGAGCACGGCCGTGACGAGCGCGTTGAGCGTGGCCAGCGGCAGCAGCGCCTTCCAGCCGAAGCTCATCAGCTGGTCGTAGCGCAGCCGTGGCAGCGTCGCGCGCACCCAGATGAACAGGAACGTGATCAGCGACATCTTCGCCAGCACCACGAACGGGTCCACCCAGCCGGGCGGGTGAATGCCGAACGGCAAGAGCCAGCCGCCGAGGAACACGGTCGTCACGATGCCCGAGACGACGAGCACGTTCAGGTACTCGGCGAAGTAATAGGACGCGAAGCGCCCGCCGCCGTACTCGGTGTTGTAGCCGCCGACCAGCTCGGCGTCGGCCTCGGTCAGATCGAACGGCGCGCGGTTGGTCTCGGCGAAGCTCGCGGTCAGGAAGATCAGAAACCCGAACAGCTGCGGCACGACGAACCACATGCCTTTCTGCGCCTGCACGATGCCGGTGAGCGACAGCGTCTGCGCGGTCATGATCACCCCGACGAGCGCCAGTCCCTGGGAGACCTCGTAGGAGATCAGCTGCGCCGCGCCGCGCATCGCGCCGAGGAACGAGTACTTCGAGCCTGAGGACCAGCCGCCCAGCATGATTCCGTAGAACGCGATTGCCCCGAACGCGAACAGATACAGCGGGCCGATCGACACGTCGATCCCGTACAGCCCGACAGGCGTGCCGAAGATGCGCTGGACGTTGCCGAACGGGATCAGCGCGAACGCCGCCACCGCCGTGACGATCGAGATCAGCGGCGCCAGCGCGAACAGGAACCCGACCGACGTTCTCGGTCGGAACTGCTCCTTGGTGAGCAGCTTGAGGATGTCCGCGAGCGGCTGCAGCGCGCCGTAGGGACCGACGCGGTTGGGTCCGTAGCGGGCCTGAAACCGCCCGAGCAGCTTGCGCTCGGCGAGCAGCACGACCGGCACGAGCTGCAGGCTCACGGCGAAGATGACGATCGCCTTCAGGACCTGGATCCACCATTCTTCGTAGTAGCCGACGAGGGCGAGCGTCATGATGGGACCGCCAGGCCGATGCGGCCCATCAGGTCTTCCAGCACCTGTAGCTCCTCGCGCGTCTGCCCGATGTGGCCCACGGCGCGGCGCACTCGCTGCACGCGCCCGTCCGGGTGCGTGACCTCGCCTTCCTTTTCCGGATAGGCCTGCGCCGGGAACACGACGTCGGCCTGCTCGCGCAGCGCGTCGGTCAGAGAGGCCGCGTGGGCGACGATCGTCCCGGGCCCACCCGCGGGCGGATCCACGCCGAGCAGGTACAGGCAGCTCAGCTCGCCCCGTGCGAACGCCTGCGCGATCCCCGGCGCGTCGAGCCCTTCCTCGTCGATCTCGCCGAGCCCCGGACCGGCGTTCGGGAGCACCCCCGCCTCGCGCAGGCCGCGGCCATTCGCGTGAGCGGGGACTTCGAGCAGCCCGGCGCCGTCGATCTCGGCGAGACCCAGCGTCGCGGCCATTTCGAGCAGAGTGCGCACGGCCCGCTCGCCGTCGGCCCCGGCCGCCAAGCGTTCGTGCCAGAGCACGACGACCTCCTCACCGGCGACCGATCGAAGATCGGCACGCAGTGTGTCGAGCAGATCGCCGCGCTGCGCCTCGTCGAGCAGCTGCTCGCGACTCGCGCGCACGAGCTTCATCCCGTGGCGGCGCACGCCCTTGCGCAGCCGCAGGTCGAGGATCGGCGCGTCGGCGATCGGGTCGCAGTCGAGCACCAGCACGGCATGCGCGAACTCCAGATCGGGGACCTTCGCCTGCAGCGCCGGCTCGGCCAGCGCGCGGTGGGACTCCAGCTCGAGCCTGCCCGCGGGGCGCGAGTCCAGATGCGGCGAGTGAAGCGTCTCGCGCATCAGGCGGCTCAGCGCAAGCCCCTCCTCGTTGGTCGCGCCGCCGCCGGCGAGCGCGCCGACCCGCGTCCTCGCCCGGGAGAGGCGCGTGGCGGCCTCCTCCAGCGCCCGCTCCCACGAGACCGGGCGCAGCTCACCGCCGTCGCGCAGCAGCGGCTCGGTTACACGATCTTCGGCCAGGGACGGGTAGGCGAAACGGCCACGGTCGCACAGCCAGCCGTCGTCCACCTCCGGGTTCTCGCGCGCCTGCACGCGCAGCACGCGCTCGTCGCGCACCGTCAGCATGACGTTGCACTGCGACGGGCACAGCGTGCACACCGAGCCCGCGTCCTCGACGTCCCACGGGCGCGCCCTGAAGCGATAGGGGCGCGAGGTCAGCGCGCCGACCGGGCACAGTTCGACGATGTTGCCGCTGAACGGCGCCTCATATGGGTGGCCGTCGAACGTCGAGACGTAGGAGTGCGCTCCGCGCTCGGCCAGCACGAGCTGGTGGTCCTCGGAGATCTCCTGGCTGAAGCGCACGCAGCGATAGCACAGGATGCAGCGCTCGCGGTCGATCGCGATCTTCGACGAGAGCTCCAGCGGCTTGACGAAATGGCGCTTGGGCTCCACGAACCGCGAGATGCCCGGACCCCAGCCGAACGCGATGTCCTGCAACGGGCACTCCCCGCCCTTGTCGCACACCGGACAGTCCAGCGGGTGGTTGATCAGCAGGAACTCCACCACCGCGCGCTGTGCGTCCTTGACCCGCTCGGACTGGGTGTTGACGACCATCCCGTCCTTCACCGGCGTCGAGCACCCCGTCTGCAGCTTTCCGATGCCCTCGACCTCCACCAGGCACATGCGGCATGCGCCCACCGGGTTGCCCAATTTGGGCTCGTAGCAGAACACTGGGATCTCCACGTCGCCGTGCTTGGCGGCGTCGACGAGCATCGCGTTTTCGGGGGCTTGGACCTCGCGGCCGTCGATCGTGAAGGTGATTATTTTCTCCACTGGCCTCGGCATCAGGCCACCGCCCCCACGGCCTTGGCATGAAATCGGTTTTCCATACGCTCGGGCGGCGACATCTTGGCCTTTTTTTGAAGTGCTCCGCGGGACATCCTGTCCCGCGATTTGATGGGCACGTACGCCCTCCGGGCGTCCGTGGCGCTTCGGGCCTTCGGCCCTTCGCTTGTAACGGCCTTTGTTCTTCCGGGGGTTGTGGTTTCACGCGCCCCAGTTCTGGCGATTACCTCTGGCCTTGGCATTACGCCACCGCCCCGGCCGGCGCCCGGGCTTCCAGGCGCCGGCTCTCGATGTGCGCTTCGAACTCGTCGCGGAACTTCGCGATCATCGAGCCGATCGGCATCGCCATCGCGTCGCCCAGCACGCACAGGCAGTGGCCGATGATGTGCTCCTGCACCGAGGCCATGATCTCCAGGTCCATGGGAGTGGCCTCGCCGCGGTCGATCCGCTCGAGCATCTTCACCGTCCAGTTTGTGCCCTCGCGGCACGGGGTGCACTTGCCGCAGGACTCGTGCCGGTAGAACTTCGCCGTCTTCAGCGCCACGTCGATGATCGGCGTCGAGTCGTCCACCACGATGATCGCGCCCGAGCCCAGCATCGAGCCGGCCTTCGCCAGCGACTCGAAGTCGTAGGGAACGTCCAGGTCGTCCGCGGTGAGCACCGGGGCGGAGGAGCCGCCGGGGAACCAGCACTTCACCTCGCGGCCCTCCTCCGGCCCGCCAGCCAA
This sequence comes from Solirubrobacteraceae bacterium, assembly GCA_035567335.1. Lineage (GTDB taxonomy): Bacteria > Actinomycetota > Thermoleophilia > Solirubrobacterales > Solirubrobacteraceae > Palsa-744. The sequence continues at coordinate 26,319 of DATMPZ010000052.1, forward strand.
GCCGTAGATGATCTCGCGCGAGGGGATGCCCAGCTCGATCTCGTAATTGCCCGGTCTGCGCACGTGGCCGGAGATCGACACGAGCTTCGTGCCGGTCGACTGCTCGGTGCCCAGCTTCGCATACTCCTCGCCGCCCATGCGGATGATGCTCGGCACGGTCGACAGCGTCTCCACATTGTTGATCAGCGTCGGGCCCTGGTACAGACCCTGGTTGGCCGGGAACGGGGGCTTCAGCCGCGGGTTGCCGCGCTTGCCTTCCAGCGAGTCCAACAGGCCCGTCTCCTCACCGCAGATGTACGCGCCCGCGCCGCGGTGCACCACCAGCGACAGCGAATGTCCCGAGCCGAGGATGTCCTCGCCGACATACCCCGCCGCGCGCGCTTCGCGCAGCGCCGCATCCAGCACGTCCGCCTGCTGGGCGTACTCGCCGCGGATATAGACGAACGAGCGCGTCGCGCCCGCCGCGTAGGAGGCGACGACCAGCCCCTCCAGCAGCATGTGCGGGTTCTTCTGCATCAGTTCGCGGTCCTTGAACGTGCCCGGCTCGGACTCGTCGGCGTTGCACACCAGGTACTTCTCAATCGACCCATGCGGCAGGAACGACACCTTCTTGCCCATCTGAAAGCCCGCGCCGCCGCGCCCGCGCAGGTTCGAGGCTTCCAACTGCTTCAGCACCTCCTCGGGAGACATCGCCAGGGCCCGGCGCAGTGATTGGTAGCCCCCGCGGGCTTCGTACACGGGCAGCGTCGCCAGCCCGGGCTCGTCGATGTGGTCGAACAGCAGCCTGTCCGTCATGCGCCCGTCCCCGCATCCGCACGGGCTCCCGCGTCCGCGCACGCCCGCTTGACCAGCTGCTTATCCGGGAGCACGTCCCGTCCCGCGCGCACGTCCTCCAGCAGCCGCGGCACGTCCTCGATGCCCAGCGGCCCCACGTACACCCCGTCCACCGAGACCATCGGCGCGATGTCGCACGCTCCCAGGCACTCGAACGCGCGCACGTTAAACGCCGCGTCATCGTCCGCCGCCTCGCGGATCGCGTCATAGAGCGCATCGGCGCCGCGCAGCGAGCAGGAGATGTTCGTGCACACGTACACGCTCGTCGCCCCCACCGGCTCGGTCTCGAGCATGTCGTAGAACGTCACCACCGCATCCAGCTCCGCGGGTGTCACACCCATCACGCACGCCACCTGCTCGATCGCCTCTGGCGAGCACCACCCGTGCACCCGCTGCGCCGCCGCCAGCGCCGGCAGCGCGGCCGAGCGCCTGTCCGGGTACAGCGCCATGTGCGCCTCGATCTCCCGGCGCAGCTCATCCGGGACGGGCGTCGTCGCCGGGTCGGGGATCGTCGCCGGGTCCTTATCAAGGTCCGCGGGCTGGTCCCAGCGGGTGGCGCTCATCTATCTATGCCTCCCAGGATTGGATCGAGCATCGCCGTCGTCGCGATCATGTCCGCGATATAGCTCCCGCGGCACATCGGCCCCAGCGCCTGCAGGTTCACGAACGACGGGTCGCGCATGTGCACCCGCGCCGGCTTCGAGCTGCCGTCCGAGCGCACGTAACAGCCCAGCTCGCCACGCGGCGACTCGATCGGGTGATACACCTCGCCCGGCGGCACCCTGAACCCCTCCGTCACCAGCTTGAAATGGTGAATCAACGCCTCCATCGAGGTCGCGAGCTCGTGCCGGGGCGGCAGCGCGACCTTGCGGTCGGCGGTGATGTAAGGCCCCTCGGGCAGTCCCTCCAGCGCCTGCTCGATGATCTTGACCGACTCATAGATCTCCGCCAGGCGCACCGCGAAACGGTCGTAGTTATCGCCCACCGTGCCCACCGGGATCTTGAACTTGAAGTCGTCGTAGGAGCTGTACGGCGCCGCCTTGCGCAGGTCCCACGGGTTGCCCGCCGCGCGCAGCAGCGGACCGGTCACGCCGAGTCCTAGCAGCGTCTCCGCGTCCAGCGCACACGTTCCGCGCAGCCGCCGCAGCACGATCTCGTTGGCGTTCAGGATCGCTCCGTACTCGTCCGCGCGCCGGGGCATGATCTCCAAGAACTCGCGCAGCTTCTGCGCGAACCCGGTCGGGATGTCCTCGATCACGCCCCCCACCTGGAAGTAGCGCGTGTGCATCCGCGCCCCCGAGGACATCTCGAACAGGTCCAGGATCAGCTCACGCTCGCGCAGGCAGTACAGGAAGATCGAGCTCGCGCCCAGATCAAGCGCGCTCGTGCCCAGCCAGATCAGGTGCGAGGCGATGCGATTCAGCTCCAGGTGGATCACGCGCAGGTACTGCGCGCGCGCCGGCACCTCCACCTCCACCAGCCGCTCCACCGCGCCGACGTACGCCATCGCGTTGAAGTAATACGCCAGGTAGTCCATCCGCTCGATCACCGGGATGACCTTCCAGTAAGCCTTGTCCTCGGCCGTCTTCTCGATCCCGGTGTGCACATATCCGATGATCGGTTTCAAATCGCGCACCACCTCCGCCTGCAGCGTCACCAGCAGCCGCAGCACGCCGTGCGTCGCCGGGTGGTGGGGACCGAAGTTGAGCGTCAGCAGCTCGTCCGTCGTCTCCGATGCGCCTTCGATCTGCTCGGCGACCGGGGCGAGCTCGATGCTCTCCTCGCCGCGGCGGTACTCGGATAGCGAGGGGCTCTCAGTGGGCGTCGGGCTCACTCGCGGGTCTCCAGCCATTTGGCCTCGTCGCGCGTGAAGATCACCGGTTCGCCGCCCACCGGGAAGTCGCGTCGCTGCGGGTGGCCCTCGTAATCCTCGGGCATCAGGATCCGGCGCAAATCCGGATGACCCTCGAACACGACTCCGAACATGTCGTACACCTCGCGCTCCTGATGATTGGCCGTCGGCCAGTCCGCCGTCACCGACTCCACCCGCGGCTCCTCGATCGGCACTCTCAGCTTCACCGTCACGCGATCGACCCGGCTCATGTCCAGCAGCTCGTACACCACGCCCAGCCGCGGCTCCTCCGGGTAGTGATCGACGCCGTGCACACTCGCCAGAAACCCGTACCCCTGCGCGCGCAGCGTCTGCAGCACACTGCGGATTCGTGCCGGCTCGACCACGACGGTTGCCCGTTCGCGGAAGTACACCGTCTCGATCGTCGCCTCGCCCAGCTCTTTGGCGAGCAGCTCCAGCCCCGTGGCGTCAGGCATTTAAGCGCTCCCGTTATGCCGACCGGTGCGGTGAGCGGCGCCGACAGCATTGGATGCAAGAGCTGGCTGTGGCTCACCCACCCATAGCCCGCGCGTTGGGCGCCTACACATCGGATGGACGCTCCTCGGTGCCGACGGCCCCGTAGCGCTCGCGCCAACCCACGTCCGGGTTGTCCTGCACCATCCTGCGCAGCTTCAACAGCCCGTGAATCAGCGCCTCCGGGCGCGGCGGACACCCGGGCACGTGCACGTCGATCGGCATGAACTTGTCGGCCGGCACCAGCGCGTAGTTGTTGAACACGCCCATCGAGCTGCAGCACGCGCCCATCGAGATCGCCCACTTGGGCTCGAGCATCTGGTCGTACAGCCGGCGGATGATCGGCGCCATCTTGATCGACACTCGCCCCGCCAGGATGATCAGGTCGGCCTGGCGCGGCGAGGCGCGGAACGCCTCCGAGCCGAAGCGCGCGATGTCCATGCGCGGGCCCGCGGCATGGAACTGCTCCATCGCGCAGCACGCCAGCCCGAATCCGAGCGGAAAGAACGAGCTCGACCGCGCCCACGCGACCGCTTTGTCGAGCGTCGTCGTCAGCGTGCGCTCTTCCACATACCGTTCGAGCTCCATCCCCTCAAGGTGCGCCGGCTGGTTGGCGCCCTCCAGGTCGCCGCCGCGCAGCAGCTGGGCCGCGTTCAGCGACTGCACGCGCTGGCCGATCTTCGATCGGTCCGCGCCCGCCCCCGCCTGGACCGTGCCGACGGGCTCGCGTTTCAGCTCCACTCCAGCGCTCCCCGTCGCCACACGTACACGAATGCGACGAACAGCAGCACGACGAACGTGACCGTCTCCGCCAGCGCATACGAGCCGTACGCGCGCAACTCGATCGAGATCGGGTACAGGAACACGACCTCGATGTCAAACAGGATGAACAGCATCGCAATCAGGTAGAAGCTGATGCCGAACCGCATCCCCCGCTTGACCTCACTCGGCAGTCCGCACTCGTACGGGTCCTGCTTATGTGGGGTCGCCCGACGCGGCCCGAGCTTGGAGTTCAGCAGCGCAAACGCGATGCCCACGCCCCCGCCGAGCAGGACGAATACGATCGCGGGGAGGTAGCTGCGCAGCACTGAGCGCTGTTATATCACCGCTTGTGTCAATGTGTTACATAGTGACGATCGGCTCGAAATCCGTGACCCCAGGGCGCGACTCGGCGTGATCCCGGCGTGACCCAGGCTGTCGTCGCCGGCGCCCTCGCCGTCGCGGTCCTCAACGCGCTGCCCGCCCTGCTCGGCGCCTTCAGCTGGTACCGCGGCGAGCCCAGCCGCGCGTTCTGGGTGCTGCTGCGCGTAGGTCAGGGCTCCGCGCTCGTGCTGGCGATCCTCGCCGGCTCGCTGGCGGTCGCCGGCCACTACTCGACCGACAGCCTGTTCTACCTCTACGCCCTGCTCCCGCTCGCCGTCGCCTTCGTCGCTGAGCAGCTGCGCGTCACCTCCGCCCAGACGATCCTCGACCAGCGCGACCTCCCCGACGCGCAGGCCGTCGGCGCCCTGCCTCAGCCCGAGCAGCACGCCCTCGTCGCCGCGATCCTCGCCCGCGAGATGGGGATCATGGCGCTGTCGGCGTTCGTGGTCGTGTTCTTGGCGCTGCGTGCGGCCGGCACTGCTCATGGGTTCTGACGCGGTGGTCTATATATTCCCGACCGCATGAGGCTTGCCACCATCGCATTGCTTGCCGCGGCGAGCGTCCTCGCCGGCGCCTGTGGGTCCCAGGGCAACCAGATCGCCAGGACCAGCCCCTACTACAGCGGCTCGGTCCTGTTCCGCGACCACTGCTCGGGCTGCCACACGCTGTCGGTCGTCGGCGCGCAGGGCTCGGCGACGTCGATCAAGGACCGCGTCAAAACCAGCGGCCCCAACTTCAACATCCGCAAGGAGAACGTCGAACAGGTCCTCTACGCGATCCGCAACGGCGGCTTCTCCGGGGCGATCATGCCCGAGAACATCGTCCTCGGAGGCGACGCCCAGGCCGTCGCCGAATTCCTGGCGCACTACTCGGGCTCGCAGTCGCAGTCGGTGCCCTCCACGAACATCACCCTTTCCACGAAATAGCGCAGGATCCGGACGAGTAGGCTCCCGAGGGTGCTCGACCTCAAGGTGATCCGCTCCGACCCGGACGCCGCCCGCGAGGCGCTTGCGCGCCGCGAGCCCGAGGCCGCGGCAGGTCTAGATCGTGCACTGCAGCTGGACGCCCGCCGCCGCCGGCTGCTGCCCGAGCTGGAGCGGCTGCGCGGCGAGCGCAACGAGGCCAACGGGCGCATCTCCTCCGCCGCGGACGCCGCGGAGCGCGAGCGCGAGATCGCCGCGATGCGCGAGGTGGCCGGGCGCGTCAAGGAGCTGGAGCGCGAGCTGGCCGGCGTGCAGGAGGAGCTCCAGCAGGCCCTCGCGCCGCTGCCCAACCTGCCCGATCCGAGCGCCGCGCCCGGCCCCGAGGACGAACAGGTGCGCACCGTCGGCGAGCCGCCCACGTTTGACTTCCGACCGCGCGACCACCTCGAGCTGGCGGGCCCGGCGATCGACATGGAGCGCGCCGCGCGACTATCGGGCGCGCGCTTCGCCTACCTGCTCGGCGACCTCGTGTTCCTGGAGCTCGCGCTCGTGCGCTGGACCCTGGACATCCTGCGCTCGCATGGCTTTCAGCCCGTGATCCCGCCGGTGCTCGTGCGCGAGCAGGCGCTGTACGGGACCGGCTTCCTGCCCGACACCGAGCAGCAGATCTACGCGCTGGGAGAGGACGACCTCTACCTCGTCGGCACCTCCGAGGTCGCCCTCGCCTCGCTGCACGCCGACGAGGTCCTCGACGCCGAGCGGCTGCCGCTGCGCTACGCCGGCTTCTCGCCCTGCTTCCGCCGCGAGGCCGGCGCCGCCGGCAGGGACACGCGCGGGATCTTCCGCGTACACCAGTTCGACAAGGTGGAGATGTTCAGCTTCGTCTCGCCCGCCGACTCCGCCACTGAGCACGAGCGCATCCTCGCGATCGAGGAGGAAATCCTGCAGGCGCTCGAATTGCCCTACCGCGTCGTCAACATCGCCGTCTCAGACCTCGGCAACTCGGCCGCCAAGAAGTACGACTGCGAGGCATGGCTGCCCAGCTACGGCGCCTATCGCGAGCTGACCTCCTGCTCCAACACCACCGACTACCAGGCGCGCCGCCTGAACATCCGCGTCCGCGCCGAGCGCGGCACCGAGTCGCCGCACACGCTCAACGGCACCGCCGTCGCCGTCGGTCGCACGCTCGTCGCGCTGCTCGAGAACGGCCAGCAGGCCGATGCGAGCGTCGAGCTGCCCGAGGTGCTCGTGCCCTACGGTGCGCCGGCACGGCTCGAGCCGGCCGTCTGACTGTGCGCCCGGCGGATGGATCGTCGTTCCTGGCAAGGACGCAGGGAGCGTGGCGTACTACGTACGCTGGCCGATCCCGGACGATCGGTCGGCACCGACGGCGAAGCCGTTGGTGAGGACACAGCCAGAGGGGCGAGGAGGCGCGTACGCCGGGCTCAGTATTTGCTGCCGAGCAGCTGTATATGGTCCGCCTCGGCCGCGCCCGGGAACGGGCGGATCAGGCCAAAGCGCGCGAGCGTCGCCTGGGGCACCCCCTCCACGCCGGGAGTGTCCGAGGCTTCGCCGCGCGTGTGCGGATCGTCGGCGAAGCCGCCGACCTCGACGGAATGCTGGGGCGTGCGGTAGCCGGAGATGCCGATCAGATGCAGGTGCAGGGCGATGCCGAGCGCGTTCAGGTGCTCGGCCAGCGTGGGCTCCTCGCCGACGCTGTAGTTCGTGCCCGCCGCCGGGAAGAAGCCGTATTCGCCCTGGGGCGTCGGGGTGAATTCGCCGACCGGTCCGGTGTAGGCGCCCGCGACGCCCTGGGCGGCGAGTTCGCCAGCGGCGAGCTTTGACAGCTCCTGTTCGAGCGCGCGCTTGTGCGATTCCAGCGCACCCAGCTCGGCGTTCTTGCGATCGCGTGCGCGGATGTACTCCAGCTGACGCTTGACCAGCGCGAGATGCAGCTGGGCGACCTCGTCGCGCTGCACGAGCACCGCGCTGGTCTCGCGCGCGTGGCTGGCCTCCAGCGCCGCCAGTCGCCTGGTCTGCGCCGTCACGAGCTGCTGCTCCACCGCCACGCGCGTCGTCGCCGACGCGTTCTCGCGCGAGATCGCCCGCAGGTCATCGACGCGCTCGATCAGATCGGCGAACCCGTGCGCCTGCAGGATGACCGTGGCGATGTCCGGCGGGGGAGACTCATATGCGGCGATGACCTGTGCCACCAGCACCTGGCGGTCGCGCGCGAGCTGGACCTGCAGCGCGGCCAGCTGCGCGCGCGCCGCGCGCAGCTGCGAACGCAGGCTTGACAGCACGCTGCGCTCGACGCTCAGGCTCGATTCCAGCGCGCTCAGCCGCGCCTGCAGGTCGTCGATGTTGCCCTGGAATCCCTCGATCTGATGCGTGTCGGCGCCGACCCCCGAGCGCAACTCGCCTTCCCGCGCACGCGATGCGGCGATGCGGCTTTCCAGGCTGCCGGAGGTCGAGCCGATCGCGCCCGGCACGGCCGGCAGAGCGGCGGCGGCCAGGATGACGGCCGCGAGGGGCAGGGTTCGTCCAAGCATGCGCATGAGGACCGGACAAGCTAGCCCGCGAGCGGCCGGAGCACAAGCAGCGCGGGGGGCGTGCAGGTCGTCTTGCACGCGCGCAGTCGCTAGACATTAAGCAGATAGCTTCTATTGGTACTCTCAAGCTGACAGGGGTTATAAACACAGTGGCCGGGGGAAGCCGGAGGGGTCCGATGTTCTCGCGTGGCCGCATGAAGGAGCCACGGTGGAGGAGCCGCAGCGAACCAAGATCCTCGAGGCGACGGCCGCGCTCGTGGCCGAGCGGGGCGTCGCCGCGCTGACGCTGGGCGACACGATCGCTCGCGCCGGCGTCACCCGCCGAGTCTTCTACAGATGCTTCGACGACCGCGACGCGTGCCTGCTGGCGGCGTTCGACCTCGGCGTGGAGCGAGCCTCCGAGCGGATCGCGCCCGCGTACGGCGCCCAGTCGCGCTGGCGCGACGCGATCAGGGCGGGACTGGCCGAACTGCTGCGCTTCATCGACGACGAGCCCACGCTGGGGCGACTGTGCATCGTGCACTCGCTGAGCGGCGGCCCCGTGCTGCTGCGTCGTCGCGCCGAGGTGCAGTCGATCTTATGGGCGCTCGTCGACCGCGGCCGCGCCGAGGGCGCCGCCGGCCGCAACGAACCCCCGCCGGTCGTGGCCGAGGGTGTGGTCGGAGCGGTGCTGACCGTGATCCAGACGCGGTTGCTCGCGCAGGACTCAGAGCCGCCTGAGGAGCGCCCGACGATCGAGCTGTTCGGCTCGCTGATGAGCCTGATCGCGCTTCCCTACCTGGGCGCAGGCGCCGCGTGGCGCGAGCTCACCCGCCCCGCCCCGGCGCCTCGTGCCGTGAGCGGCGAAACGGCCGGCGCGCCCGCTCGCTACGAAGACCTCGGCGTGCGGCTCACCTATCGCACCGGCCGCGTCCTGCAGGCGATCGCTCGCTACCCGGGCGCCAGCAACCGCGAGGTCGCTGAACGCGCCGACATCGTCGACCAGGGCCAGATCTCCAAGCTCCTCTCGCGTTTAGAGACCGCGGGCGTGATCGCCAATCTGAGCGAGGGCACCTCGCGCGGCGCCCCCAACGCCTGGCGTCTGACCGACCACGGCGAGCGCGTCGAGCGTGGCGTCGAGGGGAGGTTTGGGCCCGGCTCGGCGGACGGCTCGGCCGATACCGATTCGGGTGCGGATGGCAAAGACGCGGGTTCCGGCAGGCGTCTGGGCGCGGGCCGGGACCCGGGCGCGGGCATGGGCGCCAGAGCGGGCAAGCTCTCCGCTGAGCGATAGACCTGCGGAGATCGCTCCGCTCACCTGTCAGGCTGGGGACCGACATGCCACGCCCGTACGGCTTCCTGCTGGTCACCGAGCCGCCGCCCAAGCGGGTGGGCGTGCTCGTCGCCGTGGGCGCCGTGGCGGGGTGCACGCTGCTGTTGTATCCGCTGAAGCACATCGCCCCGGTCGTCTCGCTCGGGGTGGTCTACCTGCCGGCGGTGCTCGCCGTCTCCGCCGTGTGGGGCGCCTGGCTGGGGGTGCTGACGGCCGTGCTGAGCGCGGGCGCGTTCAACTTCTTTCACCTGCCGCCCGTCGGAGAGTTCACGATCAGAGACTCCGACAACTGGGTGGCGCTGATCGCATTCGTCGTGGCGGCCACCCTCGCCAGCTCGGTTGCGGAGATCACACGCGCGCGAACGCGCGAGGCCGAGGAACGTCGGCGCGAGGCCGATCTCGCCGCGGAGATGGCGCGGTTGCTGCTGCGCGGGGAGGACCTCGCGCAGGCGCTGCCGACGGCCGCGGCCCGGCTCGCGCAGGTGCTGGGGCTGCACTCGGCGGCGATCGCGATGGAGGCCGTCGAAGGGGATGAGCGGCGGGTGGCGTTCCCGCTGCGCGAAGGCACCCGCCGGCTGGGGACGCTGCTGGTGGGGGCCGATACGCCGGAGGCGAGCCTGCGGCGGTTGCAGGAGCGCGTGGTGCCGGCGCTGGAGGCGTTGCTGAGCGCGGCGCTCGAGCGCGAGGCGTTGCTCGGCGAGGTCGTCGAGACGGCGTCGCTGCGCCGCGCCGACGTGGTCAAGACCGCGGTGCTGCGGGCGGTCTCCCACGATCTGCGCTCGCCTCTGACCGCGATCTCCGCGGCGGGCGAGGCGGTGGCGCTGCCGGGGCTCTCCCAGTCCGAGCGCGAGGAGCTGGCGTCGGTCATCGAGCAGGAGACGCGCCGGCTGTCGCGGCTGGTGGAGAACCTGCTCGACCAGTCGCGCCTGGAGGCCGGCGTGGCCGAGCCGCATCGCGAGTGGACGTCCGTTGAGGAGGTCATCGGCGCCGCGCTGGAGGAGCTGGGCGCGAAGGGGGAGGAGTTCGCGCTGTCGATCGATCGCGAGCTGATGCCACTCGTGCGCGCCGACTCCGCGCAGCTGGAGCGCGCGTTCGTGAACGTGCTGGAGAACGCCCGGCGGCACTCGGGTGGGCACCCGGTGTCGGTGCGCGCCCGCGCGGTGCGCACGCACGGGGGGGAGAACGACCGCGTGATCGTGCGCATCGTCGATCGCGGGCCCGGCATTCCGCCGCTTCAGCTGGAGCGGGTGTTCGAGCCGTTCTACCGCGCGGGCACCGCCAGCGGCGGCCACCGCGGCTCAGGGCTGGGCCTGGCGATCGCGCGCGGGTTCGTGCAGGCCAACGGGGGCAAGCTGTATGTCGAGTCGCTGCCCGGCCAGGGCGCGACGTTCGTGTTCGAGCTGCCGCTGGACCCGGTCGTTCCCGCCGAGGAGATCCAGGCGCCGGCGGGAGTCGCGGGCGCGATCGACGAGCGAGGTGCGACCGGCGGGCCCGCCGCGGCCGGGGGCAACGGCGCGCCGGGCGCGATTGGGACCACGGGCGAACCCCGCGCCTTGGAGCGCGATGACAAACGCTGACGCGCCGCGCGTGCTGGTCGTCGACGACGAGCTGCAGATCCTGCGGGCGCTGCGCGTGGTGCTGCGCGACGCGGGATTCGAGGTGATCGCCGCGCAGTCGGTCTCGGAGGCACTCGATCGCGCGGTGGTGCGCCCGCCGCAAGCGGCGATCGTCGATCTGGTGCTGCCCGATGGGGACGGGATCGACCTCACGCGCAGACTGCGTGAGTGGAGCGAGATGCCGATCCTCGTTCTGTCGGCGGTGGGCGAGGAGGAGCAGAAGGTGCGTGCGCTGCAGGCGGGCGCCGACGATTACGTGACCAAGCCGTTCGGCGCGCGCGAGCTGGTGGCGCGGCTGCAGGCGGCGCTGCGGCGCGCCTCGCCCACGGAGGAGCCGCGCATCGAGGCGGAGGGACTGGAGCTGGATTTCGCCGCGCGGACGGTGCGCCGCGACGATGAGCTCGTGCACCTGACCCCGATCGAGTTCGACCTGCTGCGCGTGCTCGCGCGCAACCGCGGGCGGCTGATGACCCACCGCTCGCTGCTCGTCGAGGTGTGGGGGCCGGGGTATGCGGACGACGTGCAGGCGCTGCGCACGCACATCGCGCGGCTGCGCGCCAAGATCGAGCCCGAGGGTCCCGTGCCGCGTTACATAGTCACCGATCCCGGCGTCGGCTACCGCTTCGCAGGCTGAGTTCACCGTCACAAAATCGTTACGCGGTCCCGTGCGATCGTTACGTCGCCGTGATGGTCGCCGATCAATAGTGCACTCATGGACGCAGTTGCCGTAGTGCTCGGGATCGTGATGTTCCTGATTCTCCTGAGCATCATCGAGGGAGTCGATCGGATATGAGCTCGCTGCCCCTGGGCGCATTCATCGCGCACATGAGCGGCGCCGACGTGTTCGGCCTCGTCGTGTCGGTGCTTGTCATCGGTTATCTCTTTTACGCCCTCATCCGCGGGGAGAAGCTCTAGTGACCTTCGCCGGCTGGCTGACGATCGTGCTGTTCGCGATCATCCTGACCGCGCTGGCGCTGGCGCTCGGGAGCTACATGGCCAGGGTGTACACCGGCGGACGGGTATTCCTGTCACCCATCTTCGCCGGGCCCGAGCGGTTTCTGTACGGCCTTTTGCGGGTCGATCCCGAGCGCGAGCAGGACTGGAAGCAGTATGCGAAAAGCCTGATCGTCTTCTCGCTCGCGGGCTGGCTCTTGCTGTACCTGATCCTGCGCACGCAGAATGCTCCATGGGTGCCCCACGCGCTCAATCCGCTCGGCTACAAATCGGGCACGTGGAACGTGACGTTCAACACCGCCTCGTCGTTCATTACGAACACGAACTGGCAGTACTACGGCGGTGAGACGACGATGAGCTACTTCAGCCAGATGCTCGGGCTGACGGTGCAGAACTGGCTGTCGGCGGGCATCGGGATCGTCGTGGCGGTAGCGCTCGTGCGCGGGATCGTCGGGCCGGCGCCGCGCCGGGACGGCGTGGTGGGCAAGGGCCTCGGCAACTTCTGGCAGGACCTGGTGCGCACGATCCTGTATGTGCTCGCGCCGCTGTCGGCGATCGCGGCGATCGTGCTCGTCTCCCAGGGCGCGCTCGCGAACCTCGCCAACTACCTGACCGTGCACACGATCACGGGCCTCGAACAGAAGATCGCGATGGGGCCGGTCGCCTCGCAGGAGGCGATCAAGCTGCTCGGGACCAACGGCGGCGGGTTCTTCAACACCAACTCGGCGCATCCGTTCGAGAACCCGACGGCGTTCACCAACTTCTTCGAGATGCTGATCGTATTGCTGATTCCCGCTGCGCTCGTGTTCATGTATGGGCGCATGACCGGCAACCGCCGCCAGGGATATGCGATCTACGGGGCGATGATGGTGATGTTCCTCGGCGCGGTGTGCGTCGCCTACATCGCCGAGGCGCACGGCTCGCCCGCCCAGCATGCGGCCGGCCTGCACACCGGGGTGATCCACGGCTCCACTGGCGGCAACATGGAAGGCAAGGAGCAGCGCTTCGGGATCGCCGGCTCGGCGCTGTTCGACGTCGTCACGACCGTCACCTCGTGCGGCGCGGTCAACAGCGCGATCGAGTCCTTCACCGGCATCGGCGGCGCCGTTCCCTTCGCCAACCTCTCCGCCAGCGAGGTGATCTTCGGCGGCGTCGGCACGGGGCTTTACTCGATCCTGCTGTACGTGCTGCTGGCGGTGTTCATCGGCGGGCTGATGGTCGGACGCACGCCGGAGTGGCTGGGCAAGAAGCTCGAGGCGCGCGAGATCAAGCTCGCCGGCCTCGGCATCCTGATCACGCCGCTGGCGGCGCTGTTCTGCACGGCCCTGGCGACCGCGAGCAAGTCCGGGCGTGCATCGATCTCCGAAGTGGCGCTGTCCAAGGCGGGCGGGAGCACGCCGCAGGGCTTCTCCGAGACCTTCTACGCCTACCTCTCGCAGGCGAACAACAACGGCTCCGCGTTCGCCGGCTACACCGGCTACATCCAGCCGAATGCCGGCAATGCGGGCGCCCACGGCATCACGTTTGCCGATCTGCTCGGCGGTTTCGACATGCTGTTCGCCCGTTACGCCCCGATCCTGTTCGCGCTCGCCGTCGCCGGCGCGCTGGTCGGCAAGCGCGTCACTCCGGCGGGTCTCGGCACGATGCGCACCGACAACCCGACGTTCGTCGTGCTGCTGATCGGCGTGATCGTCCTCGTCGGCGCGCTCACCTTCTTCCCCGCCCTGCTGCTCGGCCCGATCGTGCAGGGCCTGACCGGACATCTGTATTAGCGGGAGGGGGCCAGGCCCCCCTCCCGACCACCCCCATTCAATTCCACTCTCATTTCAATCAAAACTCTCCCAAACACCACGATTGCCCTTCACCAAGACTTATTAGAAAAATGAAACGCGACATCGTCACATCTGTCATTGCCATGGTCGTATTCACGGTCCTGCTCGGGCTGGTCTACCCGCTCGTGATCACCGGCGTCAGCCAGGTCGCGTTCCCGGGCAATGCCAACGGGCAGCAGATCCACCTGCACGGCAAGCTCGTCGGCTCCAAGCTCATCGGCCAGAACTTCGGCACACCGGTGCTCGAAAAGAACGGCAAGCCCAAGGAAATCAAAGGCGCCGTGGTCACCGAAGCGGACCCGCGCTACTTCCAGTCGCGTCCGTCGGCCACCGAAGGCGGGCCCGACAACGGCGCCGCGAGCGCGTTCTCCAACAGAGGGCCCAACAGCGTGAAGACCGAGGAAGCGAACGCCGAAAACATCAAGTCCTACCTGGAACTGAACAGGCCGTATGCCCCGAGCCTGACCGTGGCGCAGATCCCGGTCGACGCGATCAACACCTCGGCCTCGGGCTTCGACCCTGAAATCTCTCAGGCCAACGCCTGGATCCAGGCCCACCGCGTCGCGGCCGTGCGCCGGCTGCCGCCGGCGACGGTCAACGGGCTGATCGCCAAATACACGAGCGGGCGAGGACTTGGGTTCTCCGGCGAGCCGGGCGTGAACGTGCTCGAGCTCAACCTCGCGCTGGACAGGCTCACCGGAGGAAACGGCTGATGTCCACGGTCCCCACCACCCACGAGCGTCAGGCGATCTCGCTGTTCCAGCGTGACATCGTGCGGCGCGCGCTGATCGACAGCGTAAAGAAGCTCGACCCGCGCGTGCAGATCCACAACCCGGTCATGTTCGTCGTGGAGATCGGCTCGGTCATCACGACCGCGACGTGGTTGATCCAGGTGCTCGGCGGCAAGCCCCTCGGTGGCGGTCACGAGCCGGCCTGGTACACGTTCACGATCTCGGTGTGGCTGTGGCTGACGGTCGTGTTCGCGAACATGGCCGAGGCGTTCGCCGAGGGCCGCGGTCGCGCGCAGGCCGACACGCTGCGCTCGATGCGCAAGGAGACGGTCGCCACGATGCGCGACGGCTCCACCAAGGCCGCCTCCGCCCTGGAGCGCGGCGACGTCGTGGTCGTGCCCGCGGGCGAGCTGATCCCCGGCGACGGCACCGTGATCGAGGGCATCGCCACCGTCGACGAGTCGGCGATCACCGGCGAGTCCGCGCCCGTCATCCGCGAGTCCGGCGGCGATCGCAGCGCCGTCACCGGCGGCACGCGCGTGACCTCCGATGAGATCGTCGTGGAAATCACCCAGGAGCCGGGCCGGTCGTTCCTCGATCGCATGATCGCGCTGGTCGAGGGCGCCGAGCGGCGCAAGACGCCGAACGAGATCGCCCTGAACATCCTGCTCGCCGCGCTGACGCTGATCTTCATGATCGTCGTCGCGACGCTGCGCCCGTTCGGCCTGTTCGCGAGCACGGCGATCTCCGAGACGACGCTGATCGCGCTGCTCGTCGCGCTGATCCCCACGACGATCGGCGCGCTGCTGAGCGCGATCGGGATCGCCGGCATGGATCGCCTCGTGCGCCGCAACGTGCTCGCTCTCTCAGGTCGGGCGGTGGAGGCGTCGGGCGACGTCGACGTGCTGCTGCTCGACAAGACCGGCACGATCACGATCGGCAACCGCCTCGCGTCGGAGTTCGTGCCGATGCCGGGCGTGGCCGAGTCAGAGCTGGCGGAGGTCGCGCAGCTGTCCTCGCTCGCCGACGAGACGCCCGAGGGGCGCTCGATCGTGGTGCTCGCCAAGCAGTACGGCATCCGCGAGCACGACATGTCGACGCTGAACGCGCAGTTCGTGCCGTTCACCGCGCAGACGCGCATGAGCGGCGTGGATATCGACGGGCGGCGGCTGCGCAAGGGCGCCGGCGACGCGATCGTCGCGCTCGTCTCCAGCGAAGGCGGCTCGCCCCCGCCCGAGCTGCAGTCCCAGCTCGACCGCATCGGCAACGAGGGCGGCACGCCGCTGGCGGTCGCGCGCGACAACCAGGTGCTGGGCGTCGTCTACCTCAAGGACACGGTCAAGGAAGGCATGGCCGTACGCTTCGAGCAGCTGCGCGCGATGGGCATCAAAACGGTGATGGTGACCGGCGACAACCGCCTGACGGCCGCCAAGATCGCGCAGGAGTCCGGCGTCGACGATTTCCTGGCCGAAGCCACGCCCGAGCGCAAGCTCGCGCTGATCCGCGAGCAGCAGCAGGACGGCCGGCTCGTGGCGATGACCGGCGACGGCACCAACGACGCGCCCGCGCTCGCCCAGGCCGACGTGGGCGTGGCGATGAACACGGGCACCCAGGCCGCGCGCGAGGCCGGCAACATGGTCGACCTGGACTCCAACCCGACGAAGCTGATCGAGATCGTCGAGGTCGGCAAGCAGCTCTTGATCACCCGCGGCGCGCTCACCACATTCTCGATCGCCAACGACGTCGCGAAGTACTTCGCGATCCTGCCGGCGGTGTTCGTCGCGACCTACGCGACCTCGCCGGGCGGCAAGGGGCCGCTGCACGTGCTCAACATCATGAACCTCGGCACCCCGCAGTCGGCGATCGTCTCGGCGATCATCTTCAACGCGCTCGTGATCCCGCTGCTGATCCCGCTGTCGCTGCGCGGCGTGCGCTATCGCCCGATCGGCGCGAGCGCGCTGTTGCGGCGCAACCTGTGGATCTACGGCCTCGGCGGAATCGTCGCGCCGTTCGTCGGCATCAAGCTGATCGACCTGATCGTGCACAACCTGCTGGGAGCCTAGAAGCGCACTGGACTCTCCGCGATGAGCGAGCCCGCTGCGTTGGGCTGGCGTGGGCGACAATGCCCGCATGGCCTCACCGGACCGCGGACATCTCAAGGTCTTCATCGGCATGGCGCCGGGGGTCGGCAAGACGTATCGCATGCTGCAGGAGGGCGCCGCCGAAGCCGACGGCGGCCGCGATGTGGTCATCGGCTACCTTGAGCCCCACGGTCGCGCCGAGACGCTCGCGCAGGCCGAAGGGCTGGAGATCGTCCCGCGCCGTACGATCGCCTATCGCGGAACGCCGCTGCAGGAGATGGACCTGCCGGCGGTGCTGGCGCGCAAACCGGAGCTGTGCCTGATCGACGAGCTCGCGCACACCAACGCGCCCGGGGTCGAGCACGAGAAGCGCTACGAGGACGTGCGCGACGCGATCGCGGCGGGGATCGACGTGTATTCGACCGTCAACGTCCAGCACCTGGAGAGCCTCAACGACCAGATCACGCAGCTCACGGGCTCGCGCACGCGCGAGACGATCCCCGACGAGGTCCTGTCGATGGCCGACGAGGTCGTCCTGATCGACCTCACGCCGGAGGCGCTGATCGGGAGGCTCAAAGCGGGCAAGGTCTATCCGGCCGAGCGCGTGCCGGCGGCGCTGAACAACTTCTTCAAGATCGAGAACCTCGCCGCCCTGCGCGAGACCGCGCTGCGCCAGGTGGCCGAGGACGTCGAGGTCAAGCGCTTCATCCGTTGGCCGATCTCCGATCGGTCGGCGCCCGTGGTACGCCGCGACGAGGAGGGATTGCTGGCGCCGCCGCAGGACGGACCGCAGGCGATCGCCGAGCGGTTGCTCGCGCTGGCGACGCTCGCGCCGCACTCCGAGCGCGTGGTGCGCCGCGCGTGGCGCTCGGCCCAGCGGCTGGACGCCGAGCTGGACGTGCTCGTCGTGCGCCCGCCCGGGCGCGAGCCGAGCGCTTCCGACCGCGAGCGCCTGGAGGCGCTGCGGCGGCTGGTGTCGATGCTGGGCGCGAGATTGCGCGTCGAGGAGGGCGAAGACGTCGCGGCGGTCGCGATCTCGGTCGCGCGCTCGCTCGGCAGCACGTACCTGCTGATGGGCGCCCCCGCGCCGCGCCGCGGATTGCGCCGGTGGGGCTGGCCGATCTCCGATCGGTCGCTGCTGGCGCGCCTGCTGCGGGGGCTGCCGGGCGTGGACGTACGCATCGTCGCCGACCCGACTCTACGCGGGCAGTCGCCCGAGGTCGAGCGACAGGCGTTGTCAGCCTCACCATCAGCATCATCGTCATCGGAGGAGACCGGAGGGCGGGGAAGCCAGGTGGCGACGCCGCCCGCCGAGCGTGTGCCAGAGTAGGCGAGCACACACGGGGCGGCTCGACATAAAGGTCGCGTCAACGGAGCAGGTCCCGGCGTAAGCGCGGCGTAAAGCTACTAGGATCGCGCAACTCGCGCCGCAACCCCATACCCCCGACTGCTGTTCAGAGCGATATGAGACGAGTACGCCCGCCAACACCACTGTTGCGCCTGCTCACGGCGCTGAGCGTCCCGCTCGCGCTCACGGCTGGGCTGCTGAGCGCGCCGAGCGCCGTCGGCGGCGCCCAGGCCCCGCGCGCCCACGCGGCCGCCTCCTACCTGACGGGCATCGGCGACGAGCAGGTCGAGCTGTTCGGCAACCCGCTGTGGCAGCAGCTGCACACGAAAATCGTCCGCTACATCGCCCCCTACGACGCGATCGCGCACCCCTACTCGCTCAATAGGGCCAAGCTCTGGATACGCGAAGCCGAAGCGCACCACCAGCAGGTGCTCGTCGCGTTCTACCACTCCGAGTACACGCCGCTGACGCTGCCGAGCGTAACCCAGTACCAGCGCGACGTGCAGAAGTTCGTCAAGCTGTTCCCCCGCGTCCACCAGTACCAGTCCTGGGACGAGGCCAACCGCGGCTACATCCCGCACTATCTCGCCAGCCCCTCGGCGGTGGCGGCGGCGAGGTACTACCAGGCGCTGATCCGCGTGTGCCACGGCTGCACGGCGATCGGCCTGGACGTGCTCGACGCGCAGAACATCGGCCCCACGCTCGAATACATCTCCGAATTCAAACACGAGATCGGGCGTCTGCGGACGATCATGCCGACGATCTGGGGGCTGCACAACTACTCCGACATCAACCGCCTGGAATCGTGGCGCACGCGCGAACTGGCGCGCGCCCTCGGCGGCCAGGTGTGGCTGACCGAGACCGGCGGGATCGTGCAGTTCGGCGGCTACTTTCCCAACCGGCGCGGCTCGGGCCTGACGCGGGCGGCGAAGGTGATCAAGTACATGTTCGCCGTCGCCGGCGCGGTGCCACAGGTCAAGCGGCTGTACATCTACGACTGGACCGGTGGGAATGCCTCGACACGGTTCGACGCCGGCCTGACGAGCGCCCACCATCAGCCCCGCGCGGGCTACGTCGTGGTGTGCAAGCAGCTGCACGCGGCGCACTGCGGCAACGTCACGCTCGCGCGCAACTGACCGGGTCTGCCGGCCGGCCCGATCCGCTCGGCAGGATCGGTGTTCGAAAGCGCTTGCTTCAGCGCACGCGAACGACCGCGGTCACCTCGCCGAGACGCGCCGCCTGGGGGGGCTCGACCCCACTGCAACTCGCACGAGTGCATCCGGCTCGTTGCGCAGCAGTCGCATCGCGCACATGGTCAGCAGACCGATGACCGCCGCGAGCGGCGCGAGCGTCTTCAGCGGATAGCGGCTGCCGTGGTGGAGGGTCAGGTTCAGGGCGGTGCGGTCGCCGGCCGAGCGGATGTCGAGCAGGCCCTGGTGGTCGAGGCCGAGCACGGTCGGCGCCAGCGCGGCGAGCAGACACCACCCGACCAGCGCGAGCAGGCCGTAGCCGAGCGTCGCGTTCGACAGGCGCAGGCGGGGCGTCGCCGATGCGGCCAGTACGACGCCCCCGCCTGCCGCGAGCAGGAACGGCCAGATGCCGCCCCAACCACGGCCCATGCCGTAGGCGGAGGCGATCGTCGGCTGGAAGAATCCCTCGCGCAGGTAGCGCGCCCACACGACCGTCTCGGTCTCATACCCCACGAGCGGGTGGGTGATCGTCGCGATCGCCGTCGCCGCGATCGACACAGCCGCCAGCGCGACCGTCGGTCCCGGCCAGCGCTTCAGCGCGAGCGCGACCGGAAACGCCAGAAACGGCAGCATCGTCGTCAGGAACCGCGGACCCTCAAATCCGCCCCCGAACGGCAGGTAGTAGCCGGAGTTGTAGCCGATGTAGCAGACGCACACGCCGGCGATCGTCAGCGCCTCGGCGCGCTTGCCGCGCTTGTAGAGCAGGACCGTGCCGAGCGCTCCCAGCGCCAGGATCGGCGAGAGCGTCAGCAGCCCGCGCGAGTCTCCCAGCAGCGTCGCTCCCACCTTCGGGCTCGGCAGGGAGATCCCGAAGAACCCTTTCTGCTGGCGGGGGATGCTCGAGTAGGCGAGGTGCGTCCAGGAGTGAAACGCGTAGTGGTTGTACAGCCCCAGCGGCACGATCCCGACGACGCCGCCGGCGATGTAAGCGCCTGCGCGGCGCGCGATCAGCGGCGGCGTCAGCGCGTCGCGGCGTGACAGCAGATACACCCCCAGAACGGCTGCGACGAAAAACAGCGGGTACTCGGAAGCGACCGCATACCCCATCGCGAGCCCGGCGAGGCCCAGCAGCATCGCGCTCGGCGTAGGGCCCTCCCGCTCGCGGAGCATCAGCGCGAACGCGCCGAACCCGAGGAACGCCGTGAACACGTGGCTGAACAGCAGCGTCGACAGCGGCAGCACCATCGTCCCCAGCCCCAGCGTGACCGCCGCCGCCGCGCCGTAACCCGGCTCAAACCGGTCGGACACGCGCCATACGAGCAGCAGCAACAACAGTCCGGGCAGGACATTCGCCCACAGGCCGATCAGATAGATCATCTCGTCGCCCGGATGGTTCGGCTGCGCCACGTGCGCGTCCGTCCACGATTCCGCCCCGAGGAGGTTGAGCGTGTCGTAGAACGGCAGCGCCATCAGCGCCAAGCCAGGCGCGCGGGCGGAGTAGTAGTGGCCCTTGTAGTAGGCCTTATCGCCCGTGTTCACCTGGTAGGCATCGATCGTCGTCCGTCCCGCGTTCAGCGAGCGGATCAGGTCGTAGTGCGAGGTCTGATTCCACGAAAACGACTGGATCAACGTCGCGTAGGACAATCCCACGAGCAGAATCGCGGCGAGCGCCAGGCGTTTGCGGGCGATCATCTCTCGGGTCTCTAGTCTGTTCCGTGCAGCGCGGCCGGTCCGGGCCCGATTTCATAGATCACGAGCGCGCCGACTCGCCGGCTCCTGACGCCCAGACCCGCGACCGGTTTGGCCGCGGCCGCGCGCACGTCGGGCGGCTCGGCGGTCGCGTAGCCGACGATGCCCGGCAGCTTGGGCATCGTCAGGTGCAGCACGACCGTCCTGATGCCGTAGTAGCGCAGCTTCTCGATGCTGGCCCTGTCGGGGAATCCGCTCATCCCGCCGCGCAGATCGTCGACCTGGGGGATGTCGAACGTGCTGTTGCCGATCGGAATCCCGTAGAACCCGTCGGTCGAGTAGTACTGCCACACGCGATCGGCGGCGCCGTCGGTGGGCAGATCCAGCAGCGGCCCGCGCAGGCCGACCTCCGCCGGCTCGGGCTGGGGCACGACCGGGTGAGCGAGGTGCCCCGCGCCTTCCCCGACCAGCCCGATCATGAGCGCCACGCCGAGCACCGGGGCCAGTCCCCGCAGCACCGATCGGAGATCCCGGGAATCTCCGATCGGCCAGCGCCTGCCCCACGCGCCGAGCAGTCCCGTGAGCCACTGCGCGCCCGCGCCCGCGAGCAGGGCGTAGAACAGCGTCGCCAGCGTGAACACCCTGCCCGGCACGCGCACGCCGTTCCAGCCCGGTGCGTAGTCGTACAGCAGCCGGTAGGGATAGCCGGCGCCGGTCAGCCCCATGCCGAGCGCGAGGATCGAGACGACCCCGATCCCCACGGCCAGACCGATGCGCAAGCGCCGCGTATACAGCGGCGCCACCAGCCCGACCGCCGCGAGCACGAGGATCAACCCGCCGGGCCAGAACACGCTCTCGTTCTTGGAGTGCACGTGCGCGCGCGCCCCCGCCGTGACAGCGCCCCACACGCGATTCTCCGAGGAGGCGGCCACCCACGCGGCCGGACCGGCCGAGTAGTTTTTGACTTCCTTCAGCGTCCGTTTGGCCGTCGGATACTCGCTGGCGACCTTCAGATACGGGCGGGACTCATACACGGCGAGCGCCCCGAGCACCGCGATGCCGATGCAGGTGACCGCGAGCAGCCGCCGCGCAAGCGCCGGGCGTCCGGCCAGCCACCAGTACACCGCCGCCACCAGCGCGAGCACGGCCAGCAGGTAGCAGTACTGCAACCCCAGCGTGAACCCGAGGCTCACCTGCCAGGCCGAGACCAGCCAGCCGGCGAGCACGAGCCGGCGCGAGGATCGCCGGTAGCCGCGCAGGAGCAGGAACAGCGCCAGTGGAATGCCGCCCGAGGAGATCACGTGCAGGTGACCGGCCTCGGTGACGCGGTAGGGCGCGTAGGCGAACGCCACGCCGCCGGCGGCGGCCCCGAGCCGGCCGAGCCCGAGCTCGCGCGCGAGCAGGTACGCGCCGACGAAGCACAGCGACCACGCCAGCAGGAACAGCAGGTTGTAGCGGACCAGCGCAGCCACCGTGCCATGGCCGATGAACGCCGCCGGCCCGTACCCGAGCAGCGAGTCCGAGAACGCCAGGCTGAGCGGGTGCGGGTAGAACGCGTTGGCGTCGAACAGGCGCAGCGGGTCGTGCAGCATCGCGTGCCCGACCCACGCGACCTGCCACGCCGTGCGCACCGGGTCGCCGAGGTCCGGCGCGATGCGGCTGGGCAGGTGCAGGACCAGCGGCCAGCTCGTCAGCACCGCCAGCGCGATTCCGGCGAGGATGACCCACAGCAGCTCGGCGCGTCCCAGCGCCGGCGAGGGCGCCCAGCGGGCGACGCCTCCGCGCGAGGCGGGGTGCGACGGCGCGCCGCGCTCGCCGCTGCTGGCACCATCACCCCGCTCCGCGCCCGGCCGTGGGTCGGGCGGGGACGATCCGGATGGCGTGCGCGGCGGGCTGGGGAGGCCCGTGCTCATCGGCTGCTGTGAATCGGCGCTGCTCGGATCGGCGCAGCATACGCGAGCCGTCCGCCGCCAGGCATGGCTGTGGTATGTCCGTAGTGGCGTATCGGCGTCGCCTTGTTAGGACGTTCCGGTTGATGGATTTGCGCCAGACTGTCTCCATGAGGGCGCTCGTCGTCGGAGCCGGTGGGGTGGGGGCGGCGTTCGCCGCGATCGCTCAGCGGCGCGAGGCGTTCGAACGCGTGACGCTGGCCGACATCTCACCTGGGCGCGCCCGCGCGGCGGCCGCGCGGTTGGGCGAAGCCGACCGCTTCGCGGCCGAGCGCGTGGATGCCTCCGATCGGGCCGAACTGATGAGGCTGATCGAGCGAACCAAGCCCGACGCGGTGCTGAACGCCTGCGATCCGCGCTTCAACGAGCCGATCTTCGGCGCCTGCTTCGATGCGCGCGTGACCTATCTCGACATGGCGATGACGCTGTCCCAGCCCCACCCCCAGCGCCCCTACGAGCTGCCCGGAACGATGCTCGGCGACCATCAGCTCGCGTTGCACGAGCAGTGGGAGCAGGCCGGCCTGCTCGCGCTCGTCGGGATCGGGGTGGAGCCGGGGCTGTCGGACGTGTTCGCCGCCTACGCCGCCCAGGAGCTGTTCTCCGACGTGCACGAGGTGGGCGTGCGCGACGGCGCCGACCTCGTCGTCGAGGGCTACGACTTCGCGCCCACGTTCTCGATCTGGACGACGATCGAGGAGTGCCTGAACCCGCCCCTGATCTGGGAGCGCGAGCGCGGCTTCTACACGACCGTGCCCTTCTCCGAGCCCGAGGTGTTCACGTTCCCGGAGGGCATCGGCAAGGTCGAGTGCGTCAACGTCGAGCACGAGGAGGTCGTGCTGATCCCTCGCTTCATCCCCTGCGAGCGGGTGACGTTCAAGTACGGGCTCGGCCGCGAGTTCATCGAGGTGCTGCGCACGCTGCACAAACTCGGGCTCGACTCCACCGAGCCCGTCAGCGTGCGCGGACAGCGGGTCGCCCCCCGCGACGTCGTCGCGGCGGCGCTGCCCGACCCCGCGACGCTCGGCGAGCGCATGACCGGGCGCACCTGCGCGGGCACCTGGGTCACCGGCGCCGGCGTCGACGGCGGCGAGCGCTCGACCTACCTGTACCACGTCGTCGACAACGAGACCACGATGCGCGAGTACGGCAGCCAGGCCGTCGTGTGGCAGACCGCCGTCAACCCCATCGTCGCCCTGGAGCTGCTGGACGAGGGGACGTGGCATGGCAACGGCGTGCTCGGCCCGGAGGCGTTCCCGCCGGAGCCGTTCCTGGCGCGCCTCGCGGCGCTGGGCTCGCCGCATGGGGTGATGGAGGTCGGCTGAAGTCGCGCCCGTCTCACGGCGCTCACATGACGACGGCCCCCCGGTCCGTGTATGTGAGCGCCGTGTCCCCGTGACGGGCGGCGTGCCCCGGATCAGAAGTGCGCCGGCGCGTGCTCGACGGGCTGCTCGAGCAGGCCGCCGGGCGCGGTTTCGGTTTTACGTGCGAAGAAGTCGCGGAAGTACGGGCGCGAGAGCAGCATCAGCGCAAAGCCCAGCACCAGGCCGCCGATGCCCAGCCACAGCGGCAGAGTGATGCCGGCGATCGGCGGCGATGACACGTTTGCCTTGTGCCCGTAGTATTCCGCCGCCTTTCCGAACACGCCGAACAGCATCAGCGCCCCGATCAGCGGCGCGAGACCGAGCAGCAGGAACTTGCGCACGCCCTTGAACAGCTCGTGGCGGTAGTACACGGCGCAGGCGAGGCCGGTGAAGCCGTAGTAGAAGCACACCGGGAAGCCGAGTGCGACGAGTGAGTCTTCGAGCACGCTGTTGGAGATCAGCAGCAGCACGACGGTCACGATGGTCGAGACCGCGCCCATCCCGAGCGTCGACACGGTGGGCGTCAGATAGCGCTTGTGAATGCGTCCGAACACGCCCGAGATCGCGTCCCAGTTGGCCATCGACAGCGTCGTGCGCGCCGTCGGCAGGATCGTTGTCTGCGTCGAGGCCGACGCCGATGTCAGCACGGCGATGATCAGCAGCTTGTCCCAGCCGCTGCCGAACACGCCGGTGCCGAGCGCGCTGAGCACGTCTTCCTGGTTGGCTTCGCTGGTGAGAAAGCCGCTCCCGTGGAAGGCCAGAGCGGCGGTGGTGACGAGTAGATAGGTGCAGACGAGGATCAGCGTCGAGACGACCGCCGAGCGACCCGGCCCCTCGTTGGGGTCCTCGGACTCCTCGTTGACGGCGACGCCGGAGTCCCAGCCCCAGTAGATGAACACCCCGAGCAGGATCCCCACGACCAGATCTCCGAAGTTCATCGCGAACGGGTTGAACCAGTCGGCGGCGGGCTTGATCGAGCCGGACGGCGGGCTCCCGCCGTACACCTTGGCGAGCGCAACCGCGGAGAAGACGGCGAGGATGATCAGCTCAAAGCTGAGCAGGACCTGCTGGACGCGCGCGGACAGCTCGATGCCGCGGTAGCAGATCCACGTCATTAGCGCGATCCAGAGAACGGCGGCCACGATGATCGCGGCTTTCGATTCTCCCAGTTCGGTGAAGCCGAAGAGTTTGAACGTATAGATCGCCGCGATGTTCGACAGCGAGGCCATCACGATCACGTCGGCGAGCACGATCGTCCAGCCGTTCACCCAGCCGAGCCCCGGGCCGAACGCGCGCGTCGTCCAGGCGAACGTTGTGCCCGCGTCGGGGTCTGCGCGGTTAAGGAACCTGTAGGCGA